>NZ_JCAUAZ010000020.1:0-87371 GCF_059692215.1 Paenibacillus sp. J22P51 | reverse complement strand
TGTTACTCACCCGTCCGCCGCTAGCTTACCCCGAAGGGTAAACCCGCTCGACTTGCATGTATTAGGCACGCCGCCAGCGTTCGTCCTGAGCCAGGATCAAACTCTCCATAAAGTTTTCCCCTTAAAGTGAAGCGAAAGCTCCGAAGAGAATTCCGATTACTTTCCGGGGGCCCCTAAGGGTTTGATGATTTGTGCTCATTTGAAGCTAGCGAGATTTTACAATCTCATTTATAGTCGATTACTCGACTGTGCTTACTCACTCGTTGTTCAGTTTTCAAAGATCAATTTCTTTTGCTCTCTGCCGTGTTACCGAAGCAGCGAGAAGTAATATACCATGTTTACTTTTAATGTGCAACTACTTTTTTTCGAGTTACTTTCAGTTACTCTCGCCAGCCTGTCTTGCGGCCGGAGTGATAATATAGCATGGTTTCGACAAATAATGCAATGTTTTATTTTTCCATTTCGAGATAAACTTTTCACTACTGTTATTTAAAGCTGAAATTAGTCTCTGGAATTGACGGATTGTTCCCCGATTAACTCCGCTCACTAAGCGACTGATTCAACTTCGCCTTCATATCCGTATAGCGATCCAATAGTGGCAGTAGCTGATTGCGAGTTAACGACAACAGCATACAATCGGTTAGCGCCGTGATGTTGGCATTGCGAGGTGCATCTTTCAGCAGCGCGATTTCACCGAAGTGGTCTCCATCCTGAAGAACAGCAACCCTTACGTTCTCGCCTTTGGCATTTCTTTTCGACACTTCCACTTTGCCCCGTGCAATGATATACAGTTTATTTCCCGCTTCACCTTGTCGGAAGACATACTGGCCGCTCATGATTTTCTCCGTTATCAGCAAATCCTTGATTTCGTGCAGAAGATCCTCATTCATATAAGCAAAGAAAGGCATCTGTCTCAAGCGTTCAACTTCAATGACAACTTCTCCATTGTGAGATAGTTGGAAGCCTTGCTGCTTTTGCCAGAGACTGTGGTAAGCCCCTTGGCGTTCCAGCAGCTCTTGATGCGTTCCGTATTCGATAACTTTCCCTTCATCTATGTAATAGATCAGATCCGCATGTGAAACGGTCTTCAATCGATGCGAAACCGCAACAACCGTACGACCTTGATTGACACGGGAAATGGTCTCATTTAGTGTGATTTCTGACTCGGGGTCTAGAGATGCCGCGACTTCGTCCATGAAGGTCAGCTCGTTGGAACGAAGCAGCGCACGCGCGATCGATATCCGGTGCCGCTGGCTGACGGACAGATTGGCTCCATCATTTTCAATCCAAGTATCGTAGCCATTCGACATTTGCATAATCGCCTCGTGAACACCCACCGCAAGCGTCGCTTCAAGAAGCTCCTCCTCCGTGGCATCGGGATGACCTATCAGCAGATTATCGCGTATCGTCGTATTGAAGAGATAGGGTTCTTGGAAAATAACGCCGGCTTGCGTAAGCAGCGAAGACAGCTGGATTTTGCGTATATCGAGGTCATCCACTTGGATGGAGCCTTTTTGCGGATCATAGAATCGCATGAGGAGTTGGAGCAGCGTGCTTTTGCCTGAACCACTAGGACCCACCAAAGCCACATAACTACCCACGGGAATCGATAGAGTTAGATCCTGAATAACCGGATGAGCCGCTGTGTAGCCGAAGGTGACATTGTCGAACTTTATCTCATTTGTAAAAGAGGGATTCTGAGCAGCCTGCTCGTCATCCTCTAGATCGGGCTGGATCTCGAGCACCTCGTTGATGCGTCGGATACCGACTTCGCCTTCAATCAGGTCAGGCACGACCTCCATGAATTGAATCACCGAGATGCCAACTGTATCGAAAACCGAATAAAATGCAATTAAATCACCGATGGTCATCGTTCCTTGGAACGTAAAATAGCCCCCTAAACCAAGGATAATCACGTTAATAACGGATAACACCATGATTGGAAGTCGCTCAAGATTGGAGTTAATAAAGCTCCTCTTCACACCTAGCCGGAACCAAACTTGCAGTTGTTTGTTGAACCTATTTTTCATAGATTCCTGCAATTGAAAGCCTCGAATGACCTTAAAAGCCTTCATTTCCTCATCCATATTATTAGAAAATGACTCTACAATGCCAACGTACTCCTCGTTATAGCGCTGAGCGCGTTTATTCAATAATTTCTGCGGGACAAACATGAACACAATGCCGACAAACGCAACAAGTGCCAATTTCCACTCCAAAACAAACAATAACGCCGTACCGACCACCATGCTCAGACTAGCTAAAATAAGCGTCGAAAACGTCTGCATCATCGCATGCTCCACGGCTGGAATATCCATGGTGAACCGCGCGACAATATCTCCGATTCGATAACGTGAGAAGAAATGAGCAGAAAGCTTCTGTGTCTGTTCATATAGATCCCTGCGCAAGCCGATTAGAATCGTCTCGTTTAATTTGGACATGGCATAATCGCCGCCGACGCCTATTAACAAATTCAAGACCCCGCCAATGAGAAGCGCTAAGAGAAGGCCGAAGAAAATAGTCATATTACGAGGCGTGATGGCATCGTCGATTAAATATTTGATACTTAATGATGTGAAGTACTCAAAGGAGAGTTCAAATAATAGCGCTATTATGAACAGAGTAAATATTTTTTTGCTATTCGCTAGGTATCGTAGAACTGATCGGTATAGATAGAGCATGGAGGGATTCAGCGCCTTTTCGTTTAGTACATATTACCTATAGTTTACCATAGATAATTAATGGGGTGAATGAAAATGAACCCTATCCGCTAGAATAACAAAGGAGCTAGGTTAATAAACCTAACTCCTTTATATTTAACTATTCCTTAGCCGCTTGCTCTCCGACTCGTTCCCAATCCGATGCCGTATAGTTGCCCATATACCATAAGGATACAGCTTTCAGCTTATAGAACTTGGCGAGCCAAATTTTCTTGGCTATACTCTGGGAATCCTCGTAGAATAGCACATGACTACCGCGTTCATCCGCGAACGTAGCTTTCTTCAAGAAGTAAGGCATGTTCCACGTGCTGTCAACGCCTGGCATTGCTAGCCTTTTCTCTACATCCACGATGAATGGGGTAAGCGCAGGTCCGGTTACCCCGGATGCGGTAATCCACTGGTTAGCCTGTTTGGATATGCCTAGCACCAGCTTTTCATTTGGTATAAATTGAAGCGCTGTAAGGACTGTATCGTTCACTAGTGGTAATGGAGCAGATGGCAACATGTTATCATCATGCGTGAAGTCATAAGCCATAAGGATTACCGTATCAGCTAGCTTACCGATCTCTTTTAAATCATACCCCTTATAATAATAGATCGGAGGAACAGCTACGGACAATGTAAGCGGGCCTAACTGATCTTTCAAATCCTGAAGGAATTGGATATAGTCGGCTGCACTTGCCGCATCCTTCAAGCCTTCAAAATCAATACTTACCCCAGTAAACGAGTAGGCCGGATCGGTTAAAGTCTTAAGTAATGATGCGATAAAGGTTTTCTTGGCAGACTGATCCTTCAGGAAGTCCTTTAAATTAGCACCATTATAGAAAACCATCAGTTCTTTCGTGATTTGAGCAGCATTCGCAGCGGCAATGACCTCCTCATAACCACTTGGAACCCGATATTCCGAAGAGCTGATGTTCAATGAAGCCGTTCCAGCAGCGCTATATTCCAGGTGAGACCAGCCAAAGATCACATTCGAAAGCTTATTCATCTGCTTAATCGCAGAGTAGGACTGAATGGCATAATAACCTGTGAAGTCGATCTTTTGTTCGGCAACACTCTTATCAATCAAACGATAAATAACTGCTGCTGCCTGCTTGCGAATCAAAGACTCTTTCGGGTTAAATCCTGCCTGATCTCCCTCCATAATGCCTCGATGCGCGGCGTAATAAAGGTAAGGTCTCATAGCTTCATCTATGGCCGATTCATCCTTAAAGCCTCTAGTGTTCCGTTCCTTGATCCAATCCGTGGACAGCCATTGTTGACGAGTCTCTTCACTTTCAGACTCCAGCAACGATTTCCCTACGAGCATAGCCACTTCTTCTCTAGTAATCGTCTGAGCAGGATGAAGTAATCCCTCACTATCTAGCAAACTATCCAGCCATTTCCGATCGTAGACAACAGAAATATAAGGTGCCGACCAACGGTCCTTCGCTACATCTGCGGGAATATTCCCAAGGGCGGCATGATTCTCTATTTTACCTGCCATTACGAGCAACTTTATGAAAGCCTCTCTAGACAGGTCATCATTGGGACGATAGGTTTGGTCCTCGTAGCCGTTAATAATTCCTAATGCAGATAATGTGTAAATCGGATCTTTAGCATAATCTTGTTCCTCGTCCTTGAATGGCTTGAGTTGTACATCGTACGCAAAAGCGTTATTTGCAAACAACAGAACAAACAGCACGCCCATTAAGATTGTCTTTTTCAACATAATCTTCTTCTTTCCTTTCCCTCTATAGCAGTGATTGCTAGAATTGAAATTTATAGCAACACATTAATAGACGTAATGAGAGAGCGTTAGTTACGCTGGGATTATGTGAAAAATCAAAGAAAAAACCGTCCAATCACAAGTGGTGCGATCGTGGACGGAGTGTTATAGCGTCATCGCCTGCCCATACCGGGCAAGAAACGCTTCTTTTTCTTTATAGTCCGGCATTATGCTGCCTACGCGCCTCCAGAAGGAGCGATCATGATTCATATGCAAGAGATGGCATAGCTCATGGATGATGACATAATCAATAACCTCAACAGGCGCCATGGCTAGTCGGTAATTAAACGTTAGCTTCTTATCCGAGCTGCAGCTCCCCCACTTGGTTCTCGACTCATCGATCTCAATCGTCTTGGGTTTGACTTTTAGTTGGGTTTGATAGGATTTGATGCGTTCCCCGATAACCTTCTTACAGCTAGCGAAATAGAACTTCTTCAGGTTGATTTTCAACTCGTCCTCTGTGAGTCCATTCGTTTCAATTAACTCATGGAGGAAATGATATTTCCCGAGATGAAGGAACTTGCCTTCGCCTTCGTATTCTCTGACCTTAGGGATTGGTTGGCGAGCTTTGGTGATGGCATTTAGCTTGTCTAGAATAGACTTGCTGTGTTGTTTCACAGCGTTAATAATCGTCTCCTGGCTTGTATCGTTAGGAGCTTTGACGGTTATGAAACCCGTGTCATCGATGTGGATGTAGAGTTTTTTTCGGATGGCGTATTGGACGTTGACGTCTATGGTTGTGTTATCGAGTTCGATTTTCATGGGTATCATCGTTTCTGTAGGGGTATTTGTGTAGCGGATAAAGAAAGGGGAATCCGCTCTTCTCGTTCCACTATTGTATCAAAGTATGGTTGAGGTTTGGTAGTGGTATCTGGAGTAAATAGTTAAAGGAAGAAACCCTAGAAGCTAGTGCTTCTAGGGTTTGCTTTACTAAAGGACAACATCACCTGAGTTGTTGACTTACCACGGATTATGTTTGCATTAAAAATTAAGGAATTGTCCGACACTACTCTCATTGATTAAATATTTGATAATTCGTTTCACTACATAATTTGCAGCTTCTTCGGTTGAAAACTTACTTGAATCGATCACAACTTCCGGGTTCCCAGGTATATGATTCGTGCTGGAGCTCACATAAACTTCAAAATACTCTTTGCCAATGATGTCTCGCACGGTTTCTTGGTCGTTTCCGATCGGGGAATTATTCGATACCAATGCAATAAGTCCAGCATCGTTCATCAATTTTGCAATCTCTGCTAATCGCTGCAACGATTCTCCTTGGCCATTCTTGAGTAACATCGTATGGTGGCCTGTCGATACCAAACGCTTCTCGACTTCCTTAGCAAGAGCCAATTGATCTGAAACCGAACCCGTGAACCAAAGGGTCAAAGGATTCTGACCTTTTTGCTGGGCACGAACATCTCTGGTGATTTCCGTATCTAGCGCAGAATTGTCGGAGCTTTGAAGGATTTGCTCAATCACTCCGCAAGCAGATGTCATATTGGTTACACGATCGATTAGAATAAATCCGCCAATGCTTTTGTTTTGTTCAAAAGAATCAATAACGATATTGTCAGATAAAGAAAACTCACATGTTGCCAATTCATTTTTGACAATATGATCGGTTGGAACCGTTTTTCCAGTATTGATTTCGATTTTATGCGTAATGGCCGTTACAGTACCTGGCAGGACTTTCGTTCCTACTTTGACCAGATAGTTTTTGCCTGGCGTCAGAACGGAATCATCCATCCAAAGAATCGTAGCTCTAAAACTGTCCGCCTCTTGAAGCTGACTATCCTTCGTGAATACACAGCCCCGCGAAACGTCGACTTCCCGATCCAATTGAATGGTTACGGGCTGTCCAGCATAGGCATAATCGCGATCTTGGTCTGTCACGAGGATCCGTTTGACTTTCGCCTTCTCATGACTAGGCAACGTTGTCAGCTCATCGCCAACCGCGATACGCCCAGCCTCAATTTGGCCTTGGAAACCGCGGAATGTATGATCCGGACGGCATACACGCTGAATTGGCATCATAAATTGCTTCGTATTGTCGCTCTGATGAACATCCACATTATCCAAATACGGCAGCAAGGCAAGGCCTTCGTACCAAGGGGTATTTGGCGATTTTTTGGTAATGTTATCCCCTTCTGTTGCAGAAACAGGGATCACCTGAATGCTTTCGAAGTGAAACTCAGCGGTCAACTGCAAGAATTCTTGTTTGATCGCATCAAATGTCTTAGGATTAAAATCAACTAAATCCATTTTATTCACGGCTAAAACAAGATGTTTAATGCCCATAAGTGCACAAATCCGAGTGTGGCGCTTAGTTTGGGTAATAACCCCTTTCTTAGCGTCCACAAGAATAATCGCCAGATCAGCAAAAGATGCGCCTACGGCCATGTTACGCGTATATTCTTCGTGTCCCGGAGTGTCCGCTACGATGAACGAACGGTGATCCGTCGTAAAATACCGATAAGCCACATCAATCGTAATGCCCTGCTCACGCTCTGCCAGCAACCCGTCAAGCAGTAAGGAATAGTCAATTTTGCCGCCACGGCTGCCAAGTCTGCTGTCTAGTTCCAGCGCTCTTTCTTGGTCGGCGAACAAAAGCTTAGCCTCATAAAGCATATGTCCAATCAGAGTGGATTTTCCGTCGTCCACACTTCCGCAAGTGATAAATTTAAGAAGACTCTTCATTTTAGAAATAACCCTCCCGTTTACGTCTTTCCATACTTCCAGCCGCTTCTTGGTCAATCACCCGCGTTGTCCGTTCGGATGATACCGCACCCAGGGTTTCTTCAATAATGGCATCAATTGTATTCGCCTCCGACTCGGCACCGCCAGTTAGCGGATAGCAGCCTAATGTGCGGAAACGCATCTTCTTCATTTCAATTTTCTCATGAGGCTCGAGCTTCATGCGATCATCGTCAACCATGATGAGATGTCCGTCGCGTTCGAGAACAGGTCTTTCTTTTGCAAAATATAGAGGCACAATATCAATGTTTTCTCTGCGAATGTATTGCCAGATGTCTTTTTCCGTCCAATTGGAAATTGGGAAGACGCGGATGCTCTCGCCTTTATTAATTCTTGTGTTAAAAAGCTTCCACATTTCCGGCCGTTGATTCTTCGGATCCCAGGCATGGTTCTTATTCCGGAACGAGAAAATCCGCTCTTTCGCACGCGACTTCTCCTCGTCACGTCTTCCGCCGCCGAATGCCGCTGTAAATCCGTATTTGTCCAATCCCTCTTTCAGGGCTTGTGTTTTCATAATGTCCGTATACGCGGAACCGTGATCGAACGGGTTAATCCCCTGCTCAATTCCCTCCTGATTGGAGTGAACGATCATGTTGATTCCGAATTCTTTGGCTTTGCGGTCGCGGAATTCAATCATTTCTTTGAACTTCCACGTCGTATCAATATGCATGAAAGAAAATGGCGGCTTCTCCGGATAAAAAGCTTTCAGCGCCAAATGCAGCATCACGGAACTATCCTTCCCGATCGAATACAGCATCACAGGTTTTTCACATTCCGCAGCTACTTCTCGGATAATATAAATCGCTTCAGCCTCGAGTTGATCCAGATGCGTCATTTCATCTATAGAATCAAGTATCAGTTTTTCCATGGAAAAGGTGCCTCCTTTTAATTCTTACTAAATCGATCGCCTTTCTTTATATCCTAACAGATTCTGGCTTTATTGCAAAGTGGAAGAAAGTAAAAATCTTAAGATTTCTGAGTTTTCGGTCGAATGATGTCGTGCTTATTTTCAAAAAAATCACGGAGACAGGCTCCGGCACATGATTTTATTCGAACACTTAGTATTTTACTCGGAATTGGGCCGATTTGCTCCAAAATAATTTTGAGAATCCTTGACGAAAATAAAAAAAGCCAAGGGAAGAGGTTGAAGTTTAAAATCGCGGAACTTACTCAAAAACACAACATCTCCTTGCGTGAGCTGTCGAGATTATCGGATGTGAGACATGCCGCGCTTAGTGAGCTAGCGAATGGAAAGCGTGAGAATATAAATTTTAGTCATATTGTAAGGATTGCGGAGGCTTTGGGGATTGAGGATATTAGGGAGATTGTGGATTTGGTGGAGGGGTAGATAAGAAAACAAGCGAAGCCGTTTAAAAACAAATTGATTTAAAACACCCCATCTCCAATTCCTGAATCTTAAATGCAACTTTCCAAGAAAAGTGATATCATGATACAGATTGTACTTATTAGGAGGCACTCATGAAGAAACTCGTAAAAGTAGTTGCTGCAATTATCGAAAATGATCAGCAAGAAATACTATGCGCCTTAAGGTCCCCAGAAATGGCCATACCCAATATGTGGGAGTTCCCTGGCGGAAAAGTTGAAGCTGGTGAGGATCTTTACTCAGCCTTAGAAAGAGAGATCGCTGAAGAACTGGAATGTAAAGTTGAGACAGTTAAAGAAGTATTTAATGACAACACACATGAATACGAAAAATTCATTATTAATTTACTGTCAATTAAATGTAGAGTCGTCGATGGGACTCCAACACCCAGTGAGCATTCAAAGCTAACCTGGCTAAAAAGGGAGAATCTAGATTCACTCAAATGGGCTCCCGCTGACATTCCTGCAGTAGAACAATTAATAAACGAAAAGTAGTCTCTCGAAATGAGAAGACTACTTTTTTTTCATTGGGCTAAACTTTTTTCGTAAACTCCGTAAATAAGGTTGAAGGTATTTCGTTGTGCAACTCGATTTTTACTGTAATGGGTCTCTCACCCTCATACTGGACGGTATCACCCGTTCCGATATAAATATATGGCTCACTCTGTCCATCAATTACTTTATACTTCCTCACAAATAAATGTAGTACAATTCCACGACGCCTATTATCAACGATGTTCTGCCCTCTATCCGTATTCTGGGAAGTATTATTGGGTGTTTGCCACTGAAAATTACGCTCATCTATGAATTTATCCTTATAATTGATGCTTTCCTTAATGTCTTCTTCCTTGTGAAGGTCGATGAACATAAAGTAGTTTTGACCATTTGTAAGAAGCCCGGAGCCCCTATAAGCACTATGGGTTTTACGGTAATTAGACAATAGAGCAGCGTCAACCATTTGATATTGCTCATACAATTTAAAATGTGGAACTCCGTAGAATGCTTGCTTAAACTCTTTTTCATAGCGGAAAATACCATAGGAAACAACATCCTCGATGTACATCCGGTATTTCTCATTGTTTAATAAGTCTTTAAACAGCAGACTCCTAACAAGCTTTCCATCACGAAATTCAACCAATTTAGGCTTATTCTTCAGTTGAACACTATCATAATAATCTTGATTCAAGCACTCAAACGCATGAAGAATACTATCATCATCCACTTCATTAATCATTTTTAGGATCTGACGCTTTGCGATGTCTAGATTTATTTCCTCGTGATCTAATAAATATCGAATGATAACAAATTCATAAATCCTTTTTAGTGGCAGCTTGCTAGATAATTCTTTTAATGTTCCTTCAAATGCTTCATTATTCAATAATTCCTTTAAGTCATCATCTCTCTCTACATTGGCCACGAATTGTAAGTAGTTTTTTTCACGATCAATAAATTTAACAGGATCTGGAGCGCCGTCAAACTTCATATAATCCATCAATAAATAAGGAATTCTCCCTTGATTTAGCTTTTTAAATTCAAAGTATGCTTCCTTTAAATATTTCATTGAATTGAAGTTTTCATTATCAATCTGCGCCAAAATTCTTTCCTGGGAGATCTTATCCATTTGGATGTGGGTACTCCCTGGTATATTGGCAAACCCCGTCGCAATCGCTACCTTCAAACTTTCTTTATCATAGTAACGACTTCCGTTCAGTGCCAGAGCTATTAGGAAAGTCTTATTATGATTACCGATAAAATCAAGGACAGTCAAGAAACTTTTATCTGCATGCTTCCGCAATCCTCTTCCAAGTTGCTGAATAAATACAATTGGAGAATTCGTTGGTCTCAACATAAGTACGGAATTTACCGAAGGAATGTCGACTCCTTCATTAAAAATATCAACGGTAAAGATAAATTCCAGTTCGTCATATTCATTTTCTAGGCGATTGATAAATCGCTCGCGTGTTTCTGGTGAATCATCACCGCTCAAGCAAACACTTTTGTATCCTCTCTTATTAAACTCACTGGCCATATAATTGGCATGCTCAACGCTCGCGCAGAAACCAAGACATTTCCTTTTCTCACCGTCATGACCATAGAAATTCATTTTTTCAATAATAAAATCGACACGTTCATTTACTTTAAGGCGTTTTGTGATTTCAGCAATGTCGTCAATATTTACATCACTTAGATCAATGCCCTCAATATCCGTTATCCCAAAATAATGGAATGGTATGACCAACTCATCCTCTAAAGCCTCGTGTAAGCGGACTTCCAACGCAACATTATTATCAAAAAGATCAAAAACGTTTGAACCGTCACTTCGTTCTGGAGTAGCCGTCATCCCCAGGGTAAACTTTGGTTCAAAGTAGTCTAAAACCGTACGATAGGTCGGACTAGTCGCATGATGGGCCTCATCAATAACTAAGTAGTCAAATTCGTCCTTATCGAATTCGTGATAACATCTAGAAATCGTTTGAATTGTAGCAAACACATAATCCACATTTTTTTGTTTGTGATTCCCTGTCAGTAAGCCAAAAGTTAAACGCTCATTAGGGAGAAGGAACTCAAACGTTTCTTTGGCCTTTCTTAGGATCTCTTCCCTATGAACAATGAATAGAAGTTTCTTAGGTTTTACGTTTAGTACATCAAAAGCTGACATATACGTTTTCCCCGTACCTGTCGCAGCAATTACGAGCGCCTTGTTCTCCCCAAATCTTCTGATTCTTTCTAAATTTTCAGTAGCTCGTTTTTGCATTCGATTTTGTACAACATATCGTTTTTTATATTCAAATAATTGATTGTTTTTTTGCGTTCTATTGAAGCCCTTTATAAAATCTGCGTATTTCTGAATAAATTCCTGGTCCGCTTCTGTACTCATATTCCATAGATATTCAAATTCCTTTATAACATCTTGAATAAATCGACCGTTCTCTTTTGTAATAAGTTGAACATTCCACTCAATATTACTTTTAAGGGCACTTTGGGTGATATTAGATGAACCGATAATAACCTTATAGTTATCTTTGTATTCAAATATATAAGCTTTCGTATGAAAACCAATTTCTCTATCAGTGACAAACACCTTTAAATCAACGTTATTAAACTCTCTTATTTTTTCTAATGCCTTTGCATCTGTAAAATTAAGATAAGTTGACGTAATAATTTTGCCTTTAATCCCCCTATTTTCTGCTTCTAATAAGGGATCGAGAAGTAGTTGCAAACCACTATAATTAATAAATGCTACGCTAAAATAAAACTGCTCGCACTCTCGCATCGAACTTATTAACTCTCTTAATAAATTTCCTTTATCTGAATTAACGATTAGTTTTTCTTGTAGTACTTCCATCTGATTTGCTCCTGCCTCTAGTTTGTATAGTCGTCCGGTAAGACTATGTCATTTACTCTGTATTTCCACGCCGTTCAAAATGCGCGTGTAGTCTATATACGCAGATTTCTCGAGTCCATGCGTGCAGTTGCTCTAAATCTTCAGATAGCACATCAAAATTTAACGAAAAGACATCATTTTTAAACGAAATCAAGCCTTTTGAGCTTCCGCTCCACTTTGTCATCGGCATAGTTGCAATTAACTTTGCTACTCGTTTCTCATCGTACTGCCATAACTTGCTGCATTCTCCATCTGAGAAATCAATGCGTTTCCGATACTCTTTCTCCATATAAAAATGATGAAAAAAGCTTGCTGTTTCAACCGAAGTAATTGGCTTAATCCATTCAATTGTACCACGTTCAAGCATGTATAAAAGGACTGTCATCTTATAGCTTTTTGTCATAACAGTGCTCTCTACTTCTTTTAACCAATGATTACAACGGAGAAATACTTCGGTCTCCCCGGCATCCAACTCGTCAGCCCATGATAGAAATCCGATATAAGAGTTAAATTCTTGCTTATACTCACGACTCAGCTCCCTACCATGTAGATGTAGTTCAAGGTAAGTCGGTCGACGCCCTAACTCATTCTTCAAATCAAAATACGCTGTTCGAAGCTTCTCTTTCCTCGGTTGCTTTTTACGAGACAACTCTTCGAACAGGTTAATGACATCTAAATCAATATGTATTTCGCAACCTTTGGGCACTACAGGAATGGTGTGTGTTATCTGTTTACCTTTTACATTTGAGGTATTCCCTCGGCCCATTTCAAATAAACTGAGCTTGATGTCAGCATTTCGATAGTTCCCTATGAGATCAATAATCGTGCAGTATTCCTTTCCCTCATGAAGGCGCAGACCTCGGCCAATTTGCTGAGTAAAGACCGTTAACGATTCTGTAGGGCGGGCAAAAAGCAATGTATCCACCGCTGGAATATCAACACCTTCATTAAACAAATCTACTGTAAAAATGACTTCAAGGCTGCCTCTTGTTAATTTATCTATTGCTTCTCCTCTGCTCATTTCTGAAGTTCGTGAATGAAGACTAATACACGATTTTCCTTGGCGTATGAAATAGCTTGCCAGAAAATTAGCTTGACGTATAGAGGAACAGAATGCAATCGTCCTTGTTTGCTTATGCTTTTGCCAAGCATAAAATATGCTTTCTGCCATCTCATCACGCAGTTGAAGGGCTAAAAGTTCTTCTTCATCATAACGCGAACCTAGCCATGGAATAGCTGAATAGTCTGTTTCATCATACACACCATAGTAGCGAAATGGACATAACCACTGACGTTGAATTGCTTCCAGAAAATGAAGCTGGAACGCCACGTTACCATCACAAAGCGCAAATACATCCTTGCCATCCATCCGGTCAGGAGTTGCAGTTATCCCTAGCAAAAAAGAGGGGCGAAAATAATCTAAAATAGATTGGTAAGTTTTAGCCGCGGCATGATGAAACTCATCTATAACGATTAGGTCGAAGGTATCTGGAACAAACCGTTCCCGATGCTTTTTCATCCCAAGCGTGTAGATGGATGCGAATAGGCTGTCTGATTCCTGATCTTTTTCTACACCATTATAGAGCCCTACAGATCGCTCCGGCATAACCACTTGGAAACTTTTCTGAGCTTGGTGCAATATTTCCTCTCGATGAGCAACAAATAGTATCCGTTTATACCTTTTTGCAAAAAAGGCTGCTAGATAAGTCTTTCCCAGCCCCGTAGCCATAACAACCATGGCTTTATCGTATTGTTCTTCAATAGTTTTTTCCAGAGCATCCAACGCATGCTTTTGTGCAGGGCGCGGTTCGAGAATTTGTTCCTTCAGGCTGACTTCTTCATCATTATCAACGGCCTGTATATCTTTATGAGGTAGCATAAGATCGGCTTCCTCAATCTCGGTAATGGTACTTACGATTTCAGGATTTTTTTGCTTATGATCCAGATATTCCTTCTCATAGGAAGCGATTGATTCTTGATGTAATGTCACCGTACACTCATCGTAAAAGTGATTCATGAACTTATCTAATGCCACTTGAAACGTATACGGGTCCGCCACGGCATTCATCGCCAAATTCCATTCGACCCCCATACGAAAAGCCGACCGAGATAAATTAGAGGAACCAACAATTAGTATCCCTTCTCCATTCTCATAATCCATTAAGTATGCTTTAGGGTGAAAAGACGTACCTCTGCTGTGCCATAGCCTAGCCTCAATCCGTTCGTCTATCGCAACGAGAGATCGTAATCCTTCAGGTTGAGTGATGAACAAATAGTCGCCGCAGAGTATTTTGATATCAGCTCCACGTTCCGCGGCTGCTTTTAAATAGGGGGCGAGAATTTGGACACCAGATTTCATTACAAATGAAGTCATAATGTAAATACCAGATGCCTTTTTAATTCCCTGAATCAATTCATCCGCTAAATTTTCCGTTATGAGTTTAATATCAGGCATCTTGAACGTCGATAAGGAAGATTCTTTCCTTAAAGCCCCCACGTTTTTCTGCTTTATCTACACGAATGGATTCGAGCTGCTCCACGCTTGAGCCGTGTATAGCTGTTAATGCGTGGAGGAGCTCAAGGATGTCAGCCAACTCTTCCATAGCACTATGATCGTCAGTTGCCTCGAGATACTCGTTAAGTTCTTCGACTAATTTCGTTCTAAGTTCTGCTTTGTACTCTACTTCGTCTAGAATACGAGTGTTATAATGACTCCCCTCACGTGCGATTATCTCGGGGATCAGGTCGCGGACAAGTTTGTTGTAGGTTGGCATGATCGTTGCTCCTTATTGATTGTTAATTTCTCATCATATGTGTTTATTATATACCTCATTATTTAATCAGACGAGTATTCCGGCATTTCCATTTAACTCGAGGAGCAAGAATGCTTTTTCCGCCCCTCCCATTGGCCAATACTCGTTATTCCATGCATGGGTCGTTTGAATAGGTGAACTCATATGCAACATCCTCTCTCATCTAGCTTCTGATATGAATGTAGCATATGCTTTCGTCAACATGATGTCAGAGAATATCCGTTCGCATATAAAAGACGTGGACCGAAAAAGTCTCACGTCTCCTTTTAACTTTAGTACCGTTTTTCTTTTCTTGAACTTACGATTGCATTGGCCATATTTAAGAAGCTAGATACATCATCACCTGAATTCATTTTATCTTTTAGCAGTTGCAGTTCGTTAAGCATTTCATCCCTTGGTCTAGCGGATATGTAATTCATATACTTATTAACGATCTCGACCTTTGTATTTTTCGAGGCGGTCAACATGACCTTACGTGAAACGAAGCTTTGTAGCTCTTTTACCGTTCTGAACGCATCTTTAGACAAAAGCATTTTATTTATTTCAAAAAGCAGCTCCTGAACCTCAGGATCAGTATTTGTATAACTACTCACTAGAACCTTTGAAACCGCTTCCTTTTTAGAACGAGTACTTGGTTTAGCTCCAGAAATACCATCAAGCTCTTGAACTAATTTGATGATATGAGCCAGAAGTGGCTCCGAACCCTTCATTAGCACGTCAGCAACCTGCTCGAATTCCTTGCCGCTATACCGCACTTTTAACTTCAACAAATCAAGTAACAGCTCTTTGGACTGATTCGTCATTCAATACCCACACTCCGTAAAAACTCGTCGCCTACCGCATAAAATTCTTCCATAATATGACCTCGTGATCTAGAATCCTTGAACATCGGCTTTCCCTCACGAATACCGTTAACATACGATTTGGATTCTCTAACTTCATTGTCGAATACATGCCAGTTGTTTTCTTTAGCAAAAGCTAAGACCTCTTTCTTGGAAATACGGTTTTCCGGTATATCACCTGCCTCTACATTATTGAAAATAATTCCGGAAACGGAAATTTTGTATTCTCCTTCGTTGTCCTCATTGAAATCCTCAATACTTCCCTTAAGCAGTGGCAGCCCTATGATCGCTAATTTTTCAGGCTTTACTGGAATAATTAACGAATCGCTGGCCAAATAGCTGGCTACTGATAAAATCGAGTCAGTCGGTGGACAATCGATCAGAATCAGGTCGTAATTACTTTGAACCTTCGTTAAAAATCGGCGCAGCTTATGCTCCTTTGACGTTGGATTCTTCAACGTTTTCGATAACTCAGCTCTCGACGGAATTAGATGTAGTAGACTACCATCCGTCCACTCGTCAACAGAATGAATAATATTAGTTGTAACTTTGCTGCTGTTTTCAAAAATGTCTACAATAGATTGCCTAGGGCTTTCTAAATAATCCCGATACCCATCGCCCCCCATAAAAATTTGCGTTAGATTCGACTGGGGATCAAGATCGACGACTAATACTTTATACATTTTTTTAAAAGCTGCATACCAAGCAAGGTTATAGGTTAGGGTGGTCTTACCGACTCCGCCTTTCATGTTAAGCATAGAGACAACTTTTGGCACTCTACCCGCTCCTTTGACCTATTTGGATTTAGATGCAATCGTTATATTCATTCATGTTTGTTCAATAATACGTACGGAGTTTCCCACATATGCGTCATCGTTCTGCTTAACCCAAAAACGAAAAAACAGCCCATTGGTTCGGGCTGTTTCACAATTATCCTATACACATCTAACAAATGGTTATTCCTGCCCCCCCCGCCATTTTAGCAACATTGTACACTCCACATGCACCGTATGCGAGTCAAAAAGCGAGTTTTATAGAGACTGTTATAGTCGGCTGGAGCCTCATTCATCTGAAATCCGGCGGAGTGCGGCGTGAAACTCCCGTTAAGATGGCTGCTTCAACGATGGCATTCCTAACCTTGGTAACAACTTGTTCATTAAATATACTCGGTATAATGTACTGGTCATTTAGCTCATGCTCGGAAACAACGGAAGCAATGGCTCGTGCCGCTGCCAGCTTCATCGGTTCGTTGATCCGGCGCGCACGGCAGTCGAGTGCCCCTCTGAATATACCAGGGAACACAAGCACGTTATTGATTTGGTTCGGATAATCGCTCCGTCCAGTAGCAAACACGCGAACATGGGGAATCGCTTCCTTCGGATCAATCTCCGGCACCGGATTCGCCATGGCAAATACAATGCTGTCCGGGGCCATCTTCTGCACATCGTTTCCGCTAAGCAGTCCGCCTCTCGATACTCCGATAAATACGTCCGCTCCGCTAATCATGTCGCGTAAGTTGCCCGGATTAGCTTCGACTTGAGGCTGTTCTGAAAGCCATGCCCACATTGGATGCGAGTAATCGCCTCCGCGGATGATAGCGCCTTCCCGATCAACGGGGACAAGCCTTTTCACTCCTGCGGCCAGCAGCATTTTGCATATGGATACGCCTGCTGCCCCAATGCCGTTCACTACGATACGGACTTGATCCATCCGTTTGCCAACTACTTTGAGAGCGTTAAGGAGCCCGGCAATAACAACAATGGCTGTCCCATGCTGATCGTCATGAAAGATAGGGATGTCCAGCTCTTCCGCAAGCCTTGTTTCAATTTCGAAACAGCGCGGGGAGCTGATATCTTCCAAATTAATTCCGCCAAATATCGGACTAATCGCTTTAATCGTGCGGATGATCTCTTCTGTGTCCTGCGTATCCAAGCAGATCGGAAAGGCATCCACCCCTGCTAACTGCTTAAAGAGCATCGCTTTGCCTTCCATTACTGGTGCGGCCGCGTGCGGGCCGATATCACCTAAGCCTAATACAGCGGTACCGTCTGTTACGACAGCTACGGTATTTCTTTTGATCGTTAAAGAATAAGCTTTTTGGGGATCTTCATGAATAGCTGTACATACACGAGCCACGCCAGGCGTATATACGATGGACAAGTCATCCCTGTTTTTGATCGGAAGTGTCGGCTGTACCGAGATTTTGCCTCCAAGATGCGCAAGAAAAATTCGGTCCGACACGTTCACGAGACGGATGCCGTCAATCGATTTTATCGCTTCCACAACCGTGGACTCGGCTGAATCAGCCACATGAACCGTGATGTCCCGGATAGTAACTTCATGACCTGGGCGAATGATATCGATGGAAGTAATATCTCCTCCGGCTTTACTGATGGCAGAAGCTACATCACCAAAATTCACTCGATTCAAGCTTAATTCCAGACGCAGAATAATACTGTTATAAGCCATGTCCATTTCCCCGTTTCAAATATATTTTATACGCCAATTACAAAAGGTGATGTTAAATCTCGAAGCGTTTTTATCACACTCATCGCCACAATATATCCGGTTTTTGGGTTCTCCGCGGAAGGCGTATTTCTAATTTGCAGATTGACTTGTCCGAATTTTCCCTTCGCTTCGATTTCATGTGTGTTATGGCTGATATGAGGATCTACGAATACTTTCACTTTGGTCCGGTCAAATCCTACACCAGCAAGACTTAGTGCGGCAGAAACATTTACGCTCTCTGGAAACAAGCGGGCGGAATCACGCGCTACACCTTCAAATGCACAATAGGGCTCCGTTAATTCAGCCAAATTTACTTGCTGCTCGATTAAAGTTCCAATCCATGCTTTAGGCGGTTTCCTTGTCACCAAGGTTACTTCGTCCATAGGACCTACACTGGCAGCGGCAATCCGATCGAGACCTCCTATAGCGGCTGAAGGGACAATCACTTTCCTGCCCGTTTCCCGTGCCTTCTTCATAATACTAAGGTGCAGCGGCTCCGTTGCTAATGCGCCAACACTGACCAAGATAAGGTCCGCTCCGTTCTCTAATGCTCTTTCACCATATTTCATTACCGCCTCATGGCCGGCACTCTCCACAACAATATCGAGATCTTGAGCAAAGAAAACATCTTCACTGGAAGTCATTACATAACCATGAGAACTAGTATCAGGATATTTCGTCTCGTCTCGGACTAGTATCGCTTTTAATTGAACTAATCCAGCGTCTCCTTGCAAAATAACTTGAGCTACATCCTTTCCGATGGTTCCATATCCAATAATTCCAACTTTTAGCATAAGTAATGAATCCTCCTGTGATGGTCTCAATTTATCTTATCTGTCTCTCTATCATATCAAAAATATTGTATTTGGTATACCATAAACCAAGAGATTGTGATATACTTACTCTATTAAGACATGGAGGGATGCCAAGTGCCATCAGTGACTTATCAAACATCAGGAAAAACGATAGAAGTCGAAAACGACGCCAATCTCTTAAGAACATCGATCCGATATGAAGGGTCTGTACCTTACAAATGCGGCGGTGGCCTTTGCGGAACTTGCCGTGTACAAATCGTGGATGGGCATGAACACTTAAGTAAAATTATGAAGAAGGAAGTCGACAGACTCGGCCAGGAGAAGCTGGACCTAGGTTTCCGTCTTGCCTGCCAAACCTTCATCAATGG
Organism: Paenibacillus sp. J22P51; assembly: GCF_059692215.1. NCBI lineage: Bacteria > Bacillati > Bacillota > Bacilli > Caryophanales > Paenibacillaceae > Paenibacillus > Paenibacillus sp. J22P51. The sequence goes on along the minus strand of NZ_JCAUAZ010000020.1, from coordinate 68,009 downwards.
TGATGTGACCATCTCCTGGGGAGAAGAGGATCTTAACCGTCTTAACAAAGTTGCCCAAAGAAGAATTGAAGCAGCCCAATAGTTTGAATGATGAAAGCAGTCCATGAGGACTGCTTTTTTGCATCTTACTCTACTTCTTTTCTTCTGCAGGGTTAGGACAGAAAAATACAAAAGCGCAAGCTCCTAGAGCCTGCGCCTTAACCCAATTCTAATATACTTTGACAATTTTACTATCCTTGTCGACATCTAATTCATAGATTTCTTTCTCAATTTGAGCGGTAGAATCAAACTTTGGAAACACCTTGAGCGGAATGCTGTTATCCGGGAATACTTCAGAAACGCCTTGAATGATTATTCTCGTATCATCACTAACAATTTTGCAAACTTCAAAAAGTGTTTTTTTCTTACCGAAGAAGTGATACTCGTATGCTGCCACTAACTCTAAATTCGGATTATTCGTTACTGTCCGGTAACGATCTGTTGTGGATACTAAAATATATTCGCTCATATGAAACCCTCCGCTCAATTATTTAAAATTTGCTATAAACCGCTTACTTATAGCTCACAATCAATTCTACTTCTACAGCAGCTCCTCCGGGTAACGCAGCGACGCCTACAGCAGAACGGGCATGTAAACCTTTGTCTCCGAATACTTCAACTAACAAATCTGAAGCGCCATTTAAAACAAAAGGCAGATCGTAAAATTGAGGATCGGCATTAATGAATCCTTCCATTTTAACGATGCCAGTTACCCGACTCAGGTCTCCCAGTACGAACTTTAATGTACTTAGTTGATTAATAATACATTGCCTAGCTGCCTGATAACCTTCTTCTTTAGAAAACTCTTGTCCTACCTTGCCCTTATATTGAAGCACTCCCCCCACCTTCGGAGTTACTCCGCTTAAATAAATGATAGGAGGTACAATTGTATAGGGTACATAGTTCCCGCTTGGTTTAGGTGGAGAGTCCAGCAGAATGTTCAGTTCTTCGAGTTTGGCTTCAGCTTGTCCATGTACTTGCACCATAGGTCATCCCCCATATTTGCCGGAATCCTGACTGATCCTATTCCTGACGGAGCTCAATATCTTCCGAAATATATAACTGGCATGCTAAGCGGAATCCTTCATTAATTTTATCGCCCAGCATCTTATTTTCTTTCCAATTGGGTTCTTGGAGCTTATCGCCGCCGGTAACAACTTTCACCATACATTTCGTACACTTACCCATACCACAGCCATACTTCAGATAGGGGAATTTCTTAACTCCCGCTAAAACTACCAAGTTACTATTCTCATTAACTTCTTGCTGATAAACTTGGCCATTCTGGTGCAATGTCACATTCGGCATTTCACAACCTCCATACAGCAGCATGAACTTAGGGCAAATACGGCAATTATTCTCTTTCTAAAGCTTCCATATAAGCCTTTTTAGAGTTTTCGACGTGAATCTTCGTTAGATTTTCAGCGAAATCCGCTTCATCGTTAAGAACGGCTTTGATAATTTCCCTGTGTTCCTCCATCGCTTTGCGTTGGCGTCCTGGAAGCTCATAGCCTACATGAACGAAAGCACGGATATAGTCGGATAAACCGTCCAGCATTTGCGTTAACCTCGGACTCTTCGCAGCCCGAAAAATAACTTCATTCGCTTCAAAATGATATTTCCAGTCCGACTGCTCGAACATCGGTTTCGCTAAAGCATTATCAATCTCTACAACAATTTGAGTCAGTTCGTTCCGTTGCGCCTGTTCCAATTTCTTCACGGCCAACTTAACCGCTAAGCTTTCAAGAGAAGAAAGAATCGTGAATATTTCGATAATCTCTTCCGGGGAAAGTCTAGAGACAACCACTCCCTTACGAGGAAGAGTCTTAACGAAACCCTGTGACTCAAGCCGGAACAGTGCTTCCCGGATGGGGGTACGGCTAACGTTTAATTGATCGCCCAGCTCCCTCTCGATAATTCGGTCACCTGATTTATATACACCTTGAACAATAGCTTGTTTAATATATTGATACACTTTATCCCGTATAGGGCTTAATTCCTCGTCTTTCCAAACAACTGGATTGTCCGGCATATGGTATACCTCCGCGAATGCGTTTTCTTTCAGTGTAATCGATACACCATAACCAATCAACATTTTAATATGGAGGTATACCTACCGGATCATCCCAGTACAAAAGCCCCATAAACTAAACCTAATCCCACAACAGCAGCAGGGTGTATTTTCCATTTTTCCAATGCTACAAAACTAACCGCTGCAAGTAATGCTGTCTGCCAAATCCCCGCCGATTGATAAGCGCTAGTGAAAAACTGCAGAGCCAATGTACCGAGAAGAACCGCGACAATCGGACGGACGATTAACGTCATCGCCATGACTTGCGGAGCCCCTTTGAAAAAGTTGATAAACTTGAACAAAAGGATCATTGCAAGCGCCGTTGGAAGGATGGTAGCAATAAGCGCGACTAGCGCGCCGGGAATTCCGCCAACCTGGTATCCGATATATCCTGCAAGCTTGGTGGCAATCGGACTAGGAAGGGCATTGCCGAGAGCTAACACATTGCCGAACTCTTCTATGCTCATCCATCCGAAGTGGTCAACTACCTGTGCCTGAAGCAAAGGGATAATCGGCGGCCCTCCGCCATAACCTAATATATTAGGAACAAAAAAGGCCCAAAATATTTCTAGTAGCTTCATGCTGAAAAACCCCTGTCTGAATCACGCTGCTGCTTAAGCTTTTTCTTATTGGTGAGATAAGTAGATTCAATGAACGCGTAAGCGAGCGCGATACCAATCAGTAATCCTGGGTTTAACTTAAGAAGAACCAGCGCAATTATCGAAATTAAAGTCCATGTCAGCGTTTTGCTCTTCACCCAGCTTTGCCAAGCTTTTTTGAAGAAATCATAAGCCATAACCGCCATCATCACGCCGATTACCGGCTGGATTCCGTGAGTCATGCCGCCTACAATACCTGAATCTTTTAATTTATAAATAAGTCCAAGAAGCAGAATCATACCAATGAGTACGGGAATGACCATAGCTATAATCGCGATAAATGCGCCTAAGTAGCCTTTCACCTTGAAACCAATATAACCTGCCATCTTCGTGGCGATCGGGCCGGGTAAAGCATTCCCCATCGCAAGCACGTCTGTAAATTCATCATCCGTCATCCATTGGTACTTCTGAACAGCTTCCGCATGAACCAAGGGGATCATCGTTGGCCCGCCACCGTAACCTAGAAGCCCAATCCGAAAAAAACCGAGGAACAGACTCCAGTATGCCATCTTCCCTCTTCCCTTTCCATTTGCAGCTAGTTTCGTAAAGTACGAACCGCGTTTATTTTTTAATATCCGCTTGTGTCATTACGTCATACTCGCTGCCTAAATAATTTTGCAAAGCTTTTAAAGCCGCGGTGCCAACTGCTGTATCCTGCTCCCCATTACCGCCACTGACGCCTACTCCTCCAATGACTTCACCATTGACGACAATCGGGAATCCACCAACGAATATTGCGAATTTACCTGGCATCATTACGTGAATACCGAATGCTTCGCCTGTTGTTGTAGCAGGGCCTCCGGGTTGGTTGAACAGATGCGTGGAGCGCTTATGGCCGCTTGCCGTAAAGGCTTTGGAAGTTGCAATCTCAGGCCCGGTAATCCGCCCGCCGTTCATACGTTCCAGAGCAACGATATACCCTCCATCATCTACGATACAGATAGATTCCAAAGCCTTAACTTCTTCAGCCGCTTTCTTCGCAGCTTCTATCATCACTTTTGCTTCTTCCAACTCAAGCTTTAATACCGATTTCATGTAAAATCCTCCATTATGAATCTATCGTTTATACGCCGTGGTATACCGTTTTGATTTGCGTGTAAAATTCAAGCGCAGCACGGCCAGATTCTCGGTAAGTTGCTGTACTGGACATTTTCACTCCGCCAAATGGCGCATTATATGCGTTGCCCGTAGTTGGACGGTTAATTTTCACCATACCTGTCTCGATGTTCTGGATGAAATGTTGGATCTGGCTTGATTCGGACGTGCAGATCGCAGCAGATAGTCCGAATTCCACATCATTCGCGATATCCATCGCTTCTTGGAAGCTTGTAACGCGGATAACAGAGATGACCGGTCCAAAAATCTCCTCCTGCGCGATACGCATGTCAGGTGTAACGCCAACGAATACGGCAGGAGTAACGTAATAGCCATTCGCGTATTCGCCTTCTGTCATTTTGTCGCCGCCTATGACTAGTTCGGCGCCTTCTTCTTTTCCGATAGCGACGTAATCCAGCACGTTGCGCAGTTGGCTTTCATTGGCCAGTGGACCGACATCAACGCCTTTGCTAAGACCGTTACCAACTCTAAGCTGTTTGGTCTTCTCCACAAGCTTCTGAACAAACTCATCATGCACTGCGTCCATAACGATTACTCTGCTTGTACCGGTGCATGCTTGACCCGTTAATTCGAATCCGCCCTTCACTGCGAGCTCAACCGAATGATCGATATTAGCGTCATCCATGATGATCAGCGGGTTCTTACCGCCTAGTTCCAATTGGACGCGTGTGGATAAACGAACCTGACGATTGATCTTCTCTCCTGCACCTGTTGAACCTGTAAATGTAACCGCTTTAACGGCTTGGTGAGTGACTAGCGACACTCCTGTTTTAGAAGCCGAGCCTGTCACAAAGTTGATCACACCTGCTGGAAGTCCTGCTTGATGAAGGGCCTCCACCAAACGGTAAGCAATTAACGGTGTGTTCGATGCCGGCTTGAATACCACCGTATTACCTGTAACTAAGGCCGGTGCGATCTTCCGTACCGGAATTGAAATCGGGAAGTTCCAAGGTGTAATAACCGAAATGACACCTAAGGGTTCTTTCCGTGTGTATACGAAAACCGTTGCATCATCCGATGGGAGTGTTTCGCCAGAAACGTTTAACCCTTCCGAAGCGTAATACCTTAGCGTTTGCGCGGAACGTTTAACCTCCATCCGACTGCTTGCGATCGTCTTACCTTCTTCTCGGGTCAATTCTTCAGCGTACTGCTCCAAGCCTGCCTCTAGTAAATCCGCTGCTTTATATAAGATTTCCGCTCTTTTCGTAGGAGCAACATTTCGCCAGGTTTTGAACGCTTGTTCTGCAGCCACCATTGCCTGTACAACATCTTCTTCCGTCGAAGCTTGAAATCTTCCTACTCTATCATTCACATTAGCAGGGTTAGTCGTTGTGAAGGTTTCGCCGCTTGCTGCCTCCACCCATTCCCCGTTAATTAAATTTTTGAAAGTTTGTACTGCCGTTTCCGTTGCTGCCATGTCAATCCCCTTTCTCTTCAAATACCAATTTCGGCTCAAAGCAGGGCTCAATTTGCAATTTAGACCAATTCCCGAGAATTCTACTTCCCGGGAACGGTTTAAACTTCTATTTTCTATGAACGTTTATATGAGATAAGGACTATTCTAAGCAAAATTCGCGAGAGATCGCAGCGATGTACATTCTGCGCATCTTTGTAGCTTCTTCTACAATTTTGATGCAGCGTTGTTGATCTTCTACCGTTTTAGCATACTCTAGTACGATTTGGTAACCACGCTCGCCGTGAATCTCATCGGATACGATATGTAGGTCGAAGAATTCCACCTCTTCATCTGTAAATCCGTAGTGATTGCGAAGTGTTGGTGTTTGTCTGCGGTAAATGGCAGGCACTTGGGATTCAAGTCCAACAACTAGCGCTGCTGTTGCGAATAAGAAGTTTTCTTTGAATGCCATCCGGTAACACCAGGATTGCAAGCCGATTGTTTCAGGAAGCAGGTGCTGCATCGATTCAACGCGTTCGCGAGTCGTTCCGCAAGCTTCACCGAATCGGATTAACAAATCTGTATGGCGGTCGCCGCCCAGTTCCTCTTCCCACATGTTTTGCAGGATGAAGTCTCTTGCATCCTCATGCGGGCAGTTTGCATATATGTAAGCCAAGTATTCCGCGAATGGACCTACATATGCGTAATGCTGTTCTACCCATCTACCAAAGTGTTCTTTCGTCAATTCACCATTTGCCCACATTGTTGTAAAAGGAGCTTTAGCAACGGCATTACCTTCGATTGCTTGCTCGAGTGCTAGGCGGAATTCCTCTTTGTTCAATAAACGAGATTCAGTAACTGTTGCTGTCATATAAAACTCTCCTCTCAAAATGTAAAGTGTAGTATTAGAAAAGCTTATTGGTTATTTGGTATTTGGTATTTGGTATACCAAATTATTGCTTGGCTTTATTATTACTTAGATTAGGTTAAGCTGTCAACCCACTTTTTTTAAGATTAACAGGAGTAACATCGCCATGATTAAATACGCAACTGTAAACGGCGCATTCCAGTTAGAAACCTTATACGAACTCTTACCAATCAAATTAGACATCATCCCTGCAGTAGCATTGTAAGGCCCCATCAAGAAGGCCGTGGCTGCTCCCGTAAGCATGGCAATAGCCATTAGTTGAACGGAAATACCCAATGCTTGCGGATTCAAAGATTCCGCCGCTAGTGCCAATCCTACTGCCGGATGCAGCCCGATAAATGCAAGAGCTAACGGAATTAGCGGTATCATGAGCAAAAAGAGATCAGACCCGATGAAATGCTGAATAGCCATAATCCCCTCATTGATCGCATGGTTGCTGCCTGTTGATTTAATGGCTGAAATCATAAACCCAGCGCTTAAGAAGACATAGAATTGATCCTTCATTTTCAGCACATGGGACGGCAGCATCGATCGGCTTCTCGTTACGAACGCCTTGCCTTTCCGAATCATCAGGGACCATACAAAAGCAAACGGAATAACGATGATCGATACTAAAAGCAAAAAACCCATATGCGTAAATCGCTCCAATATAAATACTAGAACATTAAGAACGACGATTGCGATAAGAATTTGCCCTGGGTGACTCCCCTTCCCCTCATCCGTACCATCCGCTTGGTGTAGCACCGCACTTTCCCTGGCAGCCGATACTTCCTCAAGCACAGTCAAACTGATCTTCTTAAGCCTCCGGTTAGCAACCCAAGTTCCCATTAACCAATCCAAAACAAGACCCATCAAGCTGAACGGAATGACAATGGGCAAAATAGAGCTCCAACTTACTCCCGTCATCTCCACAATAATCCCTACAATCGGAGCTACTGGAGTCCACAGAATTGGCATACTGTAACCATGTGTAATCGCCCGGCTAATAAATCTGTCTTTTTGCTGAATGGGATAATATTGTAGAGAAGGATGAATGCTATGGTACATCATAGGAAGTGTCGCTAAATTCATAAATGAGCTCAAAATATATGATAATAATGAAGTAATACAATAAAGCATGCCGGAATGCTTAACTTTGCTGTACAGAATCGCTTGTACTTTCACCGCATATTGTCCAAGCTCAATCGGCAGGGCGATCATCGGAATTAAAACAAACAAGCTTAATATGTTCAGCATACTGCCGAAACCAAGGACGTAATTCGTCCATGATGCTCCGTTTGTCGCTAGGAGAATGACCCCCGTACTTAAGAATACAGCACCCAATATTCGGACGAATGGCTTCATAGAACCAAAGACTACGAAAATAATGACCAGACTAAACGCTGATTGGATCCAATTAAGCAATTCACTCGGGAAGATCTCTGAGACAAGATAGGCTGCGATAGCTGAAATAAACAGTGCTTGCTTCATAAGATTACAACATGTCTCTGACAGCTTGGGTCAACCGCGCGAGCGCCGTCTCAACAATCTCCTCTCCGATTTCTCGACTGGCTTTCGTGGCATCACCAATACAGCCATTACGGGTCATTTCTTCATAATAATAGAATCCTTGAATTGGACTGCCAGGGCGAAGCTTCTTCCAACGTCCCTCTTGAATGTCGCCTTTCTCCAGCTTTTCCGGACGAACCAGATGAGGTGCCAAATACATCGCTTCTGACACTTCGCGGTCGCAGCTGTGGCCGTACAGTTTAGATTCAATACGCTTGTCCATCACATCTTTGGCTGAAGCCGTTGTTTTTGCATAAAATAGGGATACTCCCAGCTCTGCTGTGAGCGTATCCGCTGCTACACCTAAAGTCGCTTGATTGCCGCCATGAGAATTGATGACCAAGAACTTCTCAATCCCTTGGCTTTTTAATGATTTAATGATATCGCGCAAAATCGCAATAACGGTTGAAGGCTCCAATGAAATCGTACCTGGAAAATGAATATGATGTGGAGAGACCCCCATATTTATCGTAGGTGTTAACAGCGCTTCAGGATATAACTTGGCCGTGAGCCTTTTCCCCATTTCTTCTGCAAGAACAGCATCGCAGCTTTCCACCATATGCGGGCCATGCTGCTCATGCGCCCCTAATGGAATGATGGCAATTTTGACCGTTTTGAGTGCTCCTTCTACCTCTGGCCATGTCATTTGTGTTAAAATATAAGCGTTAGACATCGTTCTATTCTCCTCTTTTCGTAGCGTTATCTTTCATTTTGTATATTGTATACCAAAATTATATTAGGATATAGAACTTTTTATGATTAATTTTACTTGATCAAATCTAATGATATTTTTCACTTATATAACGTATATTACTTGTAGGAAGAGAGGTGATTCACCCTTATGATGCGTCATATCCATTATCTAGATAAGAAATCGGTCGCTTATTTATCTGAAGCTTTAACGAATCATTATTCCTCAAAACCGGAATTCATAGAAATTGTCATTATTTGCGTCGGTACCAACCGTTACACTTGGGATTCTCTAGGCCCGATAGTCGGGAGTCGGTTATCCGAGCGGTTCGAAGGACACCGTTATGTTCATGTTTATGGAACGTTGGATAAACCGGTACATGCGCTTAATTTAGAGAAGACGATAGCCCTTATTACCCAAACACACAGTCAAGCTTACATTATTGCTGTTGACGCAGCTCTGGGCCAGTTCTATAAGATCGGCACGCTCCAGTTGGTGGAGGAACCGCTTCAACCCGGAGTCAGTTTAAATAAAGAACTTCCCCCTATCGGAAATATACATGTGAAAGGGATTATTAACAACCACAGCCTGCTCAACCATAAAGTTATGGAGCATACAAGTCTTACGTTCATTAATGAAATGTCCGCGGTCATCAGCCGTTTGTTAGTGAAATCATGCCAAGACATCATTCCACAATTACTTGTCCCGCAGTCTGTAAATGAAGCGCCAAACCATCTATTGTCTGCGACATAAATGGCTTGACGCTCTTTTTATTTAGAATTATTAAATCATGACGTTACCAAATCAAAACAGCAATAACGGTAGAAACACTTAAGCCGATAATAACAGGCAGGAAGTTTTTACGTGCTAGATCAATAACTGAGACGCCGGCGAATCCAGCAACCGCCACAAGAGATGACCATGCAATTAATGTTCCTCCGCCTGACCATACCGATCCCATCTGACCAATAGCTGCCAACGTTGAAGGCTCCATACCTACTGCTGGTCCCAGTGCGCCAGATAGCGAGCCGGTTAACGGAAGACCTGAGAATCCTGAGCCTTCTAATCCTGCAATAATCCCCATAATCAACAATCCGAACGAAGTTAGAATGCCGCTTGATGGGATCAAGTGTTGCACTGACATAACCAAATCATAGAGAATAGCTGGAGCTTTGACACCTTCACCTAAGGAAAGAATACTTTTAGAGAAATCTTCATTTCCTAGGAAAAAGAATCCTGCAATCGGAATAACCGGTCCCATCGCCTTAAAGGCGAAAACGAAACCTTCCGTTAGATGTTCACTAATCTTATCTAATGCTTGTACTTTCGAGAACACGGTACAAGATAGTATTAATAAGATGACAGCCACACCGCCGATAAACGCTGCGCCATCTCCTCCTTCAAATCCACTCATGCCTTCGTGACCTAATTTGCTCCCAATCATAACCGCCATAACAGCAAGCATCGAGAGTGGAACAAGAACGGCGAACACTTTGGACCACCGTACAGTAGACGGACTAAGCGTTTCAACTGCTGCAGCTGCTTCAGGAAACTCAGATGCTGGTTGTACAGTACGAATAGCTTGTACATTATTTGGTGTTTCCGCAGACGTGAATTCAGGCTTGCGAATCGCCTTTCTGTTCATTAGATAAGCACCTGTAAGCGCTACGCCACCTGTGATTAAGGATAAGATCATCGCTTTATCCGCTACTGCTGCCGTCTGGACTCCTGCACCCTTCGCGCTTAGCATCGGTGCGACCTGCATAACATAGTCAGAAGACAACGCCATACCTTGTCCCGCAATTGCAATCGCCATAGCTGCCCCCATTGCAGGTAGACCTGCGCGAATCGCAGCCGGAATCAGAAGTGCTCCAATTAATGGAACAGCTGGTGTCGGCCAGAAGAAAAGAGAAATAACATAAGTAACACCCGCTAGAACAATATAAGCGATGTGACCATTGACCATTAGCTTCTGGATAGGTTTGATCATGCGCTTGTCTGCTCCGATATCTCTCAGAGAAGCTAACAAAGCAACCATAAACGTAATAATTAAGAAAATCGTAAATAATTCTTTGGCCGCAGTCAGATTGGCATTGTAAACTGCTTTAAACCCGCTGATCACATCCCCCTTATAGATCCATCCGATTAAGAAGGTACCAATTAAAGTGGGAATGACTACTCCTCGTTTTAACAGCATTACGACGATAACGCTTAATGTCACTAAAGCATAGACAACATGTGATAAAGTGATCATGCTCATCCCTCATTTTCATTTTTTTGACCCTCGAAGAAAATAATAATGCATTTTCTTTCATGAATAGATATTTGGTGCATTGTATACAATAATATGCTAATACCAGGTCTAAAAAAATGAAATCCGTGGATGTTATGTACTAAACCGTAACAATAATGTTGTTCAGATGGTGCTTAAACAAAAAAAAATACAATTTTCAAGATAGAAAGCTACAGTTGCTAGTGTGAAAATCTTGGATTAAGTAGTTATCACCTCAATTGCTTAAGTATCAATGATTATTTTCAGAAAAATCTGTAAGCGATTTCAAAGTTATTTTAACAGATTTTGTCGATGAGGGGAAGAATAAATTGTATTTGGTATACAATTCCAATTTAATGTGGAGGGGTATGTTGAGACCCTGATATCATAACGTTTCATTTAAAAATCGCAAAGATGCAAAAGAACCCAAACGATGTACCAATCGTTCGGGTTCTTATTCTTATGGACTATAACAGTTCATTCAAAATGTGCCCCTGTTTTACGCTTAATTCTGATGATTTCAAACCAACTATACACCAATGGCTAAATCCTGCTGTTTTATTGGAAAAACCCTGTATTAATAAGGTTTTTCGGCAACTGATTCATTTCGTACAAGCAACGCAACGGACTCCACATGTGACGAGTAGACAGTGACAACATACATGAATGTGTCCGTAAGAATGTGTTTGCTCAGATTTAGTTTCTGAAAGAATTAAGGGCTTGCCTTTTATAGCTACAACCATTGATTCGATTTCATCTAAATTTATGAGCTGACGCTTCCCCTATTACCCCAATGTGCCGCCAGCTAGGCATCCCCTAAGTCTATTATGAGGCTCTTTCGAATCGGGCAATTTATCCTTCCCCCGAATGTGAATGTTAGAGCTGTATAGATTCGCTTGGACACATAATGACCTCTGAACTGTAGTCAGGATGTTCCATCGTAATTTTGAGATGCACCATTTCCTGCTTTAGCCCTCGAAAGAAGGTCACATCCTTACGCTATAATTCCAAAATACTCCTCTACGATTGCATCCAGCTGCGTTGCAATAGCATCAAAATCACAGTCTAAATCCAATGTACGTACGCTTATCTTATTTCCACTCATGCGATATGTATTATTTGGTGAAACACTCTCGTCGGTCTTTGCATAGAGAAGCATGCCAGAAACTTCGTGTGGTTCATCTTTGAGTTCCGTTTCCTTATTCTTCACATAAGTGAATATCTGATAGAGATTGCCGGAATGTAAGGTGTGCACATCGTAATGTATCTGTGTCGTGTGAGCATAATATTTTGCATCAATGATGAGTATTTTCTCATCTTTAGAAAGCATGATGTCCGTCTGCATTACCGGAAGCATGGATCTTATATCATCATCAAGCTGCCAAGGTATCTGTGGTGCGTTGGCAGTAAGCTCTTGAAACTCCTTACGATAATACTCAAGAATGAATTTCTCATACAGGCGACACATACGCTGCTCGTCCAAGAAGTCCATAAGGCGAGTAGTTCCGTCTGAATTTGTCTGCAGCAATCCCTTAACGACCAGATAGCAAATTGAAATCATCATCCGATATGTCTGATTGTTTCGGTTATACTGCAAATCCCAATTGATGCTATGAACATCCAGCGTTTCTACCTCACCGAAGAAAACCAGCAGCTTTCGCAGTTCTTTCTTGCGGCTCTTGGAAATATCCGAATGTTGCAAAAGCTCCATGGTAGTTTTGATAATCCGGTTAATATAGGAATTAACCGAAAAATCATCATAAGTGCAAACCATCTGCTTCTTCAGCATTGTGAGTGTCTTTATTGATTCGGAAATATCTATCTTTCCGCGAAGTGTAGACAGTGTTTCCGTTTCCGGAATATATTCACGACCGAGTCCACGCTTCAATTGAACCGAGATACCCTTAGCCAGAATAGCTGCGCATAGCTCTGCCGCATTATTAAATTGTTCGGTAGCTATATCCTTGTAGCCTTGATCATTTAACACTTGGAAAGCATACGACAGCATATAGTAAATATTCTGTACTGGTATCACTTAATAGCGCTCCTTAATTTATTAGACCAATCCTTTACTTTCAGTGGCTCATCAAACCAGTATTCCTTCAGCAAGGGAATAAGCTCGTATTCAACGATATTAGATAGCACCTGACCTTTAACCTCATCCAAATTGCAGAAATAGCTATGACCAATGCAGAAGCCATCGCCAAGTGTATCATCTGCGGCAATCACGCCATTCAGGTTTTCTACGCAATTGATAAGGCTATCAAATTTTGTATTGTTAAGCTCCATTCTGTATTCTCTGAATCCGTCAGATTCGAAGCATGGTGTCATTTCATAAAATGCGAAACGTCTGCGTAATGCATAATCCAACATTGCAAGGCTTCTGTCTGCAGTGTTCATCATTCCAATGATATAAACATTTGCTGGAACGAAAAACTTCTCGTCAGAATACAACAACTGCAGAGCATTCCCGCGTTTATCGCTTTCAATCAGCATAAAGAGTTCACCGAAAATCTTACTCAGATTGCCTCGATTGATTTCGTCGATAATAAAGAAATATTCGTTTTCAAGATCATCCGCTGCCTTCTTGCAGAAGTTATAGAAGGAGCCTTTCTTGATTTCAAAATTGAGGCCAGTTCCGGATGGACGGAAGCCTTCAATGAAATCCTCATAGGTATAGCTCTGATGGAACTGTACCATCATAACGCGTTTCTGATCCTTGACACCCATCATGGAATAGACCAAACGCTTAGCCGCATAAGTCTTACCTACACCCGGAGCGCCCTGCAAAATAACATTCGTTTTCTTTCTAACAAGGCCGACCAGCGTGTTGTAACTATCCTCATCCATATAAACCTCTTCGAGGAACTTCTCTTTATCGTATGGAGGATAAGTTTTCTCTTCTTCCTCGATATCATCCTCAGCATTAACTTCAAAAAAAGCGTTGAGCTTTTCTACGTAATCTGTATATGCCGTAATATCCGTTAAAGTCTTCATGACAGCTTGGCCTGGATGTTCCCATTCGCCATTGTCAATCCAGTTGACCTGACGAATATTTTTATATTCATCCTTTACGGTAGCATCAAATTCATAATCAGATGTAACTACACCCCGACCTACCAGAAGATGCATGCCTTTCTTAACGAATACAATATCGCCCGGCTTCATCTCATTGGCAAACTGCCAAGTAGCGTGAGCTGCATTCTTGTACGGTCGGCTCGGATCGATGCACTCTTTCATCTTCTGCTTCATTTCGTCTTTACTTGAAAAAGCCTTCAGGTCACCTATCTCACTCCAGCCAATTGCCATGATGCCTTTCTTGTAAAACTCATCCCACTTAAAGGCACCATCACCCGGAGAGTAAATCCAATAATGTACTGTATCGACATCCTCGTCAGCGAGTGCTGTACCTTTTGCGTCACGCTGACTCTGCGCTTTCTCGGCTCTTTTTTCTTTGTTGACCTCTTCAGAATAACGCCACGCTTCAAAAGAAAGCTCTTTGAAGTCCTTGAGGTTGCTCTCATCACTTGCAAGATACGCACGTAGTTTTTCAACAATATCGAAGTACTTTGAAGCGGCAATCTTAGTCTCGATTGTAGGCAATGAAGACACAACGGATGCTGGTATCTTCCCGGACACGTAGATGTACCACTCATTACGACTATCCAGATTCAAGAAAGAATTAGGCGAAATCCAGTAAAGTCCCATTGTTATCTTACTGTTGCCGTTGCCTTTTTTGTTAATCGTTAGATCAAAGTACTTAGAAAGAATTACGCGGTTGTCAGCTGTAGAATTTGATGCATACTTCAGCGCTGCTTCGAAAAGCTCCCAGATAGTATCGATATCATCGTCATCTCTGTCACCGACAAAATAATAGAAAGTGGCATTCTGGTTATTCAAAACAGGTATGCTATCAAAAGAAGTCGGCACTACAGTGCGTACTCCAAACTTCTCAGCAATGGAGGAAATAATCTTTATGCGGTTCTCTTCACGCATGGAGCTCTTATTGAAAAGACCAAACACTGTAAATGGGTCAATATCTACAATCTGGTTATCTTTTTCAAGAGTAGGCAAATTGATGCCAATCTCCTCATAAATACTCTTGATTTTGCTGATAAGCTCCTGTCTTTTATTCTTGTAGGATAGTAGATTATTTGCAAATTCCTTATAAAAAGCTACCCAGCTGTATTGATTTGAGTTGCTCATCTACGTTTCCTCCTCAATGTCCATCAAGATGGCACTATCAAGATTCACTACAATATCGCCCAACCTCAAGTACTGGGCGAATTACTACAAGGGGCTTAGTCATTAGCCCCTTTCAATTTAAGTAACACTGTACACTCCACATGCACCGTGTGTGGAAACATATCCACCGGCGTCACCTCCGCGACGCCGTACCCGCCATCGACCAGCACGCGCAGGTCGCGCGCCAGTGTCGATGCGCTGCACGACACGTACACCACGCGCCGCGGCTGCAACTCGAGGATCGTCGCCAGCAGCGCCGGGTCGCAGCCCTTGCGCGGCGGGTCCACCACGATCACGTCAGGCCGAACGCCCTGACGTGTCCACTCCGGCAGGACGACCTCGGCGGGTCCTGCCTCGAAGTGCACGTTCGTCATGCCGTTTAACTCGGCATTCTTGCGTGCATCCGAGATCGCCTCCTCGACGATCTCGACGCCGTACACCTGTCCTGCGCGCTGCGCTAGGAACAGGGAGATCGTTCCGATGCCGCAGTAGGCATCGACGACAACTTCATCGCCGGTCAACGCGGCGTACTCCAAAGCCTTCCCGTACAAGACTTCCGTCTGGACGGGGTTCACTTGAAAGAAGGATCGCGCGGAAATTGCAAATTTCACTTCGCCGATATAGTCATAGATGACCTCGCTGCCCCACAGGACGCGAGTCTCATCCCCAAAAATAACATTGGTCTGTCTCACATTAATGTTATGACAAATGCTTTTCACCGCAGGGATAGCCTCACGAATGCCAGCAATCCATTCATCCGCACGCGGAATCTCCGCCCCATTGGTCACCAAAACAACCATGACCTCGCCCGTGCGGAAGCCGACTTTGACGACGACATGGCGCAGAAGCCCAGTCCCCGTTTCCTCACTGTAAGCGCGAATCCCTAAGCGCGATCCGATCTCTTTCACGCGCGCAACGACTTCGTCGTTAGCCTCGTGCTGTATCAGACAAGCCTCCATATCAATGATGCGGTGGCTGCCCTGCGCATAGAATCCGCCGATGAGGCCCCCGCGTTCTTCCCCAAAAGGAACCTGAGCCTTGTTCCTATATCTCCAAGGATCTGTCATACCTAATGTAGGATGAACAACGATTCCCTCTTCATTTTCATTGGATTTTACCGCCAACTTCCCAATCCGCACCAAATTATCCACAACCTGCTGCCGCTTCACGCGCAGCTGCGCCTCATAGCTCAAATGCTGCAGCTGACAGCCACCGCACTCGTCATAAATCCCACAGTCGGGTGCCACGCGATCCGGACTCACTGCCAGCAGCTCCACCAAACCAGCATACCCATACTGTTTCTTCAAATGTTCCACGCGTACAAGCGCACGCTCACCCGGCAACGCCCCCGCGACAAAAAGGGTAAAGCCGTTCACACGGCCCACCCCTTCGCCATCATGGCTGATCCCGATGATCTCAGCCTCATATTGCTGTCCGATTTGAACAGGCAAGCCTGCCATCCAAGCTGGCACTTCTTTTTTCCCTTTGTTGTTACCCGATGCCGAACCCCCTGCTCTTCCAGCGGATCCCGACTTCCCGTTCCGTTCTCTATGTTTACCTGGCGCGGAGCCAGATGTACCTTTTGTTTTCATATTTCCCTCACTTAATTCTACCTAAAATTAATCATGTTAATCTTTTAATTTTTAAACCCTACTCATGCTCATCATGCCCATTCCCATGCCCTTTCAAATGAAACGGCGTGGTCAAAGCCTCAAGAAATTTCTTTTTATAAATCGATTGTCCGGACTCATCCACAATCACCTGCAAATGGCTCTGCAAATTCGTCATCACGCAAGGCAATGTCCCACCAAACTCACCGTCGAGATTCAGTTGGACGTAGTCTGGTGAATTAATTTCAATATGATTGGTCTGAAAATAGATCAGATTCGGATCACTCAAATGCTCGCCGCGCAGCGCCAGTGATACGATACGGATGAATTCTGCAAGGTTACATTTCTTCAAAATAATCACATCAAACATGCCATCATTAATGTTGGCTTCCGGAGCCAGCTTCTCAAAGCCACCTACGGAGTTGGTGTTGCCCACGAGGAAGAGCATGACTTCTTCATGCATCTCGCGATCGCCTGCTTTGATATAGAGCTCAATCGGCTTCAGCCTAGGCAGCTTCTCGAGTCCCTTCATATAATAGGCCAACTGGCCGATCATGGTTTTGAGCTTGCTAGGGACTTCATACGTCAGCTCGGTCATCGAGCCGCCCCCAGCGATATTGATGAAGTAGCGGTTGTTGATTTTGCCTACATCGATAGCGGTTGAATACTGCTGAATGATGAGGTCGCAGGCAT
The DNA here is from genome assembly GCF_059692215.1 of Paenibacillus sp. J22P51. Taxonomy (NCBI): domain Bacteria; kingdom Bacillati; phylum Bacillota; class Bacilli; order Caryophanales; family Paenibacillaceae; genus Paenibacillus; species Paenibacillus sp. J22P51. The sequence goes on along the minus strand of NZ_JCAUAZ010000020.1, from coordinate 50,741 downwards.
ACTCCAAATTCTTGGGGATACCCAGCGCACGCGCAAAATCATTCGTCGTCCCGAGCGGCAAAATGCCGAGCGGCGGTCTGCCTTCTCTTTCGGCCATGCCGTTGACGACTTCGCAGATCGTTCCATCGCCGCCCGCCGCGATAATTAAATCGAACCCGCGTCTCACAGCCTCTGACGCTGCGAGTGTTGCATCTCCTTCACCGATGGTCGCGTGAGCGGATGTTTCGAACCCGCCGCGCTCTAAGCGCTGGAGAATTTCGGGCAATCTTTTTTTCATTTCTTCCCGGCCTGAAGTCGGATTATAGATCAATCGTGCTCGTTTGACCACTCAGTTCATCCCCTGTTCACCTTATGGGAATACGGAGGCAATCTGCCCCTCAATCCATTTGGAAATTTGCGGACTAGGCAAGAGCGCCTGTCCATTATATTGATAGTCGAACCCTTCCAGACGGGAAGGAATCACTTTATGTGTAAAATAACCTTCACTGAGAAAAAGCGGTGCAACAACGACCTTATACGTTGGCTTCTCACGCGCCCACCATGCCATCTTCTCCGCTAATTGATCTGGCAAAAGCATAGCAATGTCCGCTTCGGCAAAGCCGCCTAGCGCCTTCACCCGCTCCGCGAGCAGCTCCAGCCCTTGGCGCCACTTCTGGTGAAAGCCGTCTTCCTTACTTCCATGTCCCACCAATAACAGAATCTCTTCCTGTGGCGAGACCGAAAGCTCTTTGATTTTGCCATAAAGAATAGCTGCAATATCGGGATGATCATCAATCGGCGACGTGAAGTGAATTCGCGCGCGTATATCCATAAGCTCCATGTCGGTTTCGAGCAACGGCTCTGCAATAACCCCTAACGCGTAGCTGATCTCATCAACATGTGTACTCCCAGAGGACACGAACAGCGGAACGACGATGATATCAGTCACACCTTGCTCCTGCAAGCTGGTTATCCCATCCTGTATCAATTTACCCTCGACAAGCTCTAGATATGACGCATAAATCGGCATGGCATCAGGCATCCGAACCGCATTCACGGCATCCTCCACCAGCTGAACCCAACCCTCATCACGGGATCCATGGCTAATGACAAGCACACCATACTCACTCATTCCTTTTTTCCCCCACCCGTACGAACTAAGCCTATCTTCCTATGCTACAGAATGTGTTCCCCTATGTCAATTTGAAGCCCGCTTAAACAGGAAAAACCCCGCATTACACGGGGTAATACAGGATTCGGCAAGTAACTATTTAACGACCTAAACGATCCAATGTCAGCACATAACCATCGTTCCCGTAATTCAGGCACCTTTTGACCCGCGAAATGGTTGCTGTAGAAGCTCCTGTTTCCGCTTCGATCTGGTTATACGTACATCCCTTGCGCAGCATACGAGCTACCTCAAGGCGTTGCGAAAGCGACTGAATTTCGTTAACGGTACACAAGTCGTCAAAAAAGACGTAACACTCTTCAATATCCTTCAATGTCAGTACAGCCTCAAAAAGCTGGTCTATGGCTTTATCATTTAATTTTTTTAATTGCATTTGCTGTCAACTCCCGGTCAAAAAGCATGTTAGCTCATAGGTACTCTAAGCTCCTGTGTATCATTCGACACGTCCTGGGTAATTCCTTCCTTTAGGATTGCAGAACGTTAAAATTTCTATGCGTTAATTGACTAAATAGTAACAAATCACGGGCACCCGTGACATTCGTCCATACCAAAGGTAGGCAAGTGACATATCCTGTAGGAGACAAATCTGATAAAAAGGATCGTGAATCCTAGTGACCAACCCAAGACAACAAATTATTGGTAATGGCGGAAATCGTCCTGAAGTTGAAACAAGAAGCTTAACGCTCCCTGGTGAAGGCTTCGGTCAATACCCAGGCTTAGGCGGTGGCAATCCCTTCGGTGGAGGCGGCTTTGAAGGCGGTGGTGGCTTCTTCGGCGGCCCTCCTGCTGGCGGTAATGCCGGTGGTGGATTTTTTGGCGGCGGTGGCGGTGGTAATCCCGGTGGTGGTGGCGGTAACTTCCTAAGCAATCTCATTGGCGGTGGTGGCGGTGGCAATGCCGGTGGTGGTGGTGGTAACTTCCTAAGCAATCTGCTTGGCGGCGGTGGCGGTGCGGGAGGCTCAAACCCACTAAGCGGCTTAAATATGAAGCAAATCTCCGGCTTCGTCGAGCGGATGGGCGGTATTGACGGCATCATCGGCACGATGGGCAAAGTTCAGAAGTTCATGTCTACCTTTCAGCAAATGGCACCGATGGTGAAAACACTCCTTGGCTCTGTCGGCAAAGGGAAAGTAGCCTCCGGAGACGTAGAGGAAGTCTTCCGTCCGAAACGCAAACGCCGTAAGAAATCCGGTACGGGTAAAAGACGCAAAGGCAGCTCGAAGTCTGGATCTGCTAGGCGGAAGCGTAGATAGTTGTGGGTGGTGAGGCGTGTGGGCTGCGGACGCACAGGAATCCGGTGCAAAGCGTAACTTTACCTGTACAGCGTAACAAATCACTTACACTGTACCCGCATGAGACTGCACAGTATGCGCTCCCCACTCCCACTCCCTCTGCCGCTTCAGCAATCCTGCCACCTAGACATGACAAAACAAATTAGCGGGAAAACCTCCCGCTAATTTAGTCTATTTTCGTATGCCGAGCGATATAACTGGAAAAAATCCAGCTATTTGCGGGCTTCACACTACTCCACCTTCAACTTCGTCCCCTCCGGCACGATCTGCACCCATGTGTTCCCCGGCAGCAGCGGCACTTCCTTGCCATCGCTAGCGTAGGCACGTAGCATGCCGTTTTTGCGTTCCCATGTGATCGCTTGGGACATGCCTTCTTGGAAGATCATCCCCTTGTTTGGCCCGAACACATCAACGATCCGGCGCCCCTCTTTGTCGATGATTTGATGCTTGCTCTCAAGGACAAGCAAATTCTTCGTCTGCAGCTGCTTGCCGGTTTCCTTATCGAGATGCGGTTTGCCTTCCATGCTGCGCTTATACACACCCCCAGCTGCATCGTAGTCATAGGAAGCGAAATACCCCATGAGGTATGGGATTTGAATATAATGAACGGCTGCACCCGTGAGTTTACTTTGTCCTGCCTTGGCGAACGCCAGCAAAGGCCCGTTCCACTCGGTGCGGAACTTGCGCGCCTCGGCACCTTTTTTCATTTTATCCACAGAGGTATACAGGTTGTGCGGTGCCTTACGATCGGTGGAGCGCCAATAGTAGGCGCCGTCGCCATACACTTCATCGAGATGGGCCAGATTGCGGCCTGCCATCATATCCATCGCATCCTGACTCCAGCCAGCATGCACAATAATCGCGTCCAGCGCGTCGCCGATTTCTACAAAATAAGGCCGAATGCTACGCACAGGACCGATCGCTCCAGCAGCTTGGCTCTGAAACACAGAGACGAATCTAGTAATCTCGCCTTCGGCAAGGATCTCATAGACGATGTCTGCCTGGTCGAGGCCGGTTTGGGGCCGGGCTTGTGGGGCATTTTCGACCATGACCATGTAGGGCCGAGTCTTCACCTCATGATCGGTTGGCAAACCGGTTAACGGGAATTTGTAAGGAAGCTGAGCTTCCACCGGGGTTGCGGTAGGCTGCATCGCAGGCGTTGGAGCAACAGTGGCCGACACAGCGACGGCTTGCGGACTTGGCGTTGATATAACAGACGTTGTATCACTGCAACCAGCAAGGGTTAGGACAGAACATCCAAGTATGATCCATGTGCTAAGGGTTCTTTGACGGACTAGCGGCAAAACTTTCAAGGGGCTGCACCTCATCTTCTCGTGGACTATCGATCTATGAAATGTATATGCTAGAGGCATGAAATGTAGAAGCTAGAGAGGAATTCGACTGTAGCAGGGTACGATAGCGCACGCTCTGTAGGCGGCCTTTGCTGATCTGATTCGCGCATTGGATAAATACATTGTATTCAGCGAAATTAGCGAAAATAAGTCACGTTCATTGGATTTATCCAGTAGCGACTCCTCAAATCGGGTGAGTTTGGCTTAAAACTAACGATTTGAGTGGATTTGTCCAATCAAATTCATTTTCTGGCTCCTTTTATGAGCATTCCATTGTATATATCCAATCGCGGGCAGCTCCCCCCAAGCCAAAAAGCCATTAACCCCAAGTTAATGGCTTTTCCCTCCTTTTTCACAACCACCTATTGCGTCTGCTGCCCTCTCCAGCTCATAATACCGCCCTTCAGATGGGACAACTCGCTAAAGCCATTTCTCCGAAGCATTCTGGCAGCTTGCTTGCTCCTCATGCCACTACGGCAATACAGATAAATCTGACGATCCTTCGGGATTTCGCTCAATCTTTTCCCCATCGAGGACAAAGGAATATTCACTGCACCCGGGATGTAGCCTTGCTTCAATTCACCAGGCTCGCGCACATCAATGAGCACATGCTTGTCCGTGTCCGCTGCCATGGCCTCCTGAAATTGTTCAGACGATAGATTGCGCAGCCCCTTAACTCCTGCAAACCTCGAATAGAAAAACCATACGATAAAACCGAGTGCCACGATATTAAAAATCATATTACTATCCATAAGCTGCCTCTTTTCTGGGCTGAATCGATTACATTTTCACATCATCCTCATATTGTAGCACCAACACCCTAACTTGGAAAACTACATTGAGGTATACTAAGATAGAGTCGAAGACATGCAGTACGGAGGAGAATCTATGCCTAAAACGACTGAACATCACGCTGTCATTCTATTCGACGGTGTTTGCCTGCTTTGCAGCTCAGCGGTGCAATTCATCCTGCGAAACGATCCGAAGGGCGTGTTCCACTTCGCTTCTCTTCAGTCTGAGTCAGGCCAAAAGCTGCTTGCCCAGCACAAACTGCCCCTAGATCGACTAAGCACCATAGTGCTGATCGAAGGGGATCGCGCTTATACGCGCAGTTCGGCTGCCCTGCGTATTGCACGGCGTTTGCGCGGTGCTTGGCCACTGGCCTACGCAGCCATCGTAATCCCGTCTCCGATCCGCAACCTCGGATACAGCTTCATCGCGCGCAACCGCTATCGTTGGTTCGGCAAGACCGAGCATTGCATGCTGCCGAAGCCGGAGCATAAGGGACGGTTCCTGGATTGAGTGGCGACCGCCTCAGCCTAAACATCCTTCTTGCGCAAACTTACGCCGCCGAACATCCAACAGCACAAGCTCAGGGTGCCCATCTGGAAGCTATGGTGCAGCAGCTTCGCGCTCCGTGAAGCATCGCCCGCTCCAAGCGCGATCAGCAACGGCGCAAAATGCTCCGGCGTTGGCACCGCCTCCCGCGCATGTGGCGCTCTTTCGTCGTAGCGAATCAGCGCCTCTAAGTTCCACGTTTCTAGCTGCTCCGCTAGCCACTCGTCAAACTCCACGGCCCATAGCTGCGGCACTGGATTGTTATGATCCAATTTCCGCAAATTGTGTACCGTCCCGCCACTGCCAATGATCAGTACCTGCTCCTCCCGTAAGGGTCCTAACGCGGCACCAATCCGATAATGCTCCTCGGGCGTTAGCCGCGGATTAACCGAAAGCGTCACGACTGGGATCTGCGCATCGGGATACATAATGGAGAGCGGCGCCCAGGCCCCATGATCCAGGCCCCGCCTATCATTGAGCTCACAGCGTATACCCTCTTGCTGAAAAAGCTGCTGAATATGCAGGCTTAGGGGGAGATCCCCTTTAGCCGGATAGTTAATGTCATAAAGCTTTTCCGAAAAACCTGAGAAATCGTACATCATCTCCGGCTCGACTGCCGAGCTAATCTTCTGCACGGGGCTTTCCCAATGAGCACTGAACAAAACAATGGCTTTCGGCGTCGGTATCGACATCGCAAGTCTTTGCAAGAACTCCGTATACGCATGCTGCTCAATCGCCAAGCTCGGTGAGCCATGCGCAATAAAAAATGCCGGCAGCATAGCAGCGCCCCCTCCCACAGAATTCAATGCCAATTATCTACATTATTCTCGAATCTGTGAAAATAAAACCACACTACACTCGCCTTGGGAGTTTCCATCATCTTTTTCCAGTGATTCCGTCCTCATCACTTACCGTTCATAAACCGCTCGATCCCATCCGCAATGCCCTTGGCCAGCTTTTGTTGGTATGCCGTCTCTGACATAAGCTCGTCCTCTTCGGGATTAGTCATGAACCCGAGCTCAACGAGCGCGACGGGGACCTTCGACCAGTTGAAGCCGCTAAGGTCGTCGCGTGCCGAAAGACCTCTGCCCTTTTGGCCTGTTGCTTGCTGCAAGCCAGCTAGTAAATATCCAGCCGCCTGCTTGCTTTCTGTGGCAATGGGCTTAACTGCCGGTTGTCCCGCTGATGGGTACAATACCGAAAACCCCTTCGTACTCGCCGAGGCATCGCCATCCGCATGAATCCTTACAACCAACGCCGCATCTGCCTCATTCGCCATATCCGCACGCTGCTTGTTACTGATATCTACGTCGTGCGACTCGCGCGTCATCGCAACGTTGATCCCCCGTCGGACTAGCTCAGCTTTAAGCAGCAAAGATACTTCCAGATTGAGCACATACTCCGGTTTCTTCGTGCGTACGCCAACAGTTCCAGAGCTGACCTTGGCCTTCGTTTCACGCGTATCTGGCCCGACCTGCTCAGGTTCGTTATTACCGACCCGTTGATGCCCGGGATCGATCATCACGAGCTTATTGCTCTGTTTTTTGACTGGAGCTATTGTTGAAGCAGTCGAAGTCTTCGATGGCGTTGGCTTCGGTTCAAGCGTTGCAACCGGTGATGGAGCCGCCGTTGGTGAAGGTGCTGGCGTATTGATCGGTGCCGCCTGTACCTCTGACGCCGTCGCAGCTGTCGCCACCGCTGTTCCCTGCGAAACAGGCGCAGCACTCTGCACCGTCTCAGTCGCAGGAGCAGCCTCAATCAGCTTTTGCTTATTCCCGCATCCAGCCAACACACCGACAAGAACTACGACCGCAGCGAGGAGCAGCATTCTTTTATAACACATCTAACGATTCCCCTTTTTCTCTATGTTCTGTATAAAAACGGCCAACATTCACGAAACTAACGCTACCATGCTTCTCCACATTTGGGAGGTTCCACTATGGCACTTTGGCATTATATCACTGATCACTGGCTGTCCATATCATTAGTTGTTCTTGCCATACTGGCGTGTTTTTTCGTCTACAAGGGCAGAAGCAAGTACATTCGTGGCTGGGATAAAAAGTAGATGGATACCCTACACCCCCACACATACCAAAAACACAGCCCCCGCTGCGCACGCCCAATCGGGTAATCGCTTCTAAGAGGACTGTGTTTTTTGTTTGTAGCTACAACTTATTTCAATGCTTTCATCGCAATGTCCGTACGGTAATGCTTACCTTCAAAATGAATCCGATCCGCATCCGCATAAGCCTTTTGACGAGCTTCGACGATATCCTTACCAAGGCCAGTGATCCCGAGTACACGTCCACCGTTGGTGACAATTTGCCCGTTTTCAACTGCTGTACCAGCGTGGAACACAAGAGAATCCTGGACTTGATCAAGACCTGTGATCGGCAATCCTTTCGGATATGGCCCAGGGTAGCCTGGCGAAGCCACGATCACGCATACTGCGGCTTGTTCGCTCCACTCGATTGGCTGCTCAGCCAACGTACCGTTGTTGATCGCTAAGAAAATATCCAGCAAATCCGTTTTCAATCGCGGCAAAATCACCTGCGTCTCCGGATCACCGAAGCGCGCGTTGAACTCAATCGTTTTCACGCCGTTCGGCGTCAAAATCAGACCCGCATACAGGACGCCTTTGAACGGACGGCCTTCAGCCACCATTGCATCCGCCGTTGGTTGGACGATGTTCACAAGTGCTTCCTGCACGATGGACTCTGGAATATGTGGCAGTGGGGAGTATGTGCCCATTCCGCCTGTATTCGGCCCTTTATCGTTATCAAAAACAGGCTTATGATCCTGCGAAGGCACCATCAAACGCACCGTCGAACCATCAACGAAGGCCAACAAAGACATTTCTTGTCCTGTTAGGAACTCCTCGATCACCACGCTTGCGCCTGCGGATTTACCAAACACCTGACCCACCATAATGTCTTTCAGCGCTGCTTCCGCTTCTTCCATCGTTTGCGCAACCGTTACACCTTTACCAGCGGCCAAGCCGTCAGCTTTGATTACGATAGGCGCTGTTTGACTGCGCAAGTAAGCAAGTGCCGGCTCATACGCGTCAAAAGACTCGTAAGCTGCCGTTGGGATGCTGTATTTTTTGAGCAGCTGCTTCATAAATACTTTGCTGCCTTCAATAATCGCAGCGTTGGCGCGCGGGCCGAATGCCTCGATGCCTTTGGACTCCAAATGATCAACCAAACCTGCCGCTAACGGATCATCTGGCGCAACCATGACCAAATCAATGGCTTGTTCCTTGGCAAATGTACTGATCTCTTCGAACTGAAGCTCAGTGATCGGCACGCATTCCGCTAAGCCGGCAATTCCACCATTCCCTGGTGCGCAGAACAACTTGCTGATTTTTGGGCTTTTGCTCAGTGCCCATACAATCGCATGCTCACGTCCGCCACGTCCAATAACTAATACTTTCATCTTCGTCATCAGTCCCTCTCATGGGGAATGCCCACGGTCCACTTACGAATCGTGAGCATTCTCAATTGTTTTAGTGTTTAAAGTGACGAACGCCTGTCATGACCATCGCAATGCCATTTTCGTTCGCTACGCGAATGGATTCTTCGTCTTTGATGGAGCCGCCTGGCTGAATCACCGCAGTGATGCCTGCTTTTGCTGCCATTTCAAGCGTATCGCCCATTGGGAAGAAAGCATCGGACGAAAGGACGGAGCCTTTCGCTTTGTCGCCAGCTTGCTCGATCGCGATTTTCGCTGCGCCGACACGGTTCATTTGACCAGCGCCTACGCCAACTGTCATATCGTCAGCCACAAGTACAATGGCATTAGATTTAACGTGCTTAACTACTTTCCATGCGAAAAGCAATTGCTTCATCTCTTCCGCTGTCGGTTGACGCTCGGAAACGACCTTCAGATCTGCTTCTGTCAGTTGGTAAGCGTCGCTAGCTTGTACAAGCATGCCGCCTTCAACTGTTGTGATTACTGGCTCGGAAGTGCGGCCAGCAATTGTATCCAAACCGCTTACTTTGAGTAGGCGGATGTTCTTCTTTTTAGCCAAAATTTCAAGTGCTTCTGGTGTAAAATCTGGCGCGATGACGATTTCCAAGAAAATCTCATGCAGCAGTTGTGCTGTCGCCTCGTCGATAGTACGGTTTGCAGCTACGATTCCACCGAAGATGGACGTTGGATCTGCATTGTACGCTTTCGTGTAGGCTTCCAGTACGTTCGTACCGATACCCACGCCGCAAGGGTTCATGTGCTTAACGGCAACAACCGCAGGCTCGCTGAACTCTTTTACAATTTGAAGAGCCGTGTTCGCGTCATTAATATTGTTGTACGATAATTCCTTACCGTGTAATTGTTCAGCCGTTGTGATGTTGCCAGCAGCTGCATTCGGCTTGCGGTAGAACGCTGCGCTTTGGTGCGGGTTCTCGCCGTAGCGAAGCTCCTGCATTTTCTCATACGTTACTGTGTAACGCTCTGGGTAAGGCTCGCCCTGAAGGCCAGTCAAGTAGTCACCAATCAAAGCATCGTAAGCACCTGTGTGACGGAACACTTTTGCCGCTAGACGTTTACGTGTTTCCAGCGTCGTATCGCCAGTCTCTTGTACTTCTTCAAGCACTTTCGCATAGTCAGTCGTGTCTACGATAACGGAAACGAAGGCATGGTTTTTCGCTGCGGAACGAAGCATGGTCGGCCCACCGATATCGATGTTCTCGATCGCATCTTCGTAAGTCACATCAGGCTTCGCAATTGTTTCTGCAAAAGGATACAAATTCACGACAACTAGATCAATGTACTCCAAGCCAAGCTCTTTCATGCTTGCTTGGTGCTCTTCGTTGTCACGAACAGCTAGAAGTCCGCCATGTACGTTCGGGTGAAGCGTCTTCACACGGCCATCCATGATTTCTGGGAACCCTGTAACCTCGGAAATACCGATAACCGGCACCCCTTTATCCTTTAACAAACTAAGCGTACCGCCTGTGGAAATGATCTCAACGCCCAGCTTCGACAGCTCGCTCGCGAATTCAACGATGCCCGTTTTATCGAAAACGCTGATCAGTGCTCTTTTGATTGCCACTATGCTTCCTCCTTAGGGAATGGAATTGTATGAATAAATGCTTAGTGATGAAAAACATCACTACAGCTGCTGCTTCTTACGCTAGGTCCTACTTAGTGATGAAAATCATCACTACAGAACCCGTTACCCCACTTTCGGGGCAAAATGATCTCTGTAACGTGATAAAACATCACTACAGCGGCCATTTCTCTCACCACGCCCAACTTAGTGATGAAAATCATCACTACAGCGCACGGAATCACGATTTCCGGGGGCACTGGCCCCCCGCTCTCTAACGTCCGCCCCAACCTTCGAGGCATCCGCCTTCTCTGAATAAGATAGATAAGTGCCACACACGCACGCACAGCGGCGCGCGAATTAAACCCTACTTCCGCACGCTAACCCTGCGTCCGTCCAAGCTCACGCGGCCCTCGCGCAGCCACCGCACAACCTGCGGCAGCAGCACGTGCTCAGCCGCGTGGATTCGCTCCGTGAGCGAATCTGCCGTCTCGTGCTCGTGGATTTCCACGGCACGCTGCGCAATGATCGGGCCGGAGTCCAGCCCGCCATCGACAAAATGCACCGTGACGCCTGTCTGCTTCACGCCATACTCAACAGCCTGCTCCACAGCGCGCACGCCGGGGAACGACGGCAATAAAGATGGATGAATGTTGATCATCCGCCCAAAAAACGGCTCAACCAACACATTCGTAATAATCCGCATGTACCCTGCCATCACAACCAGATCAACCTGGCGATCCTGCAGCTCTTTCAAGATCAGCGCCTCATACGCCTCACGGCTTTCGTATTCCTTCGGGTTGAAGGCAAATACTGGCACCTTCGCTTCCTTCGCACGCTCAACTACGAACGCCTTTGGGCGATCACAGACAAGAAGCTCGATGCTAACATCAAGCTTCCCCTTCTGTACCTGATCCACAATAGCCTGAAAATTCGAGCCGCTGCCTGAAGCCATAACCGCGATGCGATAAGGCTGCATTACACGTCAGCTCCTTGGAACGTAACTACACGCTCGCCTTCGGTTACAACGCCTAAACGATAAGCTTTCTCGCCTTGCGCTTCCGCTGCAGCAATAGCTTTCTCTGCATCGTCAGCTGCCACGATGACAACCATCCCGATTCCCATGTTGAACGTGCGGAACATATCATTGTTCGTGATGTTACCTACACGCTGCATCAAAGAGAAGATCGGTAGAATCGGCCATGATCCGTATTGGATATCCACGTTCACGCCATCTGGCAGAACGCGTGGAATATTTTCGATGAAACCACCGCCTGTAATGTGCGCCATACCTTTGATCGCTACGTCTTCCAACATAGCCAAAACTGGCTTCACATAAAGCTTCGTTGGCTCCAGCAGCACGTTCCCCAGCTTGTCCCCAAGCTCTTCAACATGCCCTTGAAGGGTATACCCGTTATCTTCTAGCAAAAGCTTACGCACAAGCGAGAACCCGTTACTGTGCACACCGCTCGAAGCTAGTCCTAGTACGACATCTCCAGGACGGATCGTTGTACCATCAATGATCTTTTTCTTGTCGACGATTCCAACCGTAAAGCCGGCAATGTCATACTCCCCTTGTGCATACATGCCTGGCATTTCCGCAGTTTCGCCACCGATCAATGAGCAGCCAGACTGCGCACAACCGTCGGCGATCCCTTTAATGATCGCTTCAATTTTCTCTGGAATGACTTTGTCACAAGCGAGATAGTCAAGGAAGAACAATGGCTCTGCGCCTTGAACGATAATATCGTTTACACACATTGCAACAGCGTCGATCCCAATCGTATCATGCTTATCCATGGCAAAAGCAATCTTCAGCTTCGTGCCTACGCCGTCCGTACCGGATACGAGAACAGGCTCCTCATACTTGTCTTTGTTCAAGCTGAACAGCCCGCCGAAGCCTCCGAGATCTGTTAACACTTCAGGACGGAATGTCCGTTTAACGTGCTTTTTCATCCGTTCTACTGCTTCGTTCCCCGCCGCGATATCGACGCCAGCCTTTTTGTAAGCATCCGACACTGACCAACACTCCTTAGTTTGTCTATATATGGGGGAGGTCGCTAGACCCCCGTTTTCTCTCTATTACTATTGGCTGAATCCGTGACCGTGAGGCTGTCACAGAATCATCTGTTAATCACAAGCACAGCCAACCTTCGTCACATCAACGATTTCAGTCGGATAGCTGTTATCGAAGCAAGCCGTACAATATCCGCTCTCTTTGCCTGCGGAACCTTGTCCGATTGAATCCAATAACCCATCCTTCGTTAGAAAATGAAGCGAATCCGCGTTGATCGCCTTGCGAATTTCTTCGATCGAATTCATCGCCGCGATAAGCTCTTTGCGGTCTGGTGTATCAATTCCGTAGTAACAAGGGTTCATGAAAGGCGGCGAAGATATCCGCACATGAACCTCCGTTGCCCCAGCTTCACGAAGCAGGTTGACGATGCGTAAGGACGTTGTCCCACGAACGATGGAGTCATCGATCATCACGACACGCTTGCCTTCGACCACCTTGCGAACGGCGCTCAGCTTCATTTTGACACCTTGCTCACGAAGCTCTTGGCTTGGAATGATGAACGTCCGGCCCGTGTAGCGGTTTTTGATCAAACCCAGTTCGTAAGGAATCCCGGTTTGTTCCGCAAAGCCGATCGCAGCTGAAATACTTGAATCCGGCACGCCAGTAACAATATCAGCATCCACGAAAGCTTCCATCGCCAATCGTTTACCCATCCGTTTACGAGCGGAATGAATATTCACCGTGTCGATGTCGCTATCAGGACGAGCGAAGTAGATGTACTCCATCGCACAGATCGCACGCCTTCCGCCTTCTGTAAACTGCTCAGAACGGAAACCGTCACGATCAATGACGATAATCTCACCAGGCTGCACATCACGGAAATACGTTGCCCCAACGGCATCGAACGCACAGCTCTCAGACGCGAACAAGTAGGCTTCTCCGAGGCGACCGATCATGAACGGACGTAAGCCGTTCGGATCAAGTGCAGCAATCAATTTATCTTTCGTGATAATAAGGAATGCGAAGCCGCCGATGACTTGATTCATTGCATCTTTCACAGCATCAACGATATCATCATGCTCCGAGCGAGCAATCAGATGCGCCATAACCTCAGTATCACTTGTTGTTTGGAAAATAGAACCCTTCCGCTCCAGTTCACGCTTGATAATGTTGGCATTATCCAGGTTCCCGTTCGTCGCAATCGCTAGATCGCCCTCGCGGTATTTGAATACGAGTGGCTGCGCATTTGCCAGCTTGCTTTCGCCTGCTGTTGAATAACGTACATGAGCGATAGCCGTTGAGCCCGTAAGTGGATGCAAATTATCATTTGTAAAAACTTCCTTCGCAAGTCCCATCCCACGGTAATAATTGAACTTGCCTTCATCGACCGTACAGATGCCGGCACTTTCCTGGCCACGATGCTGCAGGGCATGCAGCCCGTAATAGCACAGTGAGGAAGCGTCGGGATGACCATACACCCCGAACACCCCGCACTCTTCATTCAGCTTATCGAACAATCCGCCTTGGCCGCCAATACCTTCGTTGTAATAGTCGCCTGTCCAAAGCTCATGCTGCCCATTCTCAAGTTGTTCAAATGGTGCCACAGGAAGCTTCAGGGCCTTGGATTGCTTCACGCCATTAGACATGGAATCGCATCCTTCCAGACTTTCGCCAGCTCGTTTACAGGAGACTGGAGACGCTGTTCGTCATTGATTTTCACAGTTAAGTAAGAACCTGTTACTTTTCCGATTTCTTGATAAGGTACACCTTGGGAAGCGATCCAGTGCTTAAGCGCATCCGCTTTGTCTGGTGTAGCGCTCAGAATGATACGGGATTGCGTTTCACTGAACAATGCGAAATCAGGACGAAGATCAGACGCTACATTAACCTCTGCGCCGATGTTGCCGCTGATACAGCTTTCTGCAAGTGCTACAGCTAATCCGCCTTCAGACAAGTCATGCGCAGAAGCAACTAGACCTTCTTGAATCGCTTTTAGTACTGCGTTTTGCAGGCGTTTCTCAGTCGCCAAGTCCAACTCAGGAGGACGGCCTTCTGTTACACCGTGAATCACATATTGGAATTCGCTGCCGCCGAGCTCAGCTTTCGTCTCACCTAGCAGGATAATGATGTCGCCTTCGTTTTTGAAGTTTTGTGTTGTGATGTGATCGATGTCATGAACAAGACCAACCATACCGATTACCGGTGTAGGGTAGATAGCGCCTTTGGAGTTCTCGTTGTAAAGCGAGACGTTACCGCCGATAACCGGCGTATCCAAGAAGCGGCAAGCTTCCGCCATACCATCTGTGGATTTCTCCAACTGCCAGAAGATTTCCGGCTTGTCAGGGGAACCAAAGTTCAAGTTGTCCGTCACAGCAAGCGGCTCAGCACCAGAACATACTACGTTACGTGCTGCTTCTGAAACCGCGATACGTCCGCCCACTTCCGGATCAAGGTACACGTAGCGTCCGTTACAATCCGTTGTCATCGCTAGACCTTTGCGCGTGCCGCGGATGGTTACAACAGCTGCGTCCGAACCTGGACGCACAGCAGTTTCTGTACGAACCATGTAGTCATACTGGTTGTAAACCCATTCTTTGCTCGCTACCGTTGGGGACGCGAGTACGGATTTCAGCGCATCCGTCAACTTCGTTACCTCTGGGTAACGCGTTGTATCGATCGCTGCGCTTGCTTCGTAATAAGCCGGCACTTTGCTTGGCTTATTGTAAACCGGGCACTCATCAACGAGTGCGCCAACAGGCATGTTCCCCACGACTTCACCGTGGTGGATTAACTTAAGGAAACCGTCGTCAGTAACCTTACCGACTTTCGCGCAGTGCAAGCCCCAACGCTCGAAAATGCCCTTAGCTTGCGCCTCATCCTTCGGCTCAACAACAAAAAGCATACGCTCTTGGGACTCAGACAGCATCATTTCATATGCAGTCATACCGTCTTCGCGTTGTGGAACTTCATCCAGGTACAGCTCCATGCCGTTACCTGCTTTACTTGCCATCTCAGCGCTGGAACACGTAAGTCCCGCTGCGCCCATATCTTGAATTCCTAGCACGATGCCGGAATCGATTAACTCTAAGCATGCTTCTAGAACAAGCTTTTCCATGAACGGATCGCCAACTTGTACCGCTGGACGCTTCGCTTCGGATTCAGCAGTTAGTTCCTCGGATGCGAATGTCGCACCGTGGATACCGTCACGGCCTGTTGCTGGGCCTACATAGAAGACTGGGTTGCCAACACCCTTGGCAACACCGCGTTGGATCATGTCGTGGTCGATCAGACCCACGCACATGGCGTTAACGAGCGGGTTCCCCTCGTAGCTCTCGTCGAACATGACTTCGCCGCCAACAGTCGGAATCCCGATACAGTTACCGTATCCAGCGATACCGGAGACAACGTGCTCGAACAAGTACTTCACGCGATCGTTTTCCAATTTACCGAAACGCAAGGAGTTCAATAATGCCACTGGGCGTGCACCCATGGAGAAAATATCACGAATAATACCGCCCACACCTGTCGCTGCGCCTTGGTAAGGCTCGATTGCGGAAGGGTGGTTATGACTTTCAATTTTGAAAACAACCGCTTGGTTGTCCCCGATATCTACAATCCCTGCACCTTCACCAGGTCCCATTAGAACGCGAGGTCCTGTAACTGGGAATTTGCGAAGAACAGGTTTGGAATTTTTGTAAGAACAATGCTCGGACCACATTACGCTGAATACGCCGATCTCCACATAGTTCGGATTGCGTCCAAGGAAGCCGCAAATTTTGGCAAACTCCTCGTCGGTTACACCCATTTGCTTGTAGATCTTCTGTTCCGCGATTTGTTCGGCTGATGGTTCCTTAGCGGATAGCTGCTGCGTCATGTTTTTCCCTCCAAGCACTTAGAATTGATGTGAACATTTTCTTACCGTCTGCGGAGCCCAAAATCTCATGAATGGCGCGCTCTGGATGGGGCATCATACCCACAACGTTCCCTGCTTTGTTGCTAATTCCTGCGATATCATCAAGTGATCCGTTCGGGTTGTTGCCCGCTTCATAACGGAACACGATTTGGTTGTTTTCTTGTAAATCTTTCAGCGTAGCTTCGTCACAGTAGTAGTTGCCTTCACCGTGTGCGATCGGAATGTTGATCAATTCACCTTCAGCATAATCACGTGTGAACGCCGTTGTGTTGTTCTCAACCTTCAGAACCGCTTGGTGACAGCGGAATTTCATGCCGTTATTGCGCAGCAATGCGCCTGGCAGCAAGCGAGCCTCCGTCAACACTTGGAATCCGTTACAAATACCTAGAATGTATTTGCCTTCTTCCGCAGCCTTCACGACAGCCTTCATCACGTTCGTAAACTGAGCAATCGCTCCACAACGCAGGTAATCCCCGTAAGAGAATCCTCCTGGTACTAGGATACAATCATATTTGGACAAGTCGCCGTCCGTATGCCATACATAGTCAACTGGCTGACCAATCGTGTCTTCAATCGCTTTGTACAAGTCAATATCGCAATTCGATCCCGGGAACACAAGAACCGCAAAATTCATGGCTATTTCCTCCTAAAAGTTTTGCTTTAGCAAAACTATCTTCGTAAGCATTTGCTTTGATTAACTTGTGTCTATTACACCAATTCGTAGCGGTAATCTTCGATTACTGTGTTTGCAAGCAGCTTCTCGCACATTGCTTTAACACGTGCTTCCGCTTCTGCTCTGTCTGTTGTACCTAGTTCAAGCTCCAAGTATTTACCGATGCGTACTTTGCCAACTTCTTCGAAGCCCATGGAGTGAAGTGCTCCTTGTACTGCAGTTCCTTGCACGTCCAATACGTTCTGTTTAATCGTTACATAGACCGTTGCTTTCATATGAAATCTCTCCTCAGCGTTATTATTAATCAACCAAGCGGTGCAGAATGCCTTTATATCGGTTCGAAGTCTCTTCCACAACAGAAGCTGGAAGCTCATCCGGTTCACTATTTTTATCCCAACCTGATCCCGCCAAATACGTGCGAACAGGCTCTTTGTCCATAGAATCGATCTCGATATCCAAGGCATATTTATCTTCAGACCAGTAACGGGATGAATCCGGCGTGAAAATCTCATCAATAATAATAAGTTCACCTGCATAGAAACCAAATTCAAACTTCGTATCTGCTAAAATAATGCCTTTTTGCTCACAGATGGAATGTGCTAGCACATACAGCATAATGCTGCGCTCTTGCAGTGCATAAGTCAGCTCTTCGCCAACCAGTTCTTTCATTTGCTCAAGGGAGATGTCCTCATCATGACCGACATCATTTTTCGCTGCTGGTGTGAAAATGGGCTCTGGCAACCGTTGGTTTTTACGTAAGCCTTCCGGTAATTTAATGCCGTTAATTTCTCCCGTTTTCTCGTACTGTCTCCAGCCGTTCCCTGTGATGTAGCCACGAACAACGCACTCGATGGAAATGCGCTCTGCCTTCTTGGCTACAATAATACGTTCCTTCAACAGCTCACGGTCAGCAGCACTTGGAATAATCGCTTGAAGCTTCTCAACATCCGTGTGGATGATGTGATTATTCATATAACCGCTGGTAATTCCGAACCAGTACTTGCTGAGTGCATTCAGTACATAACCTTTATCCGGAACGCCAGGCTTCAAGATGTAATCAAAAGCCGAAATACGATCCGTTACCACGATCAAAAAGCTATCCCCAAGATCATACAACTCACGTACTTTGCCTTTATGCACCAGAGGCGCATTAATCATTTCCTCAGCAGTATCTACGATCACGCTTGCGTTTGCCACGAATTCCACACCCTTTCCCCTTCAAATCTATCTGTTAGTTCAAACCAAGACGGTCAAAGATCGTGCTTACATGCTTCAAATGCCAGCTAGGATCGAAGCAATCTGCGATTTCTTCAGGGCTTAACACTTCTGTAATCACCGATGTGTTCTCAACGATTTCACGGAAGGAACGTTGCTCTTCCCATGCTTGCATCGCTCTCGGCTGTACCGTGTCATAAGCTTGCTCACGAGCAAAGCCTTTGTCGATCAGCTTCGTCATCACGCGGCCGGAGAAAGGAACATCGTACGTGCTGCGCATGTTACGTTTCATATTTTCAGGGAACACCGTCAAATTCTTGATGATGTTGCCAAGACGGTTCAGCATGTAGTTCAACAATTGTGTCGCATCCGGTAAAATAATGCGCTCAACGGAGGAGTGCGAAATGTCGCGCTCATGCCATAGCGTTACGTTCTCGTAAGCGGACACCATGTGCCCACGAATGACACGGGACAGACCGGAAATGCTCTCGCAACCGATTGGGTTACGTTTGTGCGGCATTGCGGATGAGCCTTTTTGACCTTTTGCAAACGGCTCTTCTACCTCGCGGAACTCACTCTTTTGAAGGGCGCGGATTTCCGTTGCAAATTTGTCTAGGGATGTTGCTACCAATGCAAGTGTAGCCATGTATTCTGCATGGCGGTCACGTTGCAGCGTTTGTGTGGAGATTGGCGCTGCTTTCGTACCAAGTTTACCGCAAACGTATTCTTCAACGAACGGATCAATGTTCGCGTACGTGCCAACTGCTCCAGAGATTTTACCGAATTGCACGCCGTCAGCGGCAAAGCGGAAACGCTCCAGGTTACGCTTCATTTCCTCGTACCATAGCGCCATTTTCAAACCAAACGTCGTTGGCTCTGCGTGAACACCATGCGTTCTACCCATCATTGCTGTATCTCTATGCTCAATCGCTTTGTTGCGTAGGATTTCGATGAAGTTCTGGATGTCTTTATCCAAAATTTCGTTCGCTTGGCGCAGCAAGTAACCAAGTGCTGTATCTACAACATCCGTGGACGTTAAGCCGTAGTGAACCCATTTGCGCTCAGGCCCTAGCGTTTCAGAAACCGCTCTAGTGAAGGCGATTACGTCGTGACGTGTTTCTTGCTCGATTTCATAAATGCGATCGATGTTGAAGCTTGCTTTCTCTCGCAATACTTTCACATCTTCTTTCGGGATCACACCAAGCTCTGACCAAGCCTCGCAAGAAAGAATTTCAACTTCCAGCCAAGCGTTAAATTTATTTTCTTCTGTCCAAATGCGTGCCATCTCGGGGCGTGTATAACGTTCGATCATGATTCCGTTCCTCCAATGAGTTTCATTTACTTACTTTCCCAAATGCCTGTCTGTTCTATCCAAGTCAGTGCTTTCGCAACATCGTTTGTCAAAAGATTAATGTGACCCATCTTACGTTTTTCTTTCGCTTCCTTCTTCCCGTACAAATGAACCTTCGCGCTAACGCCTAAAGCTTCGTTTTCCAGAAACCCTGGCTGAGTTAGCTGTTCATGCAGCGGCGCGATATGCTCGCCTAGCAAATTAACCATCACTACTGGTGTCAACAGTTCCGTTGAACCAAGCGGCAAGTTGCAAATCGCCCGAACATGCTGCTCGAACTGCGAGGTCCGGCAAGCTTCCATCGTGTAATGCCCAGAATTATGCGGGCGTGGCGCAAGCTCATTCACGTACAGTTGACCGTCCTTAGTCAGGAATAGCTCAACCGCGATAAGCCCGATCACACCGAGTGACTCGGCGATGCGAATCGCCAGTTCTTCGGCTGCCTTCTGCACGGGCACAGGAATACGTGCCGGCACGATGGATTCGTGCAGAATATTATGTACATGTATATTTTCAGCAGCAGGAAATGCCTTTACCTCGCCGCGTGGACTTCTAGCTGCAATAACGGATAATTCCTTGTCAAAATGAATGAATTGCTCGAGCACCAGCTCGGTTTTGGCGCGGCTTAAGGTTTCGTAGGCTTCTGCCACTTCGTCTAGAGAACGAAGCACCCACTGCCCTTTACCGTCATAACCGCCAGTAGCGGTTTTGAGTACGCATGGCGTACCGAAGCGCTCTGCCGCTTCCCGCAGCTCCGCCTCGCTTCTGATCTCTGCATATGGCGCTACAGGAACGCCTGCTGCTTCAATCGCTCTCTTCTCACGAAGACGGTGCTGTGTCGTGTATAAAAGATGACTGCCTTGTGGAACATAGGACTCTTCCATCAAGATGTTGGTGACGTGCGCGTCGACGTTTTCGAATTCGTACGTGATCACGTCCGACAGTGCGGCAAGCCTTCTAGCGGCCTCAACGTCGTCGAAATTCGCTTTAATTTGCTCATCGGCTACTTGACCGCATGGTGCGTCCTCCGTCGGATCGAGTGTCACGAAGCGATACCCCATGTTGCGTCCGGCTAGTGTAAGCATGCGCCCTAATTGCCCGCCGCCAAGGATGCCGATTGTGCCTCCTGGCTGGATCACCTTACCTCTGGATGCCTCGCTCATAGCTGGTCACTGCTTTCTAGCACCGTTTGCGTAATACGCGCGCGGCGTGCTTTCACTTTCGCTTGAATCTCTGGATCAAAAGCGCCCAGAATTTGCGCAGCGAGCAAGCCTGCGTTCGTTGCACCTGCATGGCCGATTGCAACCGTAGCAACCGGAATGCCGCCCGGCATCTGTACAATAGAGAGTAGAGAGTCCATACCATTCAACGTAGACGTTTTGACTGGAACACCAATAACCGGAAGCTCCGTTTTGGCCGCTACCATTCCTGGTAGATGCGCCGCCCCGCCTGCTCCGGCAATAATCACTTGTAGGCCGCGTTCGATGGCTGATGCCGCATAATCAAACATCAGATCCGGCGTTCTATGCGCGGAGACGACCTTCTTCTCATAGGCTATACCCAGTTCGTCCAACATATCACAAGCATGCTTCATCGTTTCCCAATCCGACTGGCTTCCCATAATTACACCAACACGTACCGTCATCTCAAACCTCTTTCTTATAGGTAATTTTAAAAGTCAACTTTGATAACGAAGAATTTACGAGAAGCGTCTCGGCATCGAATCTTGAACGAAATTCGGGAAGTCCGGTACTCACGTAGCACATCACTACGCTCCGTTCCTCTTTCTCCACCTTTCGTCCAACCTTCTCGGTTCTGAAAGCCGACTTTTAAAATCTTCATAATAATAAAAATGCCCAGAGCTAGAATTCACGATTCTATACGCTGGACAGCAAAAGAACCGAATGCAAAAAGACCATCATTTCCTATGGTTCCCCTCATTCGCTTCCTCGTAGTCCAAAAATTCATGGTTTTTGGGTAGATACTTCCAGGCCTTATTCCTGATTTTATACGAGTTGATTCGACATTTTCAATTAGTGCGGCTTCATTTCCCGCTTTCCTAGTTTACTACCAACTAACGTGCCATGTCAATTTGAAAAAACGAACATTTATTACTTTATTCTTTTAAATAGTTCGCTTTTTCGGCACATTTTCTATCTTTTACCTGTTTTAGACGGAAGATGCGTTTCACAACATCTCTATATGAGATCAGCACATGTCCTTAGACTTCGAAATCACTTGTAAGACGAGCCTTCATATTTTTCGACACGACTTCATTCTTTGAAAAAAACAAACGCACTGACATACAGCTGTCAGTGCGTTTGTTTATAATGATAATCAGAGGTGACCAGAATCTATGATCATAGATAAAATCGTACAAGTTCACACGCGACAAGATTGGCGAAATTGGTTAAGTGATTTTCACAGCACAGAAAATTATTGTTGGGTAGTCCCTACAAATCGTCATGCGGATAGTTACTTAGATTTTGTTGAAGAAGCCTTGTGTTTTGGCTGGATTGATAGCACGACTAAAAAAATCAATGATACGCAAACAGCCCAACGATTTTCGCCCAGGAAGAAAAAGAGCAACTGGACAGAGCTCAATAAAGAACGCGTCAGAAGGTTAGATAAATTAGGCCTCATGACAGAAGCAGGATATCGTGTATTGCCAGATATGAACACCGCGGCTTTTATCATCCATGAAGATATCTTAGCGCAATTACGTCAGGACGAAGTGCTTTATCGCCATTTTCAAGCCTTGCCAGATCTATATGTTAGAGTCAAGATCGATAATATCCAGTCTGTGCGGAAAGATCCTGCGTTGTATCAGAATCGTTTGACAAAATTCATTGAACAAACTCGTCTAAATAACATGTATGGACAATGGCATGATAATGGTCGTCTATTGGCGTATTAAGAACAGATCGCCGCTTCATAACGTAAGGAGGCACCGCTAACCGTTGATTCATTCACTAATCCAAGCTGCTTAAAAACGTGCAGAGAGCTGTTAACTGTCATCGCATTCAGATGTGGATATTGACCGACCATCGCCTCGCAGATGTCTTTCACCGTTGTGAAGCCTTCTTGCTCATAAAGAAATGCAAGTAATGCACGCCGCTGCGGTGTTAGTGGAATATTTCTAGCCAGCATCCGCTGTAAAGCCTGATTCAGATCATGTTTGACCATAAGGGTAACCTCCTCTTTCATTTTCTTTGCTTTTGCTCACCAGTAGTCAATGCATCGATATTTAATTATAATTATTATAATATAATATTTATTATAGTTATAGTGAGAATCGTTGTCAATCAACTTTCCTAGACAACAATAAACCGCCAGGGGAGATCATCCTGACGGCAATACGCAAGCTAAACTTGCTTATTCATTCGAATACCTGGGGATTTAGTGAGATAAGGACACTGGGTGTGCTTATTTCCCGTACCACTCGATATTTCGAGCACATTTGCGAAAAATAAGCACCCTCGCCTTGCTTAGACGCTTCAGCTCAGGGGGTATGTGATAAATAAGAACTTTCTATCGTTCTATCCCCCGCTTCGTTGGATCCCAGCCATCCTCGCCTGCAAGAATTTGCTGAGCTGTCAGCTTCTCCACTTCCTGCGCGTTCAACTCAATTGCCCACTCGGACCGCCCGCTTGTTACAGCCCCAGGCCCCTTACTCCCAAACTCCATGTACCTAACCTCATCGATAGGTTCCCGCTCATTCCAGCGATCCCAGCCCACGGCCTTAATATGCGGCCCCATCCAGCAATCCAGAAATGCGACCTTCGCGTAATTTCTCCACGGCCTTCCTAAACCTACAGATTGCTCAGGCGCATCCCCAGTCAGCTTACACCCTAGGAATACATAGCCATATTCAACCTCCTCAGGGGTAGATGCTGCCGTAATCCATCCACGTCCCAAGGAGAAGATCTCACAATCCTGAAAAACCGCTGTCGCCGAGCCGAATATAAAATCGATATCCCCCTCCACATAGCAGCGTTCATAATACTGCCTTACGGGACGTCTTGGCGCATCCTCCCTCGGACCGCCAAAGCTGCCGCGATCTCTCGGTTTCGGTGGTAAAGGACCTGTAAACAGGGTGTCTTGAGACCCACGGAAACGGCAATCTCGAAAGGCGACGCAGTCTCCATCGACGTAAGCAGCAAGCGCCTGCCCCACGACCTCCCCTCTCCCCGCTGTATTCTCGAACGTGACGCCTTCCACCGTCACATGATCCCCGCCTATGTAAACCGTGTAAGAATGAAACGTGTGGTAAGGCTCCCCGTTTGGAAACAACTTTTTCGCGTAATCGTCATATGTGATAACTGTCTGATCCGCGCCATCCCCAACCAAGCTTATCCACGGCTTATCGATCACCAACTTTTCTTTGTACACACCACTTTTGATATAAATGGTCACTGGCTCTTCTCGCTCCGAAGGTACGTAATCGACAGCCTCTTGAATTCGAATGAAATCCCCGCTTCCATCTGCTGCAACTGTAATCATAATTTCCTACCTTTTCTCTAGACGATAGAAAGAGCAGGCGCTATGCCTGCTCCACTTCCACACCCAGCTTGATGAAATCGCCTAACGTGAGCGTTCGGAACTCTTCCTTCCATGGCGACAACGCCTGCAACTCCCCAAATATCCCCTCAGCCTTCTGAACACACACCGTCTGCACAATCCGTGCGTACTCCAAGCAGCCAGAGTCCTGAATGAGCTCTTTTACCTTTTCTTCACTCGCCGCAAATTGCGCAGCCGTGATTTCCCCAGCATAATAGGCCTTCACCGGTGAGAGGGCCTCATCTTCAATCGCGAGTAAATACAAGATCGGCAGTGTCCGTCTCTTCGCCATTAAGTCACTTTTCTCATCATAGCGAACAAGATCTCGCACATCATTTTGAATCTGGTGGAGCAGCCCCACGCAATCAGCCATCTGATGCAGCAGCTCTACCATTTCTTCCGTACACGCTGTATCGGAATAGCCCATGAAGCACGCAAGGCGGAATAAGGAACCCGATTTCTCTTGAGTCATCCACAGGTATTCATCCACGGTAGTGACGGCATTGGTCACATCCTTATGCTGGCCGTTAATTGATCTAGCGATGATTTTGCTGATTTCTACCAGCATAGTTCCGCTAGCATTCAGCCTTCCCAACTCACCCACCACACCCATGATTAGCGCCAATACAGCATTCAACGCACTCGCAGAGTCGACTCTCATCCAAGGCTTACTCTCACTATCCTGATCCTGCAGATCGTCCACGATATCCAGAATGAGTACAACCAGTTCTGTCAATGCCGCTCGGCGATGAATATCCGGTGAGCCGCCACCTAGCATGGCGTGTGTGCACAGCGTGAGATTGGACCATGAAAGACTCGAGGTCTCCTTGTCAGTCATACAGGATCTCAGCAGATCTTTCAAATCCTCATCAAACATATAATCATCCATCATCCGTGCCATATGCTGCCGAATATCCTGCATGCAAAGCGCCTACTTTCAGGTATAGTATTTACTCTTGATAAACTTCTCCAAAGCCTCTGTCCTTGATTTCGCGCCCCACTTGTCATAAATTTTACGCAAATAATTATCTACCGTACGCTTACTCATGAAAATCCGCTCCGCAATTTGTTCGTGGGTAGCCCCTTTAACGAGCATGTTCATCATGAGCACTTCTTCCTCTTGCAGCTCGCACTCTTCCCCAGCGTCCGCTTCATTTAATTGCATCTGGTTGAAGAAGGACAGAGGAATCATCGTATATCCGTCTAAAATGCAATACACCATATTCTTGATCGTTCGCTCACTCGACTCTTTCGAGAGTACACCGCTTACTTTCATTTCAATGAGTTTATTATAAATACCAGCCAGTTCGATGCCTGTGAAAATGACAATATGGATGTGCGGATAAAGCTGCTTAAGCTGTGCGGCAACCTCTGTTCCTGTCTGATCAGGAAGCTGATAATCTAGAAATACGAGTCCAGGCTGGTGCAGCTTCACATACTCCAAGCATTCCTTCGCATTACTAACAACTCCGACAACCTCAATCCGATCTATTTCATCTAACAACGACTTCGTCGCCCGCGCAAATAAAGGATGGTCATCGACCACTAATGTTTTGACGGTTTCACTCATGCTGATAACACTTCCTCAGTTGGTATTGTGATTAGGATATGGGTCCCTTCACCCTCTGCTGTCTCCAATTCAAAGCTTCCACCCACATGCAGCACGCGGCTTCGCATATAGGTAAGCCCCATTCCCGAAGAAGCGATCTCAACAGCAACCTCTTCCTTCACGTGAAAGCCTACGCCATCGTCCCGATAGCTTAAGTAGAAGAAAGGTCCTTCCTCCCACAAATGAAAGCTAACGTTGGCAGCCTGTGAATGTTTCTTAGCATTGTTAAGTAATTCTTGCACGATCCGGAAGATATGCCGTTTGGCCGATAAATCCTTGCCCTCGATGTCGGAAATCTGCTCTGCTCGGAAGGAAATTTCGAATGGCGTCGTATACGATTCCTTCTCAACGAACGTCTTCAAGGTTTGCTTCAATCCTACCTCTTTTAACAAGTGAGGATTCAACTCAAAGCAGCTTTGGCGTAAGCTGGCATTAATCATTTCCACAAAGTTGTTCATGCTGTATAACTGTTCACGATCCTCTTGGCGCATCGATGGTTTCTCTGCCAGCGTGGTTAATCTTCGTTTGAGGAAAAATAAATCCTGCATCGTTGTATCATGAAGATCGGTTGCGATCCGAACCCGTTCCTCCTCCTGCAGCTCGAACATAACCTTCCTTAACCAGAGATGTTCTTCCTGCGGGAGATGAGAAACCATTTGCTGGAGCCTGCCTGTCAGCTTACGAATCAGATACACATTCTCCATCCCTACTTCCAAATAGGAGGTAATCAGCTGCAGCCACTGCCACTCTTCCTTCGCGATCCGTGTGTTCGTCTTTTTCCGTGTCACGATAAGATAGCTTGTGTACTCCTCATGGCAGTTCATTTCCATAAACGTATAGTAAGGATGATCCAGCATTGCAGATGAATTAACCAAACGCTGAATTTCGGCCGTGTCTACTTCACCTTCGCATATGATTTCGATATCATTTTTATGCCGAAAAACAATCGCGCCGCCTGTCACTTGCAGGGTGCCCACGATATCCACAAGGATGATATCCTTCAGATCACGGAAACTGGAAATTGTACCTAAATTTTTGGAAATCTTTTTCAAAGCCGACTTCAATATGTACTTTCTCGGGAACAAATAGGGTTCTAATCGAGTCGTCCAATATTCGGCTGCATATAGCATGATGGAGACAAGGAAGAGAGAACCGCTGAAGATAAATAAAAGTTGTTTGCTGTTGGTCTCACCATGAAAAACGAGTGCAAAAGCACCAGTAAACAAAATGACCGGCAGTATGGCCATTAGGCAAGAAAACACAATGCGCCGTACCACAAGTCCAATATCATACAACTGATCTGAAGCTATTAAATACGAAAATGTAATTGGGAAAATGAGCAGCATTCCGCTCGTATAAATTGGATCCAATATCCAACCTCCAACGATGAGCTGTGGAAGAAAGGATAGACAAATAATGGGCAGAAATGAGATGAGCAAGGAGTAAAACACACTCTTAATAATCCCAGTCAGCGGCGTTTGTATTTTCCGGATTTTCACAAACAAGGTAGATAAGAGAACTAAATTCAAAGAGATGATGATGATGAAGAATCCTATCGTAAAGGAGCCATCAAAGCGATACACGTAAGCCATTGACGGGAAGAAATATAAGCCTCTTGATACAAAAGCCAGTAAAGCAATCGCGTACAAGTATTTAAAATGTCGTTTAGGTAACTCCATGTTCCCTTTTTCCTTGAAGAACACAACAAGAAAATGCAGAAAAACAATCGGCAGCACCATCATCGAGCTTGCAATGATCAACTTGCCTATCAAGTCCCCTCGCGTAGAAGGACCCAAACTCATAAAGATCATGGCGGCGCTTAGGAAAGAGAAAGCTAGTAATCGTGCGGAAGGCGACCGGCTTTCTCTTACTAGTAATAATACGCACATGAATAGGCAGACGAATTCCTCAGTAAGCGAAATAATATCAAATAGTGAGGGTTGACCCGTCCTTAAGTCGATGGACTCTACGTTCCCAGCTCTCCAAATCACGACTGTGTTTGCCTTCTCTACAACCTTCCATCGTTTTACGGTAGACCATTCCTCTGGCGGCTTTCCGTCAATGGCGATTACTTTATCGCCGATACGAATGTTATCATTCGTGCTATTTGCCTCTAGCTTACTGACCACCCAATCATTCGTACGAGCTTTGTCCAAGTAGATACCATTATACGGAAAATGGAAGGTAATAAAGGAACACCAGATTTGCAATGCAACCAGGACCACCATGCAAAAACCGACAATAATCTTTGTTAATATTTTCAATTACCTCTCCCCTAAATTCCAATATTTTGCTATACTTACTCTTGAACACTACTATTAAAAAAGAGGGAGCTAAAATTATGTCGATTATTCAGTTAAACCCAGAGCTGCAACGTTCCGTACACGCAGTTAAGCGCGCAGAGTTGCGCAAGCAAGCAGATTCCTTTATGGTGGCTCAGCCTCTTTCTACTGAAGAAACTGCTGCACTTATCAAAACGTTTACAACACCTTCGCACACAAGAAAACAAGATGCAAACGAGCCTTCTAACTACTGGTGGTAATCTAGTAGTATTTTACCAAATATTAAAAAGGATTGTATATTAGCCTCAGCTAATTATACAATCCTTTTTTTATTTCGTATGCATGTCCTTCGCACTACTCTGCCCAAATCCAACAAATTTCTTGCTACGCTGTTCCGAAGGTGACACCTAGTTCACGGAGTCGTTTGCGGTACGCGATACTCAAGCGATCACACTTCAAATGCAGCTCCGCTTGCAAATCTAGCGGCAGCAATTCCGGCTTCTGATTTTCTACCATAATCCGATCCTGCTCGATGAGCCTATCTTGGAATTGGATGAACACCTCGTCGAGCTCGTCATACGCATAATTTCTTTGCTTCAGCATGTAAGCCACGCTAGTCTGCTCCGTAATCGGCAGCACCATCAGAAACAGACGAAAGATGTGATCAGACACGTCATCTCTCTTCGTAAAAGCTACACATAATGGACCGAACACCTCATACACATAGCGACTATTCACTCCACGTCCAGTCCCATCGGCATCTGGCTGATACACGATGATCTCTTCGGAACGCAGAACGCCATCCTCTTCCAACACATGATAATCATTGATTTCAGCAAAATCACTATCGCCCAGCAGACCCTCATGCACGAACATGAGGTGGGATACATCGAGGAAATTTTCTATAATGCGTGGCCCTGCTGCTTGCAGCGTGTAAGGTCCCATGAACACTTCCTTGAAGCCTTCGGGCACGTAAGCACTCACTTTCGGCAGCGGCCCAGCGGGTGTCCCTAAGCATACCCAGATCAGGCCATGCGCTTCCACACAGGCATAAACGAAGGCCTTGGCTTTCGTTGGGATAGCCTGATCCTTCGGCAAAGAAGGAATCCTGGTACATGTGCCACAGCCATTATAGGACCAGCCATGATACGCGCATACAAGCTCATCGCCATTTACTTTCCCTAGTGAGAGCGGCACACCGCGATGAATACATAAGTCTTTAAACGCGTGGACGCCTTGCGTGGTGCGGAATACCGCTACTTTTTCGCCTAGTACAATCACTGCTTCCGGCTTTTTCGTGAGTGCTGACGATAACAACACCGGGTGCCACTCGTGAATTAATGCGATATCTTGTATTGTCATCGCCACTCACATCCTTTCGGACTCTATTTAGGAATGACACCTTTAATGCCCTTAACAAACCAAGTAGTGCCCAGAATTTCTTCGTCTGTCATCTTTTTGCCTGATTCGAAGCGAGTTTTACCGTCTTGGTCCACGATTGGTCCTTGGAACACCTCAAACGTACCATTCAGAATTTCCACTTTCTTCTTCTCCACCAGCGCCTTCACATCAGCTGGCACATTTTTACCAAGCGGAGCAATATCCGTGATGCCTTCTTTCATACTGCCGAAGTAAGCCTCGGATTTCCACGTGCCATCCATAATACTTTTTACCGTTTTCACGTAGTAAGGGCCCCAGTTCCATTTCGGATTCGATATGTACGTCTCGGGTGCGAATCTCCCCATATCGGAATCATTCCCGATGCCCCAAACTTTACGTTCAGCAGCCGCTTGAATGCTTGCCGGTGAATCTTGGTAAGCCGCCAATACGTCCACACCTTTATCCAGCAGGGAAATTGCAGCTTGCTTCTCTGTGGCAGGATCGAACCACGTGTTGCTCCACACCACGGAGACATCGATATTCGGATTCACACTTTGCGCACCCAGCGTGAACGCATTAATGGTATAAATGACCTCTGGAATTGGGAATGCACCGACATAACCGAGGTGGTTGTTTTTTGTCATTTTCCCAGCTGCCATACCGACGAGGTACGCACTTTGGTACTCACGTCCCATGTACGTTCCTAGGTTTGGCGCTGTTTTGTAGCCTGTGGAATGCAGGAATTTCACATTCGGATGCTTCGCCGCTACCGCAACCATCGGGTCCATGTATCCGAAGGAAGTTCCGAAAATAATATCATTTTTCTGAGCCAACTCTTCAAATACGCGCTCTGCGTCAGGGCCTTCCGGTATATTTTCAACCGTTGTCGCTTTAATACCCAGCTCTTTCTCGAGCATTATCCGACCTTGATCATGCTCAAATGTCCAACCGCCATCCCCCGGAACTCCGATGTACACAAAAGCAACTCTCGGCAGCTTTTTCTCTGTTGCTGCTGCTGAGGATGCAGGGGACGTGCTCGATTCCGTAGTGGTACTCGTGGTGGAGCAGGCGCTTAGAATGACAAGCATAATGGCGGTTAAAGAAAGCAATAATTTTCGCATATGGCTTCTACCCCTCTCTTTTTATGGACAATCCGCATTTCTCTACAGCTCTGAAAATCCCCTCATACCCTGTGCACCTGCATATGTTCCCGCATAGTGCTTTCTCAGCCTCCGCCCTTGTTGGCGCAGGATTCGTTTCCCATAACGCGGTTAAGGTGACAACCATGCCGGCGGTACAGTAGCCGCACTGCAATCCTCCCTCCTCTAACATCGCTTGTTGAATCGGATGCAGCTCTTCGCCTGCCGATATTCCCTCTATGGTCGTAAGTTCCTTCCCCGATGCTTGATACGCCATCAGTAAACAGGAATTCACAGGTTGACCATCGAGCAGAATCATGCAAGCGCCGCAGCGCCCGATCTCGCAAGAAACCTTGGTGCCGGTCATCAACAGGTCATCCCTCAGAACTGCTGACATCCTTTTGTATGCTGGGACTGGAATTAACACTGCCCTCCCGTTAATGGTGCACTCTAGCACAAAAGATGTATTAATCACTGGCCTCCACCCCTTCTAGCCAATCGATGGATTGCACGATGTCTTCTGGTGATATGGGTAACTGATTCACCCAAATGCCTGTCGCTTGTCGAACCGCCGCCGTAATCGCAGGGGCTAAGCCAACGGAGCCAATTTCGCCAACGCCTCGAGGTCCGAACGTATCCCCTTCAGGAAGCTCTTCGATTGCCTCGACTTGAATACTGTGCGGGCTATCGCTGAAGGTGGGCACGAGGTACGTATCCAAGTTATGCCTTACATATCGGCTATCCTTCATGACCGCATCTTCCGTCAACGTATAACCTAAGGCCATCACACTGCCGCCTTCGATTTGCCCAAGAAAGCCCATCGGATTAATCACTGGACCTGCGGCGATGACGTGATCGGTATGCAGCACTTTGACCCGTCCGGTCAGCATGTTGACTTCCACCTCTACGATGGCTGCTGCGTATGAGTACAGGTAGTGCGCACCGACCCGCCCTTCGGGCGTCGTCGGGTAGTCGAACTCCGTATGCGCGAGGATCGGCTTCGCCGCTGCCGCAGCGGCCTCCGCATACGTGACAACCGGCCCCCCGGATTCATCACCCTTGTGATGAATCCCGCCTGCGCCGGTTGCGAGCTCTGCGGCCGGAACGCCGCAGAGCAGCGAAGCCTGCTCCAGCAGCGCCAGCATGAATGCTGGCTTCAGCCGCTGGAGCGCGCGCCACATCATCGTGGTGGCGCGTGAGGCCGTGCTCGAACCGCTGCTGGGCACGCGGTCTGTATCGCCGATGACGATGCGAATGTCATCGACGGCGCAGCCGAAGATGTCCTGCAGCATCAGCGTGAGTGCTGCATAGAGCCCTTGGCCGAACTCCTCGAAGCCGAAGGAGGCCTGGATCTTGCCCTCCGGCGTCAGCTCGATGCGGCCGCCGGAATGATCCGGGATGCCGAGGCCGAGCCCGGCACCGTGCATCACCAGCGCAGCGCCGACGCCTCGGCGCAGCCAAGGATCTTGCGCAGCGTGGCGGCCGCTGCTGGCGCGCTTCGCCCAGAGCGGCGACTCCTGCGCCTTCGCCCACACCTGGGCGGCGCCCTCGGTGGCCACGATCTGCTGGCCCATAGGGCCCGGATCTGCTGGCTGGCGCAGGTTGAGCTTGCGCAGCTCCCACGCGTCCATGCCGAGCTTCTCGGCCAAGCGTTCGATTTGACTCTCCACCGCGAAAATCACCTGATTGCCGCCAAATCCCCGAAATTCACCGGATACACCGTTATTCGTATAGACACTCTTTCCTTCTACATCGACATGTGGGATGGTGTAAGGTCCAATCGCATGCTCGGTTGCAAAATTCAACACCTCACACCCTAAGGTCGCGTAAGCCCCTGTGTCTGCCAGGATGCGAACTTGATGAGCGATAAGCTTTCCTTGTACATCTGTCCCTGTTTTCATCGTGATCCGCATCGGATGACGCTTAATCCCCGAAATAACCGATTCCCGGCGGGAATTGTGCATTTTGATTGGCTTCTTCGTCCTTAACGCCATCAATGCGCCGAATGGCTGCACATTGAGCTCATCTTTGCCGCCAAACGAACCGCCAATCGGGCTGGATACGACTCTGATTTGCTCTTCTGGGACGTCGAGGATTCGTGCTAGCTGGAAACGATCCTTGTAGCCATGCTGGGTCGGCGAGTAAACGGTCAGCCGTCCGTCATCCTCAGGAACAAAGAGACCGCCTTCGGTTTCCATATACGTATGCATTTGCCGAGGTGTCCAATAGATCTCTTCTACGACGTGTGCACAAGTTTGGAAAGCTGCCTCAATGTTCGAATCCCCATCCTGCAGGGCTGTTTGATGCAGAAGATTTCCTTCGGGGTGAAGCAGGATCGTACCCGCTTCTAACGCGGTTTCTGGGTTATCTACAAGGGGAAGCGGCTCATACACGACCTCGATGAGGCCGAGCGCGTATTCCGCAATTTCCTCTGTATCTGCAGCAACGGATGCCAAAGCATCCCCGATATAACGAACACGATCCTGACAAAACACCGGCTGATGAGGAAAGGCAATCCCAAATAAGTTCAACCCTGGCACGTCATCAGCCGTCAGGACCGCGCGCACGCCAGGTAATTGTTTGGCTTTACTTGTATCGATGGAAAGAATCCAAGCATGCGGGTATTGACTCCGCAATACCTTGCCGTGCAGCATGCCAGGGGCGGTTAAATCAGTGAGATAACGGAGCTCCCCAGTGACTTTCTCTTTGCCATCCGGTCTTATGATCCATTTCTTCGCATTACGATTTAGGAGCATAGGCTCCGCCCCCTTTGCGCCAAGCTTTGTAACACTCCGAAATGATCAAATTTGCCGCTGTCTGCTTCCGATAAGCCACGCCAGCATAATCATCAGCCACAGCGTTGAAATCAGCCATCACTCCCTTATGAAGGGTCTGCAAAACTGCCTTCGATAATGGCTTCCCGAGCATTTCCGCTTCCAAAGCTGAAAACCTCGCAGGAATCGCGGTGCCCCCGCCTGCCGCTATGGCGATGCGGGCAATCCTCCCATCTGCCTGTAGGGAAAGCCTCCCCGCAACCGTGACGACCGATGGTGTAAATGCCTCTCTTCGTCCTACCTTGAGGTAGAACTCATGGATAGTTCCCGCTTCTTCCGCGGAATCTAGCTGTTCTTCAGCTTCAGCCTCTGTCTGCACCATGATCCCTATCATCATCTCTTCAGAAGCTCCTGGCGAAGCAGCGAGCCAATCTTTCAGGTAAACCGTTCGTTCATTCTGACCATCCGTGCACCGTATCTGAGCGTTCATCACAAGTAATGCTGGGATCAGATCACCTGTACGCGTCATCACATTGCCGCCGATGGACGCTAGGTTTCGAATCGACGGTGCTGCGATCTCCGAGCAGGCCTGCACGAGAAGACAGCATTTCTGCTGAACCAGCTCGTTTTTCATCAAATCTGCAATGCTAAGAGCAGGGCCTATATGAACTTGACCATGGGAATTAACTGTTAATCCCGAAAGGACAAGAATACGTCCAAGACTAATTAAATGCTGCGGCATCGGTGCGAGAGCATTTTCCCAACGTGTCCGAAGCCAAGTGCCTCCGGCTACAACGACGGCATCTTCGCCCCATTTGTGCTTCAATTGGATCGCTTCCTCCACACTTGTCGGCTGCCATACAGAAGGTTGCTGCTCAGGCAGCTGATGCATAGGAACTGACATATTCAACCCTCCTCAGAGTTTCTGAATGACCACGTGCTCGTTATGCGTCCTGAGTTCACCGGAAGAGTCCGGCTTGCTGCGTGGTGCCAGTATGCGTTCGCACTCCCACTTGCGGAACGTCGTTCCGCTATTTCTACTGATTCCGCTTCATTCGACGAGTTACGGAACGTCATTCCGCTAACCTACCTCAATTGTCCAATTTCTCGCCTAAAATCGTAAAATAAGGGATCCTCGTTCCGTAACTCCTTCAAGTGGCTCTATTCGCTTAAAATAGCGGAACGTCGTTCCGTTTCGCGAGCCCCTCGCCCGCTACAGCCTTATCGTCATCTTCAATCGTTCTGAATAATTAGATCTACTATAAACAATATCTGAAATTAACGTCAACTAATTTAACATCATTTTGTTTTTTTATATAAAAAAATAGCGCATCATTCGTGATGATGCACTCTTCAACTAATTTCATGTTATTTAATTTGACATACACTTAATCTTAAAGATGTTCTTCGCCTCTTCATAGCGCTCTACGGTATCAATATCCATAAATGTCAACGAATCCGCCTCGATAATTTGCCCGCGAAAAGCAGGCAAGTGAAACAAGTCTCGTGCTCCAGCATCTCCTTCTAACTCCGCAATAGCCGACCACATTCCGCTCCCGAGAAGGACAGGCGGTTTAGGCGTTCCGCCATCACCGCTAGCAACGAAGTCATAACCAGGCTCCTGGTTGAAGACATCAATCAGACCCTCTAGCCCTGCACGATCAATAAAAGGCTGATCAGCCAGCATAACCATAACACCGTCAGCCCCCAGCTCCACTGCCACTTGAATACCGGCGCGAAGCGAATGTGCCATGCCAAGACTGGCATCCTTACATACAACCATGCGGCATCTACCACTTGCGAGCTGACTACGAGCCTCTTCCGGCAACCATGTCAGCGTATCTCCTTCGCGTACAACGACAATCACCCGCTCTAACTCCGAACAGCGGAGCGCCTTCAACAGCGCAATACCTCCGAGGCTGATGCCAGCTGCCAACTCCAGGGCCTGCTTCGCTGTCCCCATGCGCCGACTGCTCCCCGCCGCAAGGTAGACGCCGACGATCTTTTTCTTCACCAGTTTCACCATGAGCAGAAGCTTTGGACATCCCGTCCATGAGCTAACTGGGATTGCCATGAATCCGCTCCGTGATTACCTCGCTTAATCGCAATCAACTCAGCCACTATGCTGACTGCATTCTCGAACGCGCCTTCCGAACCGATGTTCAGGCCGATTGGCGCATGCAGCCAGTCAGGACGATCGAATCCTTCCAGCATTTTCGCCGTACGCTCCTTGGAGCCCATAATGCCGAGATATTGTAAGTGATAGGCCATAACGCCTCGGAAGAATGCCGTATCCTTCTCGAACTGGTGACTCATGATTACGACGTAGTCTCGCTCATTCAGCGTAAGCTTTTCGACTAACATCTCTGGAAAGGCAACCATCGTTTCTACCCCAGGAAACCGTTCTGCGTTACAGAATGCCTCGCGCCAGTCCGCAACCACCACACGAAAGCCACTGTTTGCAGCCATTTGTACGAGTGGAATCGCATCAGGATTAGCACCAAACACGATGACTCTTGGCTTTGGCACAAAAACAGTGCTCGTCATGAAGCAAAACGGCTTTCTCATAGCTGTAGGGGCAGAAAGCCCCTGCTCATCCACGCCTGATCCCCGAAGCGCATACCTAATATCTGAATACCCATCGGTATAAGTGCGAATAAGATCCACGGCTTCACCGCGATCTAATTTATTTTTCACCACAATAAGATTAACCAGCAGCTCACCAGAAAGCGGCTCTAGCAAAATACGAATCAACCCGATGCACCCGATTGTCTCCCCCCAGCCGAAGTCATCCACAGGTCTCATATCGTATTCGACCATTTGCGGTTTTTGCGATTCCCACACGCCTGGCACGTAAGCAGCGAGATCTCCTTCCAAGCAGCCCGGAGAAATGCTCCCCACCGTGCTGCCATCTGCCATTAACAGCATGACAGCTCCTTGTTTGCGATAAGTGTGGCCTTCCACATGAATCACTGTTGCTAATACACGAGCTCCTGTATTACTTTCCACAGCTAGCAAAATGTCATAGGCCTCCATCACTCATCGCTCCCTCTTTGTATAAATGTTTTGCCTTGCAACCTTATTCCACGCATCTCTCATACACATGCCTAATTGATCTTTCAGCGCTTTTCCTCGTGGGCCCGCTACCAGCCAATCGCCAACCCATCGCCACGCGGATCCGCCGCACCACTCATAAACCCTTGCTCATCAATGACAATGCCCTGCGCCTGCCCCATAATGCCATCCCATGACTTCACGGGCTCCACGCGGTGTCCCCACTGCTTCAGTCGTGCATATACCTCAGGTTCGAGTCGATGTTCTAGCTTAAGCGCGTCGCCATCTTCTCCCCACGTACGTCCATATACCCAACGAGGAAGTGAAATGGCGTCCTGAATGGATAAACCATAATCCAAGACCCCCGTGAGTATCGAAAGCTGCGTCTGCGGCTGACCTTCTCCCCCCTGCGTGCCGAACAGCATATACGGCTTTCCATCCTTGCTTACCATGGCGGGCATTAAGGTATGGAACGATCTTTTGCGTGGTTCCAGCACATTTGCGCATGCAGGATCGAGTGAGAAGAAGGAGCCGCGATTTTGCATAATAACGCCGGTATCACCAGGAACGTAAGCTGCCCCGAAATCGAAATATAAGCTTTGGATAAAAGAAACAGAATTCCCCTCTTCGTCCACAACAGCTGCATAAGCGGTGTCCTGACCGATCGCTGGTGAGAGATGCTCACTCACCTGAAATGGCTGCGTTTGAATCTCATGCCAAAGCTCCTGCGCATACGTTTTCGATAGCAGTCTTTCGAGCGGAATGTCCCTGAAATGGGGATCTGTTAAATAGCGATCACGATCTTTGAACGCCTTTTTGATCACTTCCGACATGAGATGATAGAAATTGGCCGATGCCCTCGGCACAGCCGCCATATCAATAAGTTCTAACATATTCATCATCATGAGCGCTGTGAACCCTTGCGAGTTCGGCGGCATTTGATAAATTTCATATCCGCGATACGTCGTCGATAGCAGCTCCACCCATTCTCCAGCGAAGCTGCGGAAATCATCTTCCTCCAGCAAACCGCCATCATGCTTAACGCTATTAACAATCGACTTCATCAACGAGCCTGAGTAAAACACATCTCTACCTTCTTGCTGAATCAGTCGCAGCGTTCTTGCCATGTCGGGCTGAATAAGCCGATCTCCTTCCTTCAAAAGCTCGCCGTCCCGTATATATAGCCTGCTTAGCTGTGCGGAAGCACGAATGAACTCCTCATCTTTACGCATCCAGAACAGTAAATTGCGCGAGATTGGAAACCCCTTTTCCGCATATCCGATGGCTGCATCCAATAGCTTCGCCCACGGAAGCTTGCCGTGCTTTTCCCACACCTGCCACCAAGCATCCACCATGCCCGGAACAGTAATCGCACTTAAAATGCCGCGTTGTGGAATCTTATCCATCCCTTGCTCTCTATAAAAATCAGGCGTCGCCTTCGCAGCTGACTTCCCGCTTCCGTTAAACCCGGTATAGGCTCCCGTTGACGCATCATGCATGAGGAAAAAAGCATCTCCGCCGAGCCCCGTCATATGCGGGTAAACGACGCCCAGGGTCGCACTAATGGCAATTGCCGCATCGAAGGCATTGCCTCCTTGCTGTAAAATCGTGCTCCCCACTGAACTAGCCAAATAATGCGGCGTAGCAATCATGGCTCGCTCTGCTCGTGGCATGATGTTTAACATGATTATTCCTCCCGTTTATGAGCATATACCGCTAGTGCAGCCTGCAGCGCCTTTCCTACCGAGATATCCACACCATGCCAGTGAAGTGTTGCTTCTAGCGCCCCAAGAACATGAAGCACATTCTTCTGATTACAGCTAAAACCCATCGTACCGATACGCCAAATCTGTCCCTTCAAAGGACCGAAGGATGAGGCGATTTCAATACCGAAGCTGTTCAGCAGCATCGCGCGTACAGCTTCTCCATCCACTGCCCCCGGAATGCGTATACAGGTTACTACCGGCAGCTTACACAAGGGATCTCCATAAAGGGTCAATCCCATAGCTTGCAGCCCAGCAACCAAAGCTGCTTCGTGACGCTTATGACGCAAGAATCGCTCATCAAGCCCCTCTTGCAGCACAATGCGTAAACCTTCACGCAGTGCATACAGCATTGTGGTAGCTTCAGTATGGTGATTCAACCGCTTAGGACTCCAATAGTCCTGCAGTTGCCCGAGATCGAAATAGTTGCTCGCCACAGCCTTAACCGTGGAAACAGGGGAGCCTTTCTCCCGCAGTCCCCGCTCAATCGTTTTGCGGCGCAGCACCTTCGCTTCGACACGATCATTGTAGGTAATCGGCGACATGCCCGATGGAACGGATAAACATTTTTGCGTTCCGCCAATCACCGCATCCAGCAGCCATTCGTCTGTTTTTACAGGAACGCCACCAATCGTGGCTACAGCATCCACTACGAGAAGTGCATCTACTTGACGGCAAGCTGCCCCAATCCCATCAAACGGTTGGATACAGCCTGTCGACGTCTCTCCATGAACCATGGCCACAATAGCTGGCCTCTCCCGCTCGACTGCTGTAATGATATCCACGGGATCAAACACGGAGCCCCATTCCTTCTCGATAATCGTCACTTCAGCCCCACAGCGTTCTGCAATTTCTACCAGTAAATTTCCAAATCGTCCGTATATCGGAACGAGTACTTTATCTCCTGGCTCGATGATGCTTACCAGCACAGCTTCTATGCCTGAACGGGATGTCCCGTCGATCGGAAACGCCCATTGATTGTTCGTTTGAAAAACCTCACGAAGCATCTCCATCGTTTCATTCATCAGCTCGGTGAACTCCGGATCGAACTGGCCCAGAATGGGATACGACATCGCGCGCAGCACCCTAGGGTCAACCTCGACCGGTCCTGGGGTCATAATCGTTCGAAGGGAGGGTGATAAATCTTTATAGGTTTTCATCTGCTTTTCCCCCGTAGCCGTATTGGTATAACACATGAACGAGTGTCTGGAAGCCGATAATGAGATCCTCCGGCTTCGTGTACTCTTTGGGACTATGGCTGATGCCAGCCCGACTTGGCACGAAAATCATCGCCGACGGGCAGATAAGCCCGAACAACTGAGCATCATGTCCAGCCCCGCTTGGCATCCGTATATGCTCGTAGCCATAGTAGTCGCAGGCAGCCTCAATTTCTGCCGATATCCCGCTATCCATGGCCACTGGTAAGGCATTTAGATGTTCCACCGTATCTATATAAAGTTCTCTTCGCACGGCGATTTCCACAAACCGCGATATCAGCTCCGCACGAAAAGCCTCTATCTTTCGCTCGTCAGTATGCCTAATATCTAACGTAAACTCAACTTCGCCGGGCACCACATTCGATGTTCCGCGCTTCACTTCCAAGCGTCCTACGGTGGCTACCAACGGTTCCCCCTCAGCGAGTGCCATCTGCTCTGTGAGCACGACCATTTCGGCTGCGCCAGCCAATGCATCTTTGCGCATCGTCATCGGGGTCGTTCCTGCATGATTTGGCGTACCCGTGACGACGACGGTCATTCGAACTTGACCAACAATCGCCGTAACAACACCAATCTGCTTCTCTTTAAATTCAAGTACTGCGCCTTGCTCGATATGAATTTCAATATAGGCCCCAATATCATCACGCTTGGCAGGACAAGCCCTACTCTGTGAAGTTTCGAAGCCCGCCTGCTCCATCGCCTCAAGCAGCGTCACCCCCTCCGGATCGGCAAGTCCGACACCATCAGCTAACGATAGAACCCCTGTCACATGTCCCGAGCCCCAATAAGCTAAAGGAAACCGACTTCCTTCTTCCTCGCAAAAGGAGACCATCTCCAATGTCCGTTTCGGCGTCCCGTACACGGCCTTCAAATACCCCAATGCCGTCATGGATGCGATGACGCCATAGGCTCCATCGTATTTGCCGCCATTCTTGACGGTGTCCATATGCGAACCTGTGAGTATCGGCTTTAACGAAGGCTCTGACCCTTGCAATTTACCGTATACATTGCCGATTTCATCAAAATCTGCCTTCAACCCCATGCCCTGCATGGTGTCGATCAGTGCTAATTGCGCTTGGAGCCATGGCTCCGCATATAGCAGCCGAGTCACGCCGCCTTCAGGATCGGCGCCGAAGGTCGCCAGCCACTCCAAAGCTCGCAGCATACGCTCCCCGTATTGAGCTAGCATTTCCTCTTGTGGGTGCTGTTTCATTTTAGCCATCTAGCTCGCCTCCGATCGATGCACTATGACGCAACCAAGCTCCATCTAACGCTACTCCAACACCCACGCCTCGTTCATACACCTTAACTCCTCGCAGGAAAGTTGATTTCACACGGCAGCCGAACGCTCTGCCCACATAGGGACTCTGCTTATGTCGATAAAGCAAGTCGCTCTCTTGCAGCGTATAACTTGCTGCCAAATCCACCAAAGCTAGATCCGCGTCAGCTCCTATGGCTATTTCCCCTTTGCGGGGATATAACCCGAAGCGTTTCGCTGGTTCAAGCGCCAGCATGCGAGCGAGCTCCGGCAGCGGAATCTCTCTTCGCAGATGTCCTTCATCCAGCATGAGCTCGAGCGAGCTTTGCGCCCCTGATATGCCGCCCCATGCTGCGAAGAAATCACCCTGCTTCATGTGTTTTGGAGAGGGTGAGTGATCAGAAGCTATGATGTCGAACCGACCTGCCTTCAACTCAGCCCACAAACGAGTTTGATCTTCGACCGTGCGTATCGGTGGCGCGCATTTCGCAACAGGTCCAAGGCGTTCGACCTCCACGTCCGTTAGCGCCAAATAGTGAGGGCACGTTTCCACGGTAACGTCCAATCCCCGTGCCTTCGCCTCGGTAATAAGCTGTACCGCTTCTGCAGAAGAGATATGTACAAAATGCAGCTTACAGCCTGTCTGCTTCGCATAACCCAATGCTCGGTTTACAGCTTCCACTTCAGCGGCAATCGGCCGTGTCGCGATGAAATCCAAGGCGCTGCGTTTGCCTGCTTGCACGGCCTCGGCAGCGAGATTGGAGACGATCTCCTCGCTCTCGGCATGAAGTGCTAGCACCAGACCCAAGCGAGCAATTTCTTTCATGCCGTTAAATAACGTCTCGTCATCCACTTCCGTGAAGATATCTTCTCCCTCTCCGCCTGGGCAGGACATGAAGGCCTTGAAGCCAATCACGCCCGCTTGAGCAAGCCTCTCCAACTCACCGATATTGCCGGGGACAAGTCCGCCCCACAGCGCATAATCTACGTAGGATTGTCCTTCGGCTGCTCCCAGCTTCATCGCTAACGCGCTGAGCCGAACTGTAGGCGGGACCCCATTTAGCGGCATATCCATATAGGTTGTGCATCCGCCAGCAGCCAGAGAGGCTGAACCTGTAGCGAAGCCTTCCCAATCGCCTAGTGCCGGTTCATTGAAATGAACATGCGCATCAATCATACCTGGGAGGATTGTTAGGCCTTCTGCGTCATAAACAGGAGTTTGCTCCGAGAACACGAGGTTTTCACCTAGTGCTGCAATTTTGCCGTCCCGTATACCGATGTCTAGCTGCCGGTACTCATCTTGCACGACCACAGTCCCATTACGAACGATAAGATCAAATCGATTCATCCTACGAAACCCTCCCTCGAAGCTCTCTGTCTGTTCGTTTGACGCCGACTACTTCGGACTAACTCCCGCGATAGGTGTTATACCCCCAAGGGGCAATTAATAATGGAACGTGATAATGCATCGCGCTATTGGCAACACCGAAACGAATCGGTACCTGATCTAGGAAAGCTGGCTCTGGCAGTTCTACACCCTTCTCTCTGAAGTAGTCGCCCACATGGAAAAGAAGCTCATATGTACCTACGGTAAAATCATCCCCACTCAATATCGCCCCTGGCAGCCTGCCGTCTGTATTCGTAACGTCGGAGCGAATTAGCTCCGACATGTTTCCTTCGCGTTTGAACAAGTCGATTCTCACACCAACTGCCGGTCGGCCGCAGCTAATGTCTAGAACATGTGATGTGATTCCTACGCTCATAGGCCCTCCAGATCACGCTTTGTCATCGAAAATCCTTGGAAACCATACGGTGGTCTAGGCTCTGTAAATACTTTGCCTTCACCTGCGGAAACTTCCTCAAGAATCGTTTCCCATGTCCGATTGTTGGACTCAAAGCGAATTTCTTTGAGCTGTGGAAAACGCAGTAACGACCGCTGCCCAATACGATAGATGAGGTTTTGGATCGACGGCGAATGCTGCTCATGGAATACGGTATGCGCAATATCACGAATCTGCTCAGCGGCTACATAGCGCCCTAGATCGGCATCGAAGGCATCCTCCCCTGATTCATAGGTCCATGCAATATCCAGAAAAATAAAGAGGGGCCGATCCGAAGACTCCGGCAATGTCGTGTACTCATCACGAACGAAACCGGCGAAGGAACTTCCTTTGACTTTGATCAGCTTTAGA
This sequence comes from Paenibacillus sp. J22P51, assembly GCF_059692215.1. NCBI lineage: Bacteria > Bacillati > Bacillota > Bacilli > Caryophanales > Paenibacillaceae > Paenibacillus > Paenibacillus sp. J22P51. The sequence goes on along the minus strand of NZ_JCAUAZ010000020.1, from coordinate 8,144 downwards.
TCTGCTACGCCAGCGGAGTGGTCTGCGACGACGATTTGGTCTTCCATGCGAACGAGTTCAACCGCAGCGGTTGGGTGTTCATTTTGCGAATAACGGTACACGAGATCCCCCGCCTGGAAGCCTGAAGCCCCTGGAACCGGCAGCACCTCGAAAGCCACTTGATCCGCACTCATTTTGATCCCCGTCATCCATGGATACTTCTCTAGGAAGAGCCGGCTAACAAAGACCAAAAACCCTTCTGCCGTAGATCCTTCATACTCGCCTGCTTTGCGTAGGATGAAGTTTTTCATCGAATCTGTCGCCACAACGTTGGTGTTATCTCCCTCGCTGAACGACGTGAACAGCTTCTCGCCGCTCACCGCTACTTTGATGTTCATGCCGAACAGCACATTATCTCGCCCTGTGAAACCCGATTCCGGAATCAGCGTGATATTCGTCAACGGTTTGGCATAGGAACGATAGACCCAGACATCACCTTTCCCGTAGTACATGATCCTCTCTGCGCCTTTTGCTTGATCCATCGCCTTCTCCTCCGTTTCATTCATCACGATATCTGCTAGTCGAAAACGCCCAATCTTACAAACCTCTTGCAGTGCCGTATGCAGTTCTACTTCTGGAGCTCCTTGTATGCGATGATGTAACGCCTCGCGTATCGTGTTTTTGGTCTGTCCCTTCACCGCCATGATAAAAGGGAACTGAAATCGATCCGTGTACTGCTTATTTAAAGAAAGAAACTGTTCGTATTCTTCAGGGGTTAGCTGGTTCAGACCGGCACCTGACTGCTCCTGGACGGAGTGGTCGGTCATCCGGACGCGAGTACCTAGATCGGGATGGGCCCGAAGCAGCGCCAGCTGCTCCTCACGACTCGCTCGTTCCACCTCTTGTTCAAGGGCGCTAATCATATCCTTGATTTCGGTAAATGGCCGAGATCCAGCTGCCCGCTCTGCCACCCAAGGCGAGTGTTCAAAAAGCGGGCCAAACGCTAAAATGAACGCTTCTAGATTCATGTCATTGACTTGCTTCCGTGTGATCTTCATAGCCTCGTCACCTCGATTTCCGCCTTAAATTCCATGCATTCTTTTCCAAGATTTGTTCCATTGTAAATGCGTCATCCCTATGGGTCAATTTATATGAAAGAAGTTTGTAATCTTTCATAACAACGATAAGTTTTTTTGTATTTTTGCTAAAATAGGCGGGCTGGGGGCTCTATTCCTTATCCGGACTCACACCATTACCTGCCATGAACTTGTGTTTATGTTAACTCCTTAATTACATTAATCATCCAAACTACTCATACCCCTCTTTCTACTCTACTTTTCATTTTCATTTTCCACCTTCACTCCACACCTATACTTCACACTTTCCGCTCCCACGCCTTTACTCCACACCATCCATCGATGTTGCATTCCATACAACATCGAAGCCCTTAAACACGCCAAATTGCTTCGCAAGTTGTATAACGTACAACATTATTCTTCATTTCAGTCCATTTCCGCTGAAAAAGCCCTAAAAGGTTGTACAAAATACAACTTCACTCCATTTTCAGGGCAAAAACCATTAATAATGATGCATAAATTACAACATCGAAACCATCGATTTCCTTTTACCGTTATCTTCATCCCCCTTCTCTCCCACCTCAGCAGCACATGCTTCCACAACCCTATCCCCACACAAATCAAAAAAAGCCACCAGGAGAACGAACCTCCCAGTGACTTTCCTTATTAATCCCAATACCCGCTATGCGCAGCGACTGCCGCTTCCACAACCTCAGGAACAGGACCGATCACTTGGATCGGCTTGTTCCCTCTTGCAAATACCTCACGACAAGGCAGCATCAACGTGGGATTCTGCTCATGATCCCCTGTCAGCCCTGCGAGCATCGCTTCTGACATTGCGAAGATGACGCGTCCCACGTTGCCCCAATAAATCGCCCCCGCGCACATCGCGCATGGCTCCGTTGAGGTGTACAGCGTGCACGCCCACAGCTCTTCCTTGCTATACCGCTTGGAGGCTGCCTCCATGAGCATCGTTTCCGCATGCCCTGTGCAGTTCGATTCGGTAATCTCAACATTGCCATGCTCCAGCAGAATCTCCCCGCTAGGTCCAACAAGCAGCGAACCGAAAGGCGTATTGCCGGATTCTCTCGCCAGCAGGGAAAGTTCTACGCATCTTTTTAAATATGGAATATGAACCTTAAATTCACTCATGTTTGCCCTCCTTTTAGCTATAATCTTTGCTCACGTATATAAGGCACACCAAGCGCCTCAGGCGCACCGGATGGCTTATTTTTATTCCGCCAACCGAGGAACATCAGCACCAGAATGGTTACAACGTACGGAATCATTTTCAGGAAGTAAGAAGGAATATGACTGCCGATAAGCTGCACACGGAATCCCAGACTATCCAACACGCCGAAGAAATACGCGCACACCAAGGCACGAAACGGGTTCCACCTAGCGAAAATAATAAGCGCCACCGCAATCCACCCGCGTCCCGAGGTCATCCCCTCATTCCATGTCGGTGTGTACACTAGCAGCAAATCTGCGCCGCCAATACCGATCAACATAGAGCCAACAACAATGCACCCGTAGCGAATTGCGATCACAGGGATCCCCATCACGTCCGCCGTAGCCGGATTATCCCCAACTGCGCGAAGATGGAGCCCCCATGATGTGCGATGAATGAACAAGTGCATAGCCAGCACGAGCACAAAGCTTAACCAGGTAAACAAATCCATATGAGCAAAAATGCCACCAATCAGTGGCAAAGGCTCCAGCCACGGCATATCGAGCTTGGGCACTGCACCAACAAGTGGCTGACCGCTCACTGGTTTTCCCAAATAAGCACTAAGACCTGCACCGAATATCGTCATCGCCAACCCGCAAACAACCTGATTCGCATGCAGCGTCACGCATAGAAAGCCATGGAGCAATCCGAGGACCCCGCTCACTGCGAAGACACACAAAATCGCCAGCACTAAACTCCCTGTATGTATGAAAACGAGGCACGAAGTCACTGCGCCCATAAGCATCAAGCCTTCAGCGCCTAGCTGCATGATGCCGGATCTTTCGATCAAGATGCCGCCCAATACGGCCAATAGCAACGGTGTACCCGAAGAGATTGCTGAAACAATGATTTGTGTGATCGCATCCATCTCCTCCCCCCCTTTTCTAACCGTTGATTAACACCATTAACTAAGTTACTACTGCCCGTTGTTTCAACGCTTTGTACGTCACCTCGATCCGTCACACCCAGCTCCCTCAACTGTTGCGACGAATACGGAATTTCCCTGCCATCCCCCCAGCAATAAGGAAAAACAGGATCGCCCCTTGAATCATCGAGGACATGGAAGGCGGAAGTCCAATCGTTTGCACACTGTATCCCCCAACAATAAGACCTCCAAATAGTACCGAAGCGACCACAAGCCCAATCGGATTCAGCTTCGCCAGCCAAGCCACAATAATGGCCGTGTACCCATAACCAGGAGATATCCCGTACATGAGACGGTGTGCAACACCAGATACTTCGCCCATGCCAGCAAGCCCCGCCAATCCGCCGCTAATCACCATCACCAGCAGCACATGTCTGGAAATACGTATACCAGCATTCTTAGCCGCTTCATTATTGGCACCGATCAACCTCAGCTCATAGCCCCACCGCGTATACCGGACGACGAAGGCATAGATCAGCACCGCAATGATGGCGAAAATAAGTCCTACATGCAGCCGAGTTGTACCAAAGGTCGGTAAGGACTGAGCAACTGTGAACATGGGAGATCCTGGGAAGTTAAATCCTTTTGGATCTTTCCACGGCCCGAAAACCACATAGTTCAGCGCAAGCAGCGCCACATAGTTCAGCATCAACGAGGTAATGAGTTCGTTTACCTGAAAATAGTTCCGTGGTATCGCCGTCAGCAATCCCCAGAAGCCGCCGGCCACGATGCCCGCGACCATCATAGCTGGAATTGAGAGGTACATCGGCAGATGTGGAAAATAGACCGTAATGGCCGTAGCTGCCATCGCCCCAGCAACGAATTGCCCTTCAGCTCCGATGTTCCACACGGAGATGCGGTAGGCAATCGACACGCCCAGCCCGCAAAGCAGCAAAGGAATCGCCTTCACTAGCGTTTCTGTTAATCCAAAGGTGGAGCCAAAGGCCCCTTTCAGCATTTTGCTGTAGACCATGAACGGATTCATCCCATTCAGCGCGATAAAAATCCCACAAGCCACCAACGCCAAAACGATGGCGATAATCGTTACCCACCAAGGGCTATTCGCCCCTGCGGGATCGATTTCCAAACGATACGGTAAACGGAACCCTGCTCCGTGCTTCGGCACTTTATTTTCGAGCGGAATGCTGCCTGCTGTTCGTTGTTCACTCATCCTGCAACCTCCTCCGATCCCGCCATCAGCATACCGATGTGCTCGCGGCTCGCCGCTTCCCTCGGAATATTACCTACAATGCGCCCATCGTACATCACCAGAATACGGTCAGCTAGCTGCAGCACCTCATCCAAATCCTCCGAAATCAGCAACACAGAGCGACCCTTGCTTCGCAAATCCTCCAGCAACTGATACACACCTTCTGACGCACCAACATCAAGTCCTTGTGTCGGATGTACCGCAATCATGAGCTTCGGACCTTGATCAATCTCTCTGGCAAAAAGCAGCTTCTGCTGATTCCCCCCCGACATGAATTGAACTGGCGAATCGATTCCCGATGTTTTCACATCGAACATCTCGACCAACCGCTGAGACCAACTCCGATTGCTCCCTCTCCGCAGCAAACCAAATCGTGACCGTTCCGAGGAGCGGTAAGTTTTGAACAGCAGATTATCCACCGAGTCCAAGCTGCCAGCTAGACCGCTGCGCATCCGATTCTCCGGCACATGCCCGATCCCGAGCTCAATCGCCATACGTACCGAACCATTCCGCATGGCCTTTCCGTCAAAATGGACTTCCCCCTGCTTCCAAACGCGCAGCCCCGTCAGTACTTCTGCCAGCTCCTTCTGTCCGTTCCCGGAGACGCCAGCAACACCAACAATCTCACCTTCATTGACCTGAAAATGAAGCCCATCCAGCACCTTGCGTCCATGGTCCGCATAGACATCAAGCCCCTTAACCGTGAGCATCGGCTTCTCCTTCGCTCTCGTTCTTTTTTGAGCGCGGCCCGCTAGGCTCATCTCACCCACCATCAACTGCGCAAGCTCACGCTCGCTCGTTTCTGATTTCGCCATCGTCGCAATCATCTTACCCTTGCGCATGACCGAGATATGATCCGCCGCAAACATGACCTCTTTCAGCTTATGCGTCGTCATAATGACCGTTTTGCCTTCCTTCTTCATCCGGTCCAGCGTCTCAAAAAGCTGCTCAACCTCTCCCGGTGTCAACACCGACGTTGGCTCATCTAGAATAATAAAATCCGCTCCCCGATAAAGCGTCTTTACAATTTCAACTCGCTGCTGCTCGCCAACAGATAGCTGCCAGATGGGCCGATCTACGGGAAACAGCAGCCCAAAATACTTCGAAATCGCCTCGATTTCCTCGGACTTTTTCGAGAGCCAGCCAGGTCCGCGCCAGAAAGAGCCAGCCTCCCCGAGCACAATATTCTCCGCAGCCGTAAGTGTCTGCACGAGCCGGAAGTTTTGAAACACCATGCCGATACCGAGCTTCATCGCATCCTTCGGTGAGCGAATACGCACCTTCTCGCCATGGATGTAAATCTCTCCGCTCGTAGGGCGGTACACGCCGGAGAGCATGCACATCATCGTGCTTTTGCCCGCACCATTTTCGCCTAGCAGCGCATGAATCTCTCCCGATCTCGCTCTGAAATCCACCTCATCATTCGCCAGCACTGATCCGAACTGCTTGACGATTTGGACCATCTCTACGGCATCTTTCTCTTGTGTAGGCATAGGTCCCCGACCTCCTTATTCCGTTAAGCACCCTTGTATAGCTAAAACAGCATCTCCCTATCAACTCACCCTGATATGAGAAAACAGCATCTCCCTACTAGGGATTTGCTGTTTCAGGATTCCGATATCATCGAACAGTTCACGTCTATCCCTCTCACATCACTATACGGTCCGCCAATCTTGGGCGTCAATAAACATGACACAAACTTTGGTTGCGTAACGAAAAGAGGCGCAAGCTTTGTGCTTAGCGCCAAAATTAGGTGAGGTTAGATTACGTGGATAGAAAAATCCCACCATATACGAAACCCGCAAGAATCACAAAAGCAGGATGAATCTTACGCATTTGGATCAAATAAAAGGCCACCGCCGCGATCCCGAAAAATTGCAAATAACCGATCGCTTTCGTAGACTCCACCAAGCTGCTCCAGGTGACGAGCACCATCATGATCGCAATAACGGGCTGCACCAGCAGTGTCATGCCTTTAATTACAGGGGATTGCTTGTATTTCTGCAAAATATTCAGCAAAATAATCAGTGCAATGATCGACGGAACCACCGTTGCCGCTACCGCAATAAGCACGCCGATCCAGCCGCCGATTTGGTAGCCGACGTACGCGGCGATTTTCGTCGCAATCGGCCCCGGAAGCGCGTTCCCCAGTGCCAACATATTCGAGAATTCACTGCTGTTCATCCAGCTGTGATTCGTCACGATCTCTTGGAACATCAGCGGAATGGACGAGGGTCCTCCCCCATAGCCAAACACATTGGCAAGAAAGAAACTAACGAGCAAATGCCACCAATCCATCATACGCCATCACCTTTGCCAAGCGTCTCCTTGCTCTTCGTCCACTTATCCTTTAGCTTGTGATGGAAGGCTCCGTATAACAGAAACATGAATATCACGATTGCCGGGTGTACCGATAACGGTTTTAACAATAGGAACGATAGGATGAAAAAAGTAACCCCCGCCGGCCATCCCAGCCCTTTAATCGCTTTCTCGCCGAACTCAAACGCCATCACGCCTAACATGACCGCGACAATCGGCACCACCGCTGCAATCATCCCCTTGATCACATGCGACGTGCTGAAAAAAGTGATAAACGAGTACAAACCCACCATCGCCACGCAAGTAGGCAGTATATGAGCCAACAGACCAATAAGCGCTCCCCAGCTCCCTTTGAGCCGATAGCCCAAATAGCCCGCCAGCTTCGTCGCAATCGGCCCAGGCAGCGTATTCGCGATCGCGAGCACCTCCATGAATTCTTCATCCTTCATCCATTTAAAACGCGTCACCGCTTCATAACGAATTAATGGCACAATCGACGGCCCGCCGCCATACCCCAAAATCCCTGTCCGGAACATCGCCGTCCCTATCTGAACATAGGCGTTCTCCACTATGTATCACTCCCATTTCATCGTTGTTTCACCCTAAGAAGTAGACTAAGCTTTATTGTATTATAAAATGAAGCCAATATTAGGATTCTCTTTATATTTTTGTGAAAATCACAAAGTTTTTTTTGAAATCTTGGGACTTGGCTAGAAACCACCCCAACAACTCACACCTTTCATGCTCAACCATGCAGCCCTTCCCAAACTTCCTCTTTCTCTCGGCTATTCCTACAACTGCCTCTTTCTTTGCTGCCTCCGTTCTTGCTCTCTCCAATCGAATAAATGGATTATGTACAGTTAATTTCGCTACATTTGCCATATTTATTAAAACAGATGGATTTTATGTAGCTAATTTCAGCCGAAGAGGTTGAAATGGAGAGTTCAGCTGATATTAAATGTAAGTTTTCCATCTAAACCAATTATTTCGATCAAATCACTGAAAATAACTGTAGTTTATACAGTTAGCACTTTCTTCATGGCGCGAATACCCTCCGATCATATATACATGCGAAAAAAGAGCCCTACTTGGAATAATCCAAGTAAGGCTCTTTCAGTTGCTTGGCAACGTTCTACTCTCCCAGAACCCTGCGGTTCAAGTACCATCGACGCTGGAGGGCTTAACGGTCGTGTTCGAGATGGGAACGCGTGGGTCCCCTCCGCCATCATCACCAAACAGTCAAAGCGTTTGTTTGCGCCTTGAAAACTAGATACGAAACTTCACGTAAAGTATTACTTAGGAATTTTGGTTAAGCCCTCGACCGATTAGTATTCGTCAGCTGCATACGTTACCGCACTTCCACCTCGAACCTATCAACCTCGTCGTCTACAAGGGGTCTTACAT
>NZ_JCAUAZ010000019.1:0-111789 GCF_059692215.1 Paenibacillus sp. J22P51 | reverse complement strand
AAATTCATCATTGTACCTTTGCCGTTGTTCACCCATGTGAACACCTCCTCGTTACGTCTATTATCTTAAATCTGTTAACGAGGTGTCCACTTATAATTCTAGTTGCAAAAACACCGTTACAGCTCCAGGAAGAGCTGCAATTGATGGATACCCTTGCTGTAAGGATGAAAAACACCGTTACAGCTCCAGAATGAGCTGCAAATGATAGATTTCTTTGCTGTAAGGATGAAAAACACCGTTACAGCTCCAGAATGAGCTCTATTTGTTTGATTCCATCGCTGTAGAGTTGAAAAACACCGTTACTGTTATCATATCAAACCATTCGCTAAGTGGACTGTACGGAACGACATGTACCACCGATCGGCGGCCTTTTTCATTTTATCGAAAGTGTCCGTTGTCGAGAAGGAGTCAATTTAGTATGATGGAGTGTACGTCAAGAGGAATACGGAGGACTCCATTTCTATGAAGAAAAACCGAAAAAACAGCAACTCCATGGGGCAATATCGCGAGCTGCTCGGCCGCTATTTGTTTCCTCAGAAGGGGACGCTGATTGGATTGACCTTGCTATTGTTCGCATCCATTGGACTGCAGCTGATTAATCCGCAAATTATCCGCTATTTTATCGATACCGCGCAGTCGCAGGGGGCGATGCAGCCTCTTTTTACAGCTGCGCTCTTATTTATTGGCTTTGCGCTGGTCCAGCAGCTTGTATCGGTGATTGCGACTTATTTTAGTGAAAATGTCGGCTGGAAAACAACGAATAAGCTGCGCGTCGATTTAGCGGCACATTGTCTGTCTTTGGATATGTCCTTTCATAAGAGTCATACATCTGGCTCGCTGATCGAGCGTGTGGATGGCGATGTGAATGCGCTTGCGAATTTTTTCTCCAGCATGATCATTCATTTATTTGGCAATGTACTGCTGATGGCGGGGATTCTCGTGCTGCTATTCCGTGAAAATTGGTTAATTGGCGTAGGAATGGCGGTTTTCGTTGTTGTCGCGATTTATATGATTGGGTGGATTCGTCAATTTGCTGTGCCCGTTTGGGCGGGGTGGCGGCAGGCGAACGCGGAGTTTTATGGTTTTATCGGAGAGCATTTGGAAGGGACGGAAGACATTCGCGCCAATGGTGCAGTGAGCTTCGTGATGAATCGTTTCTATACCATGTTGCGAAAAATGTTGCCTTTGCGTGTGAAAGCTTTCCTCGGGTTCTGTGCGATGTGGAACATGTCGATCTTCGTGTTCGCGTTAGGCAATGCGATGGCGTTCGGGATCAGCGCCTACCTATGGCATGGTAATCACATTACGCTAGGAACCGTGTATTTGATTTTCTTCTATACGGAATTACTGGCAAAGCCTATTGAAAAGATTCGGACGCAAATGGAAGATTTGCAAAAAGCAGACGCAAGTATTTCCCGCATCAGAGAGCTATTCGCGATTCAGTCCAAAATTCAAGATGGACCAGGGGCCAAGCTGCCAGAAGGACCACTTGGGGTGGATTTCAAGGATGTTGTATTTAGCTATGACGAGGATCAGCCTACAATTGATCAACTGACGATGACTTTGAAGCCTGGCGAAGTGCTTGGATTGCTAGGTCGCACAGGGAGTGGGAAGTCCACGATTGCCAGGTTGTTATTGCGTTTCTATGATCCGCAAAGCGGTGTGATTGCACTCAGCGGAACCGATATTCGCGATTGTAAGTTAGCTGATCTGCGTAAACGTGTCGCACTCGTGACACAAAATATTGAAATTATCCAAGGGACAATTCGGGATAATTTAACCTTTTATAATGCGGGGATTCGGGATGAACAGATTATTGAGGTGCTTCATGAACTTGGCTTAGGCGCTTGGTATGAAGCAATGCCAGAGGGACTGGATACGGGACTCGCTTCGGGCGGAAGCAGCTTGTCTGCGGGTGAGGCGCAGTTGTTGGCTTTTGCACGTGTATTCTTAACGAATCCGGGATTGGTCATTATGGATGAAGCTTCATCGCGACTGGATCCTTTGACCGAGCAACGGATGGAGAAGGCGGTTTCCAAATTGTTAAATGATCGCTCCTGCATCATGATCGCCCATCGACTAGCCACAGTTCAACGTGCGGATCATATCGTCATTTTGGATGGAGGGCGTGTGCTGGAATCCGGTCGTCGAGAGATTCTTGCCGCTGACCCTAATTCCCGATTCAGCCAATTACTCGCGACAGGGTTAGAGGAGGTGTTGGCATGACGACGTTTCAATATTTAAAAGGACTTATTATGTATAAGCCTTTCCGGTATTTCATTAATGCCTTTGCATGGACGGTCATTTATTTGGCCCCAATTGCTCCTGGTCTGATAACAAAAGCATTCTTCGATACATTAACGGGAAATGCCACTCTGAAGTTTGGTGTGTGGGGCTTGATCGCGCTGCTGATCGGGGCAGCACTTGGACGAATCCTGCTGATCGTCATTGGATTCATTACGGATGTGCATTTCCGCTTTCGGATGGGGATGCTGCTTCGCCGTAATTTGTTAGAGCATGTTCTCAAGCAACCAGGTGCACAAGCGATTCCGGTATCTCCCGGTGAGGCAATCAGTCATTTCCGAGACGATGTAGATCAATCTGAGGAAGCGGCGAGCTGGTCAGTTGATGTGTTTGGGATGACGTGTTTTGCCCTCGTGTCTGGATACATATTGATTCGCATTGATGCACAAATGACGTTGCTTGTGTTTATGCCAATCGTGATCGTTATCACAGCGGCTCAACTCGCAACCGTACGTCTACAGAAATACCGCGCGGCCAGTCGGGAATCCACATCAAAAGTAACGGGCGAAATCAGCGAAATGTTCGGTAACGTGCAGGCCATTCAAGTCGCTGGCGCCGAAAAGCGAGTGATCGAGCGGTTTCGTACTTTTGGAGATAATCGCCGTAAAGCGATGCTTAAAGATCGGCTAATGAGCGAATTGCTTGACTCCGTGTTTTCGAATTCGGTTAATTTGGGAACGGGTCTTTTGCTTCTTTTGGCTGGGACGAAAATGAGAGCCGGGACGTTCACCGTCGGTGATCTTGCGTTGTTCGTCTACTATTTGACCTTCGTAACGCAGTTTATTACGAATGTAGGGAAATTTATCACTTACTTTAAACAAATGAGTGTTTCATTGGAGCGGTTGACGTTCTTATTGCAAGGCGCGTCGGCAAAGGTGTTGACGATGGTGAAGCCGTTGTATTTGAAGAAGGAGCGGGTAGGGAAGGTTGATTCGGTATCCCGGAAGGAAGGACTTGGAGCAAAAAGCAGCCAAGTGATAGACAGAGGTCATCAAGCGATGGACCAAGATCATATAAGTGAGAGCGTGGTTGCGCCTCCGCTGCAGCTTGGAAGTGAATGGGCTCAGCTACACCTACCCGGATACGGGGAGAGGTATCGCTGACATTCACTTCGCCATGCGCAGAGGATCGTTCAACGTCATCACGGGAACGATCGGCTCTGGCAAAACCACGCTGGTTCGTTCCCTTCTTGGGCTGCTGCCCAAGGAGAAAGGAACGATCGCGTGGAATGGTGTGCCCGTCGAAGATCCGGGCACCTTCTTTACACCGCCGCAGAGCGCGTATACCGCGCAGGTGCCGCGGCTATACAGCGATACGCTGCGCAATAATATTTTGCTCGGGCAAGCGGAGCAAGGTGACAGCTTGCAGCAGGCACTGAACGCGGCGGTGCTCGAGTACGACGTCGCGCAGCTGCCTGGCGGGCTGGACACGGTCATCGGCCCGCGCGGGGTGAAGCTCTCCGGCGGCCAAGCGCAGCGGACGGCCGCAGCCCGCATGCTCGTGCGGGACGCCGAGCTGTATGTCTTCGACGACCTGTCGAGCGCGCTCGACGTCGAGACGGAGCAGAAGCTCTGGGAGCGGATGTTCCAGCGTCGCAGTGAAGCGACGTGTCTGGTCGTCTCGCACCGCAAAACCGCGTTGACGCGTGCCGACCACATCATCGTGATGAAAGACGGCCGCATCGAAGCGGAAGGCACGTCGGAGGAGCTGCTGCGACACAGCTCCACGTTCCGTGAGCTGTGGTACGGCGACGACCGCAAAACTTAGCATTTGACGTCATTCCTGCGCGCTTCGCGATTACCAAAAAAGGGAATCCGAGCTGCGTCACGAATAGTAAAACAAAGGCTCAACACAAGTTAGTCTGTCATAACTCCAATTAACTGTAAAAACTACAGGTAATCTTCTAAATATCTCACCAAAACCCTAATTAACTGGATTTCCTGTAGTTAATTTCAACGGAATTCGCTGCAAACGATGAAATTCGTGAAATTAACTACCTATTTTCCATTTAAAGAGCCCAGTTGGGTGAAATCAGCGAAATTATCTGCATGTTTTCCATCTATTTCCGGCCTATATTCCGAGCGGAGAGTGGCGAAGCTAGAAGTTTGGCGCTTGAATTCCGAGCGGAGAGTGGCGAAGCTAGAAGTTTGGCGCTTGAATTCCGAGCGGAGAGTGGCGAAGCTAGAAGTTTGGCGCTTGGACCTCCGAGCGGAGGGGCGAAGCTAGAATTTGGCGCTCGAACCTCCGAAAGATGGGGCAAAGCTAGCATTTTCCTGAACCTATCCCCACGAAACCCACCCGATGCTGCCAACAGAAGGTGGGTTTTCGTTCGTTTTAGCACAAATCACTCACGCAAAGGATGAGAAAATCGTATGATCAACACGCTCATATTGGTATTTATTTTAACAATGATCATTCATACAGCAGAGACGCTGTCGTACTCGATTCGCTATGCGGGAGTGCGGGTGAACAAGCTCGCTGTGGCGCTTTCGCTAGTTGGCATCGTCGTGCTCGTCTCTCGGACTGCGAACTTAATTCAGGCGCCGATGACGGCACACTTTGTGGATTTTGCCAAGCATGAGCCTACGTTTGATTTGGTGCGATACTTACGAATAAGTCTGTTGGCCTCGTCCATCGGGACGGTCATTGCCATTGCGTTATTTCCTACTTTTATCAACCTTAGTGCTAGAGTGATTGCTCGCCTCGAAATTGCAGGATCCTTACCGAAAATGCTCACGAATGTCACGATTTCACAACTCAAGAACACAACCAAATACATCAAAAAGCCAAAGTTAAAGCTAAGCCAGTTCCGTTATCTCGGTATATCCAAACGGTTTCTGTTCATCAATATCGTAGTTACGGCGTTTTATTCTGTAGGTGTTCTAGCCTCGCTGTATGCGGCTCATTTATGGCCTGATCATGCAACGACTGCCTCACAAGCATCTGGTCTGATCAACGGGATTGCCACCATTTTGCTAACGATATTCATTGATCCGCAGTTAGGTTTAATTACCGATAAGGCACTGCATGATGAAGATCAACGCAAGCAGCTAGGCAAAATCTATGCCTTACTCATGACAACTCGCTTCTTAGGAACGCTTCTGGCGCAAATATTTCTCGTACCGTCAGCGTATTTCATTGGATGGATGGTGCAGCTGTTTTTCTAAAATGTGCGAAATCCTTTCATTCAGCCGCCTCGCTTGGTATAATAGCCTCTATCATAGTAGCGCAAAATAGAAACGGAGTCCGACCATGAAGAAGTTTAAAAAGTTTTATATTGAAATTACGAGCGTCTGCAACTTGGCCTGCACGTTCTGTCCGCAGACAAAGCGTCAAGCGAATTTCATCAAAATAGATACGTTTACGAATATTCTTGATCAAATTAAGCCGCATACGGATCACATTTATTTGCATGTGAAGGGTGAGCCGCTGCTTCATCCCAAAATCGATGAGCTGCTCGATCTAAGCCACGAGAAGGGCTTCAAGGTTAATATTACAACCAATGGAACGCTGATTAACAAAAATAGGCACAAATTGCTCGATAAACCGGCGCTTCGGCAAATGAATTTCTCCTTGCACAGCTTTGATGGCCACGAGGGCTCTGAAGATAAAGAAGGCTATGTAACGAGTATTCTGCGGTTTGCGAAGGAGATCGTTGCGAAATCTAATGTCATTATTTCCTTCCGATTATGGAATTTGGACACAGATAATCAGACGAATTTGGAGCGGAATCGGAATCGTGAAGTGTTGGAGCTGTTAGAGAAGGAATTCGAGCTCGATTACAAAATCGATGAGAAATTTGTCCGCGGAACTGGCGTTAAGCTTGCCGATCGCGTCTATTTGAATCAGGATCACGAGTTCCAGTGGCCAGATTTGAAGGCGGAGGAGATCTCAGGTCCTGGTTTCTGCCATGCCCTACGTAATCAAGCGGGTATTCTGGTTGACGGAACCGTCATCCCTTGTTGTCTCGATGGGGAAGGGGTTATCAATTTGGGTAACATCAACCACACGCCTTTCTCCGAAATCGTAGAAGGTGAGCGTGCCAATCGCTTATTCGAAGGCTTTTCCAGACGTGAAGTGGTCGAGGAGTTATGCCGTAAGTGCGGATATCGCGAACGTTTTAGCATGTAATAAAATGCTCACTCTGTACAGCGTCGCCATTGCTGTGGGAGTGGGCTTTTCTCATTTTCCTCTTGATATTTTGCATTTAACGTACATTCATGAGATAATACAAGTTTGATTCAAACTATGGGTTGGGGGCATTAACGTGGGACGTTATCCATTTGCGTATGATCATGCACAGCCATATATGCAGCAGGTGTCCGACTGGATTGCGGATATCTTTTATGACATATTGCCTGAAGCAGGGTTTGAGGTAAGAGATGAACAGATTTACATGGCGTTTCAGCTAGAGCGGGCTTATGCGGAGAAACAGACGATTTTTGCGGAAGCTGGCGTTGGGACAGGCAAAACGTTGGTGTATTTATTATATGCACTGTGCTATTCACGCTTCACGAACAAACCGGCGATTATCGCCTGTGCGGATGAATCGTTAATTGAGCAGCTCGTTAAACCAGGCGGGGATATCGATAAAATTTCACGCCACTTAAATATGAAAATCGATGCGCGACTTGCTAAATCACCAGATCAGTATGCTTGCTTGGTCAAGCTGGATGAGGCTAGATTCGGGCACGAAGATACAGGGCTGTACCGCGAGGTGTATGAGGGTCTTCCTGAATTCGTGCATACGCGTGAAGCCCTGCAAACGTTCTATGCCTACGGCGATCGCAAAAACTATCCGCAGCTAAACGATGAGCAGTGGCACCGCATGAACTGGGATGCTTACCAAGACTGCTTTGTGTGTGATAAACGGCATCGCTGTGGACAAACCTTATCCCGCGAATCCTACCGGAAATCGGCGGATTTAATCATCTGTTCGCATGATTTCTACATGGAGCATGTGTGGACGTATGACGGAAGAAAGCGTGAAGGACAGCTGCCATTACTGCCAGATCATTGTACTGTTGTGTTTGATGAAGGACATTTAATGGAATCCGCTGCACAAAAAGCGTTGACCTATAAGCTAAAGCATATGGTTTTCGAGGAATTGGTCATTCGATTACTAAAAGGGGAAGTTCGTGAAACCCTAGCCGTCTGTATTGATCGGGCAATCGAGCAGAGCGAACGCATGTTTGAGGTATTAGAAAAAAGCTGTCGTCCGATTGCGGGCTCTGATCGTAAACAGATTGTCATGAGTGATCTCTTGAAAAGAGAGATTCATACGCTCTGTGATATTTTGTCCGAGATTGAAGAGGAGCTCGTCTTTGAAGGGGAAATGTTTACCCTCAATGACTATCAGCTGAAAATTGTCGAGGAGCATTTGGAGATGATGCAGAAGGCGCTTGCGTTATTCCGCAACGATCATTCCTTCATTTGCTGGGCGACGGAAAGCATTACTGGACTCAGTCTTGTTATCATGCCTAGAACGGTGAAGGAAGTGTTGAAGGAGAATGTCTTTTCCTCTAAAATGCCTATTGTCTTCTCCTCGGCGACACTATCTGTAGAAGGTAGCTTTGACTATGTGGCGAACAGCTTAGGCTTAGAAAAATATCTGTCGTTTTCGGTAGATTCTCCGTATGACTATGTGGAACGGATGGAAGTCGTTGCCCCGCGCTTCACGGAAGGTGGAACGTTCCAAGAGAAGATGACGGCAGCCGTTGGCTTGTTGAAAAGGACGGAAGGCAGAGCGCTGATTCTGTTCCCTACACATCAGGAATTACAACGGTTCAAAGCTGAGATGTCATCTCGTTCGGATTGTAAGGATCTAACCTTCTTCTATGAAGGAGATCAAGAAATTTCGCATGTGATCGCTTCGTTCCAAGAGGATGAGCACAGTGTCTTGGCTGCCGTGAGCCTGTGGGAAGGACTTGATATTCCTGGCCCATCGCTATCCAATGTCATTGTCTGGGCGCTGCCGTTCCCTCCGCAGGATCCGGTATTTAACGCGAAGCGTGAAGCGGCTGCTTCTCCTTATGAAGAAGTCGATATTCCTTACATGCTGCTCAGATTGCGACAAGGGATGGGCCGTTTGATTCGAACGCGAGAAGACGCCGGGATTATTGCGATTTTCAGTGATGAGCTTGTTACGAATACTTCGTTGCGCGAGCATGTGGAGCGGGTTTTACCAGCGGGTGTTGTGATGAAGTCCGAGTAGGAGTTGTTATCATAGAGAAAGAGGGGCAGATAACTGCTCCTCTTTTGTTATATCAAGCATCTAGTAACCATGCAATGGCGTAATGACATACATGCTATGAAAGCCAGTCATTAATATCATCTCAACCTAGGTGTCGGTAAAATATCAATTAACTGGAAATTGTACAGCTATTTCGTCAGTTTTCGCAGAGAAATGGAAACTAACTGGATTTCCTGATGTTAATTTGAAGGGTATTCTGCCAAAAAAGTGAAATCCGCAGAATTAACATCATATTTTCCATCTAATCGTTCAGAAATCGAATATTCATCGAAAATAACTGTACTTTTTCCATCTAAACCCAGCGGCTGGTGGGAGGCGCGTTGATCGGAGTGAAGTAACACGCTGTTTGGTGGGGATTTGTGGTAGAAGTAACTATCAAGTGTATAGTTGCAATGAGAAGTAGAAGTAACTAAATGTGTTCTTACAGCAATGAAAGAAAGAAGTAATCGGAAGACGATCATTTTTTGTCGCGGCACAGTCTAATGCCTAACAAAAGCGTGTATATATAACATATAATTGAAAGCGTTTACAACTTGTCCAAAGAATTACGATCGACCCAATCAACCTCGGCCAATCAGGTGTTAGCAACATGAACACGTCGAAGGAGGTCGTCGCATGCATTTCTCTTATACCCAAGATCAGCAAGATATTCGTACGAAAGTTCGTGAGTTTGCACTCGCGAGAATGGACCCGACTTCAGAGGAAAGGGATGAACATGAGCGGTTTGATCGTGGGATTTTCGACAGCATGGGTGAGCTTGGATGGACTGGGATACCCTGGCCACAAGTATATGGTGGCGGGGGAGCCGATTTCTTAACCTATGCCATGGTGATTGAGGAGTTATCGCGTGTATGTGCTTCTACTGGTGTTATGCTCTCCGTGCATACGTCGCTGGCCAGCTGGGCGATTCAAGCGTATGGTACGGATGCTCAGAAGATAAGGTTTTTGCTTCCAATGAACCAAGGGCATAAGCTTGGCGCCTACTGTCTGACGGAGAGCGAATCCGGCTCAGACGCTGGAGCCATGCGCACAACCGCTACAAATGTGGGAGATGCGTATGAGCTTAACGGCTCCAAGCTATTCGTTACGAATGGCGGGGAGGCGGAGGTGTATATTGTTTTTGCGTTAACGGATGCGATGAACAAGCAAAAGGGCTGTACGGCCTTCATCGTGGAAAAAGGGACAGCTGGGCTTATTTTCGGCACGAAAGAAAAAAAGCTCGGCATCCGCTCATCCACTACGATGGAGCTGAGGTTTGAGGCATGCAGAGTGCCAACGGAAAATCGGCTAGGTCCAGAAGGCGAAGGCTTCCGCATCGCGATGCGGAGTCTGGATGGCGGACGGATTGGGATTGCCGCGCAAGCAACGGGCATTAGCCAAGGGGCCCTGGACGCTGTCACAGCGTATGGAGCGGGAGTCGGCGCACTTAGCGGCGAGCTGTTCGATGCTCATATTTCCGAGATGGCGACGCACATTGAGGCCGCAAGGCTGCTGACCTATCAAGCCGCTTGGCGCAAGAGCAAGGGGCTCTCTTATGGGAAGCAGGCTGCCATAGCGAAGCTTTTTGCCAGTGATACGGCTGTAAAAGTATGTTTGCGTGGTGTTCAACTATGTGGTTTATGGGGGTGTTTAAAGGAATCAAAGGTGGAACGTTATCTGCGAGATGCCAAAGTGACCCAAATTTATGAAGGGACGAATGAAATTCAGCGAATTGTGATTTCGCGTTTGCTACTTTCTGAAAGCACGTAGGAAGGGAGAGCGAAAACATGAGTGATCAGTATTTGCCTGGACTTGAGCATGTCATAGCCAGTGAGACTAGCATTTCATTTCTGGATGTGGAGAAGGAAGAGATCGTCATTCGCGGGTATGATCTAATGGAGCTTGCGGAGCAAATGACCTATTTGGACGTCGTTGGACTTCTGCTAGAAGGTGAATTGCCGAATGAGCAACGGCGTAAAGCGATTGAGTCACAGATACAATCTGTCTATGGATTACCGCCGAATGTGCGTGCGATGCTCCATTTGATGCCAGATCGAGCAGATATGATGGATGTGCTGCGAACGAGTATTTCCGCGCTTGCGAGCTTTGATGAGGAGCTCGATGATCGATCAGCTGAGGCTAATGGACGTAAAGCAATACGCCTGCTTGCCAAGGTACCGCAAATTGTCGCGTATGGTTATCGCGCGTTGACCAAGCAATCCCTGATCGAACCAGATCCCAAACTATCGTATACCGCTAACTTTCTGTACATGATTACAGGAGAGAAGCCGACACAGATTGAGGAAGCGATTTTTGATCAATCCTTGGTGGTATATAGTGAACATGAACTGCCGAATTCAACGTTTACGGCTCGCGTAATTGCTTCAACACAGTCTGATTTATACGGCGCACTTGTCGGCGCGGTTGCATCGCTCAAAGGTACGTTGCACGGTGGAGCGAATGAAGCGGTGATGCACATGCTGCTTGAAGCGGGTTCGGAAGATGAGCTCGAAGCGTTGATTCGTTCGAAGCTTGCAAGGAAAGAGCGCATTATGGGGTTTGGGCATCGTGTGTATATGCGAAAGCCTGATCCTCGCGCCTTGTTGATGAAAGAAGCACTGGCTCAGCTCGCCCCCCTGTGCAACCAACAAGAACTGTACGACATGTGCGTACGCGGGGAAGACGTGATGAGGACTGAGAAGCAGCTGCATCCGAACCTAGATTATTATGCAGCACCTGTCTACTACTTACTTGGTATTCCGATTGAGCTGTTTACGCCTGTTTTCCTTGCAGCTCGAACACTGGGAATCAGTGCACATGTCATGGAGCAGCATGCGAATAATCGCTTGTTCAGACCACGTGTCCGTTATACCGGAGCGAGAGATTTGCACCCGCCTCAGGGACAAAGTCTTTCAGAAAGTGAGGACGAAATCGTATGAGTACGCCTAGTGAATCGAATCAGAGGGAGATGATTTTTGACCCGCTAATTGATGAGATTGCTGACTATGCTCTGAATGCCGAGATTGAGAGCGAGGAAGCGTATCAGATTGCCCAGCATGTCCTGTTGGACTCTCTGGGAACGGGCTTGCTTGCACTGCGTTTTCCAGCGTGCACGAAGCATCTTGGTCCGATTGTACCAGGTGCAGAGGTGTTCGGCGGTGCTCGCGTGCCAGGTACTAGATACGAATTGGACCCCGTTCAAGCGGCCTTTAATATTGGCTGTATGATACGGTGGCTCGATTATAATGACACGTGGCTAGCCGCAGAATGGGGGCATCCATCCGATAACTTAGGAAGCATCTTAGCCGTTGCCGATTATGTGAGCAGAAGGCGCATCGCAGAGGGGCAAACACCATTCAACATGAAGGACGTTTTAACGATGGCGATCAAAGCTCATGAGATACAAGGTGTACTCGCATTGGAAAATAGCTTGAATAGTGTTGGTTTGGATCATGTACATCTGGTGAAAATCGCCTCAACGGCAGTGGCTACAGTCATGTTGGGAGGTACGAAAGAAGAGGTATGCAACGCCATCTCCAACGCGTGGATTGATGGTGCTAGCTTACGAACATATCGGCATGCGCCGAATACGGGATCTAGGAAATCTTGGGCAGCGGGTGATGCGACAAGTCGTGCGGTACGATTGGCTCTGATGGCAGTAGGCGGAGAGATGGGATATGCATCAGCTTTGACGGCTCCGAATTGGGGATTTCAGGATGTGCTTTTTGAAGGCAAGACATTAACCTTGGCTCGACCCCTACGCAGCTATGTGATGGAGCATATTCTATTCAAAATTTCATTTCCTGCCGAGTTTCATGCGCAAACCGCGGTTGAGTGTGCACTCACTCTGCATGAACGTGTCAAAGATCATTTAGTTGACATAACTAAAATTATGTTAACAACACACAAATCAGCGCTGCGAATTATTGATAAAAAAGGACCCCTGCATAATCCTGCAGATCGTGATCATTGTCTACAGTACATGGTTGCCATCGGACTCCTTTACGGCACGTTGACTGCGGAGCATTACGAAGATGATATTGCTGCTGACCCACGCATTGATGCGCTTCGGGAGCGTATGGTTGTTGTCGAGAACGAGCAATACAGCAAGGACTACCTAGATCCGGATAAGCGTTCCATTGCGAACAGCATTCAAATTTATTTTAAGGATGGTACATCTACGGAGAAAATTGTCTGTGAATACCCCATCGGACACCGCAGACGGCGTGTTGAGGGGTTGCCGAAGGTGATCGACAAGTTTAAAGCGAATGTGCAAACTCGATTTCCTCGGAAACAGACGGAAGAAATTATGAGGCTCTCACTCGATTACGAGAATTTCATACAGATAACCGTTCCCGCGTATATGTCTCTTTTTGTGATTTAATTCAGCAGCAGAACGGTACGTATGAGTTGAGGTAGGAGGTTACTATGTCATGGCTGATTGAGGAGGAGCCGAGTCAAGAACAGTTAGCGGCTGAATGGCGCCGTGTAGTCGAAGCGGGTCCTATTCTTCAGATCATTGGTACCCACGATGGCATGGCCGCAAGAATGGCGAAGCAAGCAGGGTTTGAAGCCCTTTACTTGTCTGGTGCTGCTTATACGGCGAGTAGAGGTTTGCCTGATTTGGGGCTTATTTATTCCAACGAGGTGGCTGAGCGTGCGCGTGAGCTCGTTCGAGCATCTGGACTTCCGTTGTTGGTAGATATCGATACAGGTTACGGCGGCATTCTGAATGTAGCACGGACAGCGAAGGAGATGGTGGAGGCGAAGGTCGCCGCTGTGCAGATTGAAGATCAAGAAATGCCGAAGAAATGCGGACATCTCAGCGGTAAGAAGCTCATTTCCACCGAAGAAATGTGTCAAAAAATCCGCACGCTCAAAGCAGTAAGCCCAACTCTATATATTCTTGCACGAACAGATGCGATAGGGGTAGAAGGAATGGCAGCAGCCATTACCCGTGCAAAGCACTATCTCGCCGCTGGTGCGGATGCGATTTTCCCAGAAGCACTTGAGAGTGAGGAGGACTTTCAACATTTTCGTAAGGAAGTGGACGCACCTCTTTTGGCTAATATGACAGAGTTTGGACGTACACCTTACTTTACGGCAGCGCAATTTGAAAGCTGGGGCATCCGCATGGTTCTCTATCCAGTCACGTCCCTCCGTGTTGCTGCTAAGGCATATGAGCGTGTATTTGAGGAGATTCGTCAACAAGGGACGCAAGTGGGATCCCTAGACAATATGCAAACTCGCACTGAGTTATATAAGGCCATTCGTTATGAGGAGTATGAAGCGTTAGACGGAACGATTGCGCGATCAACATGGGAGGATAAGGGGTAATTGCACGCGGGTTGAGGGAGGGCTCCACATGGATTATAGCCTTTCAGAGGAATTGGAAATGATTCGCGGTATGGTTCGTGATTTTGCTTCAGGGGAGGTTGCACCGTCAGCGGCGCTGCGTGATGAAGAGGCGAGGTTGGATCGCTCGCTATTCGAAACGATGGGTGAGCTTGGCTTAACAGGGATTCTAGTGCCTGAGTCGTATGGCGGCCTTGGCTCGGATGTGCTGACGAATTGCTTAGTTCTAGAGGAGTTAGCACGAGCTTGTGCATCAACGGGGTATACCCTTTTTGTGCATAGTGCGTTGGCAGGCGCGGCTATTTCGATATTTGGCAGTGAGGAGCAGAAGCAGGATTTCCTTGGCCCGATGGGGGCGGGGCGTAAACTTGGGGCGTTTGCGTTGTCAGAAATGGTACATGCGACAGTATTAGCGGGAACAGAGCTGCAGACGAGAGCTTTGCGTGAGGGAGAAGAGTACGTGCTGCAGGGCACAAAGGCTTTCGTTTCAAATGCGGACGAAGCAGATGTGTATGTTGTGTTTGCAACGACGGGGATGGAGGATACTGCATCGCGCTTGAGTAGTGCTTTTATTATTGAGAAAGGCACACCTGGTTTCATTGTAGGCAAAAAGGAAAGCTTGCTCGGCACGCGTGGCTCACCAAGCATGTCATTAGAGCTTGTGGACTGCCGTATCCCTGTTGCGAATCGTCTTGGAGAGGAAGGTGACGGCCATCGGATTGCTCTGCGAACACTGGACAGTGCTCGAAGTGGCATCGCAGCTCTGGCAGTAGGGCTAGCGCAAGCAGCCATGGATGTGGCTATTGCGTATGCGAAGACTCGTAAGCAATTTGGTAAACCGATTGCGCAGCAGCAGGCGATTGCATTCAAGCTTGCGAACATGGCTACGCAAATCGAGGCTGCGAGGCTGCTCACGTATCAAACCGCATGGCGTGAGAGTCAGGGTGGAGGAGGCGGAGTGAAGTATTCCAATCTATTCGCTGGGGATACTGTGATGGCGGTAGCGATAGAAGCAATTCAAATCCACGGCGGTTATGGATATACGAAAGAATTTCCAGTTGAAAGGTATATGCGGGATGCGAAAATGCTTCAAATGGTGGAAGCAACATTAGATGAGCAGCGGAAGGCGATCGCTCGTTTTTTAGCGATGAAGTGAGAAGGAATGATTACGCGAAACAACGTCTTAGCTAAATGAATAACAAGCAGCGAAAGACTGGAGGGCGAGGTGTATGCGAGAAAGCGTCGTTGTTGGCGGTGCGAGAACCCCGTTCGGCAAGTTTGGTGGCGCGCTGAAGGATGTTCCAGCAGTCGAGTTGGGTGGCATTGTTATCAAGGAAGCCATACGACGTGCGTCTCTGGATCCTTTAATGATTGATGAAGTGCTGATGGGCATGGTACTGCAAGGAGGTGCAGGACAAATCCCTTCCCGACAGGCGGCTTACAGAGCGGGTCTTGGGTGGAACGTAACGTCAGAGACGATCAACAAAGTGTGCGCTTCAGGTCTGCGCAGTGTAACTATGGCGGACCAAATCATCCGCTCCGGGGATGCGTCGATACTCGTGGCCGGCGGCATGGAAAGCATGAGCTCCGCTCCCTATCTGGCGACGCATGCGCGTTGGGGCGCACGAATGGGCGAACAGCGACTTATCGATCTCATGATTCATGATGGTCTGACATGTCCCTTTGATCGTGTGCATATGGTGGTCCATGGAAGTCGTGTTGCTGCCGAGTACAGCATTGGACGTCTGGAGCAGGACGAATGGGCTCTGCGCAGTCATCAATTAGCGTTACAAGCGATATCAAAAGGTTATTTCGCAGAGGAAATTGTACCTGTCCATCTAGGTACGAGTGTAGTGGATCGCGATGAGGGACCGCGTGCAGATACGAATTTGGCTAAGCTTGCCGCATTAGCCCCTGTGTTGGATAAGCAAGGCAGCATAACAGCGGGGAATGCGCCTGGTGTGAACGATGGCGCAGCCGCTTTGGTTGTGATGGCGAGGGAAATCGCCGAATCCCAGGGCTTGATGCCGCTGGCGACGATACTTGGCCATAAAAGTGTCGGTGAGCGTGCGCCATATATTGCGACGACACCAGCTTTGGCCATACGGAAGCTGCTTCAGCAAACGGGAATGACGGTGGATCAGATCGATCGATTCGAGGTGAATGAAGCTTTTGCTGCTGTCGTGCTCACATGTGAAAGTCTGCTTAGTTGGGATGTACAGCGGGTCAATGTCAACGGAGGTGCGATTGCGCTAGGTCATCCAATTGGCGCAAGCGGCACGCGGATTATTCTTACTCTAATTCATGAGCTTCGTAGAATTGGCGGTGGGTATGGGATTGCAGCGATATGCAGTGGTACGGCGCAAGGTGACGCGGTTCTATTGCGCGTGGATTAACAGCTGTGAAACCTAGCTGTGAACGAGGTTTATTTCCATGAAGTTGTAGGAGCGATGAACAATGTCTATTCAAACCATCATGGTAGTAGGGGCAGGGCAGATGGGAAGCGGCATAGCCCAGGTTGCCGCAGCAGCGGGGCGTAAGGTGCTTTGGCACGATCTGTCTATGACTCTGATCGACAAGGGCATGCTGGTCATTCGCAAACATTTGGATCGGAGCGTAGCGAAAGGAAGATTGACGGAGGAAGCGAAGGCCGGCATCCTTAACCGGATTCAGCCTACGGAGGCAATGGAAGATGCTGCGCATGTGGATCTCGTGATCGAGGCGATTTCTGAGAATATGGCCTGGAAAACGGCTCTTTTTCACAAGTTGGACGGGATCTGTCCGCCTCATGTGATTTTGGCTACGAATACGTCCTCCTTGCCAATTACCGAGCTCGCTGCTGCGACCTCACGTCCCTCGCAGGTGATAGGGATGCATTTCATGAACCCGGTTCCCGTTATGCCGCTCATTGAAATCATTCGTGGTCTTGAAACCTCACAGTCAGTATTTGATACGATCTATGAGCTAAGCCAAGAGCTTGGCAAAACACCGGTTGAGGTGCAGGATTTCCCAGGTTTCGTTTCGAATCGTATTCTCATGCCGATGATTAACGAAGCCGTTTTCACCGTTTATGAAGGGGTAGCCACAGTGGAAGCTGTAGATACGGTGATGAAGCTCGGGATGAACCATCCTATGGGACCTCTTGAGCTAGCAGATTTAATTGGCTTGGACACCTGTTTATCGATCATGGAGATTCTTTACGACGGGTTCAAGGATCCCAAATATCGGCCATGTCCGTTACTTAGGAAATATGTGAAGGCGGGACGTCTTGGACGCAAGTCAGGGCAAGGATTTTATGTGTATTCAGGTTGATCACGGAGACCGGAAGTTCATCATTTTGGGATGTGCAGTCACTCAGAGGAGGGGCTGTTTTTTTGTTTCGGAAGGTAATTCCTGGGACCGGATGGAATAGGTAATTAAATGATGGAGTTTAGCTTGTGATGAGAAAGGAGGAATAGGTAAGATGGAAACTGCTTGCTTAGGATGTCAATTAGCGAACGGACAAGTTCAGGCTCATGTGGTATACGAGAATGAGTGGTTGACTTGTATCTTAGATATCGCGCCGTTGAATGAAGGGCATGTTCTTCTACTTCCGAAGCGACATGTTGTTGAAATAGAGGAAATGGGGGAGGCTACGTCAGCCGCAATGCTGAAAGCAACAATGAAAATGTCCCGTTTGATCAAAAAACGCTATCAACCAGATGGCGTCACGATCCTCCAAAATGGCGGTACCTTCAATGATTTAGGCCATGTACACGTCCATGTTTTTCCGAGATATGTCGGGGATGGCTTTGGTTGGTTGGAGCCTGAGGATCGTTCTGATAATCGAAGTCGGTTGGCTGAGACTAGATTGGATTTGATTAATGCCATTAATGATTTAGGTGATTAATTACAAACAGTTGGCATTGCGCTAGCAACATGATAAACTGCTAGGGGCGACACCGCAGCGGATTGATCTGATGATTAGGACAAGCAGATCAAGCTGGTGTCCAACAAAGGAGGCAATCTCAGTGAAATTTCGAGCCGTATCGAATGAGACCAAGATGAATTATATGTTCTGGAGTATACAGAATGAAATTAGGAAAGAAAATAAGTACTTGGCGTCATTACCGTTTGATCCTTCACCCGTCATAGGTGTTGTAAAGCATCATTTGGATCTGTGGGATCCGATTGGGCTGCTTGAGGGTGGGAGCTTAGACGATGAGTATGATGGTGAGGCTCGCAGCGTAGCCATTTATATAATTAAGCATATGGATGATATAAGCGTTGCTGGTGTAGGACAAGCCATCCAACGGATTTTCAAAAATTCTTTTCTGGATGAGTTTCAAGCAGGTGAAGAGACGTTTGAAATCGCAATTGGCATTCTTCGTGATTTGACTAATGGAAATGAGGATGTATCGTGAGTGAAATGGTTGGAAAGTACTGTGCAAAGTTTTTTGGCAAAACAGGTGTCATTCTTGAAATTGGTGTTGTGAAAAAGGTAGCTAGTCGTACGATTCATGTGGACTGGGGTACGAAAACATGGGTGTACCAGAACCGAGATTTTAACTGGACTCCGCTGACTAAAGAAGAGTTCGAAGAGAAGTACAAAAAGCCGAAATTCTCAGACACAGCGTTAGTGCGTGCCGCGGAATTGGGCTTGAAGATTACGTATAATTAAGTTGCGGCTGCCTTGGGGCGGCCGTTTCTTTTTGTTCCGGAGATCGAGGGCAGTGGCAATCGACTAACTCTTATGCTGTAGTAGCAAAACGAGTGAAGTTAGTCGATAAAATCGACTAACTCGAGTGTAGCAGTGGCAAAACGAGGGAAGTTAGTCGATAAAATCGACTAACTCGAGTGCAGCAGAGGCAAAAGTGAGGAGTTAGTCGAAAAAGTCGACTAACTCGTGCGCAAGCAGCGCAAATTTGTGGAGTTGGTCGAAAAAATCGACTAACTCGTGCGCAAGCAGCGGCAAAAGTGCGGAGATTGTCGAAAAAGTCGACTAGCTCGACTAACTCGTGATCAGCAGCAGCAAAGCGAGTCTAGGAAAAATTGAATAATACTTATTTTTTCCAAATAAATGGGCAGTGAGCATGATAAACTAAGAGTAAGGGATGAATCCTAGTGAGGTGCAGAAATGAAATTTGTGCTTATTTTCGGTCCGCAAGCTGTAGGCAAAATGACAGTCGGTCACGAACTTGAAAAAATTACTGAGTTGAAGCTCTTCCATAATCATATGACGATTGATCTTGTTCATCCCTTTTTCGGGTACTCCGCAGAAACTTGGCGGCTAGTTGAGTTGTTTCGTTGTGAGATTTTTGAAGCTGTTGCGAAAAGTGAGCTTTATGGTTTAATTTTCACGTACGTATGGGCTTTTGATGTGCAAGCGGAGTGGGACTTTGTGCAGAAAGTCTGTTCGATTTTCGAATCCCAAGGTGGCGAGGTTTATTTCGTTGAACTTGAAGCGTCAATGGATGAAAGAGTTGAACGTAATAAAACACCTCATCGACTCGCGCATAAACCTACCAAGCGAGATACTGCACAATCTGAACAGAACTTACGCGTAAGTATGGAGAAGCATCGATTGAACTCGTTCGAAGGAGAAATTACTAGAGCGAATTACTTGCGTATTAACAATTCTGGCTTATGTCCCGAGGATGTTGCGGCGATGATCAAAGAAAAGTTTCATTTCTGAATCCCATCACATTAAGGATGGAGGTATAGTGGATGTTACACATTAGAGAATTGCTTCTTACTGAGGAATATCCGATTCACTTGTTTCTTTTAGCTGATCCAGAACTTGCGATGGTTGAATCTTATGTCTATCAAAGCAAATGCTTCGTACTGGAAGAAAACCATGAAATTATCGGTTCTTATTTGCTGCTTCCTACGAGACCGAAGACGGTTGAACTGGTGAATATCGCTGTAATAACTAAGAAACAAGGCAGGGGCTATGGAAAGGAACTAGTCAAGCACGCGGTGGAGACAGCGAGGACCTTAAACTATCAGACCATTGAGGTTGGTACTGGTAATTCAGGGGTGCAGCAGCTAAGTCTTTATCAAAAGTGCGGGTTTCGGATCTATGGTGTTGATCTTGATTTTTTCACAAGACATTATAAGGAGCCTATTTTTGAAAATGGCATTCAATGTAGAGACATGATTCGCTTAAGTCAGGATTTATAAATAGCGTAGGAAAAACTCCTGCAAACAGTGCCATTATGGCGCTGCAGCAGGAGTTTTTCTGTATGGGGAACGCCGTTCGCGTGTTTTCATTATTACCATATTTGCCTATCGGCATACGTTGATCCCAATTTTGTATGCTCTGACACCATTCAAATCCCCTAACAGGCATCCATTGACTTGAAAAAGAAGCTGAGGTATACTTCATTCATCGGTTTTCTATTTAGTAAATTAGTAAATTAGTAAATCGAAACGGGCGAAAAACACAAAACCGAAAGCTTTCATCCGAATCCTATTCGAACTTGGAGGAATCCCAATGAAAATACCAACTACACTCAAACATAAACCTGTCATCGTAGCTGAGAATTATGCCAATATCGACGGCAGATATACGCAAAACACCGATACACAAGGTCTTTCTTTAGGTCTTGCACAGTGGAACGACAGAGGAAAGGTAGATATTTCTGCTAAAGTATGGCGCTACACCGGAGAGAAATGGTCCCGCCAATCGGAGGAGCTGCCATTGCACCGCGTGCTAGATCTTGCAATTCTCGTGTGCCGAACGAAGCTGCATTTCCAAGAGGATGCTTATCGCTATGAGAACTCGTATAATCCCGAGAATCCTGTAATCGACCGTATTGGATTGCAAGGGGATGCCATGACGGTAGGGGTATGTACGGATAATGAGAAAATTAATGAAGATATCAAGCTTTTCAGCCAAGCGTTGAGTGATGACGGAGAGTTGATTGGGGAACGTTTACGCACGCTTTCCAGGATTTTAAAAGAAATGGGGTACTAATCAGCATGTTAGACAAACAGAAGAAGAAGGAGCTTGCCACCAACTATACGCAAACATTTCGTGCGATGGGTGTCTATCAAATTCGCAACACCCAGAACGATAAAATATTCGTAAATAGCAGCATGGATCTGGATGGCATGAAGAATCGCCTTGAGTTTTGCAAGCAAATGAACACGAATACCTTCAATGAGCTTCAGAAGGATTGGGCAACATACGGAGGCGATTGCTTCGTGTTTGAGGTATTAGATCGCATCGAGCCACGGGATGAAATCATGTTGGATACAACAGATCTGAAAAGCTATCGCGCCGAAGTGGATGCGCTGCTAGACTTATGGTTAGAGAAGCTAGAGCCTTATGATGAGAAGGGCTATAATAAACGCAAGCGTTAATCTTTCTCCATCTTACAAGGGGTACCCGACATTGAGCGGATACCCTTTTTTTGCATAAACAGGCAGGTTTCCTCTTATCCAATGGCGAAGTGGTGATAGATGAAAACTTTGGAAGTAACTTAATGAGACGTACATAGAAGGAGTGGAAGAAATGAAATACCGTCAACTTGGAGACACAGAGCTTCGAATTAGTGAGGTTAGCTTCGGAACTTGGGCCATCGGTGGAGGCTGGGGAGAAGCGAACGACGATGAATCCATTCGAGGGTTGCACCGTGCGATGGATGCAGGTGTTAACTTTTTTGATACAGCGGATGTGTATGGCTCAGGGCATGCAGAAGAGCTTCTCGCGAAAGCGACGAAGGGGAAAGAAGATGAGGTATATATCGCGACGAAGTTTTGTCGATCTGGCGATATCCATGACCTTGCTACATATTCAGAAGATGCTGTTCGTCAATTTGCTGAAAATAGCTTGAAACGGTTGAACCGTGAACGAATCGATCTTTACCAAATTCATTGCCCGCCCCTCGCGATCTTGAAAGATGGTTCCGTATTCGAGGTGCTTGAGAAATTAAAGGCCGAGGGAAAAATTCGCCATTATGGCGTGAGCGTTGAAACTGTGGAAGAAGGCTTGTTCTGTCTCACTGTTCCTGGTGTCAAAGCCTTGCAAGTGATCTTCAACTTGTTCCGTCAGAAGCCTGCCGATGAGCTCTTCCCGCAAGCGAAAGCTGCAGGCGTTGGCATCCTTGTTCGGCTTCCGCTGGCAAGCGGCCTTTTGACAGGTAAATTCACGGCTTCTAGCACATTTGCTGCAGATGATCATCGGAATTTCAATGCCAACGGCGACCAGTTCAACGTAGGTGAGACGTTTGCTGGACTGCCGTTTACCAAAGGCGTTGAGCTTGCGAAGGAGCTGGCTTGGATCGGCGAAGGTCGTGGCAATTTGGCACGTGCTTCGATGCGTTGGATTTTGGAGAATCCGAACATTACGTGTATTATTCCTGGCTTTAAAAACGTCAAGCAAATTGAAGATAATCTGGCTACGCTTGAAGTGCCGTCATTTACTTCGGAAGAACAGTCCCTTCTGCAAAGCTTCTATGCGACTCAAGTACACGATCATATTCGTGGTGCATACTAGCCCAATTAGAGGGGAATGAGGTTTCAGGGGGAAGCGAAATGGATATAATAACACCACAACGTTTATATCACGGGACGACGGATAATCTAGTCAACCTTTTCCAAGATAAATTATTGGATAGCAGGTATTGGCGTCCTGGCCGCGACTTCGGCGAGGGATTTTATACGACGATATCAGCAGCGCAGGCACGAAATTGGGCGCGCAAAGCATCTGCACGATCTATTATGGGGAACGAACAGCCATGTGTGCTGGAAATTGAGCTAATCGCGATTCCTGCGAAGATGGAACCTCTTATCTTTCTAAGTGACTCCTTAGCTTGGGCTGAATTTGTGATGGGGCATCGCAGTGTCATGAAAAAGGGAGAAGCGGACCCATGTCACAAGCATCCAGATATTATTATAGGTCCTATGGCGGATGGTGATACTGGACGAATTATTGAAGAAGCAGTACAATTAAATAAAGATGTACATTGGTTTTATGATCAAATTTTACGTACCACACGTGGACGGAAATTAGATGCGTTACGTCTTGGAAATCAAGTGGTTTTTTCCTCTGAGAAGTGGGAAGCATCACTTCGTTTTGTTGGTTATAACATTTTTACGGGAGGCAGGTGGATCTACTATGAAAACACAAGTTCGGCTGAATCTATATGAACGCGGAATCGTTGATGCACTTGTTCAGAGTTTCGGTTACACCCCGCAAGGTGCTCGGAAGCTTGTAGTCGATTATGCTGAGGTCATTCGTAAATTAGGTGGCTATGACACCTGTTATGATCATGCAGAGCGGTTAGTTCAAGCCACAACCATGAATTGTAAGCCAGAAGAGTGGTTGAAGCGGATTAATGTGATTGCGAAGGAAGCCGTTCAGGATAAAGGCATTCTTCACCTCGAAGGTCGTTTGCACGTGAATGTTCGTTAAATAGTTGGACTAGAAGCTCATCCTATGGTTGAGCTTTTTTTGTGACCAAACAGGGGAGGGAAACGTATGATCGAACACATTCGCACGAACAATGTTCAGCGCTTTACTGGGTTTGGAGCTTTATACGATGAAAGTCGGCCAACGGCGCCGCAGGAAGTGATCAAAATTTTGACAGCTTATTTGGGGAGAAAGCCGCAAACCGTTGTCGATGTAGGCTGCGGCACGGGCCTTTCTTCGTTTCTATGGCTGCATGACGCAGAGCGGATCATCGGGGTTGAACCAAGTGATGACATGAGGGCAGTCGCCTTAGCCAAGTGGGAGGCAATGAACAAACCTGAACACATTCGATTCATGGCGGGACTGTCGCATGAGCTAGCGCTTCCGTCTGCTTCTGCAGACATTATTACGTGTTCACAATCGTTTCATTGGATGGAGCCGCAAAGCACTTTGTGTGAATTCGCTCGTGTATTGCGTCCTGGCGGCGTGTTTGCCGCATATGATTGCGATTGGCCGCCTGTTATTGACTGGGAGATCGAGCAGCAGTATGTGAAGCTTACAGCCCTTGGTGATCAGAGAGCGGTAGAGCTGGCACAAAAGGATGAGCAAGCGCACAAATGGAATAAGGAAGAGCATTTGAAGCAAATCGAAGCGTCGGGTTTATTCCGGTACGCCAGAGAGATTGTGTTTCATAATTGGGAAACCTGCGATGCAACTCGTTATGCCAACCTCGCGTTGAGTCAGGGCAGCTTGCAAACCGCGTTAAAGCTGGGTGCGAAAGAGCTAGACACAGAAGCGGCGACATTTCGCCAGCTTGTGGAGAAGGCGTTCGCTGGCGAAGAACGGTCGATATTATTTGGATACCGCATGCGGGTAGGTATTATTTAACCTCTCGCATTGGAAAGAAGGGAACAGCTACGAAACTGAATGCATTTTTATTATTTTATGTCGTCATTTACATGGGAAACGCGGTTTATGGAACTTTCATGCCGGTGTATCTCAACAACGCCAAGTTCTCTCAGGAGCAGATCGGGCTCCTTCTGAGTCTCGGTCCCTTGATTGCAATGATTGGTCAACCTATTTGGGGGGCATTAGGGGATCGTGCCAAATCAAAGAATCAAATCCTGCGACTATTAATCATAGGCAGCGGTATTTCGATCTTATTCTTCCCGATCTCGCATCAATTTCTCTATATTCTTGTTTTTATTTGTATATTTACCTTTTTCCAAACCTCCATATTTGCTCTAAGCGATGCAATTACCTTGGAGGAATTAGATCGGCAACCTACATGGAGTTTTGGGTTGATTCGGCTGGGAGGAACCGTAGGTTTCGCCATGATGTCACTTGTGTTCGGTTTCATTGCGAAGTCCTACATAGATTCGATGTTCCCGGTTTATGCATGTACGATGGTTGCCGCGTTGCTTTGTTTATGGCGGTTTCCGGCTGCGGCTGGGCGCCCGTCACATGTGATGGGGCGGAAATTCCGTGAGCTTTTCAAAAATGGCAAACTCATGTTCTATTTAAGCTTAAATTTTATTATCCAAATCACACTTGGCTATTATTACGCTTTTTTCCCAATCTATTTCAAGGAAATGGGCGGGGATAGTGTGATGTTAGGCTGGTCGATGACAATCTCATCTATGAGTGAGCTGCCTTTTCTATTATTTTCGGCAAAAATATTTAAGCGAATCCCGATCTCGATCATTTTTCTTGTTGCAGCCTTGGCGTCATCCATACGGTGGTTCTTATTCTCTAAGATTGAAGTGGCACATTGGATATTACCTGTACAAGTCTTGCATGGACTCATCTTTATCGTTCTCTCGGTTACGATAGCCACGATTATTAATCGCGAAGTACCAGCGGAATGGAAAGCAAGCGGACAAACCCTTAACGGCTTACTCAGCCTTGGGGCGGCTCGCATCATCGGCAGCTTCTTGGGTGGCATTATGAGCGCAGCTTATGGAATGAGACAAGTTTTCCTCTATAGTTCTTGGGTTTCTATGGCGTGTGTTGTAGTGTTTGGAGCCTTAATCTTCTATAGGAGAAAGCGACATGAACTAGGCTTATAATGCGTTTAGTGCTAGCTACAACACATGCGCTTTAATTGACGATGTTGAAGGCTTTTCGCCGCATCGCGTTGTAAACTCTTGAGTGTTTGGATTATGTAGGTAAATTCGATTATGATAGTAGGATGGTAAGATGAGGAAAGGAAGTGCTGAGTCATGATTAAAAATGAAGCGATTCTCACCTATGAACCTGGAGGACAGCAGATTTGTATGACACGAGTGTTCAATGCGCCTCGAGAGCTTGTGTTTAAAGCGTTTACGGATGCGAACCTTATCGTGGAATGGCTTGGACCTCGGGCGTTGACGATGCAATTGGAGACTTTTGAACCGAGGAATGGCGGCAGCTGGCGTTATATTCATCGGGATAGCAACGGGAACGCGTTTGCTTTTCGAGGCGTGTATCATGAAGTTACTGCACCTGAACGGATTATTCAAACCTTTGAGTTTGAAGGACTCCCGGAGAAGGGACATGTTATCCTTGAAACTGCTAAATTTGAAGCACTTGAAGGCGGTCAGACTAAATTGGTGATGGAATCTGTGTTTCAGTCGGTTGCGGATCGTGATGGCATGCTGCACTCCGGCATGGAGCAAGGGATGCAGGATTCATATGAGCGTTTAGCGGAGCTTTTGGAGCGAATTAAGTAGTAGGAGGAAGAGCAGGCGCTGAGGCGACCTGCTTTTTTGTTTGCTTAATGATTTGGCTTGAAGCAGCGACTGCAAAAAGAATTATTTAATTAATTACATTAATAATTAATGTAGTGTATTAATTTTATTAAAGCTAAAGAAATAGCACAATAAGACATCTATCTGCATTTTCGAATATGGTGATTCCTGAATGATTTTGATAAGATACTTTAAAATAGAAGTATTGAAAGGATGGAAACTATGCCATTTCTATCACTGACAACTTGGAGTTTGCATCGTAATCTTGGGCCATTGCGGTGGACACGCTGGGATGTGAGCACACGCACGCAATATACAGATGCTCAAGATCAGCCAGAGCTGCTTTCCCTGCTTGAATTACCGGCTGTTCTAGCGGGGAAGGGGTTTTCGTCACTTGAAGTATGTCATTTTCATTTCCCAGAGACGAGTAATGAGTATCTTCAAGCGTTGAAGAACGCTTTTGCAGAAGCTGATCTGCACTTTTATACGCTTTTGCTCGAATATGGAGATATCTCTAGCGCGGATGAGCAGCGTAGACAATCCGATATTGCATGGATCAAAGGTTGGATTGATGTCGCTGCATTAGCAGGAGCCGAAAGGGTTCGTGTAATTGCTGGGGAAGCGGAGCCAGAGGACCGAGAGGCATTGGCAAGATCCATAGAGGCACTTCGTGAGCTCGGGCAATATGGAGCTGCTCATGGCGTACGAGTGGTGACTGAGAATTTCAAATCCCTTTCATCCTCAGCGGATAATTGTATTGCTATGTTGGAAGGATGCGGAGAGATCCTTGGTTTTACTTCGGATTTTGGGAATTTCAAAGGCACGGGGAAATATGATGAGCTTACCCGGACGATTCCATATAGTGAATCCATCCATGCCAAAGCGCAAACGAATGATGGAGGAATTCCGGATGAGGTTGAGTTTATTCGCTGCTTAGACATTGCCAAACAGGCTGGCTATGAAGGGCCGCTGACACTTGTGTACGATGGACCTGGCGATATGTGGGAAGGTATAGAGCGTGTTAGGAAGTTGGCGGAGCCATACTGTTAAGTTGATTTTGTGTACATGCTATTATCTGAATTATGCTATGATACTAGGAAATAATCCCCACTAACTAACCGCTAGAATAGGAGAATTCCACAATGAGCCAAGTGTGTAATTATTGCAGCAAGAATGAAACATTAGCCAACTTGATGATTGAAATCGGTCAATTGCGTGTTTCAACTCTGTACTTATTTAGAGAACAAACGTATAAGGGGCGCTGTATTGTTGCTTTGAATGAGCATCAAACTGAATTCTTCCACTTATCCCAGGAGAAGCAGGATGCCTATATGCGCGATGTGGCTCAAGCAGCCTCAGCCATTGAGCGAGTTTTTTCACCGGACAAAATTAATTATGGCGCCTTTGGCGACACAATGCCTCATGTGCACTTCCACGTTGTGCCGAAATATAAGGATGGTTACACGTGGGGGAAAATGTTCGAGATGAATCCGGCTGACAATAAGCAGCTGAGTGAGCAAGAATATGAGGATATTATTGCTCAATTAAAACAGCATTTATAAAATTAAAAAGTTGCAATTGACAGGAATTATTTGGGATTATAAACTTACATCAATACTTCCTAATTGCATATGAAAACGCAATGATTGGGACTAGTAAGGAAACACTATTGTCCAGAGAGCTGTCGATCCGGTGAAAGACAGTCAATAGCTTCCCCAACTCACCCTTGAGCGGTAAGATCGAAAGTGTCTGGTAGATCTTAACGGTTTACCTCCGTCATCGGGTCTCAAGGATTTGCACTTTTTTGTGTTGCAAATCAAGAAGAGTGGTACCGCGAAGGTTAGACCTGTCGCCTCTTTGTAGGCGATGGGTTTTTTTGTATTTCAAAAAGGGAGGAAAACCGAATGAAGAATGTGATCGATTACTATGCCAAGTTTGATGAATGGGGAAGATTGGATCGCGAGCCTATCGAGATTACGGTAAATTGGCACTACATGAAGAAGTATCTCCCTAGCGGAGGACATGTCCTAGATAATGGTGCCGGGCCAGGCAAATACGCCATGGAATTAGCGAAGCTTGGCTACAACGTGACCCTCTCGGATCTAACACCTAATCTCGTCGAGCTCGCGAAAGATAAAGCAAGTGAGTTGGGCTTAGCAGATAGGTTTACTGGTTTTCATTCTCTAAATGCAACCCATTTGCAGGGAATTGCAGATGAAACCTTCGATGCTTCGTTGATGTTGGGACCTCTTTATCATTTGCAAGTAGAAGAAGATCGAATAGCTGCCGCTAGGGAAGTGCATCGTGTAACTAAGAACGATGGTATCGTGTTTGTCGCTTTTCAAAGCCGGATGCGGATGCTTCTGACATCGTTGCTATACCCAAATGCTTGGAAACCGAATGACAATATGGCTGCTATTGAGCATTTTATAGACGAAGGCATTTTTAATCATACGGATGCAGGTCGATTTACAGGCGCGTACTATTACAATGTCGAAGATATTAAACCTTTTATGGAAAGCCAGGGATTTGCGACGTTAGATCTGATTGGTTCCTCCAACCTTGGCGCTTTGATTTCGAATGAACAGAAGCAATATTGGACCGACCGTGGGGAAAAGGACGAGTTCATTGAACTTCTAATTCGACTAGCGCGTGATCCATCGATATTAGGCGTTTCCTCGCATTTGTTATATATCGGGAGAAAAGTAGGAGAGTGAAGCGATGACCGGACAAGATTTGAGTCTTAAATGGTTAGACTGGGCCAAACAAATCCAATCGATCGCACAAATCGGCTTAACCTATTCAAAGGATGTCTATGATTTGGAGCGTTTCCAAGCATTGCGGGAAATAAGTGTTGATATTCTGGATAGCTATACCTCAGTGGGCGTGGATAAAATTAACCTTAGCTTCGCCAATGAAACCGGGTATGCAACTCCGAAAGTTGATATTCGAGGGGTAGTTTTTGAAGATGATAAAATACTTCTCGTGAGGGAAAAAGCAGATGGTGCTTGGGCACTCCCGGGAGGATGGGCCGATATTGGGTATTCGCCGTCTGAGATTGCTGTGAAAGAGATCAAAGAAGAAGCCGGATTTGATGTGGTGCCTGTGAAATTGCTCGCTGTTCTTGATAAAAAATTCCATAACCATCCACCAGAGCCATATCACATTTATAAAATGTTCATTCTCTGTAAAGTAATTGGAGGTCAGGCATTGGGCGGTGTGGAAACGAGCGATGTGCAATTTTTTGGTGAAAATGAACTGCCGGAATTATCCACAGAACGGAATACGGTTGCTCAGGTGAAGCGTATGTTTGACTATTTGAGGGAACCAAACAAAGAAGTCATCTTGGATTAAAATGATAAGATGGCGGGGGTGGTAGATTGTTTGAAATTAAGGCTGGCGAGTCTTGACTCGCCGGCCTTTTCTGATCCTTTTTGCAGGAAATAAGAAGGATTTTGTCGAAAAGAATAGACATCATGGAAATAAAACAGCGTGTTTTGGAGGTAGGATGAGAAGCTCTCAGAAAACGAAAGTCAAACTTGCAGCAGTCTTTACTGCACTGTCCCTTGTTATCGCGAATGCGAACGTACAGGCAGCAGCGAACAACGAAGCGAGCGCAGCATTAGATTACCTAAATGCGGTAAGGTCGAAAATAGGAATCCAATCAATGACCTTGAATCCTGCCCTTACAACAGCAGCAGAAAATCATGCGAACTATCTCCTCATGAATGATGAATTTGGACACTCAGAAACGCCTGGTAAGCAAGGTTACTCGGGGGAACTGCCGTGGGATCGGGCCGCAGCAGCAGGTTTTGATACTGATAAATTCGGTGTATTTGAAGATGTTTCGTCTTATACACAAACCCCAGAAGCTGGAGTGCAATCCTTGCTAGATGCTCCGCTGCATAGATCGAGTTTGATTTTGCCTAGTATGACACTCCTTGGTGTGGGTTACAATGAGCATGCCATTGTTCTTAACCCCGCTAAAGCTTGGTTTACAAGCTCGGGAGTTGGCGTGTATCCCTATGAGGGGCAAACGGATGTACCTGTAAGTTTTGATGGGAATGAAACGCCCAATCCATTGAAAGAGTTCAATTTGAAGAAGTCAGGATATTTCATCACCTATGCTGGGGTCGCTGAAGATATTTCAGATGTGTCGGCATCTCTGATGGATGGTGCAGGTCAACCTGTGGAATTTTTGAAATTAAAACAAGAGCTTGGAGATACGAACGCCTGGCATATCATTCCCAAAAACGTTTTAGCCTACGGTGAAAAGTATTCGGTAACAATTGAGAATAAAACGTGGTCTTTCACGACAATTGCCAATCCAACCGTGCAATTAACGAAAGATAAGTCAGATCCAACGAAGTCATTTGGCAGCAGTAACGTTGGGATCCGAATGAATGGCACATATATAGATGTTACTCCAAAAGCCAAAATCATTGGTGAAAGTACATTTATCCCGCTT
The DNA here is from genome assembly GCF_059692215.1 of Paenibacillus sp. J22P51. Classification (NCBI taxonomy): domain Bacteria; kingdom Bacillati; phylum Bacillota; class Bacilli; order Caryophanales; family Paenibacillaceae; genus Paenibacillus; species Paenibacillus sp. J22P51. The sequence goes on along the minus strand of NZ_JCAUAZ010000019.1, from coordinate 81,304 downwards.
CGTGGGGTTTTTGAGGCAATGGGGGCTAAAGTCCTCTGGGAGGGAACACGTAAAGAGGTTACTATCGTAAAAGGCGCCAAAACAATTGTTCTGACAATTGGGAATAAACAAGCTCTTGTTAACGGCAAATGGCAGTCACTCTCGATTGCTCCGTTCATATCCATTGAAGGCTCTACCTATGTACCACTTCGCTTTGTCACTGAGGCGCTTGGGGCACAAGTCGCATGGGAAAGTGATAAATGGACGGCCGTTATTAATCAAATTGAATAAACGAGATCAAGTCGAGTGAAAGATGCTCGGCTTTTTTTATTTACACTTACCGTATGTTAGGGAAGCAGTTTTTAAACGGAAATAAGAGCCGCTATTCACGCCGAAACGCTAGATTGAAGCGAGTTGCGGAAAGTAGGGCCCTTATTTTTCCAAATTTCGATTGAAAGGTCACTTTTTACGAAAATAGCGGACGTACGTTCCGTTACAGCGGGAAACTCGCGGAAAATGAGTAAATAGCGACCGTAGGTTCCGCAGGGATTACTTAGGCAGAGCTTCGTTCTTACTTATTGCAACGGCGCCAGCTTCGAAGCCGTGAAATACGTGTCATTTACCTTTACCGCAATGACTTCATTCGCATCGAATCCCTTAATCTCAAATAAAAGGCTGCCAACAGGCTTATCATTCGCGTCACCGTTTTTCTTGGGCATTGGCGCAATTCTTCGCTCGATTTGACCAATTTGCTTGCCAATGTCTTGGGCGGAGATTTCGGAGGCTGAAAGCCCATACAGGATGTTATTCCAAGCAACGGCGCTTGGGTAACTGCTAAAAGTTTCGTTACTCGTCAGTGAAGAGCACCCCGCAAGAACGATGATAACGCACATAATGAGCGAAAATCGTTTCATTATACAACCACCTCCGTATCGATATTAACCTCAGATTTCCTCTTCCGTAAACGGAAACGTAATCTCAACCTCGGTTCCTATACCTGGGACGCTTCGATATGTTAGCGTCGCAGGTTCACCGAAATAGTGGCGAATGCGTTCGCCTACGTTCTTGACGCCGAAGCTGCTGCCCCCGATTCGACTGCGGCTAATACCTGCCATCATATCTTCGATGAGGTTGGGACTCATGCCCACACCATCATCTTTGATGAGGAGATGCATCGTTTGTGCATCCTGATAAGCCCGGATCGAGATGCTGCCTTCACGCTGCGTTCGACCTAAAATACCATGAAGAATGGCATTCTCGACAAGTGGCTGAAGGGTGATTTTCGGAATCGGATGACTTAGCAGTTCTTCTGGAACGTCAATCTGAAAATCAATTTTATTTTCAAAACGAATATTCTGAATCTGCACATAAAAGGAAACATGCTGCAGCTCTTCGCGCAGCGTGATGATATCTTTGCCGCTGCTGAGGCTGACTTTGTAGAAACGAGCGAGTGCTTTGACGACCTTCTTAATGTCTGTGTTCAGCCCGCTGTCCGCCATCCAGTTAATGAGATCCAACGTATTGTAGAGAAAATGCGGATTAATCTGCGATTGAAGTGCTTTTAATTCGGCATTTTTGACCTCTTGTCCCAGCCTGTAATGTTCCTTATTCATAGAGCTTATTTGTTCAATCATGTAATTATACGTTTGGATGAGCTCGCCAATTTCATCTCGCCCTTGCGTTTGAGCTAGCGCTATCAGATTTCCTTTCTGTACATCCCGCAGACGGCTGGTCAGCTGGGTGATGCGCCGAGTGACGGAGAAGGAGAAGAGGTAGGCTAACAAGTAGGCGATCACGGTCACGATGAGCAAAATGACCAATAAATCATTTCGCAATTGATGACTCTGCTGCACAACTTCGTGGAGAGGAATGACGGTGACCATCCCCCAATTGGAGGGAAGCTGCCTGAACAAATAGTAATTGTTATTCGTTTGCCATGTGGTGGAGACCGCATCGTCAAGTGTATCAGGCAAATCGACCAGAGTAGTCGCTGCCGAGTCCGACGAAAGGACAATTTGTTGATTTTGATCCACTAGAAAAGTCGTGCTGTTCCTGACCACATTGGCTTTGCTCAGCATAGAACGAATCGTTTCCGCTTGAACATCCACGCGCAATTGTCCGATTGGGTTAGCGTAATTGTTAGGATCTAAAATACTGCGGACAACATAAAGCGAAGAACTGTCATGGGAAGCCTTCTTACCTAGCTCAGGCGCTGAGCACCATAAGTATTTGGCATGCAATTCATTTAAACGATCGAAGCAAGGACTGTCTGTGGTTTCACCCAATGGTAAGAAATTCTCGGTCTCATTGGCGAAAATAAACACACTCGGAACATAGAGAATTACGCGTGAAATATCGAGACTATCCTGCATGGAGCGGAGCAGTTTTTTGAGATTGGCGTATTCTTGCAGCTCCCGATTTATATCACTTGTTACGTTGTTATCCATCAGAATGTCCGAAATGGCGGAGTTGGAAACAAGAATATTCGTCGTCTCTGCAATCCGCTGCACGCGATAATTAAGAAAGGAATATGTCTGATCGAAGCCTTGCTTAGCCGAATAGGTGACATGATTGATAATGATATCGGACATTTTCTCGGAAGCAATGAACTGATAGAAGCCGAGAGGCAGCATGATCAGCAGCAAATAGGAGTACATGATTTTATGGCGCAGCTTCGTGTTATACAGCCATTTGCGCAGCATTTGAATGAAGGAGAAGATCATAATTGGCAGCGCTCCCGGTATTCAGAAGGCGTCATGCCCGTTGATTTACGGAAGATTTTAGCGAAATGCTCCCCGTCCTTAAAGCCCACTTGAGAAGCCACATCCAGCACCTTCAAGCGGTTGTTGCGCAGCAGCTCCTTCGATTTGTCCATCCGATATTCGGTCACATATTGCTTGATCGTTTTCCCGGTAGCTTCTTTGAAAATCGAAATCAGATGCGAAGCCGTCATCTGCATATGATCGCTTACATCCTGCACCGATAGATCGTCATCGGCATAATGCAGATGAATGAAACGCATGATGCGTGAGCTTGTGGAGGACATGCCGCCAGTAGAGCGCTCTTGAATGGCTTTTTTCAATTCGTCTAACTTTGTAGACATTACACGCTGGATATCATCCAAATAATGGCATTCGAGAATTAGCTTCCAGGCCACGTCATTCTCCTCAGAGGTATCGAAGAGGGTGATGTTCCGACTATGCGCAAACTTATCCATTTCGAGGATGTAACGATAATAGAGTTCTTTCACACTGACAATGAGCGTGCCTGGATGTTGACGTATGTCGGACGTTATCGTCGTAACTAGCTGATCTGCGTCAGCCCAATTCTCTTCCGCTAACGCTTCGGTGAAGCGCATGAGCTGTTCAGGCTGCGCCACATAATGCAGCGAGTGAGCGTCGCTCCCCGTGTTATCCTGCAAGATGAGGGAGCACGGCTTGTGAAAAAACGACTCCTGTAAGCGGAGCACAGCACTCGTATAGGACTCCTGCAGCTTATGAGCGGAAGGGACGATTTTGCCTGCTGCGATAGAAAATAAGCCATATTCCCGCTTCAAAGCGGTGGAAAGCACATAACACAAATGCTGCACTTGGCTCATCTCGATGAAGTCATGCTGCTGTGAAAAGAAGTGAATGATCGCGTGATGGTCATCTTTCCATGCGTACAAGTAGGGCTTCTCGCCCACAGCCAGTGCTTCATCAATTAAATAACCGAGCGTTTCCTTATGGGACCCGGGGGAAATTAACTTAATCATAGCCGTTGCCGCAGGCGCTTGCATGACTGCTGTGAAATCTGCAGCTAATAATCGATTGCGCAGCATCTCTTCGTCATAACCGCCGCGAATCAGCTGCAAAGCGGCTTCTTGCTTCATATAGCTCTTATTCTCTTTCGCTACCGTATCATTCGCAATATGTCGCTGTTCTTCCAGCACGATATCAATCGCACTCCGCAGAGCTTCTTCCAATTCTTCCACATCAATTGGTTTCTCTACATAACTAACCGCTTTCAACGTTATTGCGGCTTTCAAATATTCTTTATCGGCAAAGCCGCTCATAAAGACGATTTTGCACTGCGGGTACTTGCGGCGAAGGTGAAAGGCAAGCTCGATCCCATCCATCCGCGGCATGCGAATATCGGTGAGGACGATGTCCGGCTTGAACTGTTCGGCGATAGCGACAGCGTCCAGACCATCGACAGCTTCTCTTAATTCTGTGATGCCAAGACGCTCCCAGCTAACGGATTTGAGTACGCCGTCTCGAGTGAATTTCTCATCTTCTACAAATAGAAGCTTCATAACGGGCAACCCCCCCTTAGATGTAGCTATAGATTATCTTATATTGAGATGCAATACCACTAGTCGGAGGGGGCATCTGCAAAAGTTACAGGGAATCGATATTTTGTCGGGTTATCTCGTTCGGAGTAACCTGTTAATTTAGATAAAGGAGAGAGACAACTAGAAACGGATGGGGGAAAGGATAGAGATGAGAACAGGACTCCTGTATCGCATGAGATCCAAGAAAGCGCTGTTATTCATGATTGCGCCAGCAGTGCTTTACTTCTTGCTTTTCAGCTATGTACCGATGGCAGGCATTGTGCTGGCATTCAAGCAGTATCGCTATGATTTAGGAATTTTGGGATCACCGTGGGTAGGCTTCGATAACTTCAAGTTCTTCTTCATGACAGGAGATGCTATCCGAGTAACAAGAAACACGCTGTTATATAATGCGGCGTTCATCCTTATTAATAACGTTCTGCAAATTATTGTCGCCATCTTCATGGCGGAGATCGGATCCAAGCTGTTTCGTAAAACAGCGCAAACGATTATGTTTTTACCCTACTTTTTATCCTGGGTTGTCGTAGGAGCGGTTGCTTACAATTTGTTTAACTACGAGCACGGAACAGTAAACACGCTGCTGCGAGCATTGCACGTTCCTGAATTAGATATCTACACGACAACGGAATATTGGAAATATATCTTGGTTTTCTTCTCGGCTTGGAAAGCAGTGGGTTATGGTGCAGTATTCTATATGGCCTCCATTCTGAGCATAGACCGTGAGACGTATGAAGCAGCTGAAATCGACGGAGCTAACGTGTTCCAGCGCATTCGATACATTACGTTACCTTCACTTCGACCAACGATTACGATACTTGTCCTATTAGCGATTGGCGGCATTTTCCGTGGAGACTTCGGGCTCTTTTATCAGCTCGTGGGTAATAATGGTCTGCTTTATGAAACGACGGATGTGATTGACACCTACGTATATCGCTCCCTGTTGGTTAACAACGAAATCGGCATGTCGTCCGCAATTGGCTTCTATCAATCGATTCTGTGTTTTGTAACCATTATGGTGACAAATTTCCTAGTCCGTAAATCGGATAAAGATAATGCCTTATTCTAAACATACAGCAACTAGCGAGGTGTTTCTATGAGTACGACCAGTGTGAAAAAGAGTCAAATCGATCAGCGAATCTTGGATACGGTTGGCTATGTCTTTATAGCAGTGATATGTTTGGCTTGCTTGATTCCATTCTTGCTCATCATTAGCGGATCGTTAACGAGTGAATCGTCGATTACTAGCGATGGGTTTCGATTATGGCCGAAGGAGTTTTCGTGGGATGCCTATACGTTCGCGCTCAAGCATCCTGAGCAGTTCGTGAGCTCTTACCTGCTAACTATAGCATTGACGGTGACAGGTACAGTTGTTGGGTTGTTCATTTCTGCGATGGCAGCTTATGTCCTGCAACGACAGGATTTTGAGTGGCGAAGCGGATTTTCCTTCTTCTTCTACTTTACAACCCTGTTTAACGGTGGTCTTGTTCCTTGGTATATCTTAATGGTTAACTATTTACACATGAAGAATACGTTCTGGGCGCTGCTTGTCCCGCCTTTGTTAAACGTTTTCTATATCATCATCTTACGAACGTTCCTACGGAGCATACCAGATGCCATTACTGAGTCAGCGAAAATCGATGGAGCAGGGGATTTCACGATCTTCGTGCGATTGATTATCCCTTTGGCGAAACCTGGTCTAGCGACGATTGGCTTGTTCACGGCTCTGAATTATTGGAACGATTGGTTTAACTCGTTGCTGTTTGTGCAGAATGAGAAACTGTACACCCTGCAATATTTACTATATAAAATGTTAGGAAATCTCGAAGGGATACGCAAGGTTATGGCGATTACCGGTATGCAGGTAACAGACTTGCCTGGCGAGAGCTTGAAGATGGCCTTAGCTATTCTTGTCACAGGACCGATCATTTTCTTGTATCCGTTCGTACAGCGTTATTTTGTTCAAGGATTAACGGTTGGCGCTGTAAAAGGGTAAAAGGGTAGCCCCGGGAATTCCAATTTCCGGTTTATCATAACTTATCTATCATTTATAAGGGGAGAATAACATGGCAAACACGAAGAAATTAGCCACATTGAGTCTGGCATCCTTATTTGCAATGGGAACTGTACTGTCAGCTTGCAGCACCAAAGAAGCCTCGCCTTCACCAAGTGCGTCATCGTCATCAGTTCCACAAGCAAGCGCTTCCGCGACAGCAGCTGCGAATACGGGCATTGATACAAGCAAGGAAGTTAAGCTGAAAACGGTTCTGTTAGGCTCCAAGCCGAAGGCGTTTGATGAGGTATATGGGGAAGTCAACAAATTAATGAAGCAAAAAATTAACGCAACGCTAGACATTAGCTTCCTTGATTGGGGCGAATATCAACAGAAATATCCTTTGATGTTTGCGGCAAATGAGGATTTCGATCTTGTGTTCTCAGCGACTTGGTCCTATTATGCTCAGCAAGCTACAAAGAACGGATTCATGCCATTGACCGAGGATCTGATTAAGAAATTCGCACCAAAAACCTGGGCTGAAGAGCCGAAGGTCGCTTGGGAGCAAGCGAAAATCAACGGAAAAATTTACATGATTCCACAAAACAATTTTGAATATAGCTATCATATGGTCGGTATTCGTGGTGATCTGCGTCAGAAGTATAATTTGCCTGAGCTGAAAACGTATGATGATTATGTCAATTACTTGAAAGTGATCTCGGAGAAAGAGAAGGATTTCAAACCAAGCATTGGGGTAAGTGAATTTAATGCGGTTGAATTGGTACAGCCGAACGAGTGGAACTTTGTCGTGCCGCAACTGCCTATCGTATATAAAGTAACTGAGGCAACAGGCAAACTATTCAACTATGTAGATACACCAGAATTCGCTACTTTCGCTAAGAAAATGTTCGACACGCAAAAAGCTGGCGCATGGTCCCGTGATGCGATTGCCAATAAAGTGGATAAAACGCAAGCTTTCAAAGATGGTAAATTAGCTTCTGTCGAGTGGAATCTTGGAACGTTGCTGCGCACGAAATCCGAAATGCAGACGACGCATCCGGATTGGAAAGTGGAACTATACGATTTAAGTGCTGACAAGAAACGTTTATCCAATCCGTTCATCAACAACGGGATGTCCATTCACGCAGGCTCCAAGAACTATGAGCGCGCTCTGATGGCGATTGACCTTCTTCGTTATGACCCGGAAATTCATGATTTGACGAACTACGGCATCAAAGGTAAGCACTATGAGCCCATTGGCAAGGATCAGTTTAAACCGCTTCCTGCTTCGGCAGATTTCCCGCCATCAGGTACAGATCCATGGGGCTGGAACTCATTGAATGAGCGTCTGGATTCGACCGTAGCCGAAGAGACTATTAAATTTACAGAGAATTGGAAGAAGACTGTAACGGTCAACCATCCATTAGAGACATTTACATTCGATGATACCAAAGTGAAGAACGAAGTTGCGGCTGTCAGCAATGTGATGGAAACCTATGGTAAGCCGTTATTCTATGGCCTAGTTGATCCAAGTGATGCTGCACATGGCTTGCAAATATTCAAAGACAAGTTGAAGCAAGCAGGTATTGATAAAATTGTGGCTGAAATGCAAAGCCAAGCAGATCCTGTTATAGCTAAAAAGTAAGAGTGAGGACCGCTTCCTGCGTGCAGGGGGCGGTTTTGTTATGGGTGAGTTAGTCGAAATAATCGACTAACTCGAATGAAAACGGCGCTTGCGGGATGAGATAGTCGAAATAATCGACTAACTCGAGTGACATCGGCGCTCTGCGGGGTGAGTTAGTCGAAATAATCGACTAACTCGATAGAAAACGTCGTCTGCGGAGTGAGTTAGTCGAAATAATCGACTAACTCGATAGAAAACGGCGTCTGCGGGGTGAGTTAGTCGAAATAATCGACTAACTCAATAGAAAACGGCGTCTGCGGGGTGAGTTAGTCGAAATAATCGACTAACTCGATAGAAAACGGCGTCTGCGGGGTGAGTTAGTCGAAATAATCGACTAACTCGAGTGACATGCCAGAATTTATATGCTTTGGGTTAAGGGGTAAACGAACTTACCCCCTATTTAACAACCAGCTGCCTGATAAATGACAGACAATCGATAATTTATAGGGTATAAAAAGGGACAGGAAGCTGATAGAATGGGGTCATATTTCTTTATTAAATGAATCCATGAGGTGATCCGTATGTCTCTTACCTATCCACCCATTAGCCCGAAATTGCCGGTTTTCATGCACGGCGCTGATTATAATCCTGATCAATGGCAGCACGATCCGCAGGTCTTAGAAGAAGACATCCGCATGATGAAGCTGGCCAAATGTAATGTCATGGCCATCGGCATCTTCGCATGGTCCGCACTTGAACCCGTCGAAGGCACGTATACCTTCGAGTGGTTAGATCGCGTGCTCGACACCTTTGCCGCGAATGGGATCTATGCTTGGCTTGCGACGCCGAGTGGCGCAAGGCCCGCTTGGATGGCTGAGCAGTACCCGGAGGTACTGCGGGTTGGGGCGAATCGCGTGCGCAATTTATTCGGCGCACGTCATAATCATTGCTTCACCTCCCCTGTGTACAGGGAGAAGGTAGCGATGATGAACACACGATTAGCGGAGCGCTACGCGCAGCATCCGGCTGTAGTGGGTTGGCATATTTCGAACGAATATGGTGGGGAATGCCACTGCTCGTATTGCCAAGAAGCCTTCCGAGGCTGGTTGAAACAGAAATATGGCACGCTGGATGCTTTGAATATGGCGTGGTGGACTTCGTTTTGGAGTCATACGTATACGAGTTGGACTCAAATTGAGTCTCCGGCACCGCACGGTGAGAAACTAGTTCATGGCATGAACTTGGATTGGAAACGTTTTGTGACGGATCAAACGGTAGATTTCTGCCGTCATGAGATCGCCCCGCTGAAAGCTGCGAATGCGCAGCTGCCAGTTACGACGAATCTAATGGATGCATTTGAAGGCCTTAACTATTGGAAATTCACGGAAATCCTTGATGTCATCTCATGGGATGCGTATCCAACTTGGCATGATTCGCAAGACCAGCGTAACTTGGCAGCTTGGTTCGCCCTCAATCATGATATGTTCCGTTCGCTTAAAGGTGGACAACCGTTTCTATTGATGGAAAGCACGCCGAGCTTAACCAATTGGCAGGCTGTCTCCAAGTTGAAAAAGCCAGGGATGCACCTGCTATCCTCCTTGCAGGCTGTAGCGCATGGCTCCGATTCCGTGCAATACTTCCAATGGCGGAAGAGTCGCGGTGCTAGCGAGAAGCTGCACGGTGCGGTGATCGATCATGTTGGACATGAGCATACACGGGTATTCCGAGATGTGGCTGAGCTTGGCGGCGCATTGGAGAAGCTGTCTGATGTGATTGGGACTTCGGTGCCAGCAGAAACGGCTGTGATATTCGACTGGGAAAATCGCTGGGCTGTGAAGAATTCGCAAGGTCCGCGAAATATGGGGATCAAGTATGAACAAACGGTTCTTAGCCACTATCGCGCATTCTGGGAGAGCGGTGTTCCCGTTGATGTGATCGATATGGATGTTGATTTCAGCAAATACAAGCTTATCGTGGCGCCAATGCTGTATTTGGTTCGACCAGGTGTTGGAGAGCGGATAGAGCAATTTGTTGCAGGTGGAGGGACGCTTGTTACCACTTATTGGTCGGGAATTGTTGACGAGAATGATCTTTGTTTCCAAGGTGGATTCCCAGGACCGCTTCGTAAAACGCTAGGGATTTGGTCAGAGGAGATCGATGCACTCTATGATAACGAGAATAATCGCTTGATTTGTCTAGAGGGGAATGAGCTAGGTTTAGCAGGGGAGTACGAGTCCCGTGAGCTCTGTGAACTAATCCATACCGAGGGTGCTGAGACACTTGCCGTCTACGGGGAAGATTTCTATGCAGGTCGTCCTGCATTGACCGTGAATTCATTGGGACAAGGTAAAGCCTATTATATCGCGACGCGAACAGATACTGAATTTTTGAAACCATTTTATAAGCAAGTAGTTGAGCAGGCTGGGGTCAAAGCGGTGTTGCAAACCGAGCTACCGGCTGAAGTAACTGCACAAGTTAGAACGGATGGGGAATATAAGTATGTTTTCCTGATGAATTTCGGTCAGCAGGAGCAAACGGTTGAGCTAGACGCGAATAAGTATTGGGATATGCTGTTGCAGGATACACTGGAAGCATCAAGCTTACGGCTTGAGCCTTATGGGGTAAGAGTATTGAGAAGATCGAAGTAGTCGAGTTAAAATGGTTAGAGCGAGAAGTAATGAAAATGCTGGATTGGGGAAACCTGATTCGGCTTTTTTTTTCTGAGTGGAAATTAAATGACATAATATATGTTATGTAAACTAATGCCGTATTTATAGGAATTGTATCTGATATTGTGTCGCCGAAGTTTTGAATAAGCCGTTGTCCGGCGACACAAAAAAGAGTGCTTTCATGGATTGACGTAGGCAGTTATTCCTCGACATACATCATTTTAACTGTCATACCGCCATCAATTGTCAGGTTCTGACCAGTAATGAATCCTGCCTTCTCGCTAGCTAAATAGAGACAAGCCATGGCAACATCTTCTGGTTTGCCTACTCTGCCTATCGGGTGCTGGCTTTTATCCTCTTTCGTGTGGGAAAAGCTGCCTTCGTCCCGTACTTCAATCCATCCTGGAGATATCGCGTTAACGCGAATTCCATAACCGCCTAAACTAATGGCCATTGCATGGGTCAGCGCAGAGATACCTCCTTTTGAGGCCGAATATGCCTCGGTATTAGGCTCCGACATTATAGCCCTGGTCGATGAGATATTAATGATGGCGCCGCCGCGCTCTTGCGCTTTCATGATGCGGGCTGCAGCCTGCGAGCAGAGAAAAGTACCTCCCAGGTTTACGGAAATGACCCGCTGAAATTGCTCTGCGCTAAGTTCCAACACATCGGTATTATGCATGATCCCTGCATTATTCACCAAGACGTCGATACTGCCCAAAACTGAAGACGTACGCTCTATCCATTGCTCGACATCCTCTTGCCTGGAGACATCGACCTTCATGAAGATTGCATCTTCTGTAAAGGGACGCAGGAGCTCAATTGTCTCCAATCCTCTGTCTTGATGAATATCCGCTATGGAAATGCCATAACCTTCTTGAGCAAAAGAAAGAGCAATGGCTCGTCCTATGCCCTGACCTCCGCCAGTAATGACTGCGATTTTTCGCATATGAATCACCTCTATCACTATTTTCAACAGTTTAACACAACTGCTGCAAGAACATACGATGGCAGGCATAGCCGTCAATTGTGAGAATATATGATTAAATCCAAAGGGGCAATGCTGCGAGCAATGCTTCTCTTCTTATTTATTCGAATAAGGCAACAAACATCCGCACATAATATGCAATGAAATTTTTGGAAAGAGGAGGGGAACGACGTGGAGTCTAGTATTCCTGTGGATGTCAGCGAGAGCATTAAAATCAATCATGAGGCGTTGCATCACATTTTTCATAATTGTGCCGATGTCGTATTTAGACCACTAAAATTATCTAATCACTCGAACATTCTCCTCGTTTATATTGAAGAATTAACGGATTCTAACAAATTGGAACAGATTATTTCGACATGTATGATAAGTCATGATATTGACCGTCTGACACAGTATAAAATTGTAATTAATTTTTCGGAAATCGTAGCAAAAGTCCTGAAAGGTAATACTGCCATCTTTTTAGATGGTAAGCCTTTTGCTTATTTAGCAGATCTAACCGCTTTCAAACAACGCGCGATCAATGAACCTTCAAATGAGGCATCTATACGCGGTCCGCGTGAGGGATTCACGGAAGACCTAAAAACAAATTTAAGCATGATTCGAAGAATAATAAGTAATTCGAAACTTAAGTTCGAAAATCATCAAGCAGGTGAGATGACCAATACTTCGTTTGTCGTTGCGTACATCGAAGATAAAGTCAAACCAGAATTGCTTCAAGAAGTTAGGGCAAGACTTCAAGCTTACCACACAAATCAACTATTGGATTCAGGCTATATTGAAGAATTTATTGAGGACAAATCCTTTTCCCTTTTCCCGCAAATCCAAAATACAGAACGTCCAGACACCGTTTCCGCAAGTTTATTGGCAGGCAGAGTGGCCATTATCGTTGACGGATCCCCAAACGCGCTGCTGTTGCCAATGACATTCTGGGCAGGTTTTCAAGCAGCAGAAGACCATTATGAACGCTTCTTATACGTATCGGCAGTCAGAACTTTACGGTTCCTACTGGCCATTATGTCTTGCCTTCTTCCATCCATATATGTTGCGCTTACGACCTTCCATCCCCAGATGATCCCACTTTCGCTGATGCTTAGTATTTCAGCATCTAGAGAAGGCATTCCATTTCCAACCGTAATTGAAACCTTATTAATGGAGCTTATGTTCGAAGGATTACGGGAAGCCGGTCTTCGTTTGCCTAAAGCCATCGGGTCAGCTGTGAGCATCGTAGGTGCACTTGTTATAGGGGAGGCAGCCGTCCAAGCTGGATTTATCTCTGCTCCCATCGTGATGATTGTTGCTGGTACCGGGATTGCATCGTTCGCTTTTCCTAGCTATAGTTTGGCATTACCATTTCGAATTCTGCGGTTTCCGCTTCTGATTTCAGGCGGAGTCCTTGGTCTGTACGGTATTGCGATCGGCATTATGTTTATCATGATTCATCTTGTGACACTTAAGTCATTCGGTATGCCTTATTTAAAACCGGTAGCGCCTATTGGTTCAAATTTCTGGAAGGATACGCTAATACGTATGAATAAACGGAACGTATCGGCACAAGGAAAACAGTGAAGAAATTAGGTTGTTTAATCTTGCTTATGATACAGGCACTGATGCTCTCTGGATGCTGGGACAGAAATGAAATTAACGATTACGCATTCTGGATTGGAACTGCCTTAGATTTATCGGAAAGCGGCAAGCTTCAAAAAAGCGCTCAAATCGCGGTTCCTGCGGATTTCAAGAGTATCAGGGGAGGTGGGGGAAACAATCAAAGGGCAAACATTGTATTAACGGCGACCGGATCGACAATTGGAGATTTGACGCAACAAATTCAAGATAAGCTGCCCCGAAAAGTGTTCCTTGGACATCGCAGATCCATTTTTATCGGAGAAAAGCTGGCACGAAAAGGGCTAGTCGATGTTATGGATCAATTTACACGAAATACCGATACGCGTCTACGAACGGATATTTTCGTTGTGAATAACGGAGAAGGCAAGGAGGTATTGCATATTAACAGTCCGTTCAATCAATTTTCAGCGATCGTGGCTGTTGATCAAGACCGATATTGTCGATTAGGTGATACTGCTTTACGAGATGTCTTAATCGATGTAGGGCGGGATGGTATTCGTCCTTCCATGCCGATGGTCGAGATTTCACCGATGAATAAGCATGAGAAAGACAGAATATTTGATGTCAGATCTGTTGCCATCTTTAATAAAGATTTGCAGATGGTCGGGGAAGTGAGTGGGAGAGAATCACTAGAATTATTTTGGGTCAAAGGTGTATTGAAAAATCAATTCGTGACTGAAGAGATAGAAGAAGGAAGCATATCCCTATATGAATCCAATTTAAAACAAACCATCCGAACTAGATTTGATGGTAATAAGCTGAAAGCCTATGTAAAACTGGTGGGAACCGGAAGGGTACTTGAAAACAATTCGGACATTGATCTTTCCGTATCTACCGAACGCATTCGGATAGAAAGTAAGCTAAACGCAATAAAAGCAAAGAGAGTAGAAGAAACAATAAAGAAGTTGCAGACTCAGTTTGGGCAGGACGTGTTCGGAATCGGCGAAGAATTTCACAGAGAACATCCTTATCGATGGAAAGAACTTCGGAATAGATGGGATGAAATATTTCCGACAGTTGAAGTGGCGGTCGATGTCAAGTTGAATATTCAGAGTACGGGAGATATCCGCAAGCGAATCGTAAGAAAAGGAGATAAAGGAGAAAGAGAATGAAAATTTCAACTTGGCAGTTGTTTTGGATGTTTACAACCTTAGAGATCTCAATGTCCATATGGCTGACCATATCGCCAACGATAGAAATCGCTAAACAAGACGCTTGGATCTCAATTGCGGTGGCGGGGTTTATTGGACTTGCTGTAACGATGATTTTAGTTCGAGTCAGTCAGCGACATTCTTCCCATACGCTGGTAGAGTTTACTCAAAAGCTTTTTGGGAAATGGGTCGGAAAGCTAATTGCTCTGATGTATATTGTGGTTTGGTATTCGGTTTGTGCCGATATATTACGCATATTTTCATTATTTATTAAGCAGATTCTATTCCACGATACGCCGGTATGGATTATCTCAGCTCTGATGATGGCGGCAATGGTTTATATAACACTCGCTGGCAGTGTCGAAGCAATTGCACGTTTCAGTGAATTGGCTGGACCCTTGATTATAGCCGGCATTGTCATTTCATTTGCATTAAATATACCCAATTTACACATAGCACTGCTTCTGCCAATATACGCGGATTCTGGCGTCATGCCCATTTTAAAGGGATCTTTGGTGAATGCATCTTTCCTTGGGGAATCCATGATGATCATGATGTTAACGCCTTTTATTGCGAAGCCGGAAAAGCTGCTTAAGCCGATTCTATTGTCTATTTGCATTCCATCCTTGCTTGCAATCGTTGCGACAATTATGGTTATTTCAACATTCGGTACAAATATCGGTTCAAGCATGTATTTTCCGTATTTTGCTATGGTTCGATTTATTAATTATCTAGAGTTTATTCAAAATATGGATGTCTGGATTGTGTTTATCTGGATTTTCAGTGTATTAGTAAAGCTGTCCATCTACTTGTTCATCAACAGTTATGGAACAGCTCAATTGCTTGGTATCAAAAAATGGCGGGGAATGATCGGATTAACTGCACCCGTCATTTTTGCTATCTCAGTAGTACCTGCAAACGTCTTTGGGATACTAGATTATGCGAACCTTGTCTGGACTACATTTATTTTTCCTATTTTCATCGTCGGTTTTCCGGTTATTTTTCTACTCGTTAGTCTTATTAGAGGCCGACGTATGCAAGAGGTGTAATTGCAGAATAGAATCCGATAACAAATAAGATAGACGGAAAAAGCTGAATTAGGAGAATCCTAAATCAGCTCTTTCTATGTTCCGCGGCTTGATAAATAAACGGTATTAACGCAATGACTTCAAAGCCCCGCTCCAAGCAATGACTTGATCAAACATGGTGTTAGCAGCGGATTCCTGACGTGGATGGGGCTTGAACACTGTGAAGTTTTCAAAATCAGTAAAGAGGGACAATGTTACTTGTGCACGAACGTCGGCTACATGTAATTCACTCAAGATGAGCCTGAGGTTCTCTGCTGCACGCGCACCGCCTGTACCACCGCCATAGCTAACGATCCCAGCGGCTTTATTTTTCCATTCATTGAATAGGAAATCTATCGCATTCTTAAGCGCCGCAGGAACGGCATGATTATACTCCGGTGTTACGAAGATGTAACCATCGTAAGCGTTGATCGTGTTCGACCAAGCGATCGTATGTTCTTTCGTGTATTTCATCAACATAGGTGGATGGGGCTCATCATATAGCGGCAAATTGAAATCCGCAAGATCAACAATCTCGAATATCGCGTCAGTCCGTTTATGTGCAACTTCATGTACCCATTGAGCGACGACTTCACCTCTGCGTCCTGGGCGAGTGCTGCCAAGTATGATTCCGATTTTAAGCATCGTTATGACCTCCGATAAGTTAAGTATATATGGGAAGCATAACGGTTAGGTGGAATGAAATGCAAAAGAAATTACAGTTATAACCATTGTTTCCGGATAACGAGATGATTCTAGTTCTTGAAAAGTGAAAGTTTCACGTCAAAGAAATCTAAATAATTTGAAATTTATATGAACTAGCAAAGTAAAGTATGTTTTTTAATACGAGCTCCTATATAATTAGAGATGACAAGTGATTCATTAAATAAACAAATTGAAGGTGGGTTGTCATATGAATATGACGTTGTATTATATGATATTTACAGTAATCTTAGTAGTTGGTGTTTTGGCTACACTTATGATTGGCTTTTCGCGTAAGAACCGTGAAGGAGATCAGTCCTATTTTCAGAAAACTGGGGTCAAGTGGGTTCGACTGTCAGCTTTATATGTCGTCTCCATCGCAGCAGGCTTGTTAGCATTGTTAGCTTTTATTCGATACTCGATAGAATAGATTTCATTGAGAAAGATCTCCTTAGCCGGAGGTCTTTTTTCTTTGCTCACATAAGATGAATTTTCAATTTATTGAACGGGACATACTATGACTGAGTAGTTATGCAGTGAATGGTATGTATGCGCGTTATTAGGATATGTTGGAGGTCTATTCATGAAGTTAAATCAAGATAAGCTTTCGATTTTCGCCCTCGGGGGTGTTAATGAAATAGGCAAAAATATGTATGTTCTTCAATACAATGATCATATTATCATTATCGATTGTGGCTCCAAGTTTCCAGACGAAAGCTTGTTAGGTATAGACCTAATCATTCCTGATATCTCTTACTTACTTGAACATAAAGAGAAAATTAGAGGCGTTGTCATTACACATGGACATGAGGACCATATTGGCGGTATCCCTTATATCATCAAACAATTGAACATGCCCATTTATGCCACGCGACTTACACTTGGCCTTATTGAAGTAAAACTTAAAGAGCATGGGCTTATGAAAACAACTAGCTTGCATGAGATTGATGCAAATACGAAGCTTATCTTAGGCGACATTCCGCTCAGCTTCTTTCGAACAAATCACAGTATTCCCGATTGCCTAGGTATTGTATTCGATACTCCGCAAGGAACGGTTGTGCATACGGGTGACTTCAAGTTCGATTTGACACCGGTGAATGAGCAATATGCAGATATACATAAGATGGCAGCTATTGGTGAAAAGGGTGTACTTGCGCTGCTTTCCGAGAGTACGAATGCTGAGCGGCCAGGATTCACACCTTCTGAGCGCTTAGTAGGCGATCATATTGAGGAAGCTTTCGCGAAGGCGACGGGAAAAATATTCTTATCAACCTTCGCCTCTAACGTTAATCGATTACAGCAAGTCATCGTCGCCGCGGAAAAGACGAACCGTAAAATTGCCCTGTTAGGAAGAAGTATGGTCAATGTCGTAGATATCGCTTTGAGGCTTGGTTATCTAAGAATGTCTCCTGAAATGTTGATAGAGGCCCAGGATGTTAATCGGTTTTCACCACATGAACTTGTCATTCTTTGTACGGGAAGCCAAGGGGAGCCTATGGCTGCACTTGCTCGCTTAGCCAGTGGGACACACCGGCAAGTTGAAGTTTCTCGAGGTGATACGGTTATTCTAGCGGCTACGCCTATTCCTGGAAATGAGCGGAATGTAGCCCGTATCGTAGATAACCTGTTTGCCAAAGGCGTTAAAGTCATCTACGGATCAGGATCGGTAACAGGGATGCATGTGTCTGGCCATGCTAGTCAGGAAGAGTTGAAGCTCATGCTGACCCTAATGAAGCCCAAATATTTCATCCCGATCCATGGTGAATATCGGATGTTGTATCAGCATCGATTATTGGCCGAAGCAGTTGGTGTCGAGTCAGATAACATTTATATTATTAATAACGGAGAAGTCGTAGACTTCACGAACTCAGAAGCTCGTCAGGAACGTCATGTTTCGAATGGCAATACGCTAGTTGATGGTTTAGGTATAGGGGATGTCGGTCAAATTGTGTTAAGAGACCGTAAGGTATTATCCGAAGACGGTATATTGATTTTTGTAATATCTCTTAGTAGATCGGATGGTAAAATCGTTTCCGGACCGGATATCATTTCACGTGGATTCGTATACGTCAAAGAATCAGAGGCTTTAATGGAGGAAGTACATCGCATTGCCCTAACTACACTTACACAATTACAAGAGATGAAAACGAACCAATGGGGACTCTATAAACAAGCTTTGAAGGAAGCCATAGGCAAATATTTATACACACAGACGAAGAGAAGACCTATGATATTGCCCATTATTATACAAGTGTAATGTAAGTGTCAGGTTGTGTTGATGGGAACCAATGGGATACGTCATATCTCGATCCACCAGATCTTAAATGGAGAACCCCGTATAGAAAAAGGGGAGCTGCTTCTGCAGATTGTAACGGATAAACGATATATGGAGCTGCCCTTTATTACTGTGAAAAAGATGAAAATGGTAACAGGAGAGATTTTGCCTTATTACAATGAAACAGAAACAGGCTGCCGACATTACAAAGTCGGCAGCCTGTATTCATGCGTGCATGGTTGGATAGGTGTTGATTTTCACGAAATGTATTTGTAACGAGCCGAAAAATGCTTTCCCTTGGTTGTAATGAAGCTCACATTTGTACCCATACTCACAAGCAATAGCTTGCAATGATTTAAACCCTGGGAGCATTTTGACCATCGACGTAATCTGCTGGGTGATATGGTTTGGCAATTTCATAACCATCGTTGTTGCACTAATACCATCAACAACGGAGATAAAACTAGGAAATTCTGATTTCTTGAAATGCGATAGATGGACGCGATCTTGGGCAATTTGTAAGATCTCTTTGTTCAAACGATTGAGATTGATGGTCATATTTTTATAAAAGTAGATGCCAAACCCGATTTTGTTCGTCAATGGATTCAACCGTTTTTTCCATTTCAACACCTTTGCGCCCCAATAAGACTCCAATTGTTCAGTGAAAGTGTGCCAGTTCATTCGTGATGTGAAAAAAAATTTCATCCTTAAGCTCCTTCTTTTAACATTTACTTAATTAAGACGTTGGCGTAAGGTGAATTGTTCATTTATGCGATCAATCTTAGCTAATCTCTAAGGATCTCGACGAAACCTTCAGCAGCAACAGATAATTTCATATTACGCCGCACAGCAAAGCCTATACTTCGTGGAGGAAGTGGATCATCTAATTTGAGCTCAAAAAGTGTGCCAGACTGAAGTTCTTCCTGTACAAATGACCGGCTAATGAAGGCAACCCCATAACCTAACCTTGCGAATTCTGACAGGAGATCAATATTTCCTAATTCAATATCTGGTTTCACCTCTAACCCCTTAGCGGCAAACCATTTTTCGATGAATACACGAGTACTGCTGCCAGGAGATAAGAGGATTAGCGGAAGCTCTGCTAGTTCTTTTACAGTGATCGTATGGTTCGTCAGCGCTTGAAAAGTCTCCCCAACCACAAAACAATCCTCCAGCACCGCCAAAGTTTGAATGGATAGTTCAGGATCGTCTATCGGCATGTGAACAATGGCACAGTCAATCTCACCTTCTTTTAAGCGCTTCGTGATCTCGTGCGTTTTCCCATGCGAAAGCCGAATCCGTATGCCCGGATATTTCTTGTGATACGCATTCAACTGGGGGAGCAGAAGATGCTTGATCAGTGAATCACTTGCCCCGATCCGAATCTCACCTTCGTTTAGTTGCTTTAGATTTTGAAGATGCTTCTGTCCCGAATCCAGCAAGGCAAATGATTGTTCCACATAGTCATAAAGCGTACGCCCTTCTTCTGTTAGCTCTACACCTTTCGATAACCGATGGAACAATTTCAAACCTACTGCATCTTCAATCTGCTTAATGGCATAACTCACGGATGGTTGTGTGATATGGAGTTCTTGTGCAGCCTTCGTTAAATTTCGGCATTTTGCCGTATGTAAAAAAATACGATACCATTCCAAGTTCATCATTTGGTATAGATCACCTCTATGACATGATATATAAAATCCAATTTCATTTATTTCACAAGACTCATTATAATTGGTTTATACAAATAATACAAAGAGGTGGAGAATATGGCGATGCATCAGCCTGATTGGGAAGCTCGTTCCCCGTGGTCAACAAATAAGGCTAAAGAAGTACAGATTAGTCCTCCAAAATCCAACGTAGCAGGAACAATCCGAGTACCTGGGAGCAAAAGCTTGACTAACCGCGCATTAATTATCGCCTCTTTAGCCGAAGGTAAATCACAGTTAGATGGCTTATTGAAAAGCGACGATTCGTACTGGTGCATGGACGCATTAACCAAATTAGGTGTGTCTGTCGTCATTGATGGAGAGACCGCATATGTGGATGGTTGTGGAGGGAAATGGCCCCATACATCTGGTGAGCTTTACATGGGAGCTGCAGGTACGATTGCGCGTTTCTTGCCAGCAGCTTTGGCGGTAGGTAATGGCAATTGGATGATAAAAGGGAGCAGACGATTGAGCGAGCGGCCACTGGCACCGTTACTTTCTGCAATTTCCAGTCTTGGTGCTAATTTGGACTATCAAGAGGTGGAACACCGGTTGCCCTTGAAACTCCATGCGTCTGGACTAAAAGGTGGAAGTGTGAGGCTGCCCGGTTCAACGTCCAGTCAATTTATTAGTGGACTTTTATTAGCATCACCCTATACGGAAACACCACTAACCATTCAGATTGATGGTGAAATTGTGCAGCGGGATTATGTGCAAATGACCGTGGATATGATGACTACATTCGGTATCACACCGCAATTTTCCGAGGACGGACAATCGATTATGGTTCCTTCAGGGAAATATCAAGCGCAGTCGTTCCAACTTGAGCCAGATGTGTCTACCTGTTGCTATTTCTGGGCGTTAGCTGCGCTAACTTCAGGCTGCGTACGAATCGAAGGTATTAACGCAAAGAGCACAAGTCAGCCAGACATTGAAATATTAGCTGTATTGGAGCGCATGGGTTGTACCGTAATTCGCGGTGAAAACTTTGTAGAAGTGCAGGGCACAAAGCAGCTCAAAGGCGGCTTTACACTCAGTATGAAGAAATGGTCAGATCAAACATTAACGATAGCTGCTTTGGCTCCTTTTACGGATGGACCGATTACACTAACAGATGCTGCTCATATTCGACATCATGAATGCGATCGCATTGCCGCTATGTGTACGGAACTCTGTAAGCTTGGCATTCGTGTCGATGAGCATCAGGACGGTTTAACTATTTATCCCGGGCAACCGATGCCGGCTTTGGTGGATTCCCATGACGATCATCGCATGGCCATGGCGTTGTCTTTGATCGGATTGAGGGTCGAAAATATCCGGATTACCGACCCAGGATGTGTATCCAAAACGTGTCCAGGGTATTTTGAACAATTATCTGCGTTAGGTGTAGGAATTACTTACTAAATAGGAGGCTGTATTCATATGGCAGGGAATACTTTTGGTGAAATTTTCAAAATTACAACCTTCGGGGAATCACATGGTGCCGCCGTAGGCGTCATCGTGGATGGTGTAACACCTGGCGTCGAGATCGATGAAGCGTATATTCAAAAACAGATGGATAGGAGAAAGCCTGGTCAATCCTCCGTGACTTCACCCCGTAAAGAATATGATATCATTCACATCTTATCCGGTGTTTTTGAAGGAAAAACAACGGGCACGCCTCTGTTTGTCAGCTTATATAATCAAGATATGAAACCAGAGGCTTACAACGATATTCAGCATTCCTTTCGACCTGGCCATGCGGATTACACTTATCTGCAGAAATACGGAATCCGTGATCATCGCGGGAGTGGGCGAGCTTCGGGAAGAGAAACAGCGGGCAGGGTGGCTGGCGGTGCTATTGCTCGAAAGTTACTAGAGCAAAGAGGTGTACAAGTATTGGCTTATACACGAGAGATCGGAGGAATTCCGTGTGAGACTTTCGAAGAGGACGCCATTGAACATAATGCGGTTCGTGCTTGCGATCCGATTGCCGGTGCGAAGATGATTGAAAAAATAGAGCAATTAGCTGCTGTTGGCGATAGTTGTGGTGGTATCGTAGAATGCCGTATTCGCGGGGTAATTCCAGGGCTCGGCGAGCCCGTTTTCGATAAATTGGATGCAGAACTGGCGAAAGCTATGCTCTCTATCGGAGCTGTCAAAGGAATTGAATTTGGAGCGGGCTTCTCAGCGGCTTCGATGCTAGGCAGTGAGCATAATGATGAAATGAATAGAGATGGATTCCTCAGTAATCATTCCGGTGGAATCTTAGGTGGAATCAGTACCGGCCAAGAAATCATTTTCCGAATTAGTGTAAAACCGACTTCTTCCATTTCAGTTCCCCAGAAAACGCTAAACGTGAACGGAGAGGAACAAGATATTCGTACAGAAGGCAGACATGATCCGTGTATTTGCCCGAGAATTGTACCTGTGGTAGAAGCGATGACATGCTTAGTACTGGAAGATCAGTACAAGCGTCAAGCTGCTATGCTAGGATAGTTGAGTCTGCCGTTCATTCGGCAGTCTTTTTTATTCACCAAAAATTAGATTTTGGGAAGATAAATAGGTTATTATTAGACGTATAGAAAAATATTAACATACTTATTTCCCTGCTGAACCAAGGAAGGAAGAAGCATATGTCGACAACGGATAAAATTAAACTAACCTCCTATTCAACTAAGGGTGGCTGTGGCTGCAAAATTGGTCCCGCTGATCTCTCCGAAGTAATCAAGAAATTACCACCGGGGGTACCAAATCCCAATCTTCTCGTAGGTATTGACACAAGTGATGATGCTGGCGTTTATCAATTAACCGAAGAACTTGCTCTTGTACAAACGGTAGACTTCTTTACCCCGATTGTTGATGATCCGTATTCGTTCGGACAAGTCGCCGCTGCGAATGCGATTAGTGACATTTATGCCATGGGTGGCAGACCGTTAACGGCATTAAATATCGTTGCATTTCCGATTCGTACGTTGGATAAAGAGGTGCTGGCTGACATACTGCGTGGTGCTGGCGATAAAATGAAGGAAGCAGGCATTACGCTCGTTGGTGGACACTCGATTGATGATAACGAGCCTAAGTTCGGTCTTGCTGTTACGGGTTTAGTCCATCCTAAGAAGATACGTACCAATGCGGGGTCGATTCCCGGTGATAAATTGATTTTAACGAAGCCAATTGGTGTGGGCATTTTGACAACTTCGATTAAGAAAGATCGCTTGAATGAAGAAGAAGTTGCCCGGGTAACACAGGTTATGGCAACTCTTAACAAAATAGCGGCCGAAACCATGGAGCCATTCGATGTACATGCTTGCACAGATGTGACTGGATTTGGCTTGATCGGACACTCGCTTGAGATGGCAAAAGGCAGTCAAGTCGGCATTCGCATCACGGCTAGCGATGTGCCACTATTGCCGAGAGTAAGGGAATTGGCTGAAGAAGGATTTGTTCCGGGTGGCACTAAGAATAACTACGCCCATGTACAAGACTCGGTTACTTACCCAGAAACGTTGGATCAAATAGGTCAATGGATCCTATGTGATGCTGTCACATCAGGCGGACTATTAATCTCTGTGGCCGGTGAACAGGCAGAGGAATTACTCGGTCAGCTGAAAATTGCTGGAGTGGAAGCTAGTATCATTGGAGAAGCAACAGAGGAGCATCCAAGCCGTATTGTCGTCATTTAAAGGAGAGAAATCCATTGTTTCAAGACATCAGCATAGATGAGCTATTAGCGCTCAAAGACAAGAAAGAATTCGTTACGATCGATGTCCGTTCTCCTTCAGAGTTTCAGGATGCGACGATTCCCGGAAGTATCAATATCCCATTTTTTGATGATCATGAACGGGCTGAAATCGGAACCATCTATAAACAAGTAAGTGTACAAGCGGCTAAAGATCGAGGTCTTGAGATCATATCTGCCAAGCTGCCGGCATTTGTCAAAACGTTTGAAGGGATTAAAGGGCAAAAGGCTGTTTTCTGTTGGCGCGGCGGCATGCGGAGTCATTCGTCAGCTACTGTACTTTCTTTAATGGGCATACGAACGTATCGTTTAACAGGGGGATTCCGTTCCTATCGTAGATGGGTGGTCGATACACTTGAGAAGATGGATTTTAAACCTCGTGTATGCGTGATTTCCGGGAATACAGGAGCAGGCAAAACTGCGATTCTACGACGTTTACAGGCGGAAGGTTACCCCGTGTTAGACTTTGAGGCCTTTGCTGGGCATCGCGGATCCATTTTCGGACATGTCGGGCTCCAGGCAAATAATCAAAAGACGTTTGAAGCTCATCTCGTTACGAACCTTCTGAAATTGCAGGATTCTCCTTATATACTGATAGAGGGAGAAAGCAAACGCATCGGAAAAGCTGTGATACCTGAGTTCATTTTTAGTAAGAAGGAAACGGGTACACATCTATATATCAAAATGCCTATTGAAGAACGTGTTCGTCATATTATGGCCGATTATCGTCCCTGGGAAAATAAAGATCAGCTGCTGCAAGCGTATAGCCACATCAAAGATAGAATTCACACCCCGATCGCGAAAGAAATTGAACTAGCTTTACATGAAGATCAATTTGAGAAGGCGGTTAGCCTCCTATTAGAGCATTATTATGATCCACGGTATGAGCATGCCATGAATAAATATGAACAAGAGATCCAAGAGGTTCGTACAATTGATGTAAATACACTTGATGAAGCGGTTGAAGCTGTTAAAACGTATGTCCGAACAGAAGATTTTAAGATATTGTATCCTACGTTGTTATAAAGATGAATGGAGTACACACTGGCAACGGTTGAGGTGCTCCATTTTTTGTGGATTTATCACAGCTACAGAGGTGTATCGTGAATAAAGAGAAATTAATTCGTAAATTCGATAAACAATCCATCATCTATGAAATGAGAAGAAAGCAGCAGACGGAGCGTAGATTCCGATCAACCTTGCTTGGCAGTGCAAAGGGAAGTGTCTTGGAGCTTGCCGTAGGCGCTGGAGCCAATTTCAAGTTTTATCCAAAAGATGTAGAAGTGACAGCGGTAGACTTCAGTAGTGAGATGTTATCCAAAGCTAAAGATTCTGCGGAAGACGCTGGAATTCGAGCAACATTCGTGCAATCCGATATCGAATTACTATCCTTTCCCGAGAACACGTTTGATACAATTGTATCCACTTTGTCCTTTTGCGGCTATGACAATCCAGTGCAAGTTATGGCATCTCTCAACGCTTTTTGCAAACCAGGTGGTCAAATCCTGTTAATGGAACATGGCCTCAGCTCAAACCGCTTGGTGAGCCGAACCCAACAAATCGTTGAACCCATGTTCAATCGATTCGTTGGCTGCCATTTGGATCGTGATATGGTAGACATTCTTAAGCAATCCCAACTACGTGTTCTACGTATGGAGCGGTACTTATTGAATACCATTCATCTCGTGTGGGCGCAGCCAAATAAATAGTAATGGGGAGAGTACTAATGGAAACAACAGCTCAAAGCGATTCTGAATACAAACGTATCTATCTCGACTATAATGCGAGCACGCCTATTGATCCAGAAGTATTAGATGAAATGCTTCCGTTTTTATATGGACGTTATGGTAATCCATCATCTTCTCATTGGGCTTCCGAAAAGATTGATGAGGCTATTGATTTAGCTAGACGTCGCATAGCCTCATTGATAGGTTGTAAATCAAGTGAAGTTGTCTTTACCAGCGGTGGAAGTGAGTCAAACAACCATGCCATTAAAGGCGTTTATTATGCAAATAAGCATCGAGGCAATCACATCATTACGACGAAAATCGAGCATCCATCTGTCATGAATCCATGTGCCTTTCTTGAATCGATAGGGGCAAAGGTTACCTATTTAGATGTGGATGTGTATGGACTAATTGACCCCAAAGATCTCATAGCAGCAATCACCGAAGATACGATTCTTGTGTCTGTCATGCATGCAAACAATGAGACCGGAACAATCCAGCCGATCCAGGAAATTGCTGAAATCACGAAGAGTCGAGGGATCATTCTCCATAGCGATGCTGCACAATCTGTAGGGAAAGTCGATGTGAATTGGAGCGAAATGCCGGTGGATCTGCTTACAATTGCCGGTCATAAGTTATATGCTCCCAAAGGTGTAGGCTCCTTAATTATCAGAGAAGGAACTTCCATCACTTCACACAATCACGGCGCCAGTCATGAGAGTGGCCGTAGAGCGGGTACTGAGAATGTACCTTACATTGTAGCTTTAGGTAAAGCGGCAGAACTCGCTGAGTTGAGAAACGATCAGTTGGATATCCTGGCATTAACAAACCGTCTATGGGAGAGATTATCCGATGCTTTCAAAGATCGTATCGTTAGGACTGGACATCCAGATAAACGATTGCCCAATACCTTAAACGTTAGTTTTCTAGGAAGGATTGGACAAGAAATATTAGCCCTCATCCCTGAAATTGCAGCTACGACGGGTTCGGCATGCCATACGGGAAGTACTGCGATGTCACCGGTATTAAAAGCAATGAAATTAGCGCCAGAAGCTGCGGCTGGCACGGTACGATTTTCTGTGGGACGCTACACTACGATGAACGAGATCGAGCGTGCTTGTGACTTGTTAATAGAACGAGTAGGGATGAAGCAAGGTAAATAGAAAAGGACAGCCCCATTCGGTATGAATGGGGCTGTCCTTTTTTTACAGCTGCTTGCACGAAAATAGTTTATTATCTTGTTTGTAATCGTTCAACTGCTTTCACAGCATTATTAGCCATTTCTGTTGCATCTTCAAGGGTAATCTGATCTTTCGGGTTGAAAGTACCATCAGGATTTAATTCGACAATATCTAAGGCAAGCGCAGTTTGGATGGCGCCGCTATTTAGGATATCAATTTTGTCCGTATCTTTTATATCTACAGGCGATAGCTTAATCATTGGCAATTTCCCGCTGGTTTGAAAAGTGTGAATGAGAAGATACGTGAACGATTCACGTGTCACTTTGGCATTTGGATCCACTTTGATCTGGATATCTGCGCCCACTTTTTCTAGTGCATCTTTGATAATTTGAACACCTTGGGTAGATGTAATAGGGTCATTTGATACGACTGGATTCTGGTGAGCTTTCAGATACGCAAGGGCATTGAAAATTTCCTCAGCAGCATCAGCACGTGTAATTTCATCTTTTGGATTAAATTTACCTGCTTCATTCAATTTAATAATCCCGTAGTTAAGTCCACGTTGGATAGATCCTGAATATTCGACACTGATTTGATCCGTATCTTTAATATCTGCAACAACGGGGTTAATCAGTGGAAGATTATGACTAACTTCAATCGCACGAACGAGCTGATGTGTGAATTCTTCACGTGTTAATTTTTTATTAGGATCGAGATCTTTGGGAAGATCAAGATTGTTGACTGCAGCAATGATCAGCGCCTCTGCGTACCAAGCTTCATTTGAAGCGTTTTTAAAATAATCAGTCGCCTTTGGCTCTTTGAAGAATTTAACCAAGTCTAAATTGAGTCCAAGCGCATTCACTAGAAGTTGAACAGTTTGAGCAGCTGTAATTGACTCCTGTGGAGCAAATAAAGAAGGAGTAATACCTTCGATAATCCCACTTTGTTGTAGAGAAATAATTTTATCCTTTGTTGCCACATTATCAATATCTGTAAATGTTGTAGCAGCTGCAAAGCTTTGACCGACTAGCGTAAGTGATAATAAAGCAGTTGCTACTGAAAGTGTGATCGACTTCATGGTTTTTCTCATTTCAATTCACCTCATCTATTTTTTGTGTTTCTGGCCATTCGAAATCCAAAACGGACACGATTATGAAAAGGTTGCAGCTACACTTAAATTAGTTACTATATTATTATATTGTAAATGTTATATCTTTGACCGATACCTAAAAAGATATAGCTAAGTAAATGCAAACAAACGGCAACCAGATTGATGGCTGCCGTTTTCTCATCTATATCACTTAAAGGCCACCTTCAGTAAAGGCGGAGTAACTAATGTAGTCAAGATCACCACGATAAGCAGCGGAGTAAAGTAAGATCGATCCAACAATCCAGATTCAAGACCAATTGCTGCAATGATGAGTGCAACCTCCCCGCGAGAAACCATCCCTGAGCCGATCCCGAACGAGGATCTCCAGTTGAAACCTGTCAGTTTCGCGCCAAGACCTCCACCAACCATTTTGGTTATGATCGAGAGGACTGTCAGTATAACGATTAACCACAGATGTTGGGTAACGCCATCAAATGTGACAGATAAACCGATACTAACGAAGAAGATAGGAACGAATATGGCGTAGGCAATCGGCTCCAGACGCTCTTCTACGGTATGTTTATATTTCGTTTCCGAGATGGCGATACCAGCTGCGAATGCGCCGATCATCCCTGCAACACCTAGATACTCGGCGAGATAGGCGAACAAAAAGCAAATGATCAATGCTGCACTTATGACGGCTTCGGTCGCTCGAAGTGGTGCCAACAACTTCATGATCCAAGGGACAACTTTCCAGCCTAGTACGATAATCCCCCCGAAGAACAGCACTTTCTTGATCAAGACAGCTGAGAGTGACACATCAGCTCCACCTGTCAAGCTAAGCAGGACGGCAAGCAATACAACAACCAGCACATCGTCGATAACCGCGGCGCCTAGCATTGTTGTACCTTCCCGACTATTCAGTCGGTTTAAGTCTTTCAACACCTGGACTGAAATACTGACGGATGTTGCGCTTAGCAATAATCCAAGGAACATAGCCTGTGAAGTTGTGAATCCAATGCTTATACCAGCCAGATAGCCGCCAGCGAACGGGAAAAGCACCCCGCCGAACGCTACTGCGAATGAGGACGTGAGGTTGCGGCGTAATTCCTGCAGATCGGTTTCTAGCCCTGCAATAAACATGAGCAACAGTACACCGATCTCGCTCAGCTCATCGATCAATTCTCCACTCTCAACCCAACCCAGTACAGCCGGTCCCAAAATAATGCCCACGATGAGCTTCCCTAATACAGCAGGCTGCCCAAGTCGTACACTTAGATCGGACGCCAGTTTTGTAAAGAGTAAAATGATCAGCAATTCGAGATATAACGTCATTTGAGAGCACCCGTCCCTTGTATATCTATTTTGACCTGAACATCAAATGTAGCTTTAGGATAAATAGCTTGCCATTCTTCCCAGTCTTTCTCTCTTCCATGCCTAGTGGCTCTATAAAGTAAGCCGAAGCCGAGCGGGTCGACATCATTTTTTTGTAACTTTTTCAGCAAATTTGCATATTTCATGATCTCACCCTGTGCAGCAGTTTGTTCTAATTTGTTCCAATCGTCTTCATAAATACCTACTACAGACTGCTCTACAATTCCTCTCATATAGACATCGACACGAATCACAGGCTTATCTTTATCGCTGGTATCGATGGTAAAGCTTCTTTTCACTGTTCGAATTCCTAAAACAAGGGGCTGTCCATCTGTTTTGGTGTTGATATCGAAAAAAGGATACTCATTGAGCAGCTCATTAAAGACACGTGATTCAACCGGGTCCATAATAACCGTTTTCACCTTCTGTTTATCTAGCAGAGCAACCTTGTTGATGTTGTGTGTTTCTTTTTCAGCCTCAATGACGGGTAAAAAGGGATCCATGCCTTTCTCCGTGGTACGCCTGTAAAAATCAAATAAATATTCGTCAATCGTTAACGGTGATCGTGCTCCTTCATCGGAGAAGCTTAAGTACAAATCTCTTCCGGGCGTTTTTTCGGATTTAAGATTCATTTTCAGAACAGTTTCCGCATTGGGACTTCCCATAGCAATGACCCCTAAATTTGGAATATCTGTCCTTCGTGCTAAGAAATCTAGAGGTTCTTGAATACTCTCAAGCGCTAAGGATTGGCCTACTATACTAATGGACGAATGGCTAAAATCAAGTTGTTTCGGGACTTTTGCGATGATCAGTCTGACTGCATTTGATATTGATTCGGCATTGACGCTAACAACCTGAGTGTGACTCCCGCCAGGTTCCGATTTCGTGGAAGGCAAAGCCAGTTTTAGGGACACTCGGAAAGGTTTATTTTCTTCGTCCGATTTATCGATGCCAATAGCCATGACAAAAATACGCTTATCGATATCCTTATAGGAGCAGCCCCAAAGTAAAGACAATGCAGAGAGGAGGAGAAGTAACCGAGTGATGCTCATAGGCTGCGCCGCCGTTTCATCCAAGCCAACACCGCAACGATCACGACTAGAAGCAGCTCAGTAAAAAACCTTGTATTTAGCCAAGCAATGGTATATTTTGAAACTTCTTTCATCGTAAAGAAGTAATAAAGGAGCATCGTAAGTATGGCAAATAGGGTGATCGTTCCCCAGGAAATAAGTTGTTCCTTACGTGGCTTGTTCAGCGATTCCAACTTAAAGCATCCTTTCAACAGTTCAATGCCAACATGGAACGTAATCGATGCGTACATAATAATAAGTAAAATAATGGTAATTAAATATAAGAGAAGACCGCGTTCGAAGATCCCAAGTTCTATAGGCATGTCATCAACAGCGCTCAAAGCTGGGTTCAAATAATTTCCTGCCCCAACTGTTCCGTGATAGCCGATTGAAATAATAAAAAAAATACACACAAAATGTAAGCTAAGAAAGAGGATCAGCGCATAAAACTTCCCATTTATTTTGATCGGGATCGTTCGATTAAATATCGTTAAGCCCACGAATCCGGAGAAAATAATATTTGCTGTCGTGATGAAGTTCCATTTCGGCATAATGAAAGCATAATCAGACATTGCTCTAACCGCATTCCATTCGAATCCCTGGCTAAAAATGGCTTTTATTGTGACAAAGTAGACGAATGGGGTCGTCATAAAAATAACAATTTCTATCGTGCTTAGGATCGTTTTACTTGATCTAGTGGCACCCCAAGCCGCGGCAAGAAAGAATAAGACGATGAAAGTGAACGGACTTGTTCGCACCAGGAGATATTGATTGATGAAAGAAGCCGTATAGCCTAGCATGAGACAGCCTTTGGATATAACCATGATTGAAAAAAAGATCAAGAGAGGATTTCTGACCCAAGCTGGCATAAACATCCGAAATATTTCAGGGAGACCTTGCTTTGGAAAATAACCTAATGCCTTGCAAATTGAGAGAAGAAAAATCGAGCCTGGTATCGTGCAGAGTGCTATTGCCATTATGCTTCCATTGAATCGGTTATCTACTAAATAGGTGATTGTAAATAAGGAACTAACGGTCAGAATATTACACCATAAGACATAAAAAGCATAACGATTCATGAAATTCGATCCTTCTTCCTATCATCTTTTACATTTTACCGAATTTCTCTTTTTCCCCAATAAACACTTTCAAGTAAGGCTTCCCAAAGCTTTTCAAATCGTTCAGATAAATGATCATACCAAAAAAACCGACAACAACACCTACAATGCCAAAGCAACTTGCTAATATGACAAAAGGATATTTCATGACTCTGATCGCAAAGCTCATCGCATTGATCGGAACGACAAAATTGGCGATGGCAATGGCGGATGTCACGATGATCATGATGCTACTGACCAGATTGGCCTGTTGGGCAGCTTGTCCGAGAATCAATCCGCCGACTGTAGTTGCTGCCGCACTAATGGATTTAGGAAGACGAATGCTTGCTTCAATTAAGGCTTCCGCCAAGAACATCATGATCAAAACTTCAATATACGATGGGTAGGGGACGCCTTCTCGGCTTCCAGCGATTGTAAGAGCAAGCTGTACATGGAAAAATTCAGGGTCAACAGAGACCATGGAAATATAGAGGGCAGGGAGCAGCACGGTTATAAAAATGCCTATATATCGAAGAGTGATCATGCATGCGCTGACCCAATAGAGTTGAAATACATCATCCATAGAGGAAATGAAATCGTAAAAAACTGCCGGAGCAATCAAAACATACCCAGTACCCTGGACAAGTATAACGATTTTACCTTGTGTCAGGTTTAACGCAACGCGATCCGGTCTTTCTGTAACCATCATCACGGGAAATAAAGAAAATTTACGTCCCGTAAGAAGCTTTTGGAGATGTGTAGCCGAAAGAATAACACTCGGTTCGACAGAAGCGAGCCTCGCTCGAATATCATTCAATACTTCTTTGTCTACGAGTTGGTTGTCGTAAATCAAAGCAATTTCTGTTTGCGGCAGCTGGCCGACCTTCGAGTTTTCATAAACAAGATAAGATGAGGGATAGCGATGGCGTATCAGATTGATATTCGTCTTCAAGTCATCGCTGAATGAATGCTGTGAACCGTAAATGGATGTTTCGGTGCTTGTATCTCCTAGCTCATTATTGACCACGCTATCCGCGCTGAATAAGAAGAGATTTTTGCCAATGAATAAACAGACATAACCGCTCAATAATTTGGGCAGTACGTCCTGATCCTCACCTAGGTGTGTGACGTCTGGAAGTGAAGTGAGATAACTCATAAGTTCATCTATACTCTTACATTGCAACGTTGGATAAATAAGATTGTCTTTGATTTTCTTTTCATCACAAATACTATCTATATAATGGAGTTCTATTTCAATCCCGTGGAGATGAATCGTTTCCATTTTATAATCACTGGAAGAGGAAAATTGATTGTGGATTCGAAGTTTCAGGGTTTCCGTCATGTTGCAACATCCTTACTTGTGGTCTTCTGCCTATTTTATCCTTAATCGGAATGACTCAAACGCAATAATGTAATGGAGGATAAGTTGTCGTATCTTTACACAATCTTTATTTGGATATGATACAACTTCAAGTGATGCTTATTCTTGTGAACAACGGCGGCGTAGGAGGGGCTAATGCAAAAAACAACCATACTAATCGTAGAAGACGAAGAGATTTTACGCGAAATTATTAAAGATTATCTTCTGAATGAAGGTTATCAGGTCCTAGAAGCAGCAGATGGGAAAGAGGCCTTAACTTTATTTCAAGATCATGATGTTCAATTAATTATTCTTGATATCATGCTTCCTGAGTTAGATGGTTGGTCTGTCTGCAGGCGAATTCGGAAGACATCTAATGTTCCCATCATCATGCTGACTGCTAGAGTAGATGAGGATGATACGTTACTGGGGTTTGAGCTGGGTGCAGATGATTATGTGACCAAACCGTATAGTCCACCTGTCTTAATGGCTAGGGCTAAGCGTCTAATTGACAGCAGGATGAGGGAAGAGCGACCAACCAATGCCTCCGATTCCCCCAATGACGATTCCATAACTTTAAAAGGAATTAGCATTCATATCCCGTCAAGGACAGTAACTGTTGATGGTGAATCTGTTTACCTGACATATACAGAGTTCCAAATCTTAGCGTATTTCATGCAAAATAACGGCATTGTCATTACCAGAGAGCAGCTTATTCTGAAAATATGGGGTTATGAGTATGAGGGAGATGATCGTACAGTGAATACGCATATTCGAAATTTAAGAAGCAAGCTCGGGGATAAAGCGAAGCTGATCACAACCATAGTAAGAACAGGTTATAAGTTCGAGGGGAAAGCATGAGAATCAGTATTGTCATCAAATTATTTACATTGACAACCATGTTATGCCTTTTCATCCTTGCGACGATTTATGTAGGACAAACGATATTTTTTAAACAATATTACGAGAACAGAAAGGTCAAGGATATTCAGACGAATATCCAAACATTTAAAAATGAGTTTGTTCATAGTGCAGGAAATTTACTGGCTATTCAGAAGCTTGAGCAAGATTTCTATCGACAAAACGATACCTGGATTACAACACTTGATAGCCAGGGGAACTTGAAAAATTCGAATGATTTTTATATAGAGGTGAAAATTGATTCACCTAAAACCGACAATGCGTATCTTGGCAAAACGATCACAGTACCACTGTATCAGATGATTAATATCAATGAGGTGTTGAATAAAACTTCAAGCCAAACGATTGCGATGTTGGCTCCCAAGGCTCGTGTCATTGTAGCGGAGTATAAAAAGGATTCTGTATTCATTCCCTATCGTTTGCAAGTTGAAAAAAGTAATTTCGTTTGGGTTAATGAGAAAATAACGAAAATGCTGGATGAACTCACGTTAGATATTAAGTATTCAAAGAAAGGAAATGTCGACTTCCCTGGGCTTACACTTAGTGGAATGGTTACTAAAGTTCAGTTCCCAAGCGGGAATGAATCTTCCAGCTTCATTTATACGAACAGTTTATTTATGGACAGAATCAAAGAGTTTCAAGCGAACTTGTTGTTTAATGAGTCGAACAACTTGGATAGCCCGCAAATTCTTGATTTCTCCCAAAATGACGTAAAGTATAAGATCTTTATTGAGCCGATTAAAGATCAGGCTGGCATACCCAACTACATCTTTTCCATGGCCTCCTTGCAGCCCGTCGATGAAGCCGTACAAATGCTTAAAGATTATTATGTGTATATGATTGCGTTAGTTTTATTCCTGATTATTCTTGCTTCCTTGTACTATACGATCAAGATTGCCAGACCTTTATTGAAAATGAACCAAACAACGAAACGAATTGCACAATTAGATTTTTCGGAAACGATTACGATTAGATCTAATGATGAAATTGGTGATTTGTCTCGCAATATCAATTCACTTTCCTTAACCCTTCATTCCTATATTGAACAGCTGCAGCAGGACATTGAGAAAGAAAAACAATTGGAACGCACTAGAAAAGAGTTTATTTCAGGAGTATCCCATGAGTTAAAGACGCCGCTTAGTGTCATGAAGAGCTGTATTTCTATTCTTCAAGATGGCGTTGCTGTGCAGAAGACCGATTATTATTTCGAAGCCATGAATAAAGAAGTCGATAAGATGAACCTCTTGATCGTGGATATGCTGGAGCTTGCTAAGTTCGAATCGGGTACCTATAAAATGGAGATGGATGCGTTCAGCATCGATAAGCTTATCGAGGAAATCTGTGAAAAGCTATCGTTGGAATTCAGCAGTAAACGACTGCATGTACACATGGAGCTTCTCTCCATTGAAGTCATGGCCAATCAGCACCGAATCGAGCAAGTGATTACTAATTTTCTGACCAATGCGAAACGTTATTCACCGGAAGATGAACATATTTATGTGACGTTACGTGAAGAAGGGGAGGCCGTTAAGGTTGGTATCGAAAATAAAGGAGCGCATATCCCCGAGGATCAGTTGGCCAAAGTGTGGGATCGTTTCTACCGCGGTGATTCGGCTCGCCATCGATCACAAGGCGGAACAGGCTTAGGCCTTGCCATATCAAAGAATATTTTAGAATTACATGGTGCTGAGTTTGGCGCGGCGAATACGGAAGACGGGGTTTTGTTTTACTTCTATTTGAATAAAGCCTGAGCAGCCACTTTTCTTGACGTTTTTTCATACGTCTTGGAAGGTGGTTTTTTTGTTTTTTCAATTCTTCATTTCATCTTTATCTCAACTCCGTTTTAAGTTCATCTACCTCTATTAATATAACTCTATGAAATGAAAGTTTCAGCCAGATAGAGTTTGCATCATGAGAGGAGATCGAACTATGAAAAAGAATGGAATTCTTGCCATCACCGCAATTAGCACACTTATTTCCGGCTTCATTGTATATAACGCACAGGCGAACAGTCTGTTTAAGAATAATGAAACAACTTTACAATCTGCTGTAGAGTCTGCTGTTCACGTACAGTCCGCTGTACAATCGGCTACTAGCAACGCTATGAATAAAGAAAACCGTCTTTTAGAAGGGAAAACGATCGTACTTGATGCTGGGCATGGTGGCAAAGATGTAGGTGCAACAGGACAAACAGGCATCCATGAGAAAGATCTAACGCTACAAACGGTATTAAATATCCAGCAGGAATTAGCTAATAAAACAGGCGCGAACATTGTATTGACAAGTGAAACGGATGAGTTTTTGACGCTTGCGGAACGAGTGGAGATCGCCGATAAGAACGCGGCCGACTTATTTATCAGTATCCATTTTGATGCATTTACCAGTAACGATGTAGCTGGAATAACGACTTATTACAATAAACCAGCAGATCGAAAATTAGCAAATCTAATCCATGAGGAGATTTTCGACCAAAATATAGATACTAGAGATCGCGGCGTGGCGCAGGGTGATTATCGTGTACTTCGAGACAATCAAAGCCCGTCCCTTTTACTGGAACTAGGATATATTTCCAATCGAGAGGATGAACAACGAATGCAAACACCTGATTTTCAAAACAAGGCAGCTGCAGCAATTACGAAAGGCATTATTTCCTATTTCTCCTAATCTTTTTTCGACAAATTCTTCATTTCATCTTTATCTAGACTCCACTTAAACTTTGCATTTGGCAAATAGAATAGCAAATGACCTAATGAAAGACAGATAAAGAGAGGTACATGGCATACATGAAAATGGCAAGTAAAGTACTAATCGCTTCACTACTATTGGTCATTTCGCTTCCGTCCGAGATCTTTGCGGCCAAAATAGTGATAGATGCTGGGCATG
Source organism: Paenibacillus sp. J22P51 (assembly GCF_059692215.1). Classification (NCBI taxonomy): domain Bacteria; kingdom Bacillati; phylum Bacillota; class Bacilli; order Caryophanales; family Paenibacillaceae; genus Paenibacillus; species Paenibacillus sp. J22P51. The sequence continues at coordinate 44,767 of NZ_JCAUAZ010000019.1, read as the reverse complement.
GTGGGAATGATCCTGGCACGAGCAGCGCAACCGGATTGAAAGAGAAAGATGTTGTTCTAGATATTGCCCTGAAACTTAAAAATGACTTGATAAGCAATGGTCATGAGGTTGCCATGACGCGTACGGATGATCGATTTCTTACACTAGACGAACGCATTCAGTTTACCAATGCTCAGCATGCTGAACTGTTCGTTTCGGTCCACGCGAATAGCAACCCGACTACGCAAGTAAACGGAGCTCAAATCCTTTATTATGATTCCGCATATCCACAAAAAGATTACCCGGCAAGCCCAGAAATGAGCGCACTTACACCCGTGTCAAAGAAATTGGCACAGAATGTACTTGATGATCTCTTGAAATCTACAGGTTTAACGAATAAAGGGCTGGTTGCGGATGCCTCAAAAGTGGTGCGATCCGGAAAAGTTCCCAGTATCTTAGTGGAAACCGCGTTCTTATCTAACCCAAGCGATGCTTTAAAGATGGCCGATTCTAATTTTCGCACTCGAATAGCTACAGGGATAAGTAAGGGTATTCAATTATTCTTAGGATCTCGAAACTCAGGTAACAACAACAGTAACAACAACAGTAACAACAACAGTAACAACAACAGTAACAACAACAGTAACAACAATACTAACAAAAGTGACAAAGATAATTCAGTAAAGCCCGTGTCCGTTGTTTTTCCGGATACCGTGAACCATTGGGCCCGCCCAGCTATATTACGACTAAATGATCGTAATCTGATAAATGGCGTGAATGGTCTATTCCAGCCAGATCGTTCAATGACTCGTGCTGAATTCATCACATTGCTAGATCAAATGGACTTAGTTGCTACAACGCCGAATCCCAAGGAATCCAATTTTAAAGACCTGCCTAAATCGTTTTGGGGATATACCATAATGCAGAAAGCTTTTGCAGCTCAAGTTATTCAAGGCTATGAGGATGGAACGATTAAACCAAATGGTTCTATCACTCGGGGAGAAGCCGCGGTGATTCTCCTAAGATTGCTGAGTAATCAACTAACTGATGCAATTGTGAAACCGCAGGAAATGATCGGATTTACCGATGTTCCAAACACCTTGTGGTCGGCAAAGGCCGTTTACACACTTAAAAGAGCTGGATTCATTGACGGCATCTCAACGACAAAGTACATGCCTAATCGGAGTATGAGTAGAGCAGAAGTTGTTGTGGTGATGGATCGGTATTTGACGAATAAGAAAAGTTGAGAATTGTAAACTATCTAGAATTGAGGCGATCCCAATGAGAAAATCAATCATCCCAATTATCGTTGCTTCTATGACGCTCGCAGGTACATTTAGCTTGCATGTACCTGCATATGCAGATGGAGGGCAGAGCAGTGTCCAAGCTCAAGTCGGTACCGTGGCTTGGACAGCTGACAGCAGCTTTGATCTCAAGAATATTCAAATGATACCAGAGCAAGAAGGGCAATTACTGACATTCACCGTTACTGTTCACAATAATGCTAATCGTGAGTTAAGTTTTAATGATGTTTGGATTCGTTTGAAGGACAGTTCAGGCAAAACCTTTCCCGTTAAACTAAATCCACAAGATTTTAACAAGAAGCGGATCCAGCCAAATTCGAGTCAAGATCTAAGCTTTTATGCCACGGTAAATGGTTCAACTAAACTGCAGGAGCTTATCTTTCAATTCATTCAATGGGATTTCGATCAGACGAATTATGAACGAACGATTGGTGAATTAACGATCCCAGAAGGCTATACAACTACGGTGCCGGCTGGTGAAAGCCAAGTCATTCGAATGAATGATGTCAACATCAAAGCACATATAACCGAAATAGAAACGAATTCGAATGGGAGGTATATCTTACCGACTCTCTATGTCAATATGGAGAACGAAGGAGCCTATCAAGTTACTGTACCTACATTCACCTTTGCCATCCGCACAGTGGATGGACGAATCCATCCCCTAGAAGCAAAAGATTTGAAAGACATGACCATCAGCCCAAATGATGCCAAAGAACTTCAACTCTCTGGATCCATTCCTGTTTCTGTAGATACAGATAACTGGCAGCTTGTTGTGACTAGCTTGGATTCGGATCTAAAGCGGCACATGCCCGTGGCAACGTTCCAATTACCACCAGAGACCATGCAAGAAGTCAAGACAATAGGCCATGAATATACATTTTCCAACACTGATGGGATATATACGACTCAGTTAAATGAGCTACAACGCTTGCCATTGAACGATCTAGACATGCTCTCTGCGAATGTGACTCTTGGTAATAAAGGCGATCAATCACTGCCAATCCCTGAGGTAACAGGTTATTTCCTATTGGATGGTGGCGTGAAAGTGGAGGCAGAAATGATTCGTATGGCCAAGACGATAGGAATTGGTTCTGGCGATCATGTAGATGTCCAATTCGTGGGAAAAATTCCTTATACGTACGCATTCTCGGATCTGAAACTTGTCTTACAGCAGAAGGAAAGCGACTCCAAATTGCAAGATTTGCTTACTTTTTCCAATTTGGAAGAGCTGCAAACCACGCCTTACATACGTAAATTCGAAACGCACATGATCAGTGACCCAGGACGGCGAACTCGATATGCCGTTTATGGTTCCGCGGTATACAAAGGAAGTTCATCCGATTTATTTACTGCACAAGTTCGTGTGGAAAATCTAGAAAAGCGCTTCTCCAACCTCCCGAAATTAGTCGCGTATTTTCGCTCAAAGGACGGTTCTATCTTCCCAGCAACATTGGATGAAGTAAATCAGAAGATAAGCCCATCTGGTAAAGCACAGCTCAATGCTTGGACGCGCTTGCCGAAAGATTACGCGACAGAGGATCTGCAGCTTGTGTTAGGTGAGGCGATCCCCACCGCGACTGATGAAGAGATGATGTATGTGAAGCCCGCGGCTTATTGGCTGCCAGAAGATGCAAATGAAGTTAAACCGTTGCTAAAGGAAATTATGCTTTACCCCTATAACCTGTCATTAAGTCAGATAAGCACATCAATTTCTGGGAATAATCAGGGGATTAGCGAACTTACGCTAAAGTTTAATTACGAATTAACGAAAGATCTAACCGCTGAAACGAATCTAGATGGGCATAAACTTGTCCTCGCGTTTGAAGATCACAACGGGAAGACCTCGTTTGAACGGGCGTTTGATGTTAAGGATTTTGAACCTAAAGCTATGGATGATGATCGATCTGGTCAAATGAGACTGTTATTAGGTATGCATGAGGGCTTCCGCATAGACATCAATGAGAAAGATCTTATCTACCAGCAACAATTCCTGAAAAAATATACATTGAAGTTATATGATGAATATCAAGGACATCGAAGGCTTTTAGGAAGCCAAGTCATCGACTGGTTCACAACGACAGATTAATGTAAATTGGAAAAATCCCTCTCTGATGAGGGATTTTTTTGTGCCGCGGCTTAAAATTCATCTCATCTTTATTTTAACTTGTCTTTCTCTTGATTTCAGCAGGGTATGCTCTTAGTAAGGTTCATCAAGTGAGAAATAAGTTTGAAGTAGGTGTTCACAAGAATGAAGATGCAACAGTTAGTACGAAAACAAAGTGTCGTAGCGATTGGTTTTCTTGCACCAAGTATCGTCGGGTTCGCTATCTTTTATTTAATCCCATTTGCTATAGGTGTCGTTTACTCCTTTATGGATCGTACGATTGATGGCTCGTTCGTAGGTTTAGCCAATTATCAAGAGTTGTTAGCAAGCGATTCTTTCCGCAAGGCATCAGCGAACACCTTGTTGTTTACAGGGATAAGTGTGCCGCTATTGATAGTCATTTCACTACTTCTTGCTTTGCTCTTGAATCAGAATGTTTTTATACGCAAATGGCTCAGAACCGCCTATGTTTTGCCCCTTGTTGTACCTGTGGCCTCAATCGTAATGGTTTGGCAGATCTTGTTCGATTGGAATGGTGCGCTTAACGGCTGGCTATACCATTTTGGCCAAGATCGAATGGACTGGATGAATACAGAATGGGCGAGAGTGGTCATTTCCGTTGCTTACCTCTGGAAAAATGTTGGCTATAACATCATCTTATTTCTAGCTGGCCTGCAAAGTATTCCAACTGATTATTACGAAACGGCAGATTTGGAAGGGGCTGGACCTTTCCGTAAACTAACTTCGATTACGTTGATCTATTTAACACCAACCTTATTTTTTGTAATTCTCATGTCGATCATCAACTCATTCAAGATTTTCCGAGAGACGTATTTAATCACAGGAGATTACCCGCATGACAGTATTTATATGCTTCAGCATTATATGAACAATATGTTTTACTCACTTGATGTTCAGAAGTTGACAGCGGCAGCAACATTAATGGTCATTGCGATATTTGTTCTTGTCCTTGGGATGATGACGCTGGAGCGCAAATTCAGACAATTCATGGAGTGATTATGAAAAAATCAGCTTTGATAAATAAATGTCTATTATCCCTGATATTAGTGGTCATTTCAGCCTGTATGATTTTCCCTGTTGTATTCACATTTACGAACTCGTTGATGACGGAGAATGAAATCAGTACCAACTATGATTTGATTGGCCAAATGATTGAGAAGACCGCAGATAGCAAAGAGCAATTCATCACGTTAAAACTAATCCCCGATTGGGTATCCTTTGCACAGTACGGGAAGATTCTATTCGAAACGCCAACGTATCTGAACATGTTCTGGAATTCGGTATTCCTGGTGATGCCTATGATTATCGGGCAAGTTGTAGTGGGCTCGCTGGCTGCTTATGCCTTAGCTAAACTCCGGTTTCGAGGTCGCGATACCTTATTCCTTGCTTATGTTATGGTTATGCTTATGCCATTTCAAGTTACTTTGGTGCCAAACTATATTATTGCTGATCGGCTTGGCCTATTAAATAGTGCTAGTGCTATCGTATTACCAGGTATTTTTGCTGCATTCGGTGTCTTTATGCTTAGACAGTTTATGTTGTCGATCCCGTATTCCTATGTTGAAGCAGCCATTATGGATGGCGCTGGTCATCTTATGATTTTTGGTCGTATCACCATGCCTTTGATTAAACCGGGTTTGGCCGCACTTATCGTACTTCTCTTTGTGGATTATTGGAATATGGTCGAGCAACCTCTGATCTTCTTGGAAGATGCATATAAACAGCCGTTATCGCTTTACTTATCTCGTATTCAAGAGGAAGCACGAGGCATTGGTTTCGCAGCTTCCATGCTGTATATGTCTCCTATGTTACTACTATTCTTATATGCAGAGCGTTACTTTATTGAGGGTGTTCAGTTGTCTGGGATCAAAGGCTAGTGCAACGGAAACATCTAGGAAAGGGGGATAACATTGAAAACCCAAGTCTCTGATCAAGCTGGAACTGGTTTAAATCCAAAAATGAAATGGGCTTCGATCCTATTTATTGCTGTATTACTTATTCTTACCCTTTATAGCAATACAATTCTCACCTTGAATTTACCTAAGGTTGTGGCAGAAGAGGGGAAATCAGAACCACTAGTTCAACAGTACAGCGGCAGTGGTGATCTGCAGCCGATTAGCTTAGTGGAACTTTCCAACAAGTCCGGATGGACGATCAACGATGTCATGGTGAAGGCGGGGGACCATGTCGAGAAGGGACAGCTTCTCGTGACCTACGAGAGCAAAGAAGCATCGCGCCGTATTCTCGATGAGGAGGCTTCATTATCCCGACAGAAATTATTGATGGAAGGCATGCAAGAACGCTACATCGAAGCAGTGCAAAGCGGGGATGACCTCAAGATTCGCGCTGCCAAACGAGATCTGGAGGTTGCTCAACTGGATAGGAATGTGCAGGAGCGAAAAATAAAAGAGTTGAAGGATGACTTCGCAAGCCTAAGTCAAATTGCAGCTCCTTTCGAAGGCGTCATCTCACATCTATCTGCTGTGAAAGGACTGGTTTCTGGAAGCGCCGGGGTTGATGTAACGATTTCAAATGCTAGCTTAGGTTATCAGATAGTTCTACAAATGCCATCAGCGATCTCAGACAAGTTGGAGGTAGGCGGTAAACAGGATATGGCTGTCAAAATCAAAGGGGAAAGCAAAACCTATGAAAGTGTCATTTCTGGGATTGAAGCTACTGATGAGCAAATGAAAAAAGTAAGTTTGACTGTGCAAAATGCCGAAATACAAGGCGGCGAAAAAGCAAACGTTGAATTTCGTATAAGTTCTGAGGCCGGCGAAGGCCTACTTCTACCTAAAAAAGCTGTATATGGTGAGAGTATGAACAAATATATGGTTGTTCTGGAAGAGACCAAGAGTCCACTCGGTAACACCTATCATGTACGCAAAGTGTTCATAGAGGTAGGAGAATCCACAGAAGATGCTGTGATTGTCACAAAGGGTGCGTATCCTGGACTAAGTATCATTACTGATAGTAGTGAAGCGCTCACAGACGGTGGTCGAGTAAGAAAGAATTAAATAGATGTACTAATTATAAGGAGTGAAGAAAATATGAAAAAATGGGTTCTTATTCTCATGAGTTTAGTCGTAGTGTTCAGTTTGACAGCGTGCAATGAAAGTACCTCGGTCAACCAAAGCGAACCGACGAGCAGCAATAGCGGAAGTAGTACAAGCCCGAGTAGTCCTGCTAATAGCCCTGCTGGTAAAGCAATGACAATCGAAGATGAAAATAAAGACAGCAAGAAGACGATTGTTGTTTCCGTCCTTGCGGTCACTGATTTCTATAAGCAGGCAAAGCAGAAATATGAAGCAGCGCACCCTAACACCACAATAGAATTCAAACCATTCGCAACTGGCGGAGGAGCTATGAGTCCTGCCGAGGTTGAAAGATACGTAAAAACGACTACGACACAAGTATTGTCAGGTAAAGGAGCTGATTTGTTCGCCCTGGACACCATTGACTTGCCGATCGATAAATACGTGAACAAGAAAGCATTCGTTAATTTGGACGAACTAATGAAGAAGGATAGCACCTTTGACCCGAGCCTTTACTATACGAACATATTCGAAAGTTCAAAAATGAATGACGGACTCTATGTTCTGCCAACACGGTTCTTCTTGAGTCTGTTGTTCGGCGACGCAGTTGGTATTGAAAAAGCCGGGGTAGCCATAGATGATAAGAATTGGACCTGGAGTCAGTTTGTGGAGACAAGTAAACAGCTAGCTGCCAAAGGAGTTCACGCCAGCTCATTGGCTGCGCCGCCCGTGCAGTTGCTAAACTCGCTAGTATCCGACAATTATGGCCAATTGGTGGATGGAACAAAGGCGAATTTCGAATCCACAGTCTTTACCGATTTACTCAATCGTGTGAAGAGTTTGAACGACGAGAAAATCATAACATCCGAAAATCCAGGTCCTAAAGGCACCACTTTCTATCAATCGGAAATCTATAACCCCAAAGACTACGTGGCTCGTCTCGGGCTTTACTATACAAACGGAAAGATTTATCAGAAGCCACATGCTGCAGGACAGAAATCAGGAGTTTCATTTGGCGGGCTTGGTAACATTGCTATGAATTCGAATTCAACTATTAAAGGAACGGCGTGGGATTTTGTGAAGTTTCTGATGTCTGAAGAGATGCAATCCATGCCTGGGCTGCAAGTGAATGGCAATGGCTTCTCGGTGAACAAGAAGATTACTGATAAACAACTCATTGATTTAGCAACTGAAGTGACAAATGGTAAAGGAACGATAACAGTTCAGAAGGGCGGAGCCGTCCAAGTAACAGAGAAGGATATTCAGTCCCTTAAGACTATGGTGTCTGAAGCGAGTCTTCCGCTTACGCTATTTAACAAGGTTCAAACGATCATTGCTGAGGAAGCCAAAGCTTACTTTGCAGGTCAAAAATCGGCTGAAGCTGTTGCTAAACTGATTCAGAACCGTGTAACGACATATTTGAATGAATAAGAGGTAGAATAGAATTAAAAGCTTAGTCTGAGGGTTAATCCTAAGGACTAAGCTTTTTTGGCCTCCTAATTTGATACATGAAATTTCACGACGTCCTCGGCAAATGATGCTATAATATAAAATTAACAAGGCAACCCATGAGGCGTTTCATAAAGACGTCCATCAAGATATATAAATGAAAGCGAGGGATTTATCATAACCGGATTACAGCTGTTGGAGCAACAAAAACGTTACTTTCAGAGCGGTGCAACTCGCAGAACGGATTTCCGCATCATGCAATTGAAGAAATTACGGCAGGCCATTGTTGCGAGGGAGCCTGAGATTATACAGGCGCTGCGCGACGATTTAAATAAGAGTGAACTGGAAGCGTATACATTTGAAATAGGTCTCGTTTATAATGAAATTTCCTTCATGATCAAACATTTGAAAAGTTGGACTAAGCCGAAAAAAGTGAAAACCGCGCTTACTCACTTCGGCAGCCGAGGTTACATTGTTTCTGAGCCTTTAGGATCGGCTCTTATTATTGCGCCATGGAATTATCCGTTCAATTTGGCGTTTGCCCCACTTGCAGGCGCGATTGCTGCAGGCAATACGGCCGTACTTAAACCCTCGGAATTAGCGCCATCCATTTCAGCTGTAATGGCATCTCTACTACGAGATACGTTCGATGCCTCCTATATAGCAGTGGTGGAAGGCGGTGTGGAGGCAAGTCGAGAGCTGACAGCGCTGCCTTTTGATAAAATATTTTATACCGGCAGTGTGGCGGTTGGTAAAATGGTGATGGAAGCGGCATCGAAGCATCTCGTTCCGGTAACCTTAGAGCTTGGCGGCAAAAGTCCATGTATTGTTCATGATGACGCGTCAGTGGAACTGGCTGGCAAAAGGATTGCATTCGGTAAATTCGTGAATAGCGGCCAAACCTGTCTAGCTCCTGATTATTTGCTTGTACATAGAAATGTAAAAGATAAGCTAATCATGTCGATTAGAAACGCGATTATTTCTTTTTATGGAGAGAAGCCTTTACAGCATCCCGATTATGGCAAAATCGTCAGCCCTCGACACTTTGAGCGGCTTTGCGAATTTCTTCATGATGGAACCGCGGTGATAGGCGGACGTTCGGATAGGGAGACCCTTCGAATTGAACCGACGGTACTGGATCAAGTCACTTGGGACAAGCCGGTCATGCAAGAGGAAATTTTCGGACCGATTCTGCCTGTGTTTACTTTTGACAACATTCATGAAGTGATCGACATCGTGAATTCGCGGCCCAAACCGCTGGCGCTGTATGTATTTAGTGAAAACAAGTCTGTGCAGGATTTGGTGACGGAGAACATCTCGTTCGGCGGCGGATGTATGAACGATACGTTGCTGCATATGGGAACGCCTTATTTGCCCTTCGGTGGCGTTGGTGAAAGCGGCATGGGACAGTATCACGGAGAGAGCAGCTTCCATACATTCTCCCACAGCAAGAGTATATTGAAGCAGACGACGAAGTTTGATTTTTCCTTCCGCTATCCGTCATCCAAGCTTGGACTTAAAATCATACGCAAGCTGCTGAAGCCTTAATATATGGCTGCAAAGGAAGGAATCAAGGGGATGAAGGGAACTTACGAGTATTACAAGCAGATTTTTGAACATGTACCGAAGCCTTTTGCTTTCGTGGATTTGGACATGCTGGATGACAATGCACGGGCTATCGCTCGGGCGGCCGGCAGTAAGAAAGTAAGGATAGCGAGCAAGTCGATTCGTTGCGTCGATGTGTTGCACCGAATAGTGGCAATGGATACTGTCTTTCAGGGTGTTATGTGTTATACCGCTGCTGAAGCCGCTTTCCTGGCCCAGCAAGGTTTCGACGATCTGCTGCTTGGCTATCCGCAGTGGCACCCAGAAGTTATTACCGAATTGATCGAGTTCATCGGGGAAGGCCGTTCGATCACATTTATGGTCGATTCCGTGGAACAAATCGAACACATCGAACGGCTCGCGAAAGTACGGCAAGTCTCCGTTCCGTTATGTATCGATGTCGACATGTCGGCGGATTATCCAGGCTTGCATTTCGGCGTATGGCGTTCGCCGCTTACTTCATGGGATCATGTGTGTCCTGTTGCACAACGGATTATCCAATCTTCGTGGTTGAAGCTTGAAGGGATCATGGGATATGAGGCGCAAATTGCAGGCGTAGGCGATAATGTGCCCGGGGGTTTCTTGAAAAATAAGATCGTGCAAGTCTTGAAGAAGCGTTCCATAATAGAAGCGGCTAAGCGGAGAAAAGAAGTCGTGGAAGGGCTTAAGGATATGAACGTCCAGCTGCGCTTCGTTAACGCAGGAGGAACCGGCAGTATGGAAAGTTCACGTGAAGAAGCGTGTGTGACGGAAATTACAGCGGGTTCCGGATTTTATGCACCTGGCTTATTCGACAATTATACTTCGTTCCGTTATAAGCCCGCAGTTGGTTATGGGGTAGAGGTGGTACGGCGTCCGAAGCCAGATGTGGTGACGTGTTTGGGCGGTGGGTATACAGCATCAGGTGCAGTTGGAATAGACAAGCAAGCGAAGCCCTATTTACCAGAAGGTTTGGAACTATTCCCACAAGAAGGGGCTGGCGAAGTCCAAACACCGTTGCGTCTCAAGGCTGGCGTTCAGCTCGCGATCGGTGATCCGGTATTTTTCCGACACGCGAAAGCGGGAGAACTCTGCGAACGATTCCTCACATTATATGCCGTTTCGCAAGGCAGCATCGTGGCAGAATATCCGACATACCGCGGGATGGGGGAATGCTTTCTATGAAAAAAGATTCGTTGACATGGTCGAACTGGTCAGGCAATGTTCAGGCATCGCCACAAACTGTCCTTTATCCAGATTCTATTGAAGCAGTTGTTGATGTGGTTCGCATGTGCAGACACGAAGGACGAAAGCTGAGAGTGGTCGGAACCGGACATTCCTTTACATCAATCGCGGCATCGAATGACGTATTGGTTTCGCTTGATCGGATGCAGGGGCTTATCCGAGTAGATCCTGAGGCTAGAACCGCAACGGTTTGGGCAGGTACGAAGTTGAAGCTGCTCGGGGAGAAGTTGTTCGAACATGGATTGGCTCAGGAAAATATGGGGGACATCAATGTTCAGTCCATAGCAGGAGCGATCAGCACTGGAACACACGGCACCGGCCGCGAATTCGGTAATATGGCCACACAGGTGATAGGCCTGACAATCGTCACCGGTACGGGAGAAGTTCTTGAATGTACGGAGCAATCTCACCCTGAATGGTTTAAAGCGATGCAGGTATCGCTTGGCGTTCTCGGCATTATCGTTCAAGTCACACTTAGGCTTCAGCCTGCATTTAAGTTGGCGTATGAAAGCAGAAGAATCCCGCTGGAAGCATGTTTACAACAGCTGTCCGTTATGGCTGACGAACACCGTCATTTCGAGTTTTATTGGTTTCCGTATGCCGATCCGTGCCAGGTGAAGTTGATGGACGAGACGAACGCGGAGGTAACGAACCATAAGGTACGGGATTATATAAGTGACGTATTGCTGGAAAATACAGCCTTCCATCTGCTTTCGGAATTGTGCCGAAAGCTGCCGCGGTTGAGTCCGTCGATTAGCCGCTTTTCAGCATCCCAAGCTCCTGTCGGCCGCAAGGTTGGCTACAGTCACCGTTTGTTTGCAACCGAAAGGCTTGTTCGTTTCAATGAGATGGAATATAACATTCCCGCAGCAGCCATGCCCGCAGTGATTGAAGAAATGCGCGAGACGATGGCGCGTGAGAAATTTAATGTCCATTTTCCAATTGAGTGTCGTTATGCGAAAGGTGATGACATTTGGCTTAGTCCGGCCTATGAGCGTGATTCCGCGTATATTGCCGTCCATATGTATAAAGGCATGCCGTATGAAGACTATTTCTCAGCTATGGAGCGCATTTTCCTCCGTTATGGCGGAAGGCCGCATTGGGGGAAAATACATTCGCTACAGGCCGCACAGTTGAAGGAATTGTATCCGATGTGGCAGCGTTTCTGTATGATCAGGGAAGAACTGGATCCCGAGCGTATTCTGATGAACGATTATTTACAGAAGCTGTTTGCCCTCGAGCAATAATGAACTGAGCGCTATAATAGGTAGTCATGATCAGGAAATCCGCATAGGAGATTGGGGAGACAAACAGGTCCCAGGACAGAATGGAATCCGAAATTAAGAACAGGAAGCTGCCGAGGATAGCTAATATATTACCAGTCATAATGGCAGACCAGCCCATAAGAGAGATAACGATAATGTAGAACAACACAGGTACCGCTAGACCAGCGTTACCTTGCTCCGTGAGCGAGATCAACAGCTCTCTGCCCATAATGAACGAATAAATGGAGATCGGTATGATCGAGGAGAAGCGTAACCAAGAAAAGCGCCATTGGACGAGAAAACCAGCTGTATAAAACAAATGACCAATAAGAAACGCGGCAAGCCCGGAAACGAACCAATACATAATCAACCCATCGCCCAGCATGCCGAAGAATAATCCGATTAACATCAACCAATGTACGATTTTTTTGGATGAGGGCATATGCGAGTAAGCGTAATACAAAATCAGCCACATCGGAACTAATTTAAATAAGAATTTGAATGCTTGATGATCAGGTCGAAGTTCAAAAATGTAAAGCACGCTTGTAAGTAGTATCGCAATAGGTAACCACCGTTTCATCTACATCTCTCTCTTTCATATTGGGATAACGCTTTAATAGACGTATTATAGTGGTACACGGAAAATTTGTAAACGCTTTATTTGGCGACATTGAAGCATTATGAAGGGGAACGAAAACATGCAAAAAGCGGGAAACAAACTGTCCAAGGTTGAAATTTTTACGTTTGCTTCGGGAGATATATTTGGCGGAGGAGCCCAACTCATCATTTCTTTTTTCTTTTTGATCTTTTTAACCGATGTTGTTGGAATAAGACCTGTGATGGCTGGTACGCTAATTTTAGTTAGTAAAGTATGGGATGCCGTAAATGATCCCTTAATGGGTTTTATAACAGACAATACAAGGACAAAATGGGGTAGAAGGAAGCCCTATTTTTTCATAGGATTTTTCGGCATCATTATCTCATATTTCCTATTATGGTATCCGATCTCGGGCGACAACGAAATGGTCAAGTTTTGCTATGTATTGTTTGCCTATCTCCTGTACTCAACCATTTCCACCATGGTGATGATCCCCTATGCGGCTATGTGCAGTGAGATCACCACCGATTACAAGGAACGAAATACGGTCAATGGCACACGTCTCTTTTTATCGCAATGTTCCTCTCTTCTATGCGCGGTGCTTCCTCTTGAAATTGTAAAAATGTTTGGAAATGAAGATACGGGATATATGGTCATGGCCCTTTGTTTTGGTGTTTTCTTCGCGTTACCTTTCCTGCTAATTTTCTTCTTTACCAAGGAGAGGGTTACGGTGCAAACGGAAAAATCACGATTTACCATTGCGGCTTTAACAGCACCTTTTAAAGTTAGATCGTTTCGAATTCTGATTATCATTTATCTGTTTTCCTTTCTATCGATGGATGTGATATCCACAGTTTTTGCCTATTTTATGAATTATTATCTGAAAAGACCATCTGAGCTGAACTATGTATTAGGCGCCATGTTGATTACACAAATTGCGATGGTCCCTGTTATTGTGAAATTAGCTAATACGATTGGCAAGGCGAAAACCTTCATGCTGTCCACCCTGATATGGGGCGTTGGTGTACTCTTTATTGCTCTTCTTGGGCCCGATTGGCCTACTTGGTCGATTTACGTAAATGCCGTATGCATGGGATTGGGCATCGTTGGATGCATTGTGATTCCGTGGATGATGTATCCGGATGTAACCGATGTAGGGGAGCTGGCATTTGGCATGAGAAATGCGGGTTCGTTTGGCGGGATTATGACATTTCTACGGAATTTCTCAGCTGCAGTCGGCATTTTTATCATATCCACTATGTTGGATTTTGCAGGGTATTTGAAACCCCAGGAACAAGTAATAGAAGGTGTTACTAAGAAAATCATGCTGGATCAACCGGATGCGGTTCTCATTTGTTTGAAATTAATTGTTACCGTGATTCCTTTTGCCCTGCTCTTAATTACTTTCAGTATGGCGAGAAAGTACCCTTTGACTCAACACATGCACGAGAAGCTCAATCATTATTTGGAATTTAAACGAGGGAATATCAAAGAAAGTCCTTTATCCGAGGGTGAGGTAGAGGAAATGAAGCGTACACTGATTGGCGTTCGAACAGATAACTAGGGAGGCACCCAAGATGGACGAAGTAGATATGACGATTAAAATGGGGCCAAAATGCTTTCCAGATATAAAAGTCCTTCATGAGGGGAGATCCATTCATGAAGAGCAAATTCATCATATTTGCGAATATATAGATGGCAGGTATGACTGTGCGGATTTCAGAATGGTCTCGATCATTCGGACCCTTTTCAGCTATAAGCATTTATTAAGTGATTCAACGCTTGAGCGGATTAAAAAGACTATTCTAAGCTTTAAGTACTGGATGGATGAACCAGGCGATGACAGCATGTGCTATTGGTCTGAAAATCATCAAATTCTATTTGCCTCGGTTGAATATTTGGCTGGACAGCTGTTTCCCGATGACATTTTTACGAACGCGAGCATGTCAGGAGTTGAACATCTGGAAAAAGCAAAGATCCGCATTTTGCGCTGGCTGAAATATCGCTTTACATATGGATTCACAGAATGGCATTCCAATACTTACTATGAAGAAGATATAGCGCCTCTGGCTATTTTGATCGATTTCTGCAGGGATGAAGAAATTGTGATTAAATCTAAAATGATCATGGATTTGCTTCTGCTTGATATGGGCATGCATTCCTATAAAGGTCTTTTTGGCGCAACCAGCGGACGCTGTTATGAAGCACAGAAGAAAAATCCTATGGCTCAGGATACCTTGGAAATCAGCGAGTATGTTTGGGGATATGGTCATTGTGAAGCCTATGATTATACCAGAATCTCTTCTAATTTTATCTTAATGGAGCAATATGACTTGCCTAACGTTATTCGAAAAATTGGGCAAGAACCAGGAGAAGTAATCATTAAGGATTCCATGGGGCTTGATTTAAAGGAGATCAAGGAGGAATTTGCCGATTTAACGGACATGGATACGACGGGGATGTATTTATGGGCGATGGAGAGCTTTACGAATCCAGAGTCTGTGAATATGGCCATAAAAGTGTTCAATGAATGGAAGCTGCATCAGAATCCTTTTTTACAAGATTTTAAAATGATCAACCACCCTTTATTAATCAAGTTTGGCCTGCTGCCGTCCCTAGTTAAAATCCTAAATCCAGTGACTCAGGGGATCGCGATTCAAAGGGCTAATTCGTATACATACAAAACCAAGGATTATATGCTTTCAACAGTTCAAAACTATCATCCTGGAGAATTCGGCGACCAGCAGCATGTGTGGCAGGCGACGCTGTCGAATATAGTAACCGTCTTCACTACACATCCCGGGGCACCGGCTTTTCAAGATGTTAACCGGAATTTCTCGCCCGACTATTGGGTAGGAAGTGGGATCTTTCCCCATTCCGTACAGGATAAGAACGTGCACCTTAGCATTTATAAGATTGATCAACGAAAAGGTTTTATGGAAAGAAAAAGAGCTACATTTACGCATGCGTACTTTCCGCAGGATAAATTTGATGAAGTCGTGCTGGAGAAAAATTATTTGTTTGGAAAGTTGGGCGATACCTATATCGCTCTCATCGGGAGAAACGAATTCAAAGTTAACACCGAGGATCCTTCAGACATTATCCAGGAAGGAGTAATCACCTACTGGATTTGTGAGTTAGGGAGCCAAGAGACCTTCGGCAGCTTTGATTCTTTTAGGAAGACCATTCGCTCACGGAATGTGGTTTTCATCAAAAATACCTTGATGTACAAGGGAAGCAGTGAGTACGCTTTAACATATAAAGGGGACTTTGTTATCGACGGTGAGAAGGTCATAACAGACTATCACAGGCTGGACACCCCTTACGTAAAGGCAGATAGAAAGCCTGACGAGATCCGGATTGCCTTTGAGGACAGCAGCTTGTATCTAAACTTTGATCGTTGTGAAAGGACCCATGCATGATGGCGAGGGATGATTATTTTATTAAGGCGCTAGCGTTAGCTGACAGTGTAGTAAAGCAATTTGAACCGAAAATGAAATGGATGTGGGGAGAGGCCCTCTTAGGATATGCCTTGACGGAGTTGGATGCGTTTTTGGAGGAAGACAGGTATTTTCATTTTACGAAAGCTTATTGTGATTACTATGTTGCTCATGAACCCCGTGTGGATCAAGCGGACACAAGTGCACCGGCGTTAATTACCTATGCCATGCAGAAGAGGACTGGGAACGCAGGGTATGCCTATTTAACGGATAAAGTATTGAACTACATTAAGCATGAACCTCGAATACTGGATGATGCCGTCAATCATTTGGGCAACTCTCCGGAAGGCAAATGGTATCCCCGATCGATTTGGGTGGATTCATTGATGATGTTTAGCGTATTTCCAATGCGGTATGCTGTGGAAAATGGGGACAAGGAGCTGCTGGACTTTGCAGCAAGGCAGCCTAGACTCTATGCGGGATATATGCAGGATGCGGAAGATAAGCTCTGGTATCACAGTTATTGGGTTAAGGCCAAAACGCATTTTCCGAAAAGCAAGATTTTCTGGGGTCGAGGCAATGGTTGGGTGATTTGTGCATTGCCGATGATCCTTGAAACTTTGCCAACAGAGCACCAGGAAAGAGATCGAATCATAGAAATACTACAGGAAACCTCGGAGGCGTTACTTCCTTTCCAGCGGCAAGATGGGTACTTTGAAACGGTACTTAATAAAGTGGGCAAAACCTATCGAGAATCCAGTGCGACAGCTCTTATTGCCGCCGGCTGGCTGCACAGTGTTCGCAGGGGTTGGCTGGATGTAAGATATAAAGAGCCTGCCATTAAGGCTTTTCAAGGTGTGGTTGACCATTTTGAAAAGGTGGATGGATGTGTCTATATGCCGGAAATTTCTGGACCCACGATCCCAGTGCCCATATTTCCCTATGCGGGTTATAAATGGATGCCACGGGGCAGGAATTGGTCATATGGGATAGCTGCTTTGCTTTTTGCGGCCATAGCGTATCAAAAGCTGTTGGATGAAGGTGAATAGAGTAGAATGGTTCTCAAATCCGAAAGGCTGCCTCAAAACTGAGATTGTTCAGTTTTGGGGCAGCTTTTCTCATTTGTTATAGAACCAATGACGTAGAAGTTTGTCATCTTGATCGGTAAAATCATATGCTGTCATATGCTTTAGGAGGAAGAAAAATGAAGGAGACATTTTAACATGTTAAAGCGGATGTGCGTCGATACGTGTTTACTTTGTCGTACGTTTTTGCAGGATTTATTGAATCGCTTTATACTCAAGAGAAATAGGATATTATTCCCAAGGAGGCTATAAAAATTATGAAAAAGGAAGTTTTGAACAAAAACAAAAAACAGCAGGATTTCTTCCCGATTCATGACTTTGATTATGTCGAATATTATGTAGGGAACGCCAAGCAAATAAGTTACTTTTTAAGCAGGGCTTTCGGTTTCAAGATTGTTGCTTATGCCGGGTTAGAAACAGGACAGCGGGATAGAGTTTCTTATGTGCTGGAACAAAAGAAAACCCGGTTTGTCGTGTCCGGTTCATTGAAAGTTGATCATCCGATCAGCGATTTTGTGAAAAAGCATGGCGAAGGAGTAAAAGACATTGCACTTCGTGTAGAAGATGTTGAAAAGGCTTACATGGAGGCTATTTCCAGGGGAGCAATCCCGATTCAGGAGCCGCAAGTTTTAACGGATGAAAACGGTATAGTCATAAAAGCAATTATTGGCACTTACGGCGATACGGTTCATACACTTGTTGAAAGAAAGAATTACAAGGGGATTTTTATGCCTGGTTATCATCAGGTTGATTATGTGATTCCTTATGAGGAAACGGGCCTGATTGGCGTCGATCATGTTGTTGGAAATGTGGAACAGATGGAAGAGTGGGTTTCCTATTACGAGAACGTCATGGGTTTTTCGCAAATGATCCACTTTGATGATAAGGATATCAGTACGGAGTACTCGGCACTCATGTCGAAAGTCATGCATAACGGGGGCCGAATTAAATTCCCTCTGAACGAACCGGCAACCGGCAAGCGCAAATCACAGATTGAAGAGTACCTTGAATTTAATAATGGCGCGGGCGTTCAGCATGTCGCGATCTTGACAAACGATATTTTGCATACAGTACAAAAGCTTCGCGCTAACGGCGTAGAATTTCTTGACACTCCGGATGCTTACTATGAAATGCTTTCCGCCCGGGTTGGTACGATCGATGAAGACATTCAAAAACTTCACGAAAATAAGATTCTGGTTGATCGTGATGATGAAGGATATTTATTGCAAATTTTCACAAAGCCTATCGTAGACCGTCCTACTTTATTCTTTGAAATCATTCAGCGCAAAGGATCGAGAGGCTTCGGAGAAGGCAATTTCAAAGCATTGTTTGAATCGATTGAAAGAGAACAGGCCCGCCGTGGGAATCTATAAATTTGATTTTTAGTTGGAGATGAAAGGAGGCGCGGAGATGCACCCGAGTGTTCGGATTTTCATGGAGAAGCTAATTGATTATGCAGGACTTTTTCCTCCGGCAGAGCTGCCGATTGAAGCTGCAATCCGGAATTACCAAGTATATACTCTCGATCAAGATAGCTGGATGTTAGGCAAATTTATTATCCCTGTCTCACGGTTGCACGAGCTAGTCACTCACTTGCCTATGTTTTCAAAAGATAATCAACTCATGCTGTCCGTCATCGGGAATCGAAGCCGACAAGCCGATGAATGTATGGAGCTGTTGACGGGAAGTTTCGAGAAGATTCAATCGTTTAGGGATCAATATCAAGCAGCAGCCCAGATTGGTGTGCTCGATTTACCGCTGCCGCCGATTCCGTTACAAGCTCATCTTCTGGAGGCTATCGGAAGAGGGACTTCTAAGCTCGGGTTGCAGACGTTCTGCGAATTGACATATGCGTTAAATGAGGAATGGGAATCAAGAATAATCACTGCTTTGGATGAAATTGCTGCATATAATGAAA
The DNA here is from genome assembly GCF_059692215.1 of Paenibacillus sp. J22P51. Classification (NCBI taxonomy): domain Bacteria; kingdom Bacillati; phylum Bacillota; class Bacilli; order Caryophanales; family Paenibacillaceae; genus Paenibacillus; species Paenibacillus sp. J22P51. The sequence goes on along the minus strand of NZ_JCAUAZ010000019.1, from coordinate 25,737 downwards.
CAAATGGATTGAGGTTTGGGATTAAATTAAGAACCGGAGGCATTACGGCTGAAGCATTTCCTACAGCTAATCAGGTTGCCCTTGTTCTGGCAGGCTGTAGAGACAGAGATCTCCCGCTTAAATTTACAGCAGGACTGCATCATCCTGTTCGCGTGTACCGCAATGAAGTAAATACGAAGATGCATGGATTTCTTAATGTGTTTTTTGCGGGATTACTGGCCAACTCGCACAAGTTGGAGATTCAGAAAATCGCGGAAATCATTGAAGACGAGCATCCGGAAAGTTTCAAATTTTCAAGTGATGGCTTGCTTTGGAGGCATCTCTCTATGACTTCTTGTGAAATACAGGCCTTGCGCAGTGAGGGATTAAGCTCTTATGGGAGCTGCAGCTTCGACGAACCGCGTGATGAGATGCGAGAATTTCAATTACTGGAGCAGAGGAGTTAATCGCATGGTCCGTTCTTTTATTGAAGTGGAGCCGGATTCGCATTTTCCTATACAAAACCTGCCATATGGAGTATTCCGTCCCCTTAAAGGCGGACTACCGCGAATCGGCGTTGCGATCGGGAATTATGTGCTGGATCTGGCCGTGTTAGACACTTCCGGCTGTTTTGACCAGACGGCGGTGTCCGGTAAAAACATGTTTAGTCAACCGTCGTTGAATGCGCTAATGTCTCTTAGCCGTCCCGTTTGGAAGGAACTTCGGGGGGCCATTAGGCGGCTGCTGGATGCGGAAGAACCAACTTTACGGGATAATGAAGAACTGCGAGCTAGTGCCATATATGTTCAAAACGAGGTAGAGATGCTGCTGCCTGTAGAGATTGGCGATTATACGGACTTCTATGCTTCAAAAGATCATGCAACTAATGTTGGCAGCATGTTCCGTGGCAAGGAGAATGCCCTTATGCCGAATTGGCTGCATCTGCCCGTGGGTTATCACGGGAGAGCCAGCTCCATAGTTATCAGCGGTACGGATGTTCGTCGCCCGCAAGGACAGATGAAGCCGGCGGACTCGGCTGCGCCTATCTTTGGCTCAAGCCGTCAGCTGGACTTCGAATTGGAAGTGGGCTGTCTGATTGGAACAGGAAATGAACAAGGTCTGCCGGTCTCGATTGAAGAAGCCGAAGATTATATATTTGGACTTGTACTCGTAAATGATTGGAGCGCGCGGGACGTCCAATCATGGGAGTACCAGCCGCTAGGACCATTCCTGGCTAAAAATTTCGCTACCTCCATATCGCCATGGGTCGTGACTCTTGAAGCATTGGAACCATTTCGCGTTCCTGCTCCGAAGCAGGATCCAGAACCGCTTCCATATTTGCGGCAGAGCACTCCGGGTTCGTTCAATATCCAGTTAGAGGTTTATCTCCAGAGCGATTCTATGAAGCGCCCGGACCGTATCTCAGCCAGCAACTTCAGCTATTTGTATTGGACGATGGCACAGCAGATCGCTCATCATACGATAGGCGGCTGCAATTTACGGCCCGGGGATTTGTTGGCTTCAGGAACGATTAGCGGCCCTGAGAAGGATTCGCGAGGCAGCATGTTGGAATTGGCATGGCGTGGCAGTGAGCCGCTACATTTGGATAATGGCGATGAACGTGTTTGGCTGGAAGATGGCGATTGTTTAACATTGACCGGCTGGTGTCAGGGAGACGGCTACAGAGTCGGCTTCGGAGAGGTGACCGGCCGTGTACTGCCGGCCGTTCTAAGATGATGCTTACGAAGCAAGTTTTCTTTCCACATAAGAATTTACAAGTTTCCGGTACACGGAAGAACAAATTCTTATTGGCGATAAAAACTACCTTTAAAACGCGGTCGCTCATCCTCGAAGGACTTCGATAAAAGTTTTTATCACGAAAACTCTTAGGAGGAAGGTAACATGCCTTTTTATCACCGTATGGGTGAAATTCCCAAGAAAAGACATACGCAGTTCAAGAAACAAGATGGTTCTTTGTACCGGGAACAGGTCATGGGTACGAAGGGGTTTTCGGGCATACAATCTATTCTTTATCATCATTCTGCTCCGACGGACATCGTTAAAGCCGATATTTACGCTCCCTGCAAGCTAGAGTTCGAAGAACAAGGAGCGTTGACATGCAGGCACTTCCTGACCGGACAGTACTTAGATACGGGAGATGCGATAAACAGCAGGCACTACATGCTTGGAAATGAAGATATTTTAATATCCGTTTCCAATCCGACGCAAACCATGGATTATTATTATCGTAACGGAGACGGGGATGAATTGTTTTTTGTTCATCGGGGGACGGGAAAAGTTGAGTCTATGTTTGGTACACTCAGCTACCGCCCAGGGGATTATATCGTGATTCCAGTGGGTACGATTTATCGAATCGTTCCGGAGCCAGGTGAATCTAAATTTTTATGCGTAGAAACGAATTGTTGGATAAGCACACCGAAACGCTACCGGAACGAGCATGGACAGCTCCTAGAGCATAGCCCTTTCTGTGAGAGAGATATTAGGCTCCCTGAAACTTTGGAAAGCCATACGGATATCGGCGAATTTGAGGTTAGAACCAAAACCAGAGGGTATTTGCACTCTCATACCTACAACTATCATCCATTGAACGTCGTAGGTTGGGACGGCTATTTGTACCCTTATATTTTCAACATCGGAGATTTTGAACCGATTACAGGTCGAATTCACATGCCGCCACCCATTCACCAAACGTTTGAAGGGAATAATTTTGTCGTCTGCTCGTTTGTTCCGAGATTGTTTGATTACCATCCGGAATCCATTCCGTCCCCGTATTTTCATAGCAATGTGGATAGTGATGAAGTGCTCTACTATGTCGAAGGCAATTTTATGAGCCGCAAAGGCGTTAAGGAAGGCTCGATTACCTTACATCCGTCAGGTATTCCTCATGGACCGCATCCTGGAAAAATTGAAGCCAGCATCGGTAAAAAAGAGACTTTAGAGTTAGCGGTTATGATTGATACCTTCCGTCCTTTACGTGTGGTGAAAGGAGCTGCACAATTAGAGGATCAAAATTATCCATACAGTTGGGTTCCAAAATAGCAAGGAAGTCGCAGGAAAGTGGACGCTGTCATAGAAGAGGCGAATGAGTAAGAAGAGGGAGTTGATGAAATGAAAATGATTCCACCTCATTTACAACCCTATGTAATAGAGCAACATTATGATCATTACACCCCCATCGATCATGCTGTGTGGCGTTATGTCATGCGTCAAAATCATCATGCCTTACAGGATAAAGCTCACTCTGCATTTGTAAACGGACTGTTACAGTCAGGTATTGAAACGGAGAAAATACCTCGTGTGTCAGAGATGAATGCGTGCCTTTCGAAAATCGGATGGGGCGCGGTTATTGTAAATGGACTTATCCCAGGCGCTGTATTCTATGAACTGCTTGCTAACGGAATTTTACCTATCGCAACAGAAATCAGAAAATTAACGAACATTGAATACACGCCTGCCCCGGACATTATTCATGAAGCAGCAGGACATGCGCCCATTTTGTTTGATCAGGAATACAGGTCGTACGTGCAAAAAATCGGCTCGATCGGCACAAAAGCTTTTTCCATGAAGGAAAGAGGAGAGGCTTTCGAGGCGCTCAGGCAATTAACGATCGTCATGGAGAATCCGCGATCTACGGCTGAAGAAAAAGCAGCTGCCCAAAAATTAGTCGAGGAAAAGCAAAATGCGGTCATCGAATTGACGGAAGCAGAGAAGGTTTCCCGTTTATTCTGGGCTACAGTTGAATATGGACTAATCGGGGACATGAATAATCCGAAAATTTACGGCGCTGGTTTATTGTCTTCCGTTGGAGAAAGCAAGCATTGCTACACAGATGCGGTAGTGAAATTGCCGTATTCCGTTGAAGCATGTATTAATAGCCCGAAAATTGTGACCGAGATGCAATCACGATTATTTGTTTGTAAAAGCTTTGAAGAATTAATGGAAGGCGCCCAATCTTTAACGGATACGATGGCATTCCGAGTTGGCGGAACGGAAAGTTTAGAGAAAGCGCTGCGTTCGAGAAGTGTTGCTACCTTCGAATTCAATTCCGGCATTAGCGTAACGGGTATCGTCCATGCTCTTCTAAAAGATAAGGACGGTGAAGCGATCTATGTTAGCACGACTGGTGAGACAGCTCTTTCGGTTAATAACCAACAATTGAAAGGACATGGAAAAGACTATCATGCCAAAGGATTTGGTACTCCAATTGGTATGCTGCAAGGTAATATTGCATTAGAAGCGTGCGATGATCAAGCTTTTGAAGATATGGGCATGGTTGAAGGAAACTTCGTTAATATCTTGTTCGTAAACGGTATAAGCGTTTCTGGACGAATTACAAGTATATTAAAAAATAATCAACAAGCCGTATTAATTTCATTCGAGGATTGTACGGTGACGTTGGATGGAAAGGAGCTATTTAAGAAGGAATGGGGCACTTATGATATGGCTGTGGGATCGCGTATTGTTTCAGTATATCCTGGTGCAGCTGACCCTGCTTCCTACTTTAGTGCACCGCTTCAACAAGTAGCAGCTATGAAAGAACCGCATTCTTCTCTAACCGAATTAGAAATGCTATATCAGAAAGTTGCAACAATAAGAGAGAAATACACCTTTACTGATGACTGTATTCAAGAGCTTTGTGACATTTATAATGAACTTAAACGTTCATATCCCAATGACTGGCTATTACGTTTAGAATTACTTGAATTAGCTGCGTCTAAACTTGAATTGAAACAATTGGAATTGCCAATTAAAGAAGAATTGAATGAGTTAAGTAAGGTGGCTTCTTTTACTAACCTAATAAAAAATGGTTTCTCAATAATTTATAAGTAAAACATAAGACAGGATGAACTGTAGTCCGCGTAAATCGCGGGCTTTTTATTCCTAACGGGCAGATTGGTTTAATAAGAAATCGTATTTTTTTGTATTAATTTGTTATAATAATTTGAGATTAGATCAAAATTTTAAAAAGAGGTGTTACTTATGATTTTAGGTATCAACCCTTATTTAATATTGAATGGAAATGGACAGGAAGCTGTTTCATTTTATGAACATGCATTCAATACAAAGACCCTTATTCTTCAAAGATTTGGCGACATGCCTGGGGAAGAAGATACAAATCTATCTGATGAAGAAAAAAATCGTATCTTACATGCACATCTCAAAGTAGGTTCAACAGATTTAATGATATCTGACACATTTACAGGTCTACCTTATCAAATTGGCGATCAAACCACCTTAGCTATTTTAATTAATGACGTTGAAACAACAAAAGAAGTATTCGGCAAATTACAAGATGGTGGTAAAGTGATCATATCATTACACGAAACTTTTTGGAGTCCTTTTTACGGACAAGTAATAGATAAATTTGGTGTTACATGGCAGGTTTCAACACAGTCAGCTCAATAGTGAGAGTATCCCAAAAGTATACTAGTGCAACTGACGCATGCGTTAGTGATTTAATAAGAATCCATGAATTAACAACACCAAAGTAACAACCCGCTTCCTGTTAGGGACGGGTTGTTACTTTGGTGTGTTTGAGCTGCAAAATATATAATTAATAATAACCTTTTGATAAATATATAAGCGGAACGCGCAAGCACCTTGTTTTTTAAAAGGCAAGGAATGAAGTAGATACATTTTCATACAATATGTATTGTTATGGAAATTATTACGAGTAAAGATAACCCCACAATTGAAATTAATTACTTAATTTCTTAAAAACTAATGAATCGGATAAAGGAGGTTGTGTATGCATACTGCAAACAGAATCCGTTATTTCATTATATTAGTTTTATCATTTGTTTTTATCGTCTTAATTTCAGGATGCACGGAGAATGCAAAAAAACCGGTAAATAGTCCGTCAAAAATAACAAAAGCAGGCGGGTTTGGCGATCATAGGAAAGTCATAGATAATAATTACGAATATTTAGGATACAACAAAGCACAAGATTGGTATCGTATAAATGCATTCACTCTTTTGTCAGTCTTTTACTTGACAGACGACTTTGCAGAAATAATAAATCTGAATTTTCAATCAGATGGAACAGAAATCTATCTAACCAAGGAAGAGGCTCTTTCAGAAGTCCTTAAAGTAATCCCAATCGATGCGGTAAAAATTAAGGAATACACTGTTGCAGGCAGTAAGGAGGAAGAAATTCTTTATAAAAGTAAAGTTCTTGCTGCACGATTCAGGGGTCACCAAGGGACACCAATTGATTTCCCCGGATACTTCACAGCGAGATTTTATCAAAGCTACTTAAGAGATGCTGGGAAGAATATTTACGGTGTTTTTATCAAATTTAGCAACTATAATGCTTGATTGAAGGCGAGAACAATCGAAGTGTTTTTCAATCGTCCAACGACAAGATTATTAAAGGCAAGTCAAGAATGTCCGGCGACACAAACATATGCTATAATCGCGATGATTTTTAAGCTTGGATTTGTAATGGATTATTCAAGGCAGCCGTAAAATTTTGAACTGCCCCCCAATTGTTAGACACCATCTAACGATTGGGGGGCAGTTCATTTCACGACACATGCTTTTATTCAACATTGAACTGAAGTGACACGGTTGGATAATCCGAGAAGCTGAGTCGATTGGAAGCTGCCCCCAACCATTTGATCATCATAATGAGTCAAATAAAACGAGAGCGGAATATAATTGGGAAGAAGAAGCTGGATCCATTGCCCCTTGCAAGCCTCTGCCTGTTGTGAATTTTGAATGGCAGTCCCGTTACAAACTAATGAGTTATAAGATTGGCGGGTTAAAAATCCTGTTGCATAGTTGAAATCGGCAGAGGTCACGTTGACTTGCAAATTAGTCCCATCTTCTAATTGGATGGTCACCCATTTATTGATACAATGTAAAATGTTTGAAATCCCTTGTCTGTTATCGGGATATGATGGGAAGCTATTCCACATAAAATTATCTCCTTTGAAATTAAAGTTGGGACTATACTCCTCCAGTGAACTGTGCACAAATTAAAAAGAGCCACAGGCGGTCGTGGGCTCTCTCCCTAGCCTAATACGACGTAGTGCAGAAGATGGAATGATCGGCAGGCGATTAAGCTAAACGGGCAGTTTAGCGTGGTATAACGATTGAGTGTTTACTACTTGGAGCCATATCATAAGCACTCCTATGATGGAGAAAGGGACTTACTGGATGACTCAGACTTCCCATCCTCAGATCCCCGGTATGGATGACTAAAATGTATCAGATTTATTTTTGTTAAAATGGCCCGGTTTCGGGTTCCAGGGCTATTTAACATATGCCAAGCGGTATACTGTTCAGCATAAGGATTGAGAGCTGACATTCCATCAACTGGAATAATGACATTGTATCCCCGAAATGCAGCACTAGTGGCTGTATGGAGGACTGCGCCATTAGCGGCATAACCGGTAATCAGAACAGTTTTAATACCATGCTCATGCAATATTTGTTCTAAATCAGTTTTGTAGAACTTATCAACGTTTGATTTCACAACAGGATCACTTGGCAAGGGGGCTATCTGCGCGGCAATATCCGAGAGGCTTCCCGTTCGTGTAAGGCTATAGACGACAAGCATGCCCCATTCACGACTTCTCGCCAATAGTTGATTAATTTTAGAGATAGAGGCAAAACAACGAGGATTATTGCATATAGAGGTCTCCATATCCAAAACTAGGAGTGCACTTGTTTTGGGGTCCACTGAAACGGATTGCAGTTGTGGGGGAGGAGGAGCAGGAACAGCGTTCCATTCATCTATGATAGTTGAATCCTTTCTTCCAGCGTAATAGTTCACACTAGGACAGTGACTACATGGCGTGCAGTATTCACGCCAAACACCGTACTGGGGACAAAAATAGATCATCCTAATCCACCTCTGGGCCGCTTTTTTGATAATAGATTATGTACGCAGATAGGAAAAGGTGAGGCGGGAACCGTTTTAGGTATAGTCATGCCCATTCCAATAATCCTTGAATGAAGACGTGTACAGATGAAAGAGGTCTTCCTTGAATCTCACCAATATTTGTTGATGAATAGATTAAGGGAAAATCCACAATTAAACATAGTGGGACATCTGTCGTTCATACGCTTTCTTAAGGTATTAACCGTGAGGAGGTCTCTACTCGTATGCCCGTAAAAGTAAAACTTCAAAAATTCGTCGATAAACTGCCGATTCCCAAAACCATTTCCCCGATAAAACGAGACAAGAAAGGTTCGTATTATGAAGTGACCATGAGGGAATTTACCCAAAAACTACATCGTGATTTAGGGCCTACCCGCTTATGGGGCTACAACGGAATGTACCCGGGCCCTACTTTCGACGTGATGAAGGGTGAATCGACATATGTCAAATGGATGAATGATCTTCCCAAAAAGCATTTTCTCCCCATCGATACGACCATTCATGGTGCAGAAAAAACACTTCCTCAAGTTAGGACCGTAGTTCATTTACACGGCGGAAAACAGCATGATCATAGTGATGGTTACCCTGATGCTTGGTTTACGAGAAATTTTGAACAAACAGGGCCTATGTTTCAAAGAAAAGTATGCGAGTATCCCAACCTTGAAGCCACTACGTTATTTTATCATGACCACACCATGGGTATTACTAGATTGAACAATTATGCGGGACTTGGAGGGTTTTTTATCATTCGTGATAAGCATGAACAATCCCTGAATCTACCGGTGGGAAAATATGAAATCCCTCTTATGATTCAGGATCGCTCGTTTAACCCGGACGGTTCGCTATTTTACCCCGCTACTCCCGATAAAAACAATCATCGACTTCCTTATCCTTCAATTGTCACACCTTTTGACGCAGATTACATTCTGGTAAACGGCAAAGTATCCCCCTATCTTGAAGTAGAACCGCGAAAATACCGATTTCGGATGTTAAATTACTGTAATAGTCGAGCTATTACATTCAAACTGGACTCCGGACAGCCATTTTATCAAATTGGTACAGATCGCGGCTTACTGGAGAAACCAGTGAAAATGAATGAGATCCTCCTTCTAACGACCGAACGTGCGGATGTGATCGTTGATTTTTCTCGAGCATTTGGCAAGATGATTATTCTTAAAAATGTCTTCAAGGGTGCCTCCCCCGAAACAACCGATGTGATGCAGTTTAAAGTAACCATTCCTTTAAAAGACAAAGATACCAGCTCCATTCCGGATCATTTAACAAAAATTGATTTCCTTTCCAGAGAGATGGCAACAAGGACAAGAGATCTCACACTTGTTAGGGTGGAGGATGAATATGGAAGATCGCTTAATTTACTTGACAGTAAAATGTGGAATGATCCTATATCTGAGAAAATGGACTTAGGAGCTGTTGAGATCTGGCGGTTAATTAATCAATCTGCGGATGACCACCCCATTCATCTACATGTCGTTGACATGCAGATTCTAGAGCGCCAGCCTTTTGACGATGCACATTTCCAAGCCACAGGTGAACTTAAGTTTACAGGACCCGCGGTTCCTCCTGAACCTAACGAGAGGGGCTTTAAAGATACGATTCGTGCTCCAGCTAGTTACGTTACCTCTTTTATCGCGAGATTCGATCCTTTCGCTGGGCTTTTTGTATGGCATTGTCACATGCTCGAACATGAAGATTACGAAATGATGCGACCATTTGAAATCGTGAAGAAAAAAAATAGACTTAAAAATATACTAATGAGAATGATTAACGGTAAACGATAGCACCATGACACAGGCTGCCGGCATAACATTGGTAGCCTGTTTAGCGATTTAACAGAAGAGTTCAATATTTGTTTTCCTGACAATTTTCCGAGGTATAATGAAAACCCAAAATGCCTATTTTACATCTAACTACGAACTTGTTATGACAGAAGCCCATACAATACATGGTTAATGTTTCTATATCATCATAAACGGAGGACAACACAAATGGGCTTTCATGGAGGCTTGGGAGGTTTTGAGCACGGAGGTTCTGGGTCGGGCACGGAGGTTTTAGGCACGGAGGTTTTAGGCGCGGGAGGTTTTGGAAGCCCGTTTGGTTTTGGAGGTTTTGGAAGCCCGTTTGGATTTGGAGGATTTGGAAGCCCGTTTGGCTTTGGGGGCTTTGGAAGCCCATTTGGCTTTGGAGGTTTTGGAAGCCCATTCGGTAATCCTTTCTTTTTCCGCCAACCGTATCAGGGAACACCTTACCATTTCTCCCCTGGGCAGCCAACCTTGCCTTACGTAGAAACACCCCGCCACATGTACCCAGTGCAACATATGGAACCTCAATTTTACACGAGCAACCAAAATGATCTGTGTACCTGATTAATATGATAACACTACCATTTACTATTGGTATTTTTAATAAATTACTAATAGAAACAAATACAATTATTCGGAGGTGATAAGCCATGCAATTCCCTTATCCTGTGTACCCTTTCCTTGGTTATCGAACTAAGTTAGTACAGGAGCCTATCGCATTTCCACCTCAACATCAGGATCAAGTCCCTGGTTTGGAGTATCTCATGGTGCCGCGTCCTATTTTTGATTACCCTGGGTATGTCGGTAGCTGCAAGCTGAAAGGGAAGGTTGCGATCATTACTGGAGGCGATAGCGGATTTGGACGTGCAATTGCAGCCGCTTACGCTAAAGAAGGAGCCGACCTGGCTATTGTTTATTTAAATGAACATATTGATGCGGAAGAAACCAAAAAGTATGTTGAGCAATTCGGCACCCGCTGTCTGCTACTAGCCCGAGATCTTCGCGACCCAGCTAGTTCGCCAGATATAATAGCTGAAACGCTCGGGCATTATAATAGACTGGACATCTTAATCAATAATGCTGCCGTTCAACCTTTTACAAGCAGTATAATGGACATTTCCAATGAACAACTCGAAAACACTTTTCGAACCAATATATTCCCCTTGTTTTATTTGACTAAAGCCGCTCTACCTTATTTAGATAAAGGCAGCGCCATCATCAATACAACTTCAAGGGTCGCCTACGAAGGAGACAAGGATGTCATTGATTACTCTGTAACTAAAGGTGCAATAGTAAGTTTTACTCGCAGTATGGCGCTGTCTTTGGCAGAGAAAGGGATCCGGGTTAATGCGGTGTCTCCTGGTCCGTCATGGACGCCGCTCAATGTTAGTACCTACTCCAAAGAACATGTATCTACTCTAGGCACTGACAGTCCGTTCGGACGTGCAGCACAACCTTTCGAGGTAGCACCAGCCTTCGTATATCTTGCAGCAAATGAATCTATGTACGTCACAGGTCAAGTGATTCATGTAAATGGAGGTTTGATCCGTTACTCATGATTTTAGGCAAAATGAAATATACCATACATCATCTCGAACACGTAACTATACGTATCAATAAGCACTTTAGTTGAAGAAGAATACCACAACAGGCTACCGCTGATTTATTCTCGGTAGCCTTAAAAATTCCAAATGGTTACAATTGTGTCTTAAAGTGATTAAACGAACGAATAGAAAGAGTGAATAGTGGGCTATAAATAGGCATATTCCATCCATAGAACAATAAAAGTGGACATGTTTCAAATCCCAATTCTATTCATAACTTATATTAGGCATTCACCCAGTCAAGATATGAAAAGCAAAAAGCAAAGGAAACCCGAAAACTAGTAAAGATGCAAGAACGCAGTCAAGAGTATTACACACCAGGACGCGTTCGAAAGATGCAGTGTGCCCAAAGAAATGCTACAAATTGATTGCAAGTTGAATCACGTTGGTGAGCCGTATGCCTTAGTAGGGCACGTGCGGTTCGATAAGGGGGGAGCCATGCAAATGGGTCCCCTACATGATTTTGTTATTAAACTATAGGGAAGTTTAGCGTGGTGGAACGGATATTTATTATCGCTCCCTATCTGTGGTACGGATCACTTTACTGTTTACGATGAACCGTATCACAAGTAACGGCAAGTTTTTGGAAGAGATTCCATGAATAAAGGGGTTTTGCCATTTGATAACGAAAATTAGCAGAGATCTGCTCTTGTGCAATGGGTGTATAAAGGAGGGGTTATCATGACGAACACGGCTATTAATCGTTCCATCGATGCGATCTGGAGGAGCGAATCGGCCAAGATACATGTAAAAAGTTGACTGAAAAAACGAAAACTTTAAATATCAAATAAAAAGTAAAAAATACCGCATATAAAATGCTTGCAATTGATCTTATACTAATTTCATACGCAAGTTGTAAATGCGTTTGAGGATGATTTGCAAGCGCTTCCACACTATGATTCGGAGGACAAGAAGGAGGAACTCTCCGAATGGGATTGGAAGCTCGATCCGCAAGATTGATAGAATCGAGCAGAGAAACTACGATTTGTACTTGCTGCTCGTTCGGGCCTTTCTGTTTTTCCTGTTTCGAAAATATATGTTCGGTGAAGTAGTTTTCAGTTTGTTTCCGTTTCTGAATACGATTGTAAACGCCTTCATTCCCGAAGAATTGCGTGAAGCGGCCATTGTCGACGGCTGTGGCAATATTCGTTTCCTGGTGCAGGTTGTCCTGCCGCTGTCCGTAGCTTCGCTGGCCACAATCGGCCTCTTCTATGCCGTAGGACACTGGAATTCCTTCTTTAGCGCGGTGATGTTAATCAACAATCCGGACTATTATCCGCTGTAGATGAAGCTGAGGAATATTCTACTACTCTCCCAGATGGATACTTCCCTTGAAACGCTGCAGCAGCAAAATCAGCTGCACATCATTGAGGAGTCGCTGAAATCAGCGACAGTCGTGTTTGCAACTGTGCCGATCCTTGTTGTTTATCCGTTCTTGCAGAAGTATTTCGTCAAAGGAGCCATGCTCGGCTCTGTCAAAGGTTGACAGGAGATGGACAATGTTAGCCATTATAAAGCGGCGGCGTCCATATAATATAATCCTGTACTTGAAAAAGGAGGAAGTAAAGTGAAGAAAGGTCTACTGCTTAGTATGGCTCTTACTTTGCCGCTATCCTTGTTGGCCGGATGCAGCAAGGATAGCAGCGCCCCTAGTACCACCTCTGCAACAATCACAACCTCGGCTGCACCATCAGCGGCTCCCAGCAAACCTGAGAAGGTACGGGTATCCGTTTGGGATCGCTCGAACTCTCCGGATGGAACGAAGCTGACAGACAGCGTTATTGTTAAGTGGATTCAGGAAAACGCCCTGAAGGAAGATAATTTACAAGTTGAATACGTACCGCTGCCAAGATCGCAAGAGACCGAGAAGCTAAATGTATGGATGGCTTCCGGCGAAGCGCCGGACATTGTTATCACGTATAACGCCGATCTCGTGTTCCAATACGCAGAGCAGGGAGGTATATGGCAGCTTGACGATCTGCTGGATAAATACGGTCCTGACATCAAGAAGCTGTCGAAACCGGCACTAGATGATGCAGGGACTTATAAAGGAAAGCGTTATGCCATTCCCGCTTATCGGATGAATCAGGCAGGCGGTCCGACAATGAAAATCCGTCAGGACTGGCTTGACAAGATCGGTATGCAGGCGCCGACCACACTTGACGAGCTTTACACGGTGCTGAAAGCGTTTAAGGAAAAGGATCCGGGGGGCGTCGGCAAAGACAACGTCGTTCCATGGGCGGTTCCAGCGATCAATCAGGCGGCGAAAGGATTTTTCTTCGGTCCGATGTGGGGAGCTGGCCTGAATAGCAACGGCCCTGGCATCGATCTGTATATGCCGACCGGCAACATGGTCAATGGTCAGTTTCACTCTTCGATTGATACGCCGGAAGGAAAAGAATACTTTGCCTTCATGAACAAGGTTTATAAAGAAGGACTTATTTCTAAAGAATTCGCAACCGACATTAATTCGCAAAAATTTATTCAGCAATATACCGCAGGTCAAGCTGGTTTCATGGATTCCAACGATGATCCATTTACGCTTACGATGACTACAAGAAAAACGGTTCCGACTGCTAAGTGGGTTACGCTCATGCCGCTCAAGCGGAAGGATGGTAGCCAGTATACTTCTAAAGCTTCAACATTCGGAATGTTCAACATGATTCCAAAAACGACCAAAAATCCGGAATCGGCGGTCAAATTCCTGAACTTCCTAGCGAAGCATGCTAGCGTCGTACAAAGCGGTATTGAAGGCGTACACTACAAAGTAGACGGAGGACTTCGCGTACCGATCGACAACGATAAGAATGCGAAGGAGCTTAACTGGTATTTGGGTGACCTGAACCTGATTACACAGGGTTACATGGGACCTCCGACGAAAGATCAGCTCCTGAAATTGAATCCTGATCCGTTGTATGCTGAATTGATGGCGCCTCACTATGAGCAATTTGCGAAGTTTGGCGTTATGTCTCCGTTCATCGATAGCCCGCGTCCGGTCGCTCAGAAGAACATTGTCAACCTGACGAAATACGGTTACGAGGCACTCTCAAAGGCAATTATCGCGTCTGATTTCGACAAGGAATGGACAAATACAGTTGACGGCTGGCTGAAGCTTGGCGGTCGCGACTACGACAAGGAAATTTCAGATAAGATTGCCGAAATGAAGAAGAAGTAAGAGGGAGATAACTAAAGGCCTGCACCGCACGGTGCAGGCCTTTTAGTGAAGAATCCCTGAAAGCATCCACCATTGTTTTTTCCACGCTTCCGATTCTCATTCTGTATCCTTGGCTGCAAAAATACTTTGTAAAAGGGGAGACCCTTGGAGCCGTCGAGGGATAACCGGAATTGTTTACAGCAATCTAATCTAACATTACATGTTGAGGAGATGTTAACTTTGAGTCAGTCAGTGCTTGCACGATTTACACATACATATGCGGATAAATTTGCAAATCAGTTGGATGCGTATATTGATTCAGGAATGAAGCAAGTCGAAGAAGGAATCATGAAATTTGATGACTTATGCTTATATGGATATGCAGAAGCGATACGATTCAAAAAGACAGGCGATAAAAAATATGCTGAAATGACTAAAAAGGCCTATACCGCATTGGCCTCATTTATAGATTTCCATGATCAGCTTCAGCCTGAAAACACCGATGGGTTCGACCAAGTTTTGGTGTTAGGCCGCCCTAAAGGAGCACCCATGGACAGTATGTTTAGGCCCATGTACTTCATGATTGCTCTGGACATTTTAAGAAAAAACGGTTTATCTGACGATGCCTTTGAAGTAAGCGCCAAAAAAGTAATAGACCGTGTGATGCCTCCTAACCATGCATATACCGACTGGGGCCCGCAAAACAGGGGGCTCATTAAAGGATTGAATTTATTTTTGCAAGGACATTCTTTCCCCAATGAGCCCAATGCTGAAAAATGGCTTACTATGGGAAAACTGAACATTCAGGAAAGTATAGGTCAATGGTCTATTGAAGATGCACAAATATATACGCCGATTTGGTTAAACGTTCTGATTATGTACCATGAATTCATAGGGGACGACAGCTATAAAAAAAGTCCCATATTGCATTACTACTTTACCTACTTTGCCGAAATGGTGTCGCCTCAAGGTATCGTGCCGGAGTTTGGAGACGCTCGGTTTCTGAACACATGGGATGTTTATGTAGCATGTCTTGAGAAGGGGGCTGCCATTTATCAAGATGGCCATATGAAATATGCCGCCGAAAAAATATTGGATTGCTTTTTGAATTACTCCAATATCAACCCAGATGATCCTGATTCCTTTGAGTCCTTTATGGACACCGCATGCTTCTTGATCAACGCTTGGCAATGGTCGGATGAATCTGTTGTACCGATTCCAACTTCACAAGACAGCAAAGAGGTTTTGGAAGATTTGGTCGGTAAAAAGTATGTGCTGGGGCAAGAGAAAACAGGAGACTATTTGTTCTTAAACTATAGAGATGAAGGCAACTACGCAATTCTCCCTCGGCATTACATAAGAAACACGATCCCTGTCAATCGTGAAAAAACCCATCATGGGCAATCCGATGAAAATTCGATTATTTTGATGACGGCAGGGGATTCTATTTTAATGCACGACAGCGGCTACAGAGATTCTCACGGCATGATTAAAATAGGCAATTATCGTGCAGATTTTTATCACAATCGTCTTGTTTGCAGACATGGCAGCTTTTCAAAACCTACGAATTTCCTCAACTATGTTTTGGACGATGGTTGGTATAGAAAAGTGGAGACCCAAAAGATCTATTTTAAAAAATTTGAGACTTGCGATACAGGACTTACAAAGGTAAACAGCGTGTGGGATGGGTTAGACTCCTATCGTTCCATTACCTACTTAAAGGATGAAAGCATCTATGTCGTGTATGATCGAGTGGATGTTTTGGAATCGGGAGAGTATTCCATTGGCTCCATTTTCTATACCCAATTTGCTGAAGAGAAGGGAGAGGGACTGTTTACGGGTATAACAGAGTTTGTGGCGTGCGACCAGCCTGTTATGCATTATAAGAACAATACCGAAAAATCCCTTGGAATCCAGTTTGTTGGCTATACGGATTATGGGACGAAGGTAATACGTAGAAGCTACACGGAAGAAACAGCTGTGTTCACATACTCGTCCAGACATTTTGAAAAAGGGGAAAGACTGTGTTTTGTTACCCTTTTATATCCTTTTGACACAGATAGCAACGATTACAAAAAAGCAACGGCATCTATTACAGAAAATGAAAATGGTATAGCCATACATGTGAAAGCAAAGTATGAGCATACTTTGTGCTTCAAAGATGATTTGCAACAGGATATTTTTGACGAGAATGCTCGACCAAGTTATCGTTTTGAAAAAGGCAAAATCCAGTTTGATGAGATAACCACAGATGCTTTGTTTACACATGTGGTCAAAAAAGGCTCTGAACTGGAATACAGTCTCATCAACCTGACAAGATTTGACTATAACGAAAAGACCATCATGGTTGTACCTGATTTTCAATACTTGCAGTTTGACACTAGCCATATGACGGCCAAAGCCAGCTGGAACGCGTGGGAAGGAAAATTTCATGAATAACCATGAAGTATTAAAAAAGATAAAGGGTGGACTGATTGTTTCCTGTCAAGCTTTGCCGGATGAGCCTTTGTATAGCTCCTTTATCATGAGCAGAATGACTTTGGCTGCGTATCGAGGCGGGGCAGTAGGAATTAGAGCCAATATGGTGGAAGACATTTCGTCTATCAAGCAGACTGTTGATCTGCCAATCATAGCGATTATTAAAAAAGATTATACGGATAGTCCTATCTACATTACACCGACAATGGAAGAAGTGGATTTGCTGGCCTCCGTCAATGTAGAGATTATAGCCTTAGATGCGACCAATCGGATAAGACCGGGTAAAGTGTCATTGGATACTTTTTTTGTGGAAGTCAGAAAGAAATATAAAAATCAGTTGTTCATGGCCGATTGCTCTACGCTAGAGGAAGCGGTTCACGCAGAAAAACTAGGCTTTGACTTGGTGGGAACCACGCTAGCAGGCTATACGGAATATACAGCCCAAACCGAACTGCCTAATTTTGAGCTGATGAGAAAAATGAAAGATGTGCTAAAGATCCCCATTATTGCAGAAGGTGGGATTCATTACCCGGCCGATGCTAAGAAAGCTTATGAATGCGGCGTGTTTTCTGTCGTGGTGGGCGGTGCCATAACAAGGCCAATGGAAATAACCAAAAGATTCGTAAAAGCCATTGGTGGTGACGAATAAAATGAGTGTGTTTGCCTTGGACATCGGCGGAACAGAAATCAAATATGCGGAATTTACCGAGCATGGGGAATTAATTTATCACAAGAAAACTCCTTCAAGTGCGCTTGAAGGAGGGCAGATTCTTATGAAACAAGTCCTTGATCTCATTGCTAGTCATATGCATCCGGATATAAGAAAAATAGGCATCAGTTCCGCAGGACAGATTGACTCACGTCTGGGGAGTGTAATTTATGCCACGGACAATATTCCAGGTTGGACTGGGATGGATATCAAGAAAAACATTGAAGAAAGATTTGGTCTGCCCACCTATGTTATGAATGATGTAAATGCCACTGCTCTTGGCGAGGGCAAATGGGGCGCAGCCAAAGGATGTAACAACTATATTTGTCTTACCTTTGGTACAGGAATCGGTGGAGCCATTGTGATAAATGGCCATATTTACGAGGGAAGCGGCGGTTCTGCAGGAGAACTGGGCCATATGATTATCGAAAAGAATGGCAAGGTCTGCACCTGTAGCGGGAAAGGTTGTTATGAGGCTTACGCTTCCACCAATGCCCTCATGGAAAGGATTGCGTTAAGAACAGGCATTGCTCGAACTGGGGTAGAGATTTTTGAAGCCTTAAAGCAATCCAACAGTAATCAGTTTCAAGTGATCGAACAAGAGTTTATGAACTGGATCGATGATGTCATTTCAGGGCTTGTAAGCATCGTACATATTTTCAATCCTGATTTGATTGTTTTGGGCGGAGGGATTATGGCTCAAGACATCATTATGAATGCCATCAACGATAAACGAGATGGATTATTTATGAAAAGTTACAGAAATGTAGTGATCAAGCAGGCAAAGCTATCCAATTTAGCAGGCTTATATGGTGCTTATGGACTTTGCCAAACAGGAGGGATATAGCGTGCTTCAGACGAAAAGCGAAACTCACCCATATTACAAAGTTGCCATAATCGGGGCGGGTGGCGTTTCCTCCAGCCATTTGCTTGCCATTCAGTCAATGGAACAATTGCGAGTGGCGGGGATTGCAGATGTCGTTGGAGAAAGAGCAAAAGCAAAGGCCGCTCAGTTGGGTACGAAAGCATATACAGATTATCGTGAAATGTTGAAGAACGAAAGACCAGACATAGTTGTCATTGCTTTACCCCATTTTCTTCATAAAGAGGTCGCTATTTGGTGTGCGGATCAAGGCTGTCATATAATACTGGAAAAACCGATGGCATTGAATACGGAAGAGTGTGACGACATCATTAAAGCAGCAGAAGCCAATCAAGTTAAACTCCTGATAAATCATACACAGCATTATATCAGCGATAATCTCCAGGCTAAGAAAATCATTCGAGAAGGTACATTGGGTCAGTTGGTTATGATTCATGATGTCCGGCATGTCAACTACTACAGCCCTGCCCGTCCCGGCTGGTTTTTTGAACAAGCGAAATCAGGCGGTGGCATTTTTATGAATCTGGGATCTCATTCCGTTGATAAAATTCAGTGGTTAACGGACAGCAGGATCACTAAGGTGAAGGCCTCATTTAGCTTCCACGGAAACAAAGGCGATATTGAAGGAAGCGGCATCGCTTTTATTGAAACATCCGCCGGAATTCCTGCAACGATTTGTCAAAGCGGGTACGGCGGAGTGGATAAGAATGAAACGGAGCTCATTTTTACAAAAGGGATGATGAAGCTAGCGACAAGCCAAGGCGTATGGATCAGTGAGCAGGGCGAATATAAACGACTGAATCCCGATCCGATTGATAGGGTGTTTGTACTTCCCTTTCTGGAATTAATCCGGAGCATAGAGGACGGGACGGAGCCGGAATGCTCAGGAAACTACGGTAGAAGCGTAATTGCCATTGTGGAAGCCATGTATCAATCCCATATCCAGAACAAAGAAATAATCATTTAATTTTGTTGGGGGCTGAATTTGCCAAATTGCCAGACATCGGACGGAGAAATAACCATGAAATTTGCGATTGTTGGATACAAGGAACGACTATGCTAATTATCAAGTTACTTATTAATGTCTATTAAATAACAGGCTTTTTTGTACGGGGGGAAGCGAATATATAATAATGATTAAAGCTAAATCAGTTGAATATTTGTCCTTACCTGGAACGCCGATTGCACTAGTAGAGAATACATCATCTGTCGGATGACAAGAACATAGTCCGGATCAAGTTCGCGTAAATCGCGGGCTTTTTTATTAATCGGATCAAGTTCTTGTCAATTGGCAATGTCAAGAACTAGATCCGATTACCGACAAGATTAAAAGGGCGCGTTCAGCTAACGGGCAGTTTAACGCAATCGTAGCTTTAAATTATGATACGGTTCACCGCGCTGTCTGCAACGGCAAGTTTTAAGGCCATCCATTGCTCTCATCAAGCAGGATGGCCTTTTCTTTTAGCAACGATCACTGTTCGGTCGTAATCTAATAACTGCGGAAATTCGGGGGTTGATTAGCGCGCCAATGCGAGGGAGTGACTCCGGTAAACCTCTTGAAAGCCGTGGCAAAATGCTGACTGGATTGATACCCGAGATCAAGCGCAATTTGGGTGATAGGTACGGTTGTTTCATTTAGACGCTGGCAGGCATGTCCAATTCGAAGACGTTCTATATATGCCTGTGGCGAATGTCCTGTAAATTCGTGGAACATGCGGTAAAAATGGGATTCGCTGACCCCAACCATTGATGCCATTTCTGACACGGACGGGTGCCATTCCGGTTGCTGCGAGATGTGCTCTATCAGAATCTGCAATAGGTTTTTAATATCGTTCGGGATGCTCGTTGCTGGCTCAGGGCGCAAAATTGCAAGAAGAATTTCTAAAATACACATTCGCACTTCCAATGAACGGAGGTATGATGCGCCTTGAATCGCATAACGAAGCCGCCGGAACGACTCCGCTACCCCTGGACCGACATGCACGTTGTGAGGTAGCGAATATAGCGCTTGACTGACGCGCAAAACTTCATTTGCATCTAATCGCATCCACCCATTTTCATGAGGGGCTTGCAAGATGATCCACCAAATGTGGCAAGGCTCCAAAAAATTCATGAATCCTCTGTGGATTTGGTCTGGCTTGGAATGAAACATTTCTCCGGATCGTGTTTCGAATGTGGACTCGTCGATCGTCCAGCCTGCTTTTCCTTTTTCGATGTAAACGAATTCGAAACTGCCCTCATGAACATGTTCATGCAGCGGAATGGCTTGTCGCAAATGGCCGTATCCGAGCGCAACGATTTCAGGCACCCCTTCCAGGGGGCCGTTGAAACTGGAGTCATAAGCGGACTGGAAGCTATTTTTTACTGTTTGAGAAGCGGAGGCTACGTTAGATTTGAGATGTGTACGATTCTTCTTCATGTTTCTCATCCTACTTGAGACTTCGTAGAACGTCAATCGTCATATTTTTTTGTAAAGTTGTTTTATCACCATTCAAGGAGGCACGCTTATGAAAACGAGTGAAATCAGTATTACGATGAAAGATAAGGAAATATTCGATCGCGACGGCTACTGGATTAGTCCCAAATTGATCGATGACGAGCAGATCGAAAGGCTTCGGAAAGCTCACGAGCGACTTTGGGAGGTGCAAATTGACGGAGATGGCACTCCCATGGAATATATTTATACGATGAAACAAACGGATCCGGTAAAACTGCGCAAAATCGATAACGCATGGTGGATTAACGATGAAGTTCGCAGTATCGTGACAGATCCTTTAATCGGCGAAATGGCCGCGGACTTGTTAGGCGTCGATGCCATTCGGCTTTGGCACGATCAGGTGATTTATAAACCGGGAACCTCCGGAAAAGAGACGAATTCAGGTAATGTCGGATGGCATCAAGATTACGGTTACTGGCAATGCGCTGATAACCCTAATATGATTACCGTGTGGATCGCGCTGCAGGATACGGATCTCTCCAATGGAGGTATGATGACCGTACTCGGTTCGCATGAATGGGGATTGGTTCCGGACAGCAATACGTTTTCCGATCAGAATTTACAAGCACTTAGAGATAAATACAGCGACGGAAGAAAAAAATGGCAAGAGGAACCGTGCATTTTGAAAGCAGGCCAAGCCAGCTTTCATCACGGGCTCACCTTCCACGGATCCGGCCCGAACCTATCGGATGAGCCACGGCTTTCGGTCGTCGCTCACCTGATGCCCGATGGAACGGCTTATCAGCCGGGCGTACAATGGCACCCCAATACTCGCTTACTCGGTCCCCGCCCCTACAAAGGACAACGCTTCGACAACGAGTACTTCCCGATATTGTTTGATAGAAAATCGAAAAGAATTGAGTGAAAACCACTGAAATCGTCATCGAGGTTGTTTTTTAAGTTTGCTCCCGTTTAGCTTAATTACCGCTCCAAAGGACTTTTCAGACATATATCATATGAGAGCCTATTATCTATGCACATTGATACAGGCTCCGTCGTTGAGCTAACGGTGAACGTTAGTTTAAGAATAATATTAATGAGCAGGTGCAGCAAAACTTGCTTATTTAAACACATTGGTTGCACATGTGTTTCGAATTAACGATCGAACAAAAAAAGAAGGATTTTCCATTTATTTCCGTTATATAATATATATATAGCGTTCGAATGGAGTGATTCATACGGGGACATTTGGAAGAGGATGTTTATACATTATTGTAGGTATAGTCATTATTACTATTCTTGCCTTCATTACAAGTAGCACCATAAATATACCTTGGTTTATTTTCATTCCACTCATTATTCTTGCCTTCTGGATTGCAAATAAGAAAGGTAAATGAATATGTAATGATGAGGGACAATCAAGTAGTTGAGGAGCCTGCTTCCGCTGCAGCGCTCCTCTTTTGGCTGCTTAAGTATTGGGCAGTTTAACGGAAAAATCTTGTGCATGAACAGAGTGATGAAAGGATATTTTAGAGTTCAGCACGAATACTCGTGAGTATAAAAGTAAAGCAGGTGAAAAATGTATTTATCTGAAATATCAGCTTTAAGGTTAATAGAATTAGGTTTTAATAGAACATATTATATTGGTGAGAAAGCACCGTTCGATTTCTACAAATTTAATAATGAAGAATGGATAATAGGAGGTCGAATCCTACCACAAGGAGATTTACTGGCACCTTCATCTGTTTATTGTGAAGGTACGTGGCTTCCTAGTTTATCCGACTTAATGAATTGGTTGTCGGACAACGGCTTTACTTTTACTTTAGAGTCTAAAGAATTGGGGCATGGTTATGTAGTTCATGTACATGAAACTCACGGAGGTATAATTAAGGGTAAGGGTGGCACCGCTGAACTCGCTTTTTCTAAGGTCATTGAGGAAATTCTTAAGAGAAATTAGTTTTATCGAACTATGATTAATCTCGAAGGAGCTGCTCCTTTTGTCATTAAGCTATTGGGCAGGATTGTTAAAAAGCTTTCGCGAATACCCTACATATGGATTTACGAGTGTACAAAATAAGTACCAATCTAGGTACACGGAGGGGAAATATGCTATACGGACAACGAGTAACATTAAGGCGTGTTGTTGAAGAAGATTGGGAAAAGCGATATGAATGGCTGTCCGATCCTGTAGTTAACCGAACGTTACCATCAGGAAGTGGTATGCCCCTAACACCGGAAGTGGTCAGAGAACGTACACGGAAGTACGCGCAAACAGATCTATCATCTGTCTATTTTACCATAATAAAAGAAGACGGCATCCCGATTGGCAATACCCAATTGTTTAATATCCATCCTTGGTCCATGCATGCTGAATTTGGTATTTGGATTGGGGACAAAATGGTATGGGGGCAAGGTTATGCTACAGAAGTGACAGGTGTTGTCCTGGATTTTGCATTCGAGCGTTTAAACCTTCATAAAGTGTATTTGACGGTAGATGTTGATAATCCTGGTGCTATTCGGAGTTATGAAAAGGCTGGTTTCAATAAGGATGGCATACTAAGAGACGAAGTCTATAAAAATGGTCAATATGTCGATCGTATAATGATGAGTATTTTGAAGCATGAATACTTAAAACTATCTAGCTGTTCCAAATAACAAAGCATATAGGAAAACCATTCTGGAAGAAACTACGAAAGATAGTGTGCTTTCTCGAAAAATTGAATATTAAGCTAACGGATAACGCTAGTTCAATACATATAGATTAAAACCTCTCATTAGAAGAAAACCTAGATTTAATAGGACTAATGGGAGGTTTTATTATGAATATAAGTCAATTGTGGAAACTGTATGAGGCCGATAAGCGCATCCAGGGATTTAGTATACTAACTCTAAAAGCCTACGCCCTGCAGCTAAAAATGCTGGTTAATGAACTTGGAGATATTAATATTTTAGATGTTACCCTACAGCTGTTAAAGGAATATTTAGCGAAACAATCTGATCGATTGAAACCAAGTAGTTTGGGGCATCGTATCCGCTTTGTTAGATCTTTGTTTCGCTTTGCCTACGAAGAAACCTACCTAACATCAAATCCATCTCTAAAATTAAGAGAGCCTAAGATGGAAAAACGTATTCCGAAGTTTTTAATCGAGGAAGATGTGATCCATTTGAAGATCTCTTGTCTATCCATGCGGGAACGAGCTCTTCTAGAGTTCCTTTACACTACCGGTTGCCGAGTTGGAGAAGTACAAAAGATAAACATTGAAGATTTGAACTGGGAGAATTGCTCTGCAATCGTTAATGGTAAGGGATCGAAGCAAAGAGAAGTGTATTTCACAATCGAGTGCAAGGTCTGGTTGAAAAAGTATCTGGCAAGTCGCAATGACTCCTGTAAAGCCTTGTTTGTAACCGAACCTTATCCTATTCGCAGGATGGCCATTCCCACGATCAGGTGGTCAATAAAACGGCTTGCAGATCGGGGAGAGGTCGCAACCAACGTGTACCCTCATCGTTTTCGTCATACTTATGCGTGCCAGTTGCTGGACAACGGAGCACCTTTGGATTTCATTCAAGGCATGCTAGGACATGAGAAGGCATCGACCACTCAAATATATGCACAGCTCCGCGGCGAGCGTAGAAGAGAACTTTATCGTCGATTCTTTTAGGTGTTCTGTGATATTTTGTAATGATCATATAATATTGGCTGTTAAGGAGCTGCGTGCATGGAATACCAGGAGACAGAAGAGTTTCGCATAAAGAAGTTGCGCAAATACATAGAAGGGTAATACAACAATAACTGCTCATTTAAGCTAAAGGGCAGTAGAGCGTGGTGGTCATTGGCACTTCGGGCAGAAGAGTGTAGCAAGAGAGTTGGTAAAAAAGCCAACGAGTTATTCGTAATTTTATAGGTTTTTATGGTAAAATAAGGAAAATTAGAAGGTGGGGTATAGGAGGAATTACAATGAAATTAAAAACAAAACTAATTGCCATTACAGCCACATGTTTAGTGGTGGCAAGCATATTTTCCATTTCCGCAACAGCTACAAAAAATGTAAAAGATGTACTCTCTCTGAAAGCTCTAGCTAAGGCAGCTATGGATAAGGAAACGGCTGAACACAATAAATTGGATGCGATGCCCGACCAAACAAGAGAGGAAAAAGATGCAAAAAACCTGCAAGGTATTAAAGTTAAGAGTCTCGGTCTTGAAACAAGAAGGCTCCAACTTGAAGCTGATCCTGACGATACTGAAAATTTCGCCAAGCAGTTAGATTTAGCCATTGAAACCTGGTCAATGGGTATCAATGAATTTAAGGATGCTGCGAAAAGATATAACGACGATACGTATCTCAAAAAGGCAGAAGAATCAGAAAAAATGATCGAACGGTTTAAAAAGGGAAGAGAAGAATACCAAAAAAATGAAAAGACCGTACATCAACTCCGTATAGAACTCAATATTCCTGTAAATTAATTTCTAAGAGTTGTTGAGTGCTCAACTAACGGGACACGATAGTTGAGGGGTTTGCTTCGCGGCAGCTACTCTTTGTTATTAAAGGGACGGGCAGGAAAGTTTAATCAATTCACGAATACTTAAAATGGTGTATTTCGTTAGGCACAATTCCTAAAGATCTTATTTCAAAAAAAAGGTGATAAGAAAGACCATGAAAATTAAAAGTCTGGCAGTCGAAGAAAATGAACAGCACTAAAGAGGACGCTGCCCATTCGTTTTTAAAAAGTGTAGCGCCAAGGATATAAGGGGGCATAGATCA
>NZ_JCAUAZ010000018.1:0-111928 GCF_059692215.1 Paenibacillus sp. J22P51 | reverse complement strand
TTGTTTAAATTCATCATTGTACCTTTGCCGTTGTTCACCCATGTGAACACCTCCTCGTTACGTCTATTATCTTAAATCTGTTAACGAGGTGTCCACTTATAATTCTAGTTGTACTTTTTCCAGCTAAGCTATCAAAGCAGACCAGTGCTCTCCCCAGTACGGTGGGTTCCCCGAACCAAGAGCACTCCCAATCGCCGCGCTTCGCGCAGCGGCGCCACACAACAAAAAAGGCACCCATCCCGGGTGCCTTTCCTAATTAATAGCCGTCCGTCCGCTGGCCGGCGCTCTCCGCAAGCTCAGCTCCCGCTTTCGCCGCGACGGAGCCCAAATGCTCCATCTCCACCTTCGCTTGGGCGAGCCCCTCAGACACCCGCCTTCCGTAATCCGGATCGGCGTTCGTAAAATACGTGATCATGTTCGCCTGAATCACGGGCTTACAGATCTTCAAAGCATCGACCAAATTCGCGATCAACTCCTCGCGCTCCCACTCTTCGAACTTGCGATACGTATCGCCCGCCTGCTGAAAATCATTGGTGCGGCTAATTTTCTCGCGAACTAGTCGGTCATTGTACATCGGCTGATGCTCTTTGCCTGAAGGAGCTGCCTCCTGTAAGCCGCCGAGCGAGGAGGGCTCGTAATTGACATGCGGGTTTTGCCCAGGGGCTTTGTCCACCATCAGCGTCATCTGCCCATCTCGCTGGTTCGTCGCGACAGGCGATTTCGGCGCATTGATCGGCAGCTGCAAATAATTGGTTCCCACGCGATACCGCTGTGTATCCGAGTAGGAGAACGTCCGACCCTGAAGCAGCTTATCGTCCGAGAAATCGAGGCCATCGACGAGTACCCCCGTCCCGAAAGCTGCCTGCTCCACCTCCGCAAAATAATTGTCAGGATTGCGATCCAGCACCATTTTGCCTACCGGTCGAAAAGGAATCTTCTCATGTTCCCACAACTTCGTCGGGTCGAGTGGATCGAAATCGAGCTCAGGGTGGTCGTCGTCGCTCAAAATCTGCACACACAACTCCCACTCTGGGTAATCTCCACGCGCAATGGCTTCGTATAAATCCTGCGTGGCATGGCTGATATTTTTACCCTGAATCGCCTCGGCTTCGGATTGTTTCAGATTTTTCATCCCTTGCTTCAGCGGCTCCCAGTGGTATTTCACGAGCACGGCATCCCCGTTCTGGTTCACCCACTTGTACGTATTGACGCCCGACCCCTGCATTTGTCGATAGTTGGCTGGAATGCCCCACGGCGAGAATAGGAAGGTAATCATATGCGTGGCTTCCGGCGTATTCGAGACGAAATCGAACATTTTCTCTGGGTTCTGCAGGTTCGTGACGGGGTCCGGCTTGAATGCGTGCACCATATCGGGGAATTTTAATGGATCGCGGATGAAAAAGATTTTCAAATTATTGCCGACTAAGTCCCAGTTGCCGTCCTCGGTATAAAATTTCGTCGCGAAGCCGCGCGGATCCCGCAACGTTTCTGGCGAGTACGTGCCGTGTACCACGGTCGAAAACCGAACAAAAACAGGGGTACGCTTCCCCTTCTCCTGAAAAAGCTTAGCCCGCGTATATGTAGAGACCGGCTCTTCGCCGACTTGTCCATACGCTTCAAAATACCCGTGAGCCCCGGCACCGCGCGCGTGCACGACACGCTCTGGAATTCGCTCCCGATCAAAATGGGAAATCTTCTCGATATAATGGTAATTTTCGAGCGTCGACGGGCCGCGATTGCCAATCGTGCGGATGTTCTGATTATCTGAAATCGGATGGCCTTGGCGGTTCGTTAAGGTCATATTGGTTTGATCGTTTACGTTATTCGGATCGGTCTTCTCTTTACTCATGTCGTTCATGCATCCTCCCATCTTTAGTTAGTAGTAACTTTTACCAGTTAGAGGGGAATTATTCCTAGCAAAAAGCCCTCAACCACTTTCTGAAGAAAGGGGGCGAGAACTTGTAAGATTTTGCGAGGGCTTCGTCACCATACGCGATTAAAAATCAAAATTATCCGGATCCGGGCCGACACGCAGATTCTGATTCATACTATTGATCGCCGCCATATCCTCGTCTGTTAGCTCAAAATCGAAGATCGATCCATTTTCGAGAATCCGATGCTCCTTCGTAGACTTCGGAATCGTGACGATGCCACGTTGGAAATCCCACCGCAGAATGACTTGGGCAATGGATTTGCCATAACGTTCAGCTAGCGCCTTCAGCGTAGGATTATCCAAAAGTTGACCTTGCATCAACGGGGACCAAGCCTCTAATTGAATGCCATGCTCCTTGCAAAAGTCGTGTAAATTCGTTTGAGCGAGAAGGGGATGAAGCTCCACTTGGTTGACCATCGGTTTAATCGTGGCGGTGCCCATCACGTCCTCCAAATGCTGAATTTGGAAGTTGCTCACGCCAATCGCTTTAACGCGCCCTTCTTGATAGAGCGTCTCTAGCGCTCGCCACGCCTCCACGTATTTGCCCTGAACAGGCCAATGAATGAGGTACAGATCCAGATAGTCCAAGCCTAGCTTCTCTAAGCTTGCTTCATAGGCAGCTAGCGTAGCTTCATAGCCGAGATCGGCATTCCATACTTTTGAGGTAACAAAAAGCTCATCTCTAGTTAGGCCATAGGCCGCCATACCTTCGCGAATCCCTTGTCCCACGCTGCTTTCATTGCCGTAAATCGCCGCGGTATCGATACTGCGATAGCCGATTTTCATGGCTGCTTTCACAGCTTGCACGACCTCCGGGCCGTCCTCCACCTTAAATACACCAAGCCCCAGCCACGGCATAGATATGCCTTTATTAAGTGTAGTTGCAGCTTGTAGGTTGTTATTCATCGTGTTTTGTACATGGTTTTTCATTGTGGTATTCCTCCTAAAATGGTTGGTTGTGCTCGTTGTAATTGCTCTGATTTTTCGAGACTTCGACTCCAAAGGGTGAGTAGAACGGCACCAAAAACCATCAATCCACCTACCCATGTGGTGTGAATAAGTCCGATGGAGTCGGTAATGACACCGCCTAGGAAGGCTCCGCCAGCGATACCAGCGTTGAAAGCTGCAATGTTGAAGGCAGATGCGACATCTTTAGCTTCTGGGGCAAATCGCTCCGCCAGCTGAACGACATAAATTTGAAGTCCAGGTACGTTCATAAAAGCAAGTAATCCCATGAAAAAGATGGTGATTAAGCCCGCGACTTTAAATGGCGCTGTGAACATAAAGAGAAACAGCACAAGGGACTGTAAAAAGAACATAATAAGCAGCGCTTTACTCGCGTTGCGGTTCGCGGCGCGTCCTCCGATGATGTTACCAATTGCAATGGCAACGCCATACAGCAGCAGAATCAGCGCTACCGTATGCTCTTGAAATCCTGTAATCTCGTGTAATAACGGAGATAAATACGTGAACACCACGAACGTTCCACCGTAGCCTAAGGCTGTAATCGAGAAGGCGAGCAGCAGACGTCCGTTCGTAACCAGCTTCAGCTGTGTGCCTAGCCATGTTCGCGTGCCTTTACGCAAATTGGCTGACACCAAGATAAGGTTTGCGATGAGAGCCAGCACGCCGACCGCGACAATAGCGAAGAACGCAGCGCGCCAGCCTAGCTGCTGACCTAAGTAAGTGCCGATCGGCACACCGGTCACGGTGGCGACCGTAAGTCCCGAGAACATGAGCGCAATCGCGCTGGCTCTGCGGTTCTCGGGCACGAGATCGGCGGCGATGGTCGAGCCAATCGACATGAAGATGCCATGCGCCAGCGAAGATACAACGCGAGCGATTAATAGAACGACGATGCCGCTTGCAGTAGCAGCTAACAGATTACCTCCGATAAACACAAGCATGATCCAGAGCAGCAGTGTTTTGCGTGAGATGGTGGATGTCAGAGACGTTAAGATTGGCGCTCCAAAAGTAACGCCTAATGCGTATAAAGTGACGGTTAAGCCTGCGCCTGTGATCGATATATGAAGGTCTTCAGCAATGAGCGGAAGCAGTCCGACACTGATAAACTCGGTTGTGCCAATGGCAAAGGCGCTAACCGCAAGGGCAAGCAGCGCCAGCGTATTTCGATTGGTTTCTTGTTTCATAGCATTCACTCCAAACTTGTATGTCCCGGCCGGTAAGTGCTATTATCAAGCATTATAGTTAGATTGACCAGTACGTACTTATAAGTACGGTAGGTACTTTTTAGTGCCTATAGGTAGAATGGGAGGAGAACAGCCGCATGGGAAAAAAAATGTACAATATTTCCGTCGAAGCCACCCTCGAAGTCATTGGAGGGAAGTGGAAATGTGTGATTCTCTGCCATTTAACCCACGGTAAACGGAGAACGAGTGATCTCAAGCGGCTCATGCCGAGGATCACACAAAAAATGCTGACACAACAGCTCAGAGAGCTTGAGGATGATGGGATCGTGAAGCGGATTGTGTATAATCAAGTGCCGCCGAAGGTGGAGTATGAGCTCAGCGAATATGGGGCAAGTTTGAAGCCGATTTTGGACTCGCTTTGTATGTGGGGGGAGATGCATATCATCAAAGAATATGGAGATAAATTCGCTGTCCTTGAGGAAAATGTACTGAATAGACGGGACGAAGAGGTCCTAGTTCACGAGCTTATGGAGAAAGAGGTAGAAATGACATGAATACAACGATCAATCAGAAGGACGATTCCCAGGTAGCCATCGTGGAGAGCACGGATATTCTTATCAGCAGCGGCCAAGATGCGCTAGATTTGATGGCAACAGTCCGATACTTGTCGGGATGCGACAAGTTCATCATTAACCAGTGGAATTTGACCGAGGATTTCTTCGAGCTCAAAACAAAGCTCGCGGGCGATGTTTTCCAGAAATATACGAACTATCACATGAAAATGGCCATCGTCGGCGATTTCGATCAATACAACAGCAAAAGCCTCCGCGACTTCATCTACGAATGCAACCAAGGCAAGCAATTCTTCTTCGTCAAAGACGAGCAGGCCGGATTGGATGCGCTGCATGCTGTGAAGTAGGGTAGCCGCTTAAGGTGCAATACTTAGCACCGGCACCGATTGTACCCACTTGCTCCGCGGCAACGAATAACTGGAAAAACTACAATTAATTCAGCGGAATTATCGCTGTACCATTTCCATCTATTCTGGGCAGCGGGCGCGCGAAAGTGTGCGTTTATGGCGGGGGGGAGCAGTGTACTTCTGCGCCACGCTGCCGCAAGTGCCCCCAACCAATCAAAAAAAAGCAGCGTAGGGATTACCCCCACGCTACCTTTTTATCGCCCAAACTGGCCGGGCCGAACTTTTTTCACATCAAACATGCTAAAACCGCTTACTTTCCCCCGACCGCCTCCAGCAAAGCTCCCAGCGATAGCTCCTCCAAAGATCCCACCGTACGCGGCTCTCCGTCAAAGGTGAGATACTTCGTCACCGGGTTGGGCACGACGATGTAGTGCATGCCTGCGGCTGCCGCCGCGCGAGCACCGTTAGGCGAATCCTCAATCGCTATCGCCTCATGCGACTGTACACCCAGATCCTTTAGTGCGAGCTCATACAGCTCGGGGTGTGGCTTCACTAATGCAACGTCTTCTGCGGTGCGAATCGTCTCAAAATAATGGCCGATCCCCAGCTGTGCCAGATATTTATCGATCCAAGCTCGCTTGGAGCTGGAGGCTAAACCAATGCGCAGGCCTAATGCTTTGGCCCCCGCTAAATAATCAAGAATACCTGGACGAATGCCTTCCTGCACCATCATCTCGGTATGTCGATCGTGTACACCTTGTCGAAATGCTGCCCGATCCAAGGGAATCTTCATCTCCGTGATCAGATATTCATAGGGATCAAACACATGCAAGGATGTTCCAATGCACTTCCCGTACATGTCCAAAGAAAGTTCCACCTCATGCTCGAGATAAGCCTCCCGAAATGCCTCATACCAAGCGGTTTCCGTATCCAGAATCGTGCCATCAAAATCAAAGATAAGCGCTCGAATCGCGGGCATCGTCCTACAACTCCTTTTCTCTGTAATCCTCGACAATCACCTCAATAGCTCCCGTTTCCGGGTCCATCACAAAGCCATGTACAGGAATTTGCTCCGGGAAAAGTGGATGTCTGCGGATCATTTTCACGCTGTGCATGACGCCTTTCTCGGCACTGTCGAAGCCACGGAAAAATTTCTCCATATGTATCCCCGAATTTTCTAATGTTTCAATAGCGATAGGGTCAATGCCGAAATCGGTGAATTTTTGCACCATGCGAGAGGGATCAATTTCCGTCATACCGCAGCCTTGATGCCCAATCACGATGACTTCACGAGCCCCTAATTCATACACAGCGACCAAAATGCTGCGCATCGCACTACCGAAGGGCTGGGTCAGTATCGCACCAGCGTTTTTGATGAATTTGGCATCGCCATTTTTAAAGCCAAGTGCTTTCGGAAGCAACTCGCTTAGCCGCGTGTCCATACAGGTTAGGACGGCTACTTGTTTATCGGGAAATTTATCAGTTAGATAATCCACATACCGCTTTTCCTCTACAAAAGTTCGGTTGTGAGCCAATAAGCTAGGGACGATAGACATTATAGTACCTCCTCATTGAAATGGTTGGTCGTAACAAATTCAAAATAAAAATGGGAAGGGTTTCTAAAAAAATTGTCGAAATCTAGAAGACTAGCCTGTAAGACCTATAATTGCTAACTGCTGATCTGTACAACTCCGGAGGTGTTTTTTTTAATCATGTCACAAGCTAAACCACAAGGCAAGCATGCATCTGTAAGGTTTTTTCGATCACTTTCTTTCAAAATTTCTGTCTGGACAGCCGCGTGCTATATTCTTCTTTGCGTGCTGCTCACCTTCGTTTCGTATCAACAGCATCAACAGCAAATGTCAGATAACTTGAGTGTGCTTGAAGGTGTTTTCCATGCGCCACTTATACAGAAAATAGATTTTATTGAGAAAGCAAAAACAGAGCTAAAGAAAAATCAGGAAGCTTACAAATATGAGCCTGCTGTCATGAATGTTCAGGAAGATATGGACCGCGTTTCACAAGGGGAATTGGTGGAGAACGCGTACTTATTTTACCCAGAATGGACAACGTCGGAGGGGGAACCTGCCCTTTTAAATCTTTTATCTAATGCGGAGCTCTATGCGGACGAGAAGCCGGCTGAGCCTTATGTACCAGTGCCTGAGCTTAGAGCTGCGTTAGAGGAAGCGGAGAAAACTGGCTTTGGCATCACGGGCACCTACCAAGATTCACTGGGAACCTGGGTGAGTGCAGTAAGCGCGATTCGTGATAAAGAAGGCAAACTTGTTGCTTTCGCAGGGCTGGATTTCGATTACGGTGTTATTCAAGCTCAGATGAATACATATACCATGCAATCCGTATGGGTCGGGTTAATCGCCATAGTGATCGGAACCCTCTTCATCATCTTCATAGTACGCTTGTATCTGCGTCAGATTAACCCATTGGTTAAGCTTGCACAGGCTGCAGCAGCTGGAGATTTATCGGATTCTGCGCTTACGAAAAGCAAAAGCAATGATGAATTGGGTGTATTGGGCAATCATTTGAAGGATATGGTCGGGAACTTGCGTGGGCTCATTGTTCAGATTGCTCAGGCCGCGCAACATGTTTCAGCGGCATCGGAATCACTTCAAACAGGTGCTCAGCAGACGAGTCAATCCACTGCCTCTGTCTCCGATATGATGGGGCAGCTTGCTTCGCACTCGGAGCAGCAGCGTCAGGGTACGGAAGAAAGCAGCCATGCCATGAATGAAATGGCGGTCGGGATTCAGCGCGTAGCGGAATCAGCAGGACATGCTACGGACATTTCTGGCCATGCTCGCACCCATACAAGCGAAGGCAATGCGCGGATGGGGCAAAGCATGCTGCAAATTACGGAAGCGCTGCGTTCCGTACAGCAGGCTGTACAAGCGATTCAGAGCTTGAAGTCGATGTCCGAGGAAATCGGAGAGATCACCGTTCTCATCACGCATGTAACGAGACAAACGAATTTGCTTGCGCTGAATGCCTCGATTGAGGCAGCCCGAGCAGGCGAGCACGGTAAAGGCTTCGTTGTCGTTTCTACGGAAATCCGCAAGCTTGCGGATCAGTCTCGACTGGCGACAGAGCGTATTGCCGAACTCGTCGAGCGAGTTCAACACGAGACAGGAGCCGCTGTTATCGCAATGGATCGCGGTCTTGGGGAAGTGGAGGCGATGCAAGCTGTCGTTGAGCAAACGGACGGTACCTTCAAGGATCTCTCTAATACAGTTCAGGAAGTTGTCGATCAAATGACGGATGTATCCGCCGTATCGGAGCAAATGTCAGCAAGCTCGGAGGAAGTGCTGGCCGGAATCGTGGAGATGGCGGAGCTAACTCGGATGACAACGGAGCTTACACAAGCCGTTGCAGCCGCAACGGAGCGTCAGTTGACGACGATTTCGGAGGTTTCTAGGACCGCTAACGAATTAAGCGGCATGTCGAATGAGCTTCAATTGGCTATAGCTCGGTTTAAGGTGTAGTGGTCAGCACACATGGAAGAAGTAGGATGCCTGAGGGCATCCTTTTTTCATTGGAAAAACCTTGACATTTCCATTGATAATGATTATCATTTCTATTTAATGGAGAGAATTTATACAAACATTTAACCCTATAGACATATTGGAAAAGGGGATGTTCCTCATGGCAATAGCGACGAGAATATATACCGAACAGCTGCATGTTTCTTACGATAAATTGAAAATCATCAACGATTTGAGCATTGAGATTCCAACGGGCAAAATTACCGCTTTAGTTGGTGCGAATGGTTCGGGGAAATCGACAATTTTGAAGGCGATGTCGCGACTATTGAAGCCGACGGAAGGTACTGTATTCCTAGATGGACATTCCATTCATCATCAATCGACGAAGGAAATTGCGAAGAAATTAGCAATTTTGCCGCAATCACCATCCGCTCCGGAAGGCATTACAGCCGAAGAATTAGTGGGATATGGCCGTTTCCCGCATCAGCGTGGCTTCCAGAAGATGTCCAGCGCCGATCGCGAGATTATCAACTGGGCGTTCGAAGTAACAGGGATGACACCGTTCAAGGATCGTCCGATTGATCATTTGTCAGGTGGGCAGCGTCAACGGGTATGGATCGCCATGGCGTTAGCACAGCAAACGGATATGCTGTTCTTGGATGAGCCGACGACCTATTTGGATATGGCACATCAGCTTGAAGTACTTTGTTTGCTCAAAGAAATTAACGAACGCCACCAAACGACGATCGTGATGGTTGTGCATGATTTGAATCATGCGACGCGTTATGCGGATCATTTGATCGCGATTAAATCAGGGAATGTCGTCTATGAAGGGGCACCGATGGATATTGTGACACCGAAGATGCTGCTTGATGTGTTCGCCATTCATGCGGATGTTATCGTGGATAAACGAGCTGGCGTGCCGCTCTGTATCCCTTATGGTTTGGTGTCTGATGATGAAGCCGTGGCCAAAGAGGAACGCAAAGTAGTAGTAACTAGCGCATAATTGGCTTCGATGAGCCTGTGAAAGAGGTGCCCCCGGATTCGGAGGTGCCTTTTCTTTGTGAAATGAGGGTCTTCCCTTGTGTTCAGGGAGGATTTTTGGCACAATACTAACTATATGGTACGCTTCGGCTGCTTAGAAGAATTGGACTGCACGTGATAGTCTCGAAAAGAGGATAACGGAATGAAACTTTCATCCATTTATGGATTAACTTTTGATCAATTGGTCGCTTGGCTGGCCGAGAAAGGCTACAAAAAGTCGCGCGCCCTACAAGTATGGGACTGGCTGTATCGTAAGCGGGTCGCTACATTTGCGGAGATGACGGATGTGAAAGCAGATTGCTTAGCAACGTTAAGTGAGCATTTCGCCATTCAGACCTTGAATGAACATACACGACAGGAATCGGCTGACGGCACGATGAAATTTCTGTTCAAGCTGTCGGACGGTAATTTGATTGAAACGGTACTGATGCGGCATAAATTTGGCTTATCCGTCTGTGTGACCACGCAAGTGGGCTGTAACATTGGATGCAGCTTCTGTGCGAGCGGTTTGTTAGCCAAAAGCCGTGATTTGTCCGCAGCGGAAATCGTGGAACAAATTATGAAGGTCCAATTTCATTTGGACCAAGTGGGGAAAGAAGAGCGCGTCAGCCATATTGTGGTGATGGGGATCGGCGAGCCGTTCGATAACTTCGTGAACATGGTCGATTTCATCCGCGTCGTGAAGGATCAGAAGGGCTTGGATATCGCAGCACGCCATATTACCGTTTCTACTAGCGGGCTAGCACCTAAGATTAAAGAATTTGCCGACTCGGATCTGAAAGTGAATCTAGCGATTTCCTTGCATGCGCCGACGAACGAGCTTCGTACACGCATCATGAAGATCAACAAAGCGATCCCGATTGAGACGTTGATGGAAGCGATCGAGTACTATTTGGAGAAAACGAATCGTCGAATTACGCTTGAGTACATTTTGCTTAAAGACGTGAACGATGGCAGAGAGCATGCACTTCAACTGGCTGAGTTGATTCAGCATATCCGCCAGCTTGCGAATGTGAACCTGATTCCGTACAATCCGGTGGATGAGCATAGCCAATATCAGCGAAGTGAGCGTGAATCGGTGCGTGCCTTCTACGATACGCTCAAGAAGCAAGGCATCTCCTGCAGTGTGCGTTTGGAGCATGGTACGGACATTGATGCGGCTTGTGGACAACTACGAAGCAAACAAATCAAACAATCCACAGGGGATAACGTTGTGGCGGGTTAATACTACGGTCTGTGGATGAATGATATTCACAGGCTTTTTTGTATACTTGGGATGCCTGATCTGGACAACCTCCGCATATAATGAATTAGCGCAGCAAACTTCGTCAGCACGATGCGCATCTTGCTTTTCAAGTTCAGGAGAAGGGCAGTGGTCACTTTTGAAGACATGGATCCTCGGTTTGATCTGCGGTGCTGCTTTAACAGGTGTAACAGTGGTCTCTGCGTCGGATACGCTTCATACAGACAGGCAAGTGATGGTAAATGGAAAATTGCTCGATGCCCAAGTTCAAGTTACGGAAGACGGGACGACAATGACCTCTGCGCGGGCTATTGCGGAGTCGCTTGGTGCTAA
Organism: Paenibacillus sp. J22P51; assembly: GCF_059692215.1. Taxonomy (NCBI): domain Bacteria; kingdom Bacillati; phylum Bacillota; class Bacilli; order Caryophanales; family Paenibacillaceae; genus Paenibacillus; species Paenibacillus sp. J22P51. The sequence goes on along the minus strand of NZ_JCAUAZ010000018.1, from coordinate 100,809 downwards.
AGTGACTTGGAACGAACCCTTGAACACGGTTGATATTCATAGTACGGAAGGCAAAGGCAAAATGACAATCGATGATAACCAAATGCAGTACGCCAATTATGTGTCCTTACTGCTTCACGGTAGATATAGCTTGAAGGTTGAGATGATAGGAGAGAACCTCGGTGCTCATTCAGACACGACGGTTGTGTTTTCAGATGGATATGTGGATGTGCCGGAAAATACGGATTTTCAGAAGTTGTTTCTTTTACTGCTGGCAGATCAAATGGGGGATTTACCTAACAAGCAAATCGAGTTCTGGTCGAATAAGGAGCTTGCCCAAGCTTATGTATCTGGGAATTATCAAAATGATGGGATAGAAGGATGGACGGGGCTGAACGCTCGGTTTGGCTTGTTAACGAATGAAGGCGGGGTCTCATCGCTTTCGCATATATTAAGCATACATGAGCGTGATAACATCTCAATTGGCAAATATAAGCGTTAATAAAATTGCAAAAGCCGTCCTAGCAGCTACACCGCGGGACGGCTTTTGACCTTACATGGCAATTAGTTGCGATTCCGGAAGATCATCATCAGGCCACCGACAACGATGAGCCCGATCGCGATGATCGAATTGTTATGGAAGATCGTTCCGAAGAGGGAACCGATGGAGAAAATCGCGAAGAACAGCAGCGACATCACAGTTAGAATGTTAATCGGAATCAGCAAATACCTGTTGCGGTCGCCGAACCAATACAGTTCGAACAAGCCAACGGCAACCGCCAGCATGAAGCCTGGCCACATGAGGTGCCAGATATCGAACAAGGTAGAGATCTGACACACGATACCCACAGTTAAAAGGATACCTCCGGGAACAAGTACGCCTACACCCCGACGTTGCAGGATGAAGAAGTACAGCCAATGGAAGAAGACACCGACGGGGATGACGAACAGCGTCGGCCAGAAGTATTCAAAGATGGTACCCGAGCTAAAGGCCACATCACCCTTAAGAAACATAAAAACACCTAGTAAAATCAGGATCGGGCCGAGAAAAGCGCTTCGATTCATATTCATATTCAGTTTGTTCACTCCTACTGTGTTGGATTCATTACACTAAGAATACCACGATAGGGTACAAGTGTCTTCCGACTATAGGGAAGGACGAAGATCGGTCTGAGGACTGATTTGTCGTTAGGGATATAGGTGTAGATGTAGTTGTTCCAGTTAATCCATGTCCAACTACTCAAGTTCCTGAAGTGTGCTAGTTGTGTGCTTGGCGGGGAACGGAGAGCTTTCAGGTGGAATAGTAGGAGCCAGGAATGACCCCACCCATACGCAAAAAGAGGCTATCTCAAATGTAACTATTTGTGGAATGCGAGTCAGTTTCAACCGGTTGAAAACTGCAGGCCGCTATCATACTTGAGTTAGTCGATTAATCAGACTAACTCCCTGCAACGAGGCTCTATTCACTATGAGTTAGTCGATTATTTCGACTAACTCCCTGCGACGGGGCTCTGTTCACTATGAGTTAATCGGTTTTTTCGACTAACTCCCTGCAACGAGTCTCTATTCACTGTGAATTAGTCGATTATTTCGACTAACTCCCTGCAACGAGTCTCTATTCACTGTGAGTTAGTCGATTATTTCGACTAACTCCCTGCGACGGGGCTCTATTCTCTATGAGTTAATCGGTTTTTTCGACCCAAAGTAAGTCTGGTGATCGGGTGCTTTCGCCTGCACAATCATCTACTAAAGAATGCGGCGTGGAGGCCAAAGCAAAGGAGCTAAGCGCGCTTAAGCCGCTTAGCTCCTTATTTTCGGGACAGCCTCTTCTAAACAGCGGGGCAGAAGCCCCCAATAACCCCTACTAAAAAAACTTCACGAGCTCATCCTTGATCGCGTCGTTCGAACCGCCAACCACCTTCTGGAACTGTGGTTTGTCGAACAGAGCTTGGATTTGCTCCGGATACGTTTGAGCAATACCGCGCAAGCGAATCGACTCATCGAACTTCGCCGGATGCGCGGTGGACAAGGACACCGTTACCTCGCCTGGAACGGCGAGCTTATCGGCAGCTGCGACACCGCACGCTGTGTGCGGATCGAGCAGGTACTCGTATTTCGCGTGGTAGGCGCTGATCGTGTCAAGACACTCCTCGTTCTTGACGCCATAGGTGGCGAAATCAGCCTGCACCGCTTGCAGCTTGTCGGCAGGGATAACCACGCGGCCTTCAGCCTTGAACTGCTCCATGATCGTATTAACGGCCGCAGCGTCTTCGCCATACAGATAGAACAAGTAGCGCTCGAAATTGCTCGCGACTTGAATGTCCATGGACGGGCTGTACGTGCCGCGGAACTCGCCCGGTTGATACACGCCTTCTTGCACGAAGCGCTCAAGGATATTGTTTTCATTCGTAGCAAGAATAAGCTTATTGATCGGAAGCCCCATTTTCTGAGCCAGGTAGCCAGCAAAAATATCGCCAAAGTTCCCCGTCGGCACGCTGAAATTCACCTTCGATGCCTGTTGCTCCTGTGGTAGTTGGAAGTAAGCATAGAAATAATACACCGTTTGCGCCAAAATACGGGCAATGTTGATGGAGTTAATCGCGCGCAAGTGGTAGCGGTGTTTGAACTCTACATCAGCAAAAAGCTCTTTGATAATGCGTTGGCAATCATCGAAGGTACCTTCAACGGAAAGATTCAATACATTCGCATCATTGACAGTTGTCATTTGCAGCTCTTGTACCTTGCTGACCTTCTGATGTGGATGCAGGATACAGATCCGAATGCCTTCTTTGCCGCGAACGCCTTCGATCGCAGAAGCACCAGTATCACCCGAGGTAGCTCCGAGGATGTGGATAATGGAATTCGTTTTGCGTGAAACATACGAATAGAGATTGCCAAGGAATTGCAGCGCAATATCCTTGAATGCAAACGTAGGCCCGTGGAACAATTCGAGTACATACGTGTCATCGCTTAGGCGCTTAACCGGCGTAACCGCTTCGTCACGGAACGTTGCATAGCTTTCATCAACGAGCTGCTTCAACTCATCGCGAGGAATTTCGTTGTTCACATAGAGCGAGAAGATTTCTAGAGCCAGCTCTGAATAGGAGAGCTTCGACCAGCTTTGAAGCGTGTCAGCGGATAGCTGCGGGATGTTTTTCGGCACAAGTAGACCGCCGTCATTGGCCAATCCCATCAGGATCGCATCGATAAAGCCGATGGGTTCTACTTTGCCGCGAGTGCTAATGTATTCCATATGAGTCCCCTTATACGATTGAATTTTCAGTTATTGTATCAAAAAACAGAACATTTGGACAGTGTACATCCTTCATGGATAAGCCTCTTTTAAAAACAAAGAAACCTTCCCTGTAAGGGAAGGTTCCACGAAGGTTCCAACAAGCAAGTATGCTATTCTTTCTCTTCTACTACAACGATTTTCCAAGCGCTGCTGATAGGCGGCAAGCTTTTCGTCATCATCGGGCCGTAGAACCCGACAATGTTCGCGCCTTTAACAAGGGCGGATTTGTCCACAGGATTACCTTTGCCATCCACGATGGCTGTATCAGCGCCAACTGTAAGAACAACCTCACCTGGAGCATCTTCGGTAAGTCCTTCACCTTTAACCAGAAGGCTGCCATCTTCGCGCACCGCTTCAATCACACCAGCTGTCCCTAACGTACCCTTATGCATCGCTGTGTCTAGCACCGTGATGTTGGAAGCGGACGTTTGCGGCGGCAAGCTCATCGTCATGGCCATGGAATGCTCCGCAGTAATCGTCAAGCCAACGTGCAGATCAGCGAGGCTTAGTTTGGAACCGTCAAGCATTTGGTAGGTCGTTTCTGGGCTCACATGGAGAATGATACCTCCCATACCTGCGTCTTGAATGTGAATCGCTGCTTTATCGCCTGTCGTACGGATAGAAGTAATGACACCAGTCGATTGCACCTTCTTGGCCTCCTCTTTCATCGAGATCGCAACGGAATTCCCTTGAGAAGCGATTGTACCGTGCAAAATTTTATTAATGAAGGAAGCAGGCACATACAGCTTGCTGTCCACCAATTCAGGTGCCGTGCCGAGCTGAGTTAGCATTTTATTAATCGTATAGCGATCTTCACCTGTTTTCACCGTTGTAAACACATTCCCCTTAGTCAAATCTACGGAATAGGTAGCTGGATTCCAGGTGAGGGTGAAGCCGAGGCTTACGGTTACAGCACGAAGAGGTATCATTGGCTCAGTTGCACCGGATTTTAAATATCCACTCTCTGTTGTTTCTCCGTTAACTTGAACGGTAACATCGAGCTGGGTCTTTATAGGCTGAATTTGCTTCGCGTGCATATCGGGAACGACGGCTTCTGTAGTAGCTGCATAAGCCGCTCCTGTTGTCAGCATGCTGGATAGGGAGAGGATCGCTAGTGTTTTTTTCATAATCGGTTTCATCGTTGGTAAGTTCCTTCCTGTATGTAAAATATGGTAGATATTCTGCTCTCTCTAACGATCGTGTCTGTGAGAATGTTGCAGACGAGCCGAAAGTTTCATTTTAAACAACATCGGGTGTGGACTTCACTTGGTTGAAACTATAGAATCAATGTGAATGACTGGAAATTGAAAAAAGGGGTGGGAATGTTGTCTTTTGTTATGAAGCTGCGATGGTTTTTTAAGGAAAGATGGAAGTACTATGTACTCGCGATCTCTCTAATGATCGGTGTGAATTTATTAGCGACCATTCCGCCTAAAATGATAGGGAACACGATTGACCATATTCGTTATGGCAATTTAACAGCTTCCGGGCTCAACCAGACGGTGCTTTTGCTCGTTCTACTTTCACTGCTCCTTTATGTGATGTCGTATTTATGGATCACGAACTTATTCGGCAACTCTGCCTTGGTGGAGAAGGTGCTTCGGGGTCGGTTATTAGCCCATTTGACGAAAATGTCACCAGCGTTTTTCCAACGCAACTCGACGGGGCAACTGATGGCTTTGGCAACGAATGATGTTTTGGCCATTGGTCAAACGTCTGGCTACGGAGTCATGACACTCGTCCATACACTTGTCGGTGCGTCGGTCGTCATCATAACGATGGTGTCGCTCATCTCCTTCAAATTAATGCTTGCGGCGTTGATTCCGCTGCCGTTTCTTGCCGTTGTCATTAATCTGCTAGGCAAAAAGGTGAGAGTACGCTTCCTTGCAGCTCAGGCCTCCTTTGGTGTCATGAATGATCATGCGCTGGAATCGATCTCAGGCATCCGAGTAATTCGCTCCTACGTGCAAGAAACGCAGGATTTGAAAGCATTCGATGACGTCACCTCCGATGTGATGCACAAAAACCGCCGCGTTTCGATGCTTAATGCGCTATTTCAGCCGCTAACCTCGTTGATCGTTGGCTTAAGCTACTCAATTGGCATCGGATATGGCTCCTATTTGATGTTTCATGATGAAATCACGCTCGGTCAGCTGATTTCGTTCAATATTTACCTCGGTATGCTGATCTGGCCGATGATTTCCTTCGGTGAGTTTATTAACGTCCTGCAGCGCGGGAGCGCTTCGGCGGATCGCCTAGATAAGGCGCTGTCCCAGAAGGCGGATCTAGTTGATGCGGAAGCGCCAATTCCAGTAGCAATTCCTGAGCGTATTGAGATGAAGGGGTTAACCTTCACCTACCCAACAGCCAACCATCCGAGTCTCGTCGATGTCTCTTTCCAGCTAGAGCGAGGACAAACCATCGGCATTGTTGGCCGAACCGGCAGTGGCAAAAGCACGCTGCTCAAGCAACTGCTCCGCCAATATAAGATCGAGCCAGGCAAGCTGCTTATTTCGGATGTGCCGATCGAGCAAATCACGATGGATCAAATAAAGCGTTGGGTCGCTTATGTGCCGCAGGAGCATCTACTGTTGTCCAAATCGATCCGCGACAATGTCGCGCTAGGCAAGCATACGGCTTCGCCGGAAGAGATCGCGCACGCCGTGGAGATGGCCTCTTTTACCCAAGATATCGCTCAAATGCCAGAAGGCTTAGCGACCATTGTCGGTGAGAACGGCGTTATGCTATCCGGTGGACAGAAGCAGCGTCTAGCGATTGCGCGGGCATTGCTGATCGATTCGGAAATTTTGCTGTTGGATGACTCCCTCTCAGCGGTAGATGCGCGGACAGAAAGTCGCATTCTTCAGCATATCCGCCAGGAACGCGCGGGCCGCACGACGCTGATTTCCACACATCGCTTGTCTGCTGTCAGCCATGCGAACTGGATTCTCGTCCTCGATGAGGGCAGGGTGATTGAAGAAGGCACACATGAAGAGCTCATGCTGTTCGGCGGCTGGTATCGTGAGCAGTGGGATCGCCAACAGATGGAAGCCAGTCTCGAAGATTGAGAAAGGAGGACGACGGATTGTCTAAACCGACTACGGCCAGACGACTTATTTCTTACGCCCTCGTCTACAAGTTCAGAATTCTCGGTGCGCTGCTCATTCTTTGCTGTTCAGTAGCTGCAGATCTGGGCGGGCCTTTTATAACCAAAACGATTATTGATCAGCATCTCTCGGGTGGTGCGCGCGAAATTGCACCCGTTCTCAAGCTGCTTGGCCTCTATATGGGTTTACTGTTAACCGCTGGTCTATGTAATTATTCGCAGGCTTACATTTTACAATCCACCGCACTGCAAATTATTAAAAACATGCGGATGGATCTCATGCAGCACATCCAGCGCATCTCGCTGCGATATTTCGACAACACTCCGATTGGGCAAGTCGTTTCGCGTATTGCGAATGATACAGAGGCGGTTCGTGACCTCTTCATGAGCTTCATGGCCACATTCGTTGTTAGCATGATGCAGCTCATTGGGATTTACATTGCGCTCTTCTTGTTGGATTGGCAGCTCGCGCTGTTTTGCTTGGTGCTGCCACCGATATTTGTCGTGATCATGATCATTCACCTCAAATACTCCAAAATCTTCATCACCATCATGCGCGCTAGACTTAGCGATATGAATGCGATGATTAATGAGTCCATCGTAGTGATGCCGATTATTCAGGCTTTTCGCCGTGAGAAGGTCACGCTGGACGAATTTGAAGTACTGAACAAGGATCGCTATGTGAATCAGCTGAAGCAGTTCCGTATTTATGCCCTATCCTCGCGAAATGTGGTGGGGACGATCGGCAGCTTGGTGACAGCAATGGTCATCTGGTATTTTGGCGGAAAATCCATGGAAAGCTTGATTTCCTTTGGGGTGTTCTACGCGTTTATTGATTATTTGGGGCGGATATTTCAGCCGATCATTGGGATTTTCGATCAGTTGACGAATGCGCAGCGGGCTTTTGTATCTGCCGAAAAAGTATTCACAATCCTTGACATGGATGGTCAAGAAGTCGAGAAGACCGACCATGTTAGCCGCCCAGAGGGCATCGTGAAGTTCGACAACGTCACCTTTGCTTATAAAGAAGGAGAGAACGTGCTCAAGCAGATTTCGTTCGAGGCGCGGAAAGGGGAAACGATCGCCCTAGTCGGGCATACCGGCTCAGGTAAAAGCTCCATCCTCAACCTGCTGCTCGGCTTCTACGAGCCGAATGAGGGCTTGATTACTATCGATGGTCAGGATATCCGGGGGATGTCGAAGCAGGCGCTGCGCAAGCATATGGGGATCGTGCTGCAAGATCCATTCCTGTTCGCGGGGGACATCAAGTTCAACGTGAGTCTTTACAATCAGGACATCTCGCTGGATCGAGTCAAAAAGGCGCTGCTGGATGTCGGTGCAGCTGGCTTTATCGAGCAGCTGCCGAACGGCTACGATGAACAGGTCGTAGAGCGGGGAAGCACACTGTCCTCCGGTCAGCGGCAGTTGATTTCGTTCGCGCGAGCGTTGGCGTTCGATCCGTCGATTCTGATCCTCGACGAGGCGACAGCCAGCATCGATAGTGAGACGGAAGGGCTCATCCAGCAAGCGCTGAAAGTGGTCAGCGAAGGGCGGACGACGCTCATCATCGCGCATCGGTTGTCCACGATCCGCGATGCGGATCAAATTCTTGTGCTGCACCGCGGCGAGATCGCCGAGCGGGGCAATCACGAGACGCTCATGGCGCTAGGCGGGCGCTACGCGAAAATGTACCAACTGCAGAAGGGTGCTTCGGCAGTTATAGGGTAAGGAAAAGGCGCTTCCTCAGGATGAGGAGGCGCCTTTTGTTGTAGGACGGGTCGGAATCTGGACTCGAAGGAATGACTGGTGTCGGGCCCCGGTTGTCGCAGCGGTCGCGGGTGCTCGGATCGAATGGGGCCATGAGAACCCCGGACCTAGATCGCCCCCGACTCAGAAACCAACTCTAACTCAGGGCCCAATCATCGAGTTTAACTGGAAAACCTCCATCTATTTTCGCCGAAAAGGCTGGGAATAGATGAATAACTGGAAAACCTACAGCTAAAGTCCCCGATATCGGCTATATCAGCAGAATCAGGCGAAATTAACTGTAGGAAATCCAGTTAGTTACTCTGATTTGAGAAAAGCAGTAGAATTAGCTGTATGTTATACAGTTAAACGTGGGGTGAGGGAGAGTTGAGGAGTTGGGGGAACTAGGGTGGAGGAATTTGCAACTCATGACCAACAAGCTATTTCTGCATTTCTGCCCCAATAGCAACTACCTCACCTTACGCTCCTGCAGGTAACTCCACAGCATCAAACCAAACCCCGCCGCGGTCAATCCCGCGCCGATCCAAGGCAAGGAACTCAGGCCGGTGTGCGTAATCGCCCAGCCACCAAGAAAAGCACCGCCAGCATTGCCGAGATTCAACGCAGAATGCGTTGAGGTTGCTGCAAGCTCAGGCGCCTCTTTGGCCAGATTCATGATGCGAATCTGCAGCCCAGGCAATATCCCGAACGACGCAATCCCCCATATGAATATGGTGATAATCGCAGCAATTGGGAACTGATCCGTATACGCGAATGCAACTAGAATGAGCGATAATGCGGCAAAGTTGCCGATCAAGGACGGCATGAGCTTCCAGTCAGCCATTTTGCCACCCATGATGTTGCCTAGCGTCACGCCAAAGCCGAACAAGACGAGAATCCACGTCACGCTGCTTTCTTTGAAGCCTGTTATGTTGATAAGAATTGGCGCGATGTAGGTGAATACGGCAAACAAGCTGCTGCAACCTAACGCCCCAATCAGAAATACGAGCAATAATCGCGGCTGCAAAAGAGAGCGAACCTGCCGCACAAGGCTGCTATTCGTTTTCTGCGTAATCTGTGGAATGAAGATGAGGATTCCGATGAAAGAGATGATCCCCATGATCACAACGGAGCCGAACGATGCCCGCCAGCCGAAATGCTGACCGATGTATGTGCCGAGCGGTACGCCAAGAATATTCGCGATGGTTAGTCCCGCCATCATCACCGAAATAGCACTGGCTCGCTTTTCAGGCCGTACCAAATTCGCCGCAATGACAGAACCGACACCGAAGAAGGTCCCGTGTGCCAAGGCCGTGATTAGTCGCGCTACGAGCACGATCCCATAGGAGGGTGCTAGTGCAGCTAAGCCGTTACCCAGAATGAATATGAGCATCAGCACCAAAAGGAGGCGCTTTTGAGGCAGCTTATGGGTCAGCATCGCAAGAATAGGAGCACCGAAGGCGACGCCCAATGCGTAACCCGTGATCAACTGTCCTGCTTGGGAGATACTAACGTTCAAGTCATCAGCCACATTGGGCAGAATCCCCATGATCACGAACTCGGTCATCCCGATGGCGAAGGCGCCAACCGTTAGAGAGAAAAGGGAGATAGGGAACCGTTCTTTCTGGGCCACTGTCCCGTGTAAGACTTGTGAAGTGTTCATAATTGTGGAAACCAACCTTTCTTACCATTCTTAAAGGCTTAATCATACCACGTGTGCTGGCGAACAAGGTGTGACATTCTGTGCATTTTTTTGCCATAAATACGGGGATGTGAGTTAGGGAACGATATATGAATATCAGACAACGTGGAATGGGCACTTAAAAAAAGGCCGAACCTATTGCTGCATTTTTTCAATTCACCTGTTGACAATTATCTTAAAATAAAGTATCTTTAAATTAAGATAAACGAAACAAAGAAATGAGGTGAAGCAACATGAGCGAAACGAGAAATGATTCTCTAGATCTGTACATCGCCCTTTCTAGAGCGAGTGAGTGGGTGAATGCCCACGGGGATCGAGATATTCGCAAGCATGGACTGAACCGCACGGAGTTTGGTGTTCTGGAACTGCTTTACCACAAGGGTGCGCAGGCTATTCAACAAATTGGCAGCAAGGTGCTGATGAGCAGCGGGAACATCACGTATGTCGTCGATAAGCTGGTGAAGAAGGAATTCGTAACGCGCAACACATCGACGGAGGATCGCAGATTAATTTTTGCTGAAATTACGGAAAAAGGGAAACAATTTATTGAGGACGTATTTCCGAAGCACGCAGAAGTGATCGAGAGTGCAGTAGCAGGGTTGACGGATGAAGAGAAAAGACTCGCAAGTCACCTATTGAAGAAACTTGGCAAATTCGCACAAGAAGGTTTCAAATAGATAGAATCCCTTTGAAGCTCTTCTTAGCTAGGATCCGCATGCTTCAGCATAATTGATAACATCTCACGTAAACTATCTTAAAATAAAGAATCTTAAATATGAAGGAGTTGGCTATTATGACAACAACAACACAACAAACTGCAGGTATTCACCATATCACCGCTTTTGTACAACATGCACAGGCAACTGTTGATTTCTACGCTGGTATTTTGGGACTTCGGATGATCAAAAAAACAATCAACTTTGATGCACCGGAAGTCTACCATCTCTATTTCGGTAATGAAGCAGGAAGTCCGGGCACGATTATTACGTTCTTCCCTTACGCAGGCTCCCGCAAAGGGCGGATCGGCGGAGGCCAGGTCGGCATCAGCACTTATGCCGTGCCAACGGACAGCCTTTCCTTCTGGGAAGCGCGTTTAACGCAATTCAGCATTGCCTTTGAGAAAACAACACGATTCGGCGAAACGTATCTGCAGTTCAAAGACCCAGACGGTCTGAGACTTGAAATCGTGGAGCGCGAACAGGGAGCGCCTAGTCAGTGGTCTTTTGGCGGCGTCCCAACGGATAAAGCGATCAAAGGCTTCGGAGGCGCTGTTCTGTACAGCACTGCTCCAGACAAAACTTCAGAGCTCCTCGTGAATGTCATGGGGCTGCAAAAAATAGGTCAAGAAGGCGCCTACGCACGCTTCTCCTCCTTCGGCGACTTGGGCAACATCGTCGATATCAACGTAACGCCGATGGACTACGGTGCTGGCGGAGCGGGAACAGTGCATCATATCGCATGGCGCGCTAAAGATGATGCAGAGCATGCGCTCTGGAGAAGTCATGTGGCTAGCCATGGCTATCACCCTACACCGATCGTAGATCGTCAATACTTCAATGCGATCTACTTCCGTGAAGAAGGCGGCATCCTCTTTGAGATTGCTACCGATCCTCCAGGTTTTGCAAGAGATGAGGAGCCGGAAGCGCTAGGCGAAAAATTAATGCTGCCGGAATGGTTCGAAGCAAGCCGTGATCAAATCGTGAAAAATCTGCCGCCGATCGAAGTGCGGGTATTGGAAGGTGACCAACAATGAAGCATATTTACCAGCAAGGATCCGATCTAACAGCGCCCGTGCTCGTTCTGTTTCACGGAACGGGCGGGACAGAGCAAGACCTGCTGCCTCTGGCGCAGGCGATTTCACCAACCTCCTCCGTACTGAGTGTACGGGGGAACGTCCTAGAGAATGGCATGCCGCGTTTTTTCAGAAGGCTTGCTGAAGGTATCTTCGACGAAGAGGATCTCATCTTCCGCACGAAGGAAGTGTATGATTTCCTCGACGCAGCAGCAGTAGAGCATGGTTTCGATCGCAGCAACGTCGTCGCCATCGGCTACTCAAACGGCGCGAATATCGCGGGAAGCCTCTTGTTCCATTACCCGAATGCGCTTCGCGCAGCCATTCTGCATCATCCTATGGTACCGATTCGCGGCCTGCAGCTGCCAGACCTCACAGATACGCCTGTCTTCATTGGCGCAGGCAAGAACGACCCGATCTGCTCCCCTGAGGAGTCTGAGGAGCTAGAGCGTCTGCTGAGCGATGCTGGATCGGATGTCCATGTGCATTGGGAGAATGCAGGCCATCAATTGACCCGCTCAGAGGTTTTTGCAGCAGCAGATTGGCTCAAAGGCCTCTCACTCTAACAGATAAAGAGGGGGATTGTCACTATGACTATGTTAGGCATAGATCCATCAACGCAAAGCGAGCGAGAGAACTATAAAATGCTTATCGGCAGCATTATTCCACGGCCGATCGCCTTTGTATCGACCTTATCGGCAGAAGGTGTGCTGAACGCCGCTCCCTTCAGCTACTTCACCATCGTCACAGCAGATCCGCCGATGGTCGCCGTCTCCGTGCAGCGGAAGCAGGGCGTCCGCAAGGACACCTCCCGCAATGCGGTCGATACAGGAGCTTTTGTCGTTCATATCTCCGACGAGTCCTATATCGACCAGATTAATCAGAGCGCCGCTGCGTTGCCGCCTGAGGAGAGCGAAGTGAAGCTGACCGGGCTAACGCCCATCGCGAGCCGCCAAATCGCTGTCCCTGGCATAGCCGAGGCCAGCATCCGCATGGAATGCGTCCTTGAGCAGGTGATCCCGCTTGGCGGAACACCGGATGCACCCGCGGCAGATTTACTCATCGGACGTGTCGTTTATTTTCATATCAATGAGAACTTAGTTGACAATGGTCATATTGATCCACAGAAGCTGAAGCCGGTAAGTCGGTTAGCCGGAAGTTCGTATGCGAAACTGGGAGAGCTTTTTGCGATAGATCGCCCGATATGATATAAAGGAGAGACGAATAGCTTCGTTCTTACGCAGAACGAGAGGCGATTCGTCTCTTTTTTATGCGACTTACTTATATTGCATTTTACAAAAAGGGTTTACCCACGTATGATGAGATAGCTATGTAATATTTGTTATCCTATAACGGGAACTTATTTCAATTCGTAACGTACTACTTCAAAGGATATAAACTTACGAGATCCGACACGACGCGGAGAGAGGGAGTTCTAACAGGATGAAGCATGAGGATAAGGGTGGGTGGCGGAAAGATATCGCGCCTTTCGAAAGACCACATATGAAGCATAGTGTGTGGCAAATTATCAATACAGTGGGACCCTTTTTCGTGCTTTGGTATTTTGCTTTTCTGAGTCTTTCCGTCTCCATTTGGCTAACTTTCGTGATCGATATAATAGCCGCGGGATTTTTAATCCGCATTTTTATCATTTTTCATGATTGCTGTCACAAATCTTTTTTCAAAAACAAACTAGCCAATGAAATAGTCGGCACGCTAACAGGAATTCTAACATTTGTACCGTACCATCAATGGCGCCATACACACTCCGTTCACCATGCTTCCAGCGGGAATCTGGATCGCAGAGGTGTGGGTGATATTTGGACGCTTACCGTGGATGAATATATGAAAGCAACATGGATCAAAAGAATGGCTTATCGCCTATATCGCAGTCCGTTCGTAATGTTTATTATCGGACCGATCTTCATCTTCCTTATTGATTACCGGTTTAACCGCAAGCGTGCGGGGATGAAAGAAAGAATCAATACGTATATCACCAATATCGCGATCGTTGGCAGTATTGCTCTACTTTGTTGGGGCATGGGCTGGCAGTCCTTCCTGCTGATTCAAGGACCAATGTTCTTCTTCTCAGGTATGGCGGGCATTTGGCTTTTCTACGTACAGCATAACTATGAAGAAACGTACTACGAGAAAGATGCCGAGTGGGATTATGTCAAAGCTGCGATGCATGGCAGCTCATTCTACAATTTGCCGCGTATTCTACATTGGATTACTGGCAATATCGGCTATCACCATATTCATCATTTAAGCCCGCGCGTGCCTAACTATCATTTGCAAAAGGTTCACAATAAGAACGCAGCACTTCGTAATGTGCAGACGATTACACTGAAAACGAGCTTGGAATCTCTGAAGTTCCGTATTTGGAATGAGGAATCCAAGAAGTTCATTCAATTCAAGGATCTGAAGCAATTCCGAGTAAAAGTGAAGCCTCGCATTATTAAAGCTGTAGACGTTGAATAAGAAACTTGTGTCCGACCTGTGATAATCTGCGGGTTGGGCCTTTTTTTTATCGAAATAGCGTTGCAATGCCAAAATGGGCGCTGTATAATTCCTCTATGACGTCAAAAAGTGAACGGGTGTTTATTAATGCAAATTTTAAAAGATGAAGTCAAAAAGAGTATCCGCCAAGCGGCTTTGGCCGAGTTCAAGAAACATGGATATTTGAAAGCCTCCATTCGGCAAATTGCAGATGCCGCAGGCATAACACCGGGTAACATCTATCGCTACTTCAAGAGCAAGGATGATCTGTTCGACGAGCTGATTCAGCCCATCCAGGAGCAATTAGCCGAGGTTTTGCGCGTCTGTAAGCAAGAAGTGGATAACACCCTTTGTACGGCATTGTCTGATCATTTGCTGATCCTGCGTAGAATTGATGCTTCCCTGATGCTGCTTTTCAAGGAGTCCAGCACGGAGCTTACGATTCTTCTGAATCTGAGTGAAGGCTCTCGATTTGCTTCGGCAAAACAAGACATGATTACGCTGGTGAATCAAATTATCTCGGAAGTATTTACAGCGGAATTAGCGCCATCAGGCATGCTATCACAGAAAGATCAGTTATCCGCTCGCATGATTTCGACGACAATGATTGAGAGCATTTGTCTTATTTTGCGTGATCATGAGGATGGCGATACGATTAAGATGCTCGTTGATGAACTGTTGTACCTGTATTGCACGGGTATTTCAGAAAAAATAAAGCTAGCACAGGCATAAAATTTTTTGGCTCAATAATGAACGCTTGTTTACTATCAGTTGAAGTGAGTGGAGGAGAAGAGAAAAATGAAATCCATTATTAAATGGCGCTGGGCGATTCTGGCCGTATGGTTGGTGGCGACGGTGTTGCTGACGGTTTTCCAACCTAATGTGAATGCTATCCTTGGGTTAAGAGGGCAAGATCCACTGCGCAGTGACAGCCCCTCGAAGGTTGCATCCACGATTTTGAACAAAATTAACGGGGTCGAGGGCACGAGTGATATCGTGGTTTTCCATAACCCAAACAAACTGTCGGATGCGGATATGAAAGCGATCGAGGCAGGCATTACGAGTATGAAAAGCCATCAAGCTGAACTGGGCTTTAATCAGTTGATTGATCCGTTTACCATGCCTGAGGCGAAGTCCTCACTGATTTCTGAGGATGGCACAACCTTAATGGCGAGCTTCTCCTTGGACAAAAGAGGGCGCCACGTCGAGGACATCAAGCTGGAATTTGAAGCTGTTTTGAAGGACATGAAGGTGGAGTATTACCTCTCTGGGGAGGATTTTATCCAGGATGATTATATTAAAGTTTCCGAGTCGGGGGTTGAAAAAAGTGCCGCGCTAACGGTCATTTTCATCCTAGCTGTCCTAGTGATTATGTTCCGTTCCGTCATTATTCCGGTGGTTTCCTTGTTAGCGGTCGGTATTTCGTACCTCGTGTCCATGGGGATTGCTGCGCAGCTCATCGATAAGTTCAATTTTCCAGTGACGAGTGTCACGCAGATGCTGTTAATTTTAATCTTGTTCGGAATTGGAACGGATTATAACATTCTCTTATTCAATCGGTTCAAAGAGGAATTGTCCCACGGCTTATCCGTGGATGAAGCGATCAGTGTCACCTATCGCACGGCGGGTAAAACGATTTTCTACAGTATTTTGACCGTGTTTATTGCATTTGCCGCATTAACGTTCTCGGATTTCGGCATTTATCAATCAGGTAATGTGGTTGCGATTGGTACGGCGATACTCCTGCTCCAAATCGTAACGGTGACGCCATTTTTCATGAAAATGCTCGGAAATAAGCTCTTTTGGCCTTCCAAAGGCATGGGGGGGCATAAAGAGAGTAAATTCTGGGCGGGCTTGACGAAAATCGCGGTGAAAAGACCGATTGTTACGACGGTAATCATTTTGATTGTGACGATACCGCTTGCTCTTACGAATCATCAGAAGCTGTCTTTTGACCAGTTGAAGGAGCTGGGGAATGATCACCCGTCCACCAAAGGCTTCAGCCTTGTAGCGGAGCATTTCAGCCGGGGTCAGGCGCTGCCAACGATGGTTGTCATGGAGAATGACAAAGCTCTTAACACCAATGATGGTTTAGCTGCAATTGATAAAGTGACGGAGAAGCTGAAAAGCATACCTGGTGTCGCTAAAGTATCAAGCGTAACGCAGCCGCAATCGGAGCTGATTGATGCTTTCTATATTTCTAGTCAAACCAAAACTGTGGCTGACGGTATTACCGCTTCGCAGAACGGGGTAAACCAAATTCGCGACGGACTTACGCTGATGCAAAGCAAGCTGGCGACGCCAGATACGTCAAGCGTCGGCCAGCTGGTAGATGGCACGAGTCAAGTGCAGGACGGCTATAGCAAGCTGACGACTGCGCTAGATCAAGTGGCTAGTGGCATTGCGCAAGGTGCTGGCGGTGCGGGTGAGCTAAGTGCGGGTATTGCTGCGCTGAAGGATGGCATGTCGCAAGTTGAGAACAATACGGGGAAAATCAGCGATGGTTTGACGCAGCTCGGGCAAGGCTATAACGCCATGACAGATGGCTACAGCCAGATTGAGGAGCAACTTGGGGGCATCCAGCAAGGGCTTGTCGGCATGAATGGGCTCATCGGTGGACTTGGCAGCAAGTACAGCCAGTTGACCACCGATGCGGATTACATCAAGCTGAAGCAAACGGGCGAGGGTCTTGCATCTGGTCTGACGCAGCTGAGCGGCGGACTTGGGGAGCTTGGCAAGAACGCAGCCAAGCTGAACAGTGCTTTCGCCGAGGCAACGCAAGGCTTGGCGCAAGTGAACGGCGCGCAGGCGCAGCTAGCGGCAGGGTTGGCTTCGCTGGAGAGCGGAGCGAATGAGCTCGCCAAAGGGCTGAAGCAAGGCAGCGCGGGCAGCCGCGAGATCGCTGCCAACATGGCGAAGCTGAACGCTGCGCTAGGCAGCGTCAAAGACGGTCAGCAGAAGCTGAGCGAAGGCTTGTCGGGTCTCAGCGGCGGCATGGGCCAGCTGAAGGACGGCCTTGGGCAGAGCGGCAACGGACTCGGTGACGTGTCCGAGGGGCTTGGCTTGACGAGCCAATTCCTGACGCAGCTGAACAGCTCGAAGACGTTCTTTATCCCGAAAGAAGCGCTGTCGAGCGCGGATTTCGGGAAGTCCTTGGACAGCTTCATGTCCAAGGATCGGACGATGACGAAGATGATCGTCATCCTGAAGGATGATCCGTATTCATCGGCTGCGATGGATACGATTGAAGCGATTAACGCAGAGCTCACTGCCAGCGTGAAGGGCACGGTGCTCGAGCATGCGAAGGTTGGCGCGGCGGGGCCGAGTTCAACGACATATGACACGAATAAGGCACAGCTGAAATCGTTCAATAGCACTGCGATTATCGTCATCATTGGTGTGTTCATTGTCTTGCTGTTCGTCATTCGTGCCTTCTGGCCAGCCATCTATATCATCCTGAGTTTGGTGATTTCCTACTACGTGGCGATGACAGCGACGAATGTCGTAACGGATAAAATCATCGGTGCCGATGGGGTTTCCTCCTTCGTACCGTTCTTCTCCTTCATCATTATTATTGCTGTCGGCGTCGACTACAGCATCTTCCTGATGATGCGCTACAAAGAGCTTGGCGAGCTATCGCCAGCGAAAGCGATCGTTCAAGCCGCCAAACACATCGGCGGCGTGGTGATCTCGGCCATGGTTATCCTCGGCGGAACCTTCGCCACGCTTGTGCCATCCGGCCTCGTTCTGTTGATCGAGCTGGCGGTGGCCGTGATCGTTGGCCTCATCGTGCTCTGCTTCGTCTTGCTGCCGATGCTTCTGCCGGCATTGCTGGCGATGCCAGAAGCGCTTCGTGCGAAGCGCGGTGTCGCGGCGCGCAAGGTGTCGACGGAGAGTCGCACGGCGTAACACTGTTTTTGAAAGTGCCTTCCCACCAGTATCTGTGTGGGAGGGCACTTTTTGTTTGGGATGGATGCATGGATGCGGGAATGAACAGAGTCCAAAGTTACGGAACATAGTTCCGCTATTTGGGCGATTTTGTGGTGATTCTGCGAGTTGCGGAACGTGAATCCGCTAATCTCGCAGAATGCCCCTGGAAACAGCGCAAAGCTAAGAAATAGAGGAACGACGTTCCGTTTCTCAACGAAAATACGCGTATTCGCGGAAATAGCGGTACTAGGTTCCGTTTCTCAATCACTCCAAAAACCTAAAAAAAACACAAGTCGGTGAAAAGTCATTCCATTGTTGAAAGCGCTGCATCAGGGTACGATAGACCTATAACATCGACGAAGATGAGTGAGGGGGGCCAGAGGATGGCGGTCAACGCACAAGCGGTAAAGCAAATGAATCAGCGTGCGCAGGTGAGTAAGGGTAAGGCCATGCTGCGAACGTTTTGGAAGTATAGGGCGCTATATCTAATATCGCTGCCGGGCATTATTTATTTTATTATTTTCAAGTACGTACCGTTGTTAGGCTCTGTTATTGCGTTTCAGGACTACAACATTTTTGACGGCTTCACAGGCAGCAAGTGGGTAGGCCTTGAACATTTTACCCGCATGTTTGCACACTATGACTTTCTTAATATCTTGAAAAACACAATACTCATCGGAGTTTATGATTTGCTGCTAGGGTTTCCAGCGCCAATCATACTCGCCTTACTATTGAACGAACTCCGCCTAGTGGTTTACAAGCGTGTTCTTCAAACGGTCGTGTACATGCCTCACTTCCTGTCATGGGTTATCGTGAGCGGGATCGCGATCGGCATTCTTTCCCCGTCTACAGGGGCTGTCAACCACTTTATTACCTGGTTAGGCTACGAGCCTATTTACTTCTTGGGTGAAGAATCATGGATTCGTACCGTGTTGATTTCTTCAGGTATTTGGCGGGATTCCGGGTATGGAACCATCATTTACTTAGCGGCGTTAGCAGGGATTAATCCGGATTTATATGAAGCATCTGAGGTGGATGGTGCCAATCGGTGGAGACAAACGATATCTATAACACTACCTTCGTTGTTGCCGACGATTATGATTTTGTTCCTGTTACACATTGGTAAATTCCTTGACTTTGGCTTCGAGCGTGTTTATGTATTCTTGAATCCGCTCAACAAAGAAAGTGGTGAAATTCTAGATACGTACATCTATACCCAAGGTTTGCTGTCTCAGCAGTTTAGTTATACAACAGCTATTGGACTTTTCAAAGCCGTAGTAGGCGTGATCTTTATCGTAACGGGTAATGTTCTAAGCAAAAAAACAACGGGTGAAAGCTTGTACTAAGACGGAGGTGAACGCTATATGAATCGCAAGCCGACAGCCGGCTGGCAGATGTTTAACGGCTTTAATATATTATTTCTATCTCTCTTATCGCTAGCGATGCTCCTGCCGTTCTTAAACGTGCTGGCTCAATCGTTCAGTTCTTCGGAATCTATTGTGAATGGGAAGGTATTGTTCTGGCCCGTTCAGTTTACATCGATCAATTATCAATATGTATTTAGTGACGCAGCAATCTGGCGTTCTTTCGGAGTAACTGTGTATATTACAGTGGTGGGAACACTAATTAATCTGATTGCGACCGCCTCACTGGCTTATCCGGTGTCGCGCCCTGAGTATGCAGGCCGTAACGCTGTCGTTATTATGGTATTGATCACGATGGTCTTCACAGCGCCGCTGATTCCTAACTTTATTTTGATGAAAAATCTACACCTGACAAATTCACTTTGGGCCTTAATGATTCCAGGTGCGATCAGCGCCTTTAACTTCTTCATTATGCGGTCGTTTTTCATGCAAATCCCGAGTGAATTGATTGATTCTGGACGTATCGACGGGTGTTCTGAGCTTAGAATGATCTGGAACATTGTGTTGCCACTATCCAAACCGGTTATGGCTTCTCTAGGGATTTTCTATGCGGTAAGTCACTGGAATACGTATCAAAGCGCATTGTACTACGTAAATAAGCCTGCACTTTGGCCGCTTCAAGTAAAGCTCCGTCAGTTGATTGTATCCGAGGATATTAGTATTGATCCGAATGCCGCTCAATTCAGCGGGCTTGCCCATATGGATCCGGAGGGTATCAAAATGGCTACCATTATCATTGCGACGCTTCCGATTATTATCATCTACCCATTCTTGCAACGTCACTTCGTCAAAGGTATGTTGGTTGGATCGGTTAAATCATAGACATAATCTGCGTGAAATGATCAATATTGACAAAATTCTAAAAAAAAGACAATTCAAACTAAAGAGAGTCCATATCAGGGAATTGTAAACGCTTTTACAATGAGAGCAGGAAAGTGTTCATATCTAAGCGAGATGAAAAGAGGGGTAGAAATGAAAAAATGGATTCCTGTCACTATGGCAACCGTTTTAATGGCTTCCATGTTGGCTGCTTGCTCCAGTAAATCAACAGATCAACCAGCATCAAGCGCAGCTGGCGCAGCAAGTGCGAAACCTGCAGAAAAAACGAAATTCTCCATCTCCATGCGTACACTCGCATTCGGACATGTTGAGAAATCGCCTGATATTAATCAAGACAAATGGGTTAAAAAGCTTGAAGAGCTGACTAACACCGATATGAATATCGTGCTTGTTCCACACAAAGAATATGAACAGAAAATGATCCAAATGTTTGCAACGAACGACATTCCTGATGTTGTTCAGGCTAATGGCGGTGTAAACGGCAAGGAAATGGCGGGTTCCGTGAAAGCTGGCGTGTTCATGCCGCTTGACGATTTGCTTAAGAAATACGGTCAGAATTTGCTGAAGCAAGTACCAAAAGCAGCTTGGGATAAAGTAACGTATCAAGGTAAAATTTTCGCGATTCCTGAATACTTGTCCAATCCATCCCGTCGTGCGATCTTCGTTCGTAAGGACTTGCTGGATAAAGCAGGTCTGGGTGTTCCGAAAACGGTTGATGAGTACATGAAAGTACTTCGCAAGTTCAAGGAAATGGGCGTAGAGAACCCATATATGGGTCGTGAGAACTTCAAGTACTCCGATTCCTTCTTCGGTGCTTATGACGTCTACCCTTACTTGTCCATGTTCGAGCAGCAAGGCGATCAAGTATTGCCGAAATTCTATGATACAGAAAATATGATGAAAGCTCTTCAAACATACAAAACCATGTTTGACGAAGGCTTGATCAATAAAGAATTCGCAACGATCAATGCGACGGTGTTCAAAAACACAATTCTTGCTGGTAAAGCCGGTATGTGGTCCATGAACGCAAACGAAATGCTGCAATGGGAAACACAGCTGAAAGCCAACGTTCCAGCAGGTGACATCGAAATCATTCCATCACCAACAGGACCAGATGGCAAAGGTGGTCACTACCTGTATGGAGCAGCGCCGCGCGCTTATTTCATTAACAAAAATGCGAAAAATGCCGAGCAAATCATCAAATTCTTTGACTGGATGTTGTCCCCTGAAGCAGAGAAATTCTTCACATTCGGAATTGCAGGCGACACATACACAGAAACGAATGGCAAAATCGACTACAAAGCGCCAACGGATACGGCAGCTGTAGACGAAGAGCGCTACCGTCAATCCTTCTTGTGGATGGTTCAAGATACCACATATAATAAAGGGACACTTGGCTTAACTGAAGAAGGCAAGAAGTTGATGAATATTTTCGATACGACTTTGAAAAATGAAGGTCGCGACGGGATTGAATTTGAACCTCGTTTAGACTCCTTAGCGAAGAACCCTGACATTTCACCAATTTCAGATCAAGCGCCTCCTGTTCTTCTTTCCCACATGGTGAAAATGGTTTACGGAAAAGAGCCGATTACTGATTGGCCGAAAGTGTTGGAAGAGTGGAAATCCAAAGGTGGTAACGAAGTAATCAAGGAAGCAAATGAGAAATTCAATAGTAAAGACTCCGGTACGACAGTGATCATGCCGCGTAAATAAGCTCAGTTTCTGAGCATGCAGACTCCTCACGTACCTAAGGGTACGTGGGGAGCATGCATTTCAACAGGTTTTGAAAGGAGAGCTCCTCATGTACCGCATACTCATTGTCGATGACGAACCGATGATACGCAGAGGATTACAGAAGCTTGTGGAACAATCGGAGCTGCCCATTGAAAGCTTGCGAACAGCTGAGAATGGTGTTGTCGCAATGCAGCGGATTCAAGAGGAACGACCTGATTTTCTATTCACAGATATACGGATGCCGAAGATGGATGGCCTCGAACTTTGCGCTCAAATTGCCCAGATGGATGCCGACATTCAAGTGGTCGTGATTTCTGGTTATGGTGATTTCGAATACGCACAGAAGTGCCTCTCTTACGGTGTAAAAGAATATTTGCTAAAGCCAGTCAATATTAAGGGGTTTCAGCAGGTGTTAGAGAAGCTCATTCTGAACAAAAGCAAGGTGAGCTCAGAGTCTTTTGTTGCAGTTACGAAGCTGGAGAGCTGGGCTACCCGCTTGGAACAAGCCGTGTGGATGCTGCAGCAAGAGGAGCTTGAGCGCGTTCTTGAGGAGATCCAATCCGAGCTGAGTACCTATAAACTAAAGCTTAATCGTATCAGTGATATCGTGCAGGAGATTTATACACTTGTTCATGGGCGGCTTACCGTTCGCGATGTGTACGTGATCCAGGAGGAGCTGAAGATCTCCGCTTCGCTTAACGAAGAAGATGTGTGGCGTTGGTTCGAGACGTCCGTGCAGGGATTGCTGAAAGAGCTGAAGAGCAAGCGAAAAGGCAAGCAGAAGGACCCTGTTGAAGAAGCGAAGCAGTACATGGAGACGCATCTGGCTGAGGAGGTTTCCTTAGAAGAGGTAGCTGAATTCATTGGGTTGAACCCCTCTTACTTTAGTCAATTGTTTAAGCAAAACACGCAAGAAACCTTCGTTCAATATCGGACTCGGCGACGTATGGAGAAGGCGAAAAAGCTGCTGCAGCAGCCGCATTGGCGAATTACCGATATCTCCGGTGAGGTTGGGTATGCGGATCATCCGCATTTTACCAAAACGTTCAAAAAGTATGAAGGCTGTCTACCCTCGGAATACCGCCAGCGAATGGGGATCCGTTAATGAAGAGAAAGTCTCTGTCGCGTCAAATTTATGCGTATTTTCTCATCGTTATTGTGCTCTCGTTGGTGTCCGTTGGGGCTTTTTCCTACTGGCAATCCTCGCGGGCGCTGGATGATCAAGTGAAGCAATATATGGAGCAGATGGTCGATAGTGCGAACTATCAAACGGATAGCTATTTACAGGCGTATGAGCTGCTCAGTAATGCCTTTTCGTCGAATTCCGACGTACGAGCGTTCATGGAAATTAAGCCGGATGATGCCTATGAGTATTATGTGTATTCGGACAAAATCAAGAAATTTGCACTCGCCTCGGTCGAGTCGATTGTTACGTTATATAAGCAGCTTAACATGATTTATGTGACGGGTCAGCATGGTCGTTCTGTGATCTATGAGAATCAGAACTTGTTCAACTTTGACCCTGTTTTAGTGCAGGAGAAGTATGAGAATTTGATGAAATTAACGCCATCCGATGGTAAAATCGCGCTGCTTAATATGAGCATCCGGACCGTCGATAAGGGGGCTGTCGTTACGATGGCTCGCAAGGTAAGAGGTCCTTCGTATGGTGATACGAATCGTGGAGTTGTAGCGATTGAAATCAAGTTGGATGAACTCGCTAAGACTTGGGATCGGGTTAGCTTAGGGAAAGAAGGGTTTTTCTTCATCGTGGATGATGCGGGTAATTACATTTATCCACGGACGATGAGTGGGCGCAAACCGAAAGACGAGCTTGCTTCTCAAGTGTTGACGAGCGGCGATCAGACATTTTTGTCCAAATACAATGGAGAAGAACGTATGTTTGTGTCTCGAAAGTCCGGTTACTCGGACTGGAACCTGGTTGCATCGATGCCTGTTGAGGAGCTCCGCCGTCCCGCGAATACCATTCGGACAACGACAATTATCGTGGGTCTGGTTACCTTGGCCGCTGCGCTTTGGCTTGCTTCTCGCTTTGGTCGTTCCATTATCATGCCGATTCGGGATCTCAAAGACAGCATGCGGGAAACAGAGAAAGGGAACTGGCAGTATATCGAAGACGCTGGCCGAACGGACGAGATGGGTGGACTCATTCACAGCTACAACCTGATGGTGACGCGCCTGTCGGATATGATCGAGCGGGTGTATGAAGCCGAGCTAGAGCAGCAGAAGAATGCGCTGGAGCTTGGCGAAACCAAACTCGAACGGCAGAGGGCTGAATTTCAATCCCTGCAGTTGCAAATTAACCCGCACTTCTTATACAACACGTTGGAAACGATCAACTGTTATGCCATTGTTCAGGATTCTAGCGAAATCACAGAAATGGTAGAGGCGATGGCGTTTATGCTTCGCTACTCCGTTCAAACCAACCTAGAGGAAATCACGGTTGCGAATGAGCTGAATCATGTGCGGAACTATATGATTATTTTGCAGCATCGTACGGAGCGGGAATTCGAGATTGACGTGGCGATTCCGCCGAGCTTGCTGCTGGAGAAGATGGTTCGCTTGACGTTGCAGCCTTTGATTGAAAATATTTTTCAGCATGCTTTTCCGGATGGGGTGGAGGATCATCACAAAATTCGTATTGATGCCAGCAAAGAGGGCGGCTTGTTCCAGGTCTTCATCGAGGATAACGGCACCGGCATGATGCCGGAACGCCTGGCCGAACTGCGCAGGAAGCTGGAGGAGAACCGCTTGGCGGAGCCGGAAGAAGCGAGCACCGGGACCAAGCGTGGTGGCGGCATCGGTCTGATGAACGTCCACCGACGGATTCAAATGGTGTTCGGCGAAGCCTACGGGCTGTCCGTCGACAGCGAGTGGGGGAGCGGCACCTGCGTCACGATGACGATGCCGGAGACGGTGCGGCCTCGGCTGCGCGGGTGAGCCGCCACCGTCCACCCCGTGCCTAACGGACACAGGAGACGTTATTCGGCGAAGAAGTAGCGTTATTAATTTTAACGGACTACATGGGCGTTATTCGCATCCTTGGGGTGTATATTTGCCTCCAAACCAGTAAATAACGGCTCTGGAGTCCGTTACATCAGAGATCGAGCTGATTTTCCCGAAATAGAGGCTTACAGGTTCGATAGAAATTGAAAAGGTAGTTACGCTGCACAAGCAGCGATTCAAATAAAAAATAGATTTACATCCATGGGAGGATACCAAAATGAACATCAACTTAACGGGGAAAATTGCACTTGTAACAGGATCTAATGCAGGGATAGGACGTGCAATTGCACTTGCATTGGCCAGTAATGGTGCAAAAGTTGGCGTTAACTGTTTGAACAATGTGACACAAGGACAGGAAGTTGTTGCTGAAATCCAAGCATTGGGTGGAGAAGCAGTCCTTGTGCAAGCAGATGTAACGAATGTAGAACAAATCGACAGACTTGTAAGTGAAGTTGAGCAAGCGTTGGGCGGAACCATCGATATTCTAGTAAACAACGCAGGCCACTTGGTACAACGTGTACCGAACGCTGACATGTTTGAAGAGATGTATGATCGCATCATGGATGTGAACTTGAAAAGCACGGTATTCATGTCCAAACGAGTGCTTGCTGGCATGAAAGAAAAAGGCTACGGCCGTATCATCAACATGACATCCGTTGCAGCTCATAACGGCGGCGGACCGGGATCCAGCATTTATGCAGCAAGTAAAGCAGCAGTACTAACCTTTTCCAAAGGTTTAGCGAAGGAAGTTGCTGCAAGTGGAATCACGGTAAACAATGTATCCCCTGGTTTTATCGGCAATACCATGTTCCACGCGACATTCACGACGGACACAGCGCGTCAAGCTACGATCAATGGCATTCCGCTGCAACGTGAAGGAACGCCGGATGATGTGGCTGGTGCAGTTCTGTACCTTGCTTCCAATCTTGCTGGTTACGTAACAGGTGAAACGATCGAAATCAATGGCGGGATGATGATGCGATGAGTACCGCGATCACATTAGGCGCAAAAGTAGAGACAATGACGTGGGCGGGTCAAACCGCCCAAAGGCTTAAAGAAGAAATCGACAGGCTGCAGCAAGCAGGCAGCCTGGTCGTTCCTAAAGAACCTGGGGGTTGGTGGCACCAGTATGTTTGTCCACACCATCATACCGAACTGTTGTTCGATGATAGCCGTGTAGATGCTTCAGAATTTCTGTGCCCCCACGGTTGTGTGATCACAGGTGAAGCTTATCGCGGTGCATGGCTCGTGTTCAAGCATCAGTCCTTAGCGCGAGTGGCATTGCAATCCGCTGCCGTTTATGCGGCATTGGGCAACGTATCCTATGCGCAGATTAGTAAACGTTTGCTTGTCGAGTACGCAGAGCAGTTCCCGCTCTATCCGGTGCATCCGGAAGCGCAGAACTGGATGCTGAAGGGGCGGGCATTCCACCAAGCACTGACTGAGGCGATTTGGTCTACAACGCTGATACGGGCCTATTTGCTACTGCGCGATGAGGGTATTACCTTCGATGCGAAGGAACAGGTAGCGATCGACGTGTTCTTAGACTTGTTGGCGGTGAGTATGGAGGAGTACCGTCATATTTTGATTCATGAGCGGAATAATGCGGAGAACAACTACACCGCTTGGCTGAACGCGTCATTATCCTGTGTGTATGCGGCTCGTGGTGAGCAAGCTGCACTAGAAGCGCTTATTGATGGCCAAGGCGGCTTCATTCATCATCTTTCCATCGGCGTCAAAGCCGATCAATTCGAATTCGAAGGAAGCACGTACTATCACGTATTCGTGCTTCGTGCATATCTCATCGCTGCCGAAATGGCACAGCGCTTCGGCATTGATCTCTACGCCACGACTGGCGCAGAGGGACAATCCATGTGCGGCATGCTTGAAGCGTTGGCCGACTTGGCCGACGATCAGGGCGCTCTGCCTGCCCTGCATGACGGGCCGCTGGAGCGGGGCCCTTACGCCCGCGAAATCGCTGAGATCGCTGAGCAGGGGCTCACGATCTACGGCATTGCCGGCCTCGCGCCGGTGCTTCGCGAAGCGTACCGGCAGCTAGGCGCTGCCGGCAACGAGCAGCTCGAGGCGCTGCTCTACGGCGGTGGCGCTGACCGCGCCGCTACATTAGAGCCGCGCAGCTCGCGGCTCTGGCCGGACGCCGGCTTCGTCATCGGCCGCATGGCGGGGAACCCGCTCTCGTTCCTCGCCGATTTCGGCGAGCACGGCGGTTCCCACGGCCACTACGACAAGCTGCATCTCACGTTGATGCACAAGGATCAAACCCTGACACCCGATCTCGGGATGGTGCCTTACGGCTCGTCCATGCGCAGATCGTGGTTCGCAGAAACGGCCAGCCATAACACGGTGTCGCTGGCAGGGCAATCACAAGCGCCGCATGAAGGGCACCTCAAGCACTATGAATCGACAGAAACTTCGGTCTATGCTTGGATACAGTCGACGGACGGCTATGAAGGGTGCACGATGAATCGGCATCTTCTGCTAACGGATGAATGGTTGTTGGATTGGTTCCAGGTTGAGCTCGCCGGCGAACTACCACAAGCGATCGAATGGTGGATGCACCCTGTTGTACCGGTAGCAGCCAATCAACAACCGCTTAGCCAAGAAGCTGCCTACAAGCTGCTTATTGCTGAAAAAGTGGGAGAAACAACAACGCTTAAGGAGCAACAGCTGCCCATCGTTGGGCAATACGTGCCGAACGAAGGTCTTGAGGCTAACGGCGCGGCGCAACTTCAGGTTTCCTATGAGCTAAAAGGCTCCTCTAGCAGTTCGACCAACACGGTCATTTTCCATTCCGCGCTCGTTCAGTCAGGCGATGAGGTTGTGGCTGTACAGACACCAGGAGATGCCGTAGATCCAAGTCGCTCACTTACAGCGATGCTTCATCGCCGGAATGACCGTAAGGCGGATTTCATTCACGTGTATCGTGCGGGTAGTGCGGTTCACCTATCCCAAGTTACGGATCATGAAATCAGCATAACCGTTCCTAATCATCCGAATGGTTCTGTCCGCGTTCAACTAATGACAGATAAAGGATTACAAATCTTGTAATTTGTCATTCGAGCTTTTGTTCGAAAGACATACTCGACGGCGCAGAAACGCTGTTGAACTCCATTTTTCACATTCATTCAATTTTCATATTCAATCATGCTTCACTCACCTGCATCCTTAACACCATACGCCTTACAGAACACAGCCTGGAGGGGAATTATCAATGACACAATCTCCACTTTACGAACCGCAGAGCGGTGTGCTAACCGTACAATACGAGCCGAATGAGAAGACGGTGTTACTGGAAAACCCACCTCGCTTCACATGGATTCCGGCACAGCTGGAGCATGATCGTTATGTGCTACAGATCGCACAAACGGCGGCTTTCGAAACTGCCGAAACGAAGACAGTTCAACCGATCCCATATAACTTATATACACCTGATGCTGCACTTGAAGCAGGCACGTACTATTGGCGTTATGCTCTTCTTCAAGAAAACGGCGAGCAAACAGCATGGAGCTGCGTTCGACGCTTCGAAGTACCGGCAGATCTGCCGGAAACGCCACTGCCAAGCAGAGTCAAGCGCTACGCAGAGGTTTCAGCCCAGCATCCACGGTTATGGTTGCAAGCTTCCGAGATAGAAGCCTTCCGCTCCGAATTAGCGAGCGATCCAACTTATTGCGAATTCGATGTTTTCTTTGAGAAGTCCGTTAAACCATGGATCGAACGCGACCTCATTGCGGAGCCGCTTCATTACCCAGGAAATAAGCGGGTAGCCAAACTGTGGCGTCAGATGTACATGGATACGCAAGAAACCTTATATGCGGTACGTCATTTGGCCGTAGCAGGAAAGCTGCTCAACAATCCTACGCTGTTAGATCGCGCCAAAACCTGGTTGCTCCACATCTGTACGTGGGACATTAGAGGAACGACAAGCCGCGACTATAACGATGAGGCTTCCTTCCGAATGGCAGGAGCTATTGCCTGGGGCTATGACTGGCTCTATGACCAACTATCCGAAGATGAAAGAAAGCAGATTCGACACGTTCTGCTCGAACGTACACGTCAAATCGCACAGCACGTCATAGAGCATTCCAAAATCCATCATGTCCCTTTCGACAGTCACGCCGTGCGTTCACTATCCAGCGTGCTTGTGCCTTGCTGCATCGTGCTTTTGCAGGAAGAGTCGGAGGTTCAAGAATGGTTAGACTATACGCTTGAATATTATGCGTGTCTCTACTCGCCATGGGGCGGGCCGGACGGAGGCTGGGCCGAAGGTCCGATGTATTGGACTACGGGGATGGCTTTTGTTACAGAAGCGATGAATTTGCTGAAGAAATATACAGGCATTAACTTCTATAAACGACCATTTTTCGCTAAAACGGGCGATTTCCCGCTGTATGCGTTCAGTCCAGATACTTTACGGGCGAGCTTTGGCGATCAATCGACATTGGGGGATCCGGTCAGCTTGAAAACAGGCTTCAACATCCGCCAATTTGCAGGTGTAACAGGAAACGGTTTGTATCAATGGTATTACGAACGGGTTCGTGAGACTGATACTGATTCGGAAATGAAGTTTTACAACTACGGCTGGTGGGATTTCCGTTTTGACGAAATGGTATACCGTCACGATTATCCGCAGGTGGATGCAATTGCACCAACCGATGCGAATATTCAGTCGGTCAAATGGTTCCGTGACATCGACTGGGTCGCCTTCCACTCGAATATGGCTGATCCGGAGCGTCACATTATGCTCCTCACGAAGAGCAGCAAATACGGCTCTGTCAGCCATAGCCATGGCGACCAAAACGGCTTCCTGCTGCATGCCTATGGCGAGCCGTTAGCAATCGAGAGCGGCTACTACGTGGCGTTCAGCTCCACGATGCATATGAATTGGCGCAGACAGACGCGCTCGACGAACAACATTTTGATCGATGGTTTGGGTCAATATGCAGAGAAGAATAAAGTACTAAACATGGCGGCCAATGGGTTCGTTGAGATTGCCGAACAGCGCAAGGGCTATGGGTATTCCCGCAGTAATGCAACCGCGGCATACCAAGAATACGTGCCGTATCTGGAACGGTATGTACGGGAACTTTACTTCTTCGGGACCTACGTTGTGGTCGTCGATCATATCGATCTCGCGCAGGATGGGACCGTCGATTGGCTGTTTCAGACGTTATATGAAATGAAGCTGAATGGTCAGACCTTCAAGGTCCAAGGCCGTAAGGCTGATATGGACGGACGATTCGTGTACTGCTCCTCTGGCGAGCTAGACCTATCCCAGCATCAAAGCTTCACAGATATTGATCAGTCAGAAATTGAAGGTTTACCGCCGCAATACCATTTGAAGGCGACAACGAAGTCTGCCCGCAGCCACCGCATTGCGACGCTTCTTGTACCGATCAAGCATGGCGAGCCGAAATACGTGTCGTATTTTATGGATGATCAAGGCTTTGACGTTCATATCTACTTCACCGAAGACGGTATCACGAACCGGGTAGAAGTGCCCAAGGCCTACTAAAATATCCTTATTTATCAAGCGATTCTAAGTCAGCGCGAGCTGCCGAAGAGTCGCTTTTTCCTTTCCTTTTTTACCTATAATTTGCACCGAATCTCAGTTCAACTCATAATAAATCAGCCAAACGGGAAAGTTAGGTGAGGCAAAAAATCTATAGAAATCAAACATTATACCTAAAGTTAACGCATTGTAAGGGGTGCCAATAAAATCGCATAATAGGAGCATAAAGACATTCACTCAAACGAGGGGGATTTACATTGGTGCAAAAGTATAAATCACTACAAGTCATTGCGGCAAGCTTGCTAGCCATTAGTTTAACAGCGTGTGGTTCAGGTGGAGACAGCAAGAGCACAGCTTCACCAGCAGCAGGAGCAACAACGGCACCAGCGACTGGGAAGAACATTACTATCACGTTCCAAAACATATATCCGGATCCTACTGATCCGAAGAATGGTATGTTGAAGAAAATCGTAAACGATTACCAAACAAAAAATCCGAACATCAAGATCGAACTTGATTCCTTGAACACGGATCAACAAAAGCTTAAATTGAAAACACAAGCAGCTTCCAAAGAAGTTCCTGACATCACTGTCGTGAACCCGGCTGCACAAATGCAACCATTCGTGGATGCAGGCCTATTCGCTCCTTTGAATGACATGGTTGAGCAAAACGGACTTAAAGGTACATTCCAAGAAGGTATCCTTAACTGGTATACATTCAAAAATAACATCTACGCTTTGCCAGATGGTAACAACATCGCTGTAGTTTACTACAACAAAGACTTGTTCAAACAAGCTGGCGTTGAAGTGCCAAAAACGTTCGAAGAGATGGTTGCAGCTGTAAAAACATTAAAAGGCAAAGGCATTCAGCCAATGGCGATCGGTGAAAAAGATTCTTGGACTGGTTCCTTCTTGTTCATGAACGTCTTGCTTCGCACAAACGGCGGTCCTGGATTCTTGCAAGCCGTTGTAGACGGTAAGAAAACGTTCGCTGATCCAGCATTCACGGATGCAGTTAGTTCTTTCCAAGACTTGATCCAAGCTGGCGCTTTCCAAGAAGGCGCAACATCATTTGACTACAACGCAGGTGAAAACTTGTTCAAAACAGGTAAAGCGGCTATGTACTTCATGGGTAGCTGGGCAACTGGCGGTATCGAAACATCTTCCGTTAACGGTAAAGTTGGCGTATTCCAATTCCCAACTGTTAAAGGTAAAGGTAACCCAGACGAGTTCATGTTGGCTCCAGGTAGCGCATTCGCGGTTTCTGCTAACAGCAAGCACTTGAAAGAAACCAAAGATTTCTTGAACTACTTCATGTTGAACTTCCCTAAAGAAGCATTCGCTGTTAAAGGCGCTGTAGGTATCGCACAAAAAGTTGACGGCGACTTCAAAGCTGCTGGATACTCCGATATGGCAATGGACGTTCTTGGATTATTCAAAAAAGTTAAAGGCGGCGACCTTGCGTTCGATAACACAATGAACCCAGGAACAGCTCAAGGCCACTTAACAAGCATTCAAAACCTCTTCGTTCAAAAAGTAGATCCTGCTACTGTAGCGAAAGAGCACCAAACAGCTTACGACACAAACAAAAAATAAGTTAAAGTAATAAGCCCAATCGGGACTTACCTTGAGTGCCAATCCTGGTGCTTGGGGTAAGTTCTCATTGGGTATATTCCCATGAAGGAGGCGAGCCAAGTGAATGTGTTAAGAGTCTCCAAGTGGACGATTGCCATGTTTGTACTGCCCTGTTTAATTATCTATATTGGTCTTGTGTTTGTACCTATTCTCGTGTCCATGTATAGTGGATTGCTGGAGTGGAACGGGATTGGCACTTCGAAATTCATTGGACTTGAAAATTTCCGCACGATGCTTTTTCATGACCCTGTCTTTTGGCCATCTGTGAAACGCACACTTATGTTTGCTGTATTCTCCATGATTGAGATCCCAATTGCTTTAGGTGTAGCTATTTTGCTTAATCGTTTTATTAAAAAACCGAACTTTTTGGTTTCCAGTTACTTTTTACCTGTTATTTTATCCGTTGTTATCGTAGGTCAATTGTGGAAAACGATCTATAACCCAGCGTCTATGGGCGGTATGCTCAATCAAGTATTAGATATGCTTCATTTACACAGCTTGACGAGATCGTGGCTAACCGATCCTAAAATTGCTATGTATTCTCTCTATTTCGTGGCCCTTTGGCAGTATTTGGGGTACCACACCCTAATCCAGTTTACCGGTATCCAGAACATCCCGGCCGATATTTATGAGGCTGCACGGATCGATGGAGCGGATGGACTTAAAGCAGACTGGTATATTACTTTCCCTATGAATATTCCGATTTTCAAAATATCGATCGTCCTTGCGTTCATCGGTTCCTTACAAGCATTTGACATGATTATGGTCATGACAGGTGGCGGCCCAGCTCATGCAACAGATGTTATTTCAACTCTGATGTATAACAATTCATTCCTTTCCCTGAAATATGGATATGGAAGTGCGATTGCAGCCTTCTTGGTTGTGGTATGTCTAGCAGCAACAGTTATTATTAACACGGTATTTAACCGTCTAGAGAGAAAATTTTCATGAGGAAGGGGAGTGTCACCATGCAGAACGCCAGGGAAGCAGTTTCGGCTAAACCTGCTATCATCCGGAGACGCAAAAGCTTCTCTATCCTAAAAGTTCTGGTCATTGCATTGTTATCACTACTTGTAGTAACACAGGTATATCCACTGCTTTGGCTATTCATTTATTCGTTAAAAACCAATGAGGAAATTCTCTCAGGACGGTTTTTCTCCTTACCGCACGTGCTGCAATGGAAGAACTTCACCGATGCCATTAAAGCCGGCCATTACTTCCAATATTTAAAGAATAGCTTATTTGTTACCTTAATAACGATGGTATGTGTTCTGTTCTTAAGCTCATTAACTGCCTTTGCGATTACAAGATTCAAATGGAAATACGGTCAATTAGTCATGGTGATCTTCCTCATCGGGATGATGGTTCCGATGCAGGCAACGCTATTGCCGCTCATGATTATTTTCAAAAATATGCATATCCTGAACACGCATGCTTCCATTATTCTGCCTTACATTGCGTTTCAGACGCCGGTTGCCGTCTTTATCCTTAGCGGCTTCATGAAGTCCATTCCGGCTGAAATTGAAGAGTCGGCGGTTGTGGATGGAGCGGGAGTCTTTAAGATTTTCAGCGGCATCATTCTACCAATTTCAATTCCTCCGATGATGACGGTGTGTATTCTAACCTTCATTAATATCTGGAACGAGTACATCCTCGCGGCGACATTTATCTCGTCCGAGCGGCTTAAGACGCTTCCTTTCGGGGTTAACAGTTTCGTAAGTCAATATTCCGTTAACTATGGAGCTATCGGTGCTTTCCTTGTTCTAGGTGCGCTGCCGGTTATTCTCGTGTACTTCTTATTAGCGGATAAAATTACAAAAGGTATGGTAGCGGGAGCGGTGAAGGGTTAACTTCACCCCTCTCTTTTTTCATTTTCAGATTTGGCTGTGGTAAAATAGCAAATACTGCCTAACGAAAGGGGACCACGCATACGTGAAACGGGGCCTTAATTCCATTCATAATCGGCTATTCATGCTATTTATCACGTCTATGCTCGTGCTCGTACTGCTTGTCAGTATCTTGTATTATCAGAAGACCACCCAAATTATACATAGTAAAATTAACGATTTGGCGCAGAAAAATATCTCGCAAACCGTAGGTTTATTTGATTTGCTGTTACAGGGTTATGATAGTATTACGAAATCATTGAATAGTAACTTTGAGATGCTGCGGTTAATTGAAGATCGTGACTTCAATACCGATATGACAGCTAACATTTTAAATGAGCGTACGATTACCAATATTTTGGGAGCAATCTACTACTCGCGTGATGATATTATCGGGATTCATGTCATAACGAATGCAGGCAAAAACTACAACTATGAGCGCGGATTCGATAGTGTTATTGATACCAATTACGCTTCTGCGGATTGGTATCAGAAGCTGCAGGATTCCTCGGGGGAGATGGTCTGGTTGGGGCTGGTTGAAGGGTCGATGATCAATCAGTTTCAAAGAAACCCTCTCTTTGTTTTTGGAAGAAAGCTGTATGACCTCACAGACCACCGTGTGATTGGCGTTATGCTGATCGAGACCAATCCACAACCGATACTCGCAGCCTTATCGAACGTAACGATTAGTCCCAATAGCCGCGTATATATTGTTGACCAAGAGAACCGGATGATTGCAACGACGGCCGAAGATAAGAAGAACTCGCCATCTTTCACTGGCTTACCTCGACCCAAAACAAGTGAGATCATCATTGATGATCGCACAGATCAATTAATTGTAGCCGCGAAGGCGAAAATGTCAGATTGGACCGTTTTCGGATTAACGCCTAAAGATGATATCAATGCCGAAGTCGTGAAAACGCGAGAGTACTTATACATCGTGATTGTGGTTCTGATTATCCTTTCGACGGCTTTGGCAAGTCTGATTTCCCAGAATATTTCCTCTCCGCTGAAGCTGTTGATTCGTGAGATGAAGCAGGTGGAGATGGGGAATTTCAAGGGCTCGGTGACCGTCAAATCCTTTGAGGAAATTAACTCGCTGGTGTCCTCCTTTAATCGGATGGTGAATCGGATGGATGAGCTGATTGAACGCATTACGCTAGCTTCGATGAGTGAGAAAAATGCCGAGCTGCAGGCGCTGCAGTCTCAGGTAAACCCTCATTTCCTCTATAACACCTTGGATATGATTTATTGGATGCTGGATGAACGAGAGAATGATCGACTAGGCAGAGTGATCCTTGCTTTGTCTCACATGTTCAGATACAGCAGTGACTGGCAGGAAGCGTCCAAAACGACGCTGCAGCAAGAGCTAGATCAGATGCGCCATTATATGACGATCATTGAGAACCGCTTGGAGGGCAGGGTAAGTACGGAGATTCACATAGATCCGGAGTGGCTGGATGTTGTTCTGCCCAAAATGACGCTGCAGCCCATCATCGAAAATGCTGTTAAGTACGGGTTGGAGCCAATGCGAGAGCCTGGGGTGCTTCGGGTATTCGCGGAGGTGCATGAGCAAGAGCTTCATATCATTATTTCTGATAATGGCGTGGGGATTGAGGAAGGTCTCCTCCGTCAAATGCAGGAAAGACTTGTAGAAGACGCACGTATGATTGGTGATCCGTACACCAATAAAGCAGGTGACAAGTCAAGTGACATGGTAACTGACTTGCAGCCAGTTCAGGGCAGCAAGATGACGCGAAGAGGCATCGGTCTTACTAATGTGCATCGTCGTATTGTATTGCTGTTCGGAGAGGCCTACGGACTTCGGATACAAAGTAAACAAGAGGTAGGAACTACGGTTATCATAGCGATGCCGCTTCCTCGTAAGGGGGTATAACAGACCATCATGGATATTCTTATCGTTGATGACGAAACCATTATTCTGCAAGGCATTCAACGTACGCTTCAGAATCGCTTTCCTGAGCACACGATCCACTTAGCCTCGAATGCAGAGCAAGCGATTAGTATCCTTCGCAGTCAGACGATTCATATCGTGCTAACGGACATACTGATGCCGGGAATGACAGGTTTAGAGCTCATGAATATGTCGCGCAGCCGCCATCCACATGTGAAGTGGGTCGTGATCTCCGCATATTCGGAGTTTTCCTATGCACAAGAAGCTGTGCGTCTTGGAGCAAAAGATTATTTGCTGAAACCGATCGGCAAAGAAGTGCTGAGCGAAATGATTCGAAAGCTGAGCGAGGAAATCGCTCATGATACCGAACTAATCGAGGAAGCGGAGCTGCTCAAGACGAATCGCAAATTTCTGCAGGAAGCTGTTTTCCAGCGCTGGGTGCAAGGTCTGGATACGGGGCGCATCGATATGGGCCCTTTCGTTGAGCAACACCCCCATTTCTACTTAATTATGGTCAAAATGGAGACAAATAAGGCCGTTTTCCTGGAAAATTTCATTATTGAGAACGTCCTTTTGGAGCTGATCGAACGCTACGGCAAGGGCTTCGTGACGGTTCACGACAGCAAGAGCCTGCTAGGACTCGTCACGCCACCCGATGGAACAAGTATTGCACAGCTCATTGAGGAGCTTCGCAGTCATCTCATTAAATATTTGAAGGTACCCTTCCAAATCATGAGCACGGAACGGATCGAGCAGTTCCAAGCCGTTCCCGCGGAGGTTCAGCGGATGCGGCAGGCATCAACGACACAGGTCTATGAGCATCATGCCAGCGGCAGTGATCGTTCCGTCGAAGTTGCCCTTCAATATATGCGCACTCACTTTCATGACGACCTCTCCCTTGAGAAAGTGGCATCGATTGTCTATTTGAACCCTGTGTACTTTAGTCAGCTGTTTAAGCAGAAGACGGGGCAGGGCTTTAAGGAGTTCGTGATTAACCTGCGATTGGAGCAGGCGAAGCAGCTGCTTACGAATCCGAAGATGAAGCTGGCGGACGTCGCTGAGCGTATTGGCTATCAAGATATGAGGCACTTCTCTCAGGTATTTAAGAAGAAATATGGTATTACCCCTTCGGAGTTCCGTCATGAGCAAACAGGCGATAAAGCGGATTCATTTGTGTCAAGAGACTGATTCTCATAGAATTCTCATGAAATTATCAGAATAATACCTACAATTAGGCGTGACGCGTGTTTCCTCCTTTGCTGTTAAATATTAGGGTATTTGGCATGTGCTATGGTAGTAGCAGGTCAAACAAGCCCATATTCCCATGCCAAAGGAGGAAATCAATCATGCTTTATGTGAATAAGAACCGCCTTACCCAATCCATATTAGGTCTAAGTCTTTCCTTGTTAGTCGCTGGAACTGCGTTGTTAAGCCCGCAAGCGGCCTCTGCTGCCACGGCGACCACTAATGCAACCATAACTGCGACAGCAACGAGCACGTCGCGTGCAGACAGCATTGTGCGTACAGCGAAGTCGTATATCGGGAAGGTTGATTACCGTTACGGTACGAGAAACACGAGCCGTCTTATCTTAGATTGCTCCGCGTATACGCAACTCGTATTCAGTAAGAATGGGATCTCACTCCCGTGGAGCTCTAGAGATCAAGCGAAATTAGGGACCCGTGTCTCTAAGAAGACAAGCCTAAGCAAAGGCGACTTGGTGATGTTCAGTACATCGACACCTGGCCGCATTAATCATGTCGGTATCTATATCGGCAACGGGCAATTCATCAGCAATACAACTAGTTCTGGCGTAGTCATCCGTGAAATGAACTCAGGCTATTGGAAAAATCGTTTTATTATGGGGCGTCATTTTAAATAGACATGGGAGATATTGACCACAACTCCCTCCAAATGGTATATAGTAGAAAACTATAACCGTGTTAAGGGAGTTAAGATAAAATGACATTAAAGCTAGCTTTCGAAGCTGTGAAAAAATTTCATGAAACGTTTGAGCATCCGGTGGGCGCATCACCGCAGCGCCTATCCGCTCAGCGTAAAGCCGCGCGTCTAGCGTGGATGCAAGAAGAGCTGAATGAATTTGAAGAAGCAGCTACGTTAGAAGATGAAGTCGATGCGATGATTGATGAATTGTATTTTGTGCTGGGGACACTTGTTGAAATGGGTGTAGAGCCTGGACCGATCTTTGATATCGTTCAGCATGCGAATATGTCCAAGGTTTGGCCAGATGGCAAGGTTCACAAGAATGAAATGGGCAAAACCATCAAGCCGCCAGCCTGGGAAGACCCATTCGACAAAATTAGAACTGAAATTCACAGACAAAAAAATAAGGAAAGTTGAGGTGAGGCGATCATGGCCTTTCATATCCGGCTCAAAGAGCTGCGGCAACAGCAAAATCTCACATTGCGTAAACTCGGCGAGAAAGCGGGGATCAGCTATTCCATCATAAATTCAATCGAAAATGGTCGAATTGTCCCGTCGAAAGATGTCGCATTAGCACTAGCTGTGGCGCTTAAAATTGACGATAGAGAGTCCTTTTTAGCTTTAGCAATAAATCCCTCTCAGCTATAATTGCAATACCTAATATTGTGTGGTACAGTATTAATAGTCTTAAAGGGAAAACCTGAATTGCGTATTGCAAAGGGTTATCATTTAAGTAAATGAAACCTTTTCCAATGTGTAATTTTTTTGTTCGAAACAAGAAAAAAGACATGTTAATAAAACTTTGGAGGTATTACCCATGGCAGTAGGAACAGTTAAATGGTTTAACGCAGAAAAAGGATTTGGATTTATCGAAGTTGAAGGTGGAAACGATGTATTCGTACATTTCTCCGCAATCACTGGCGAAGGTTTCAAATCTTTGGACGAAGGCCAACGCGTTGAGTTCAACGTAGTTCAAGGCAACCGCGGACCACAAGCTGAGAACGTTGTAAAACTGTAAGCTTCAGCTTGCAAATATAGCATTCTCTAGAAAGACCCTTAACTTTTAGTTAAGGGTCTTTCTTTTATATTTAAGGGGCTTTCTCATGGAAGCGATTATCGGCTACTGGGGTGTGGCTCCTTTTTTCAGGAATTTTACGGATAAATTTGTCATATTAAGCGTGCGTTAGATTTGTGAAAAGGCAGGCAGGGGACACGTTGTTCGAGTAGGGAGCGAAACAGAAGCGGCTCTGGCCGAGTCTGAGCGGCAGCAGCAAGCGATTAGTCATGCGGCTGAGGTTTTTGCCCAGACGAGCTGCTCGTCGCGCGTTACGCGGTCTTGTGGGCCTATTTTGGAAATGGTACCATCCCGTATGCATACGGTGAAAAATGAAAACAGCGATGCAAGAAGCTAGTCTTGTATCGCTGTTTTTCTTTATTTTCATACATGGCCACTGGCGCTGTTAAGAAGTGATTGACGAATGTTAGTAAACCCCCTATACTGACCATGATTCTCATTCTCATTTTTTTTGCAAAATCGTATCTCCATTAAAAAAAAGTAGGTCCTTCTGAATGTCACTAAAGAAATGGTTCATTCGTTGCATAGCGATTCTTCTGGTCGCTTGTTCACTCTATTTAACATGGCAATGGTTCGATTCCAAGGAATGGCTGCATGATGTTGGACAGCTATTCGCACAGCCGAAGTGGTTGGTTATCATGATTGCGGCCTATTTACTCAGCTTCTTCTTCAAAGCGGCAGCTTGGCGAATGTATGCAGCACCTGAAGTGAAACTCAGTGTCTATGTCCATGCAATTAGCTACAGTCTGCTGGTCAACCATCTGCTCCCCATTAAAGTCGGTGATGGTGTTCGCACAGGATTATTCATGAAATATGGCGGAAAGTTATGGGATGAAGCGCTCCATTCTGTTGCTGTTATGCGGCTGTTGGATATGTTGGTGCTAGCTGGCTTTGGCGGTATCGGAATCGTTCGGCTGGGGCTGCCTTCCTCCTGGATATGGGTAACAGGTCTAGTCGGAGCCATCTTCATTCTCGGAACTGCTCACTATTTACCTGTCCTACGCCGAATTCCGTTCATAGTGAAACATACCAGCCATTTTCAATTAAAAATGCTTTCAAGAAAAGGTGCAGTCATTATAGGCTTCATTACCCTGAGTTGGCTTTTAGAGGCGGGGGTCATCTATGGCGTCATACATATGCTAGGCTTGAACCTTGGGGCTATTTCACTTGTTTGGGCCAATAGCATGACGATCGCGGGGCAAATCTTTCATATAACGCCAGGTGGAATTGGAACGTATGAGAGTACAATGAGCAGTTCGCTAGTGTTACTAGGCGCGGAGGGGAAAGCGGCTTATCGGGTTGCTCTCTTATCACACACGTTTAAGTTTCTATTTGCTTTTGGCTTCGGAGCTTACTCACTTTGGCGCATACCCCTGCAATGGCGGGAAATGAAAACTTGGATTAGGCAGATTGTCACTAAGCCCACGAATAAACGAACATCGCAAGACGACGTACGGAAGGATGAAATATCATGAAAAAAGCTTCATCATTTGAAATTGTAGCAGCACGTTGTTGGAATCTATTGAACGAAGGGAAACCGTTTACCCCGATTTTTGTTGTGGGTACTTTCCTGCTCTATCATATGGGGGCATGGACGGATGCTAGCTTTTGGTCGGCTGCCCTAGTGGGGCTGCTCGTCACCCTCCCTCTTTTTGTATTGTATTATTGCTTTGATTTCCCGCTGTTTTTGCGAAATTATTTATGGTTTCCGCTGCTGGCAGCCTTACTAATCTGGGAAAAGCCCAATTTAACCCTTTACCTAGTGGCATTAGGTTTATTTTATTTCTTTACGGTTTATTTCTGGGGGACGTTTTACTATCATTTGCGCATTGGCACGACATGGTGGAATTTTACTCGGTTCTGGAAGCTTGTCTTGAAAAATAGTGACTCCACTAGCGGCAATGCGCAGGAACAGATGCCTAAATTTTTGTTGCTGCTATTTGTGTGGAGCCATTACTATCAAAGTGCTTTAGAAGGCAGCACCTCCTCATCGGATGTCGGCATTGGGCTGCTGTTTGCAGGGGGCCTGTTGATTTACGCATTCATTCTTCACCGCTATCTATTCGATTGGAAGCCAGCTGAAATTCCTACCTATACACGAGATTCAAGTACTGTACAAGCGGGCGGAGAAGCATTAAACCGTAAGGTTATCGTCATCGTTGTTGACGGCATGCGTAAAGAACGTTTTGAGGAAGCCAACGCTCCATTTATGAAGAAGCTGCGAGCGGAAGGTACAGAATATGCGCAAATGGAGACCGTGTATCCGGCGCGTACGGTGGTCTGTTTCTCCTCGATGTTCACGGGAACGTATCCCCGCGAGCACGGCATTCGCTCCAATATGGTGTGGAGACTCGGTATTCGGGTTGAGAGTATTTTCGATTCGCTGCGTAAAGTGGGGAAAAAAGGGCGTTTGCTGGGGATCGCACACTTAATCGACTCCATGGGAGACGATGTTGAGAGTGTGACGGCTGTCATGCACAACGATGTTGCGGATCGTAATATTATTGAACGAGCCAAGAAGATTATGGCGGAACAAAATCCGGACTTACTCGTTGCCCAATTGATTGGGGTTGACCAAACGGGTCACAGTCGAGGCGTTCTCTACGATGATTACACGCAGAAGATTGCAGAAGCAGATCAACTCATTGAAGAGTTTGTCGGCTGGCTCGAAGAGCGTGGCATGATGGCGAATACGACATTGATCATCTGTGCTGATCACGGGCAGGCTGACGGCATTGGCGGACATGGTCATCTCGACGAAGGCGAGCGTTATGTACCTTTCTTCCTGCACGGTCCCACCATTGAGGCAGGCCGTCGTATTGATGAGAAGCATTCACTCGTATCTATGGCGCCGACGCTGGCTTACTTACTAGGAGCTCCATTCCCGAGTCATAGTCGTGGACCTGTTCTAACGGAGGCTATCAAACATCATGACTAAGAAAAAAATTATCGTTTTCATGCCTGCACATAATGAAGAAGAGAATATCAGCGGGGTCATCGCCCGCGTTCCGAGAGATTTCCACCCGCAGTATGAGGTGGAAGTACTCGTGATCGACGACGGATCCAAGGACCGTACCGTCCAAATAGCGCGCGATGCGGGGGCTGACCACATTGTGTCGTTCCCGCACAATCGAGGGCTCGGCGCTGCCGTTCGTGAAGGGCTGAAGCAATGCTGCCAGCTCGGCGGCGACATTGGCATTATGATCGACGCGGATAATGAGTATCCGCCGGAGCAAATCCCTGACGTCCTTGCGCCCATTATTCTAGGGCGCGCAGACTATACCTTTGGCTCACGCTTCAAAGGCCACATTCAAGGGATGAAGCTGCATCGCCGCTTAGGCAACTATACCTTTACATTGCTGCAGGCGATATTGCTGCGCAGATGGATTTATGACGGCCAATCAGGGATGCGCGGATTCTCACGCGATGCCATGGAGAATGCCGCCATTATCCATGACTACAACTATGCCCAGGTGCTCACGATTAATCTGGTTCGTCAGGGCTATCGGTTAGAGGAGATTCCGATCTCGTACCAAGTTCGGACCAAGGGCCAATCCTTCATCAAATTCAGACAGTATGTGTCTTCCGTAATTCCGGCGATTTACAAAGAAATGAGACGTCCCGTCTCCAAAAAGCGCAAGGTCACTGTCCAGATGCATCAAGATGAACCGAGCGTATGACACGTAATACGGTATTATTGGCGCTATACGCAGCTGTGGTTATAGCCGGTGTGACCTGCCTTAGTCTGCTATATGCGAGTCCTTATGTGCGTACATGGGACGAGGTGGACTTCACGCTAGCTCTGCATCGGTATGATTTACTGGCCATGCAGCCTCATTTTCCTGGATATCCCTACTTTATTCTGGGTGGTTGGTTTATTAACCAATGGATGAATAATCCTGTTCTTGCCTTATCGGTCTTCAATACCTTAGCGGCACTAAGCTCCGCGATTCCTATGTTTTTATTAGCACATCGACTGACGGGCAGCGGTATCAAGAGTCTTTTACTGCCCGCACTCGTATTAAGCAGCCCCTACATTTGGCTAATGTCCTCGCGCCCCATGTCGGAATGCGCAGGTATGGCCATGCTGTGGTGGTTTCTTTGGAGTATCCGCTTTGCGATGGATCGACCGAATTCTGTGCTTCGCCACGGGCTAGCGCTGCTCATGTTCAGCTTTTTAATGGGCATACGCCTATCCTTCTTTCCTTACGGTTTAGCCTTAGTTCCCCTCTGGTATTCGCTTTGGCAGCAGGGGGCTACCCGTTGGAAGCGATGGCTCCGAATAGGAGGATCAGCTCTGGCAGCAGGGCTGTTCCAGTTGATTTGGGTAGCTGGCCTAGTGCTTTCCGAAGGAAACATAGCAGGATTTTGGAAGCTGTCTTTAGCTTTCGTAGAAGGCCATTTCTCTGAATGGGGCGGTGGTGTGATCTCAACGTCAATGCCGCCCGGAGATAGAATCATTCAGCTATTCGGGCATAACTTGCTGGGTTCGGCTTTATTTGGCGGTTCCGTCCTCATTGGCTTGTGTTTTACCGTTTTGCTAGTCATCACTTCAGTGGTGCGGAGATTCGTTGCAGTTCCTAAGCATGTGAAAGAGAACAAGCGCTATTTACTCTGGATGGTCGGCTGTGCAGTCTTGTATACCCTATGGGCGTTAATTGGTCAAAATATTGAAAAGCCACGACATATCGTACCCGTCGTTGCTCCAATCTTACTTATCTTATTTGTTTATATGATGCGAATGGCAGATGCAGTGAAGGCATCAGATCCTAAGACGCGTCTGCTAATCATAGCGCCGAAGATCGCATATCTGCTCCTCCTTGGCTTCATAGCTATCCAACTATTTTACGGCTCTCAGCTGTTGAAAAGGCAAGCGATAGATGAGCCGGCGGTCTATCAGTTGCATGACTATCTAAGCCGCTTACACGAGCCTCTCATCCTGTTTACGTGGGAAGAAACAAGGGTCCTTCAGTACTTGCAAGCTGACTATCAACATGAGCGCATTTATACGTATGGGTATTTTCAATCATTGGCGAGTGCGAATTCTGATCGTAGGGTTTTCCTAACGGATCATGTCGTGCAAGGATTTGCACAGCAAGGCAAATCGGTCGATGCACATCTGAAGAAGATTGCTGAGTTTACATCAGATCCGCTGTTTGATCCTGCCTATGGACATGTCATTTTATTCGAGTGGGTTCGTTAGTGATTGCGATCAATATTTAAAATGATTGTGGATAATATGTAAAATTCTATGATTACCTTGTTAAATAATGGTTGACAGAACTTTGGACAATGATTATCATTATCAATGACATTGAGAATCAAATTCATTGCAGGGGTGAAGATATGAAACGATGGCTACTAGCCGGATTGACTTTAATTCTCGCGGCATTAATAATCCTGCCGACTTCCGCGCTGGCCTATTCTTACGGTGACGCCAATACCGAAGATGTCGCTGAAACTTTTAAACTGGTGCAAGCCAGTATTGGAGATGGAGCGAATGATTGGGGAGCTGCTGAAGGTGCTTACAAAGAAAGAAGAGCAGAATTAGTAGCGCATTTTGGTAAAGAAATAGGCACCACTTTAGATGCTAATTTCCAGGCGAAAGACAATAAATTAGTCATTGCTAATTTCAAAGCCGTTCTTGTCATGAACTTGGATCGTCGATTCACGTATGCGCAACAAGGAATTGATGATTATGCGGGTGCTAAGCTTCTATTGGCCAAAGCCAAGGCGACCTATGATACCCTAGAGCCCTACATGGGGTCAGGTAAAGCGGAGATTGATAAGGCGTTTGATGCTGCTCTCGAAGCATTGGGTAATCCAGGATTGTTCGGAGTAGGGAAGAAGCCAGTACAGCCTGCAGTATTTAAGGAGAAGGTTGATTTTATCTTTGGTAAGGTAAAGCCGCTATTCCCTTATAAAGCTTTCACTGC
The DNA here is from genome assembly GCF_059692215.1 of Paenibacillus sp. J22P51. Lineage (NCBI taxonomy): Bacteria > Bacillati > Bacillota > Bacilli > Caryophanales > Paenibacillaceae > Paenibacillus > Paenibacillus sp. J22P51. The sequence continues at coordinate 55,820 of NZ_JCAUAZ010000018.1, read as the reverse complement.
ACCAGTGGCAACAAGTGCGCCGACCCCTACCGTTAAGCCGGTAGAGACGCCGAAGCCAGAGCCCGTTGTGAAGGTAGAGGTTAGCCCTAAGCAAGAACAACCTGCTGCAACGAAGGATACCAAACCGGCGGAGACGAAGGCGCCTGATGTAGCAGCTGTGGAGACGAAAGCACCTGAGCCATCGGCATCGGCATCGGCAAGTCCATCACCGACACCAACTGCTGAAGCTGCTAAGCCTACAGCAACAGTAGAAGCACCTGCCAAAGCTACAGAGACAGTCAGCGCAACTGCGAAAGCTGAGCCTGTGAAAGAAGCAGCCGCTCATGCGCCTATGCAGCGTTCGGACAAAACGAATCCATGGGTCAGCGTTGCTGTCATCGGTGGAGTTATCGTTGTGCTCGGCGGGGCCGTATGGTTTGCTCGCAAAAGAAAGTGGATTTAACCAACCGTTAAGGTCAACCAATAAACTAATCAGATTAGAGGAGAAACTACCATGCGTAAATTTTTAGCTGTTGTTTTAAGTGCTTCCATTGCTCTATCTAGTGTTGTTACTGTTTCATCCGTTGCTTTTGCAGAAACTAAATTCCAAATTAAAGAAGATCAAACGATCTCTGCTAGACTGCAATCATTTACTGATATTAAAGCACTTTTCACAGATAAAACCGATAAAGCCGTTCTTGCTGATATTAAGAAATTATATGTAGATAAATTCCAAAATGATGTAAAACGTCTTGATGTGATTATCAAAGCGACCGATCCTAAGATTGATGAAAGCATCTCGCTTGTTTTGGATGCAGCAATTAAAGGAGATGCACAAGTTGGTCAAGCCAAGGAAGCGATCGACAAAGGTTTGCAATGGTATTTCTTCTTCGCACTTCGTGATCTAATGAGCACCCAAGTACGTCCTGCTTTGACAAAAGGTGATATTGCTGGAGCGACAGCTGCTTTTGATAAAGTGGTTCAAATTTATGAAGGCGCACTTCAAGCAAATGTTGCGAAACGTGATTTGAAGTATAGCTTGGACATGGTTGCGCTTTTGAAAACGACAATTGAACTGATCCAAAAAGATATCAAAGACAATAACTTGAACGACTTTAACTTCCATCGTCAAATTCTTGACAAAACTTTGATCAAAAATTACGCGCTTGCTACGTATACATACGCTGAAAACGTTGGTTTGAAAGCAGCAGCTGACCAACCAACAGCGATCACAGAAGGTTACTTCCTCTTCATGCCTGTTTACACTTACCTTAAAGGTGGAAGTATTGCAGATGGCGACTTCGTATTAAATGCATTTGCATCAGGCGATGCAAGCAAAATCAAAAAAGATGAAATCGGTGACGCTCTTCAACGTACGATGATTGGTAAAGTATCCGAATACCTTAACCAAATTATTGTTAAACAAGAAGCTAACGATCTTCAAGGCGCTCGTGGATATGTAGCTGAAGGTACGATGTTCCTCGCTAGCCAAGAAGTGTTCTTGGGTAAAGAGAAATATGCAGCTGCAAGTGTTGCGGCTACGAAATTAACTGAAGCTGTTGATAAATCCGATGTTGCTGCTACAAATGCGTCTATTTTTGAAATCGTAAAATTCCTCGTTGATAAAGATGGTTCCAGCTTAAAAGTTGGCGACAAAGGATATAAAGTAAACGGCGCTGCTTTCACAGCTGAGAATGCTCCGTTCGTCAATCAAGAAAGCGGCCGTACTTTAGTGCCGGTTCGAGTTATTGCACAAGCGATTAATGCGCAAGTTGAATGGGTTGAAGCAACGCAAACGATCGTGATCACGAAAGATGGCAAGAAAACAGAAATCAAAGCTGGTTCCGATCAAGTTGTTGAGAATGGTAAGGTAAATGAGAAAGTTAAATTGGATCAGCCGGTTGTTCTTCAAAACGGCAGTTCATTCATCCCATTGCGTGCAGTAGCTGAGTTGTTCGGTTATGGCGTATTCTATCAAAATGGTGATATCATCATTCTTCGGTAATCATTTCGTTCAGAAGGGAGACACTTGTGCTGCATAAGCACAAGTGTTTTTCAATGTTCAGATGCAAGGAAAGAGAACAGGAGGCAGATCATGGATTTACAGGCATTTCTTATTACGTTTCGCGAAGCGCTTGAAGCCATTCTCATTGTAGGTGTCATCCTTACTTATTTAACGCGTATTGATGCCATCCACTGGCATAAATGGGTATGGGTTGGCGTGTTTTTCGCCATAGTCGTTAGTTACGGCTTGGCCTTGGCATTTCAAGTATTATTAACTGGATTTGCCAGTATGGGCAGTCAGAATTACTTGAAAATCGGGATCATGCTCGTCTCTTCCGGTTTATTGACACATATGATTATGTTTATGGGCAAGCAAAGCAGTGAGCTGCAAGGGAAGGTACAGAGCAAGGTTGCTCATATTCTGACCATTGGCGGCGCCATAAATATGGTTGTTCATTCCTTTCTGGTTGTTGTGCGTGAAGGGGTGGAGACGGTATTCTTCTTCGCAGCCATTACGGGAGGCAACATTCAGAAGGCACTTGAAAGCTGGGGGGCTCTATTCGGGCTAATTCTGGCGGTCGTGGTGGGACTTCTCTTTTTCAAAGGGACAAAGAAGATTCGTCTGGGTACTTTCTTCCGCATAACCGCTGTCTTCCTCATGATGATTTCTGCGGGTCTTTTTGTTCAAGCTATTGGTATCATGCAGGATTTAGGAATTATGGGTAGTTTATATCGAACAGCAGGTCACCAAATCGGTGAAATTTATAATATTACGGCCTTTATGCCGGAGCATCCCATCGATGGTGTACAATATCTGCGTGATTATGGGAAAGAGCCGCTGATTAACGGCCAAGTCGGCATTTTCTTTAAAGCATTCCTTGGGTATACACAGAACCCTTCTCTGGAAGAATTTGTTGGTTACTGGGGATACTACTTCTTAGTGTTCATCCTGCTGGCAGTACAGAAGAAGCGTCAGGAAAAGGAGCAGATCCAGGAAGATAAAGTGGCTGCTTAACAGATGGGGAAGAGACGATGGATGAATGATCAACATGAGGAGCGCGGATAATGATGAAGATAGGAATTGTTGGATATGGCCATGTAGGCAAAGCGATTCATGCCTTATTTCCCAAGGCTGCTGTATATGATGGACCTCTACAGATGGGCAGCCAAGATGAGGTAAACGCATGTGATATGGCTTTCGTCTGTGTTCCGACACCTTCGCTTCCAAGCGGCAAATGCGATACGTCCATAGTGGAAGAAGTAATGTTATGGCTGACAGCCAAAGTGATAGTTATTCGTTCTACCATACCCGTTGGCTTCACGGATGCTATGAAGGAACGGACCGGGAAACGAATCGTGTTCCAACCGGAATATTATGGGGAAACGGTAGATCACCACTTCGCGGACCTGCGCCACCGCACGTGGCTCACTTTGGGCGGTGCTTCAGCAGATGCAAGCCTTGTGGTCCATGCATATCAGCAGGTGTATAACGCTGAAGTGAGGATTCGGCTGACGGATGCTCGGACAGCAGAAATGGCTAAGTATATGGAGAATTGCTTCCTTGCATTGAAAGTAACGTTTTGTAATGAGTTCTATGATATCGCAGGCGCTCATGGTGTCGACTACAATGAACTGCGGGAAGTTTGGCTGGAAGACCCAAGAATAGGTCGTAGTCATACGTTTGTGTATGAAGATAACCGCGGCTATGGCGGCAAATGTTTACCGAAGGATGTTCAGGCTCTGATTAGCATGGCAGAGGAAAAAGATGCGAACGCGGATTTGATGAGGATGGTGCAGCGTAAAAATCAAGCATTGCGCTCCTTGGACGACGAATAGAAATACCCCCTGTATTGGATATTTCCAATGCCAGGGGGTATTTACTTTCGTTCGGGCTTAGCGCAGGTTAGCTCGCTTCAGCAACCGCTGAATGGAGCGGTTCGCTTCGGGAAGGACGATGTCCTTATCAACCGTCCGCATGATACGGTTTTCCATGACGATCCGACCATTAATAATGGTCGTCTCAACATCAGCGCGCGTCGCCGAGTAAACGATGCGTGAGATCGGATCCACGTCGTAGGACGGATACGTGTGGAAGTTGTTGAGATCGAGGATCGCTAAGTCGGCTTTCTTGCCGACTTCGAGTGAGCCGATCTCATCGGACATGCCGACCGCGCGAGCACCGCCGATAGTCGCCATGCGGAACACCGTCTGCGCGTTCATCGCAGTCGGTCCGTGGACGGGCTTCTGGATCAGCGCAGCGAGCCGCATCTCGTTGAACATATCGAGATTGTTGTTGCACGGCGCGCCATCTGCTCCTAAGCTGACGGAGATGTCCAGCTTGAGCATCTCAGGCGTCTCGGCGATCCCTGAAGCCAGCTTCAAGTTCGAGCCGGGACAGTGGCTGACATGCACGCCACGCTCGTGGATGATGCGCTTTTCTTGCTCATCGAGCCAGATGCAATGCGCCAAGATCAATCGTTCATTTGCTAAGCCGAGATGATCGAGGTAGACGACGTTGCGCATGCCCGTTTCGGCTTGAACGATCTCGATTTCACCAAGATTTTCAGAAGCATGCGTGTGCACTTTCACATTGTATTGTTCCGACAAGTTACGAACTTCACGCAGCAGCTCTTCCGTACATGAGATGACGAAACGCGGAGAAAACGCGTACTGGATGCGTCCGTCGTCATGCCCGTTCCATTTTTCGAGCAAATCAACGCTTTGTTGAAGCGACTCTGTCGTATTTTCCTGCAAGGCGAAAGGAACCTCGTCCCCTTTGTCCATCATCACCTTGCCTGACAACGCTCGAATGCCGCTCTCTGCAATCGCCTGAAAAGCAAAATCAGTGTGATGCACCGTTTCCATATCCACGATCGTTGTCGTTCCGCTTTGAATCAGTTCGCCAATACCGAGCATCGCCGAGTAGTAAATCGACTCCTCATCATGGGAGGCTTCCAGCGGCCAGATCCGCTTTTTCAACCAATCCATAAGCTCGAGATCGTCCCCTTTGCCACGGAACAACGTCTGACACAGGTGAATATGCGTTTGAACAAAGCCCGGAATGATGGTGCGATTCTTGGCGTTAATGATTTTATCTATATGTGTGGGGTTCAAATCAGGTCCGATAGCGGTAATGCGATCATTTTCGATCAAAATATCCCCGTTTAGTATGTCTCCGTTGCGGTTCATGGTCACGATCTGTGCATCTTTAATTAAAATAGTTGTCATCATTCGAAAACCTCCTACTCCCCTAATATATGAAAATGTAGGCATAAAAAAACTAGCCATGAAAAATATGCCTGTGTCAGTGCACATTTTTCGTAGCTAGAAATTTACGGTTTCTAAGTAGAGACCCTTAATCCGATTATTAAGGTTATACGAAAGAAGTCATATGCAATTATGTCGTGCCTGCTTTTCTCTAGAGTAAACTGTCGAGGTCATTTCTGTCAACGTGTAAGTTAACATGACATGCCCTCCCTCTTTTTTGAAAAAAACCTGTTTTCAATCTTGTCGAATTCGTGAAAACCGTCACTCAGGATGATTGAACGTTGCGCTTCCTACGGAGTAAGGCGTTGTGATCCCCTCATACATCAGATGCATGGTCATCCCTGCGGTCGCATGCTGCAGATTGTGGCAATGGTCCATCCAGAGGCCAGGATTATCCGCGACAAAAGCAACCTCGTACGTCTCACCTGCGGCAACGTTCAACGTATCCACCCACCATGGCGTTCCGGTTGAAGGCAGCCCGTTGCGACTCAGCACCAACATATGGTGTCCGTGCAAATGCATCGGATGGCTGGCGCTGCTATGATTGACGATCGTCGTTTTCACAACGTCTCCCTCTTTCACCATCAACATAGGCGTATCGGGAAATAGCTTGCCATTAATCGTAAAGGAGTACGTGAAGCCTCCGTTGAAGAGACCTAATTTTTTATCTAAAATAAGCTGAAATTCGCGGTCATAATGTCCTGAGAATGCCGCAACAGCGTTGGCATCTGGACTGCCGTACGTCAGTGGGTCCCACACGGATCCGCGCTTACTCGCAGCATTGCCGAATTCACCATCCTGGCCATCTGGGCTCATCACCAAGGAGGCATGGTTACCCCTCTTCTTCTCGGACTGTGGACCTAGCAGCACATCCCCCTGCGGCATCGTGAATGTTACGTCATAGCGTCCACCTGCTGCGAGGAGTAAATCCTTCTCTACTAGATCTGTGGACCCATGGAGGTTCGTTCCATCAATGGCGGCCACTTGAAAAGTCGTACCTAATAACTTGAACGTCATCGGCTCATTGTCTGTATTTATAAGACGTAAGCGAACCGGCGTACCCGGTGAAATCTGTTGGATTTGCCGCGTATCCGAAGCTCCAAAAGAGATCGTGTTCGATGTACCGTCTAGGGTTGAATAGGTGTGTGCAACAATCGGGATTTCTAGTTCATTTGGCTTGGTTTCAGCCGTAGACGGAGCGGGTTCAACAAGTAACGAACCGAATAGACCTTTACCAGCTCCCACATACGATTGCTGATGTGAATGATACCAATACGTGCCCGCGTCACTGGCAATGAACCTGTACACATAGGTCTGACCTGGCATGACGGCATTCTGTGTCACTCCAGCCACTCCGTCCTCCGCATTGGGGACATCGAGGCCGTGCCAATGCAGTGTAACGCCATCCGCGATATCAGCGTTTACCAACGTGACTTCCACCAATTGGCCTTGCTTCACGCGCAGCTCTGGTCCTGGCAGCTGGCCGTTAAACGTCCACGCATCCACCTGTTTACCCGAGCTGAGCGTCACGGTTTTCTTCATAGCCGTGAGCGTAAACCGCTGATCCGGCGTCCCCTCGCGGGGACCCGTCAGCGTCGCCACGCTCGTACCGCCCATGCTGTGCAGGGCGTGGGCGTTGTTCGCCGGCGCTGCGCCGCCGCCGTAGTCCATGACCCCCGCCGCCATGTTCATTTCGGCGGGCAAACGGCTCATCTGGCTAGCTGCGCTCAGCCAGATCCATAACACAGCTGCCGCCGCTAGGACACCGGCGGCAGCGAGCACCACCCGCACCCCGAGCCGTGGCTTCGTCCACGCGGGGCTGCGCATGGCGAGGTATCGGCGGTGCAGCCGATACCCCTGCACTGCCGTGCCGACTGCGGCTAGCAGCGTCGGCACCCATATATGCTTCACCAGCAGCGGAACCGCGGTGAAGAAGGTGTAAAAGAACACGGTCATCGCGCCTAGCATGACCGCTTGTACTGGCAGTGCCACCGCGATATGCGCAGCGCTCGAACGCACTTCCGCAGGCAGGGCTTCGCCCTGCGGCACTTCACTGAGCCGAGTCAACCGCCACAGCCCCGGCACTGACCACACCAGCGTCGCCAGCGCTGGGGCGACGAACAATGCTAGCTCCAGCCCCAGTTTCACTTGCATCGCTGGCCAACCTGTCGGCCATGAGTTTAGGATGATCGTGGCTTTGACAATGGTGAGCATCTCACCTAGCAGGATGAGGATGAGTAGACCAAAAGTCCTGCGGCGCAGCTGTTTATACCCCGAGCTGTAGGCCAATCGACTGCTCCAATATGCAGCGATGGACCCTAAAGAAAGGAGTCCGAAGGAACTAAATCCAGCGGCTCCAAATAGATCTTCTGTCATGCTTTAGTTCCCCCGTGCTAAGGTTATTCCGGATGATTCTGTGTACCGCTCCCGACCGAAAATGGCGTTGTAACTCTTTCATACATCAGATGCATCGACATCCCAGCGGCAGCATGCACGAGATTATGGCAATGATCCATCCATAAGCCTGGATTATTTGCAACGAAAGCGACCTCATACGTTTCCCCAGGCTGAACATCTAATGTATCCGACCACCAAGGACTTCCTGTGGAAGGCTTGCCATTGCGTGAAAGCACAAGTACATGATGACCATGCAAATGCATCGGATGCTCCACATTACCACGATTAATGAACGTCGTTTTAACCAGATCCCCTTCCTTCACCATAAACATCGGTGCATCAGGGAACACTTTCCCGTTCAGTGTGTAGAGGAAATCGAAATTCCGATTATAGAAGCCTAATTTATTATCTAAAATAAGTGTGAAATCGCGATCGAATTTGCTGTTCGCATTGAAAGATGTAGCCGCAGGACGTCCATAGGTAAGCGGATCGAAAGCTACGGTTTGCGGTAACTCAGGAACGTTCCCCTGGCCATCGGCAGACAGGAGAATTCCTCCGTTTTTATTAGTTCCCACATTCAAATAAACAGGATGTTCCGGCATGACGAAAGTGAGATCATAACGACCTCCAGTAGGCACGATAACACGTGTATTCGTTAGCAGATCTGGTTTGTTCAGGTCCGTTCCATCAATAGCCGCGATTTCAAAAGGTGTACCCACTAATGTGTACGTTTGATCGACCCAATCATCTGTGTTGATGAGTCGCATCCGGACAGGAGTCCCAGGAGCGACGGTTTGTCGATCGAGCTCATCATTTGCGCCAATAGCAAACGTATCCTTCCAACGATGGGTCATAACAGTGATATCTTTCAACGGATTTGTAGATATTGTTGTATTGGCAGACTCCTTAGGCTCCACGATCAAGGCTCCAAAAAGTCCTTTACTAACCGCCTCTTGTGAATCCTGGTGCGAATGATACCAGAAACTGCCTACCTGCTCGGCGCGGAAACGGTACGTGTAGGTTTCACCAGGCATTACAGCATTTTGCGTAGCACCAGCAACACCATCTTCTGCGTTCGGTACATCTAATCCATGCCAATGAGCTGTAACGCCAACATCAATATCTTGGTTCGTTAAAGTGACCTCGATGAGCTCGCCTTCCTTCATGCGAAGCTCAGGTCCCGGAATTTGTCCGTTGTACGTCCAAGCGTCTAGGGTTTTGCCGGAGCTGAGTGTGACTGTTTTTTTCTGCGCAACGAGTGTAAAACGACGATCCGGTATCCCCTCTTTGGGACCTGTCAGGTCGGCGACAGACACCATACCCGCCATAGCAGTCATATCATGATGAGCATGCTCTCCAGCTGCTCCGCCACCGTAATCATGCGTCCCGCTAGCCATGTCGATCTCGGCTGGCAGGACGCTTTTGTCCATTGCGAACGTAATTAAATAGAAGCCAATACCCGCAATCACGACGAGTACGCCTGTCATGGTGCCAACGCGCGTCCAGAGACGAGGAGCCTGATAGGTTTCTACTTTACTAACTTGCTTAGAACGCAGCTGATGTCTCCACCAAAGTCCAGCCGCAAGTACGATGAGTACTGCAAGAGGAATGGAAATGTCCAGCCATTGGAAAGGAACAGGTGGCACGAATGCGAAATAAAGTGAGGTTGCGGCGCTAAGCGCGGTTAATTGATATGGGAAAATGAGGCCAGGACTAGCCGCTCTTTGGAACATGGCAGGCTCGATCACGGTACGACTCTCGGCTAAGCTTTGTTTAGTTAAAGAGCGAAGCTTCAGTAGCTTAGGAACAGCCACGAACCATATGCTCAAAAGAGGAACAACGACTAGCGGCGCTTGCAAGAAGATGCGGTCCTTCCAGAAAATCGGGTTCATGTTCATCTGCAGCCAGACGATGGCAGCTACAATAGCAGCCGCAGGAATGATAGGAAACCATGCCCAAAATAGCAGCTTGCGCGTTTTGCGGTTCAGCTTCTCTAAGCTGCCGCTGTACAATAATCGGGAGGCTTTGACGCTTCCGATCCAAGTGAAAATGACAAATAAAATACTAACTGATAATATCGTTTGAATACTTGCGTTATACACAATAAAAACCCTCCTAGACTCGATACGTCAAGTATAGTCCCCCTGCAACACGCATCAAACCGTCTGGAGACCAAGGGACAACCTAGACTAAAGTTGGGGAGCCCTTTTTTAAGTTTTATACTAGTAAAACTCTGGAAATAGTTTGCGTTTTCATAAGGGGTGTGTTATGATAAATCCAATCGACAAATAGAACCTGAATTCACATATTGTAAAGGGTTTTCATTTTTGTTAGTGAACCTTATACAATGTGTGAATTTTTTCTCTTTGAAGAATAAAAAACATGTTAATAATTTTTGGAGGTATTTCACAATGGCTACTGGTACAGTAAAATGGTTTAACGCAGAAAAAGGTTTCGGTTTCATCGAAGTTGAAGGCGGCAACGATGTATTCGTTCACTTCTCCGCAATTCAAGGCGAAGGTTTCAAAACTTTGGACGAAGGCCAAGCAGTTGAATTCAGCGTAGTTCAAGGCAACCGCGGTCCACAAGCTGAGAACGTTGTAAAACTGTAATATAATTAAAAAGACTGCCTTTACTTCAGTAATGGCAGTCTTTTTCAATTTAAAGCTAGCTGACGTTTAGTACTCTAAGGAGGTTTATCCATGTATTCCAGAAAAAAGTCGCTTGAAGAGATGCCTCTAGAAAATGTGACGGTATGGTCTTGTGAAAATGAAGGCTGTAAAGGCTGGATGCGAGATAATTTTGCATTCGATCACGTGCCGACATGTCATTTGTGTCAGTCCACAATGATTCGAAGTGTCAAGTTACTTCCATTAGTTAATAACACGAATAGTGATCAGAAAACGCTCAAAAAGGGCGTACAAATATAGCATAGTAAAACCCGGGGGCATAGCTGTCCCCGGGTTTTTTGTGTTACCATGAGAAGAGCGAAGGAAGAGGCGGAAGGTGTCTAACAAGCGGACAACCCATCGTCATTCAAAGGGAGGTAGAGCTTCTGTGAGACCAAGAAAACGGCGTCAATGGCCACTGTTGGCCGGCGCTTGCATCCTTGCGGCTTGTGCGGTCATTTTTTTCGGCAAATATCCATTTGAGTCATCCCCTACGGTGAAAACGAATGTATCTGACACGGTTGCTGCTACACCAGTACCAACGCCAACACCACGTGTGGCCGTGGAATTTCGGATGCTCGATCTAGATCGAGGTTGGGTGAAATACGCGGACGGAATGGTTCAAACCGCAGATGGTGGTGCACATTGGCAGGAAGTTTCGAGCACGGAGGTAGTTCCCGTAGATGGTGGGGCTGATGTGACGGGCAGTGAAACGATTGCTAAGTTGTTAAGCTTGGAAGCGGGGAGTGGTAGTGTAGCGGCTTCAGCTAATACGGCTGCGGTTGGAGCGGCGACTTCAGAGAGCCTGGCTGCGATTACACTGAACGGGACATCGTTTGCTGTGAAGCAATCCCAATTCGTGACGCCGAAGGTTGGATGGGCGCTTTTGACCCGTACTACGGATAGCAAGAATCCTCTGCTGTTGACAGTAGACGGCGGTCAAACCTGGATCGACGGCGTGACAGAAGACGCGAAGGCGATCCTTCTAGGGGAGAAGTCGCATTTGGCCAAGCTGAAAGCGGAAGCTTCCTTATATATAGATGAAGTGGGTGCTAAAGCGGCCATGGGCTCTAGTTGGAAGCTTCTACCGGAACAGGCTTCGCCGGGAGATCTCGTGCTTGTGCGCCATAAGGAGCCGGGTAGCGTAGCTTGGCAGGGCAAGACGTATACGCTGCAGCCTTATGAAGCGGGATATTTCACATACTTGCCAATCTCGCTGAGTGTGAAAGCAGGTACGTATCCGATTGGCGATCAGACGCTGACCATCAAGGCGAAAAAGTTCGAGACACAGTACTTGAAGGTCACCGAGCAAATGGAAAGCATGAAACAGGATACGGCACGCATCAATGCCGATCAGAAGAAGATTGATCTGGCGCGCAGCAAGTCGGAGCCGACGTTTTTGTTCCGCGGACCGTTCGTGAAGCCGGTCGAGGGGATTTTGACTACGCCGTATGGGTACACCCGTTACGTGAACGGGAAATACGACAGCTCGCATTTGGCCCTTGATCTGGCCGCCAAAGAAGGCACACCGATCAAGGCTACGAACGATGGGGTAGTCGCGCTTGCGGAACCCCTGTATTTGACCGGCAATTCCATCTATATTGACCATGGGATGGGGCTGTTCTCGCAGTACGCGCATCTCTCCGAGCTGCGTGTCAAAGCAGGCGACCGCGTCAAGCAGGGCGACATCATCGGGCTCGTCGGCACGACCGGCTTCTCTACCGGGCCGCATCTGCATTTTACCTTCTGGGCGCATAATATCCAGGCCAATCCGGACTTGTTTTTTAATACAACCCCGTTTCAGTGGGTGAAATAATAGCAACAAGTGTAAGACATCAGCGTAGGCTGGTGTCTTTTTCTCGTGACTCGCTCTCTTTGATAGGCGGTGAGTCTAGTAGTTTTTCAAGCCTCCACATGTTATAATAAGGAACAAATGTTCTTAAATGGAGACGTGGAATGCTACCTTTGGTAAAGATGTCAGTTCGGTCGCTTGTAGAGTATGTGTTTAGCAGTGGCAGTATTGATTCGGAGTTTCGATCGACCACGTCGCTGAGGGAAGGCACGAAGGCGCATCAAAGGCTGCAAAAGCAATACGGAGAGTCGGATCAGCACGAGGTGTATGTGTCTGCGGAGATTGCTTATGAGGGGCTTTTATTTGTCATTGATGGGCGCTGTGATGGGCTTCTTGCTGGGACTGATGATGGCGATACGTTAACCGTGGATGAAATTAAATCGACTTCAGGTGATATCGCTCTCATTGAGGAGAATTCCTACCCTGTGCACTGGGCACAGGCGATGTGCTATGCCTACATGATTGCCCATGATCGCGGACTCAGCCACATGCGGATTCAGCTTACGTATACGCAGGTGGATACGGAGGAGACGCGGCATTTTGTGAGGGAAGCTGCTTATGAGGAGCTTAAGCGGTTTGTGAACGAGGTGATTCAGAGCTACTATCCGTACGCACAAGTGAAGCATGACCATGAGCAGCGCAGAAATCAGAGCATCAAGGAGCTGCAATTCCCTTTTCCACAGTATCGGGAGGGCCAGCGCAAACTGGTAGGGGCGGTGTACAAAACGATCCAGGATGAGCACAAGCTGTTCGCCAAGGCGCCGACAGGGATCGGGAAGACGATGTCGACGCTGTTTCCGTCGGTGAAAGCGATGGGGGAGGGCATGCTGCAGCGGTTTTTTTATCTGACGGCGAAGACGATAACACGTACGGCGGCAGAGGAAGCTTTTTACCTATTGCAGGACAAAGGATTACATCTTCAAGTGGTTACGCTAACGGCGAAGGAGAAAGTGTGTCTGAAGGACGAGGTCAGGTGTACACCGGCCCACTGTGAGTTCGCGGATGGTTACTATGATCGGGTAAACGGGGCGGTGCTTGATCTGCTCAGGCAGGAAACGGTGATGACGCGTTCTGTGATTGAGACCTATGCGCGCAAGCATCGGGTGTGTCCGTTTGAGTTTTCGTTGGATGTGGCTTATGCGGCGGATGCGGTGATTTGTGATTATAACTATATTTTTGACCCGCGTGTGAATTTGAAAAGGCTGTTCGAGGAGCAAAAGCGCAAAACATCGCTGCTGATTGATGAGGCGCATAATCTGGTTGATCGAGCGCGGGAAATGTACGCCAGTGAGCTGTATAAATCGGTCTTTTTGACGCTGCAACGGGAGTTCAAAGGTGTTCGTAAGGAGGTCCATGACGCGGCGAAAGCGATAAACACTTATTTTATTGCGCTCCGCAAGCAGGTTGGGGATCGTGAGATGATGGTGGAGTCAGCGCTGCCGGAATCGTTATTGGTTCATGTGGAGGCTTTTATAGCAGTAGCTGAAAAAGAGCTAGCAAGACCAGTCGGAAGTAACGCAACGAGTGCGGTACTTTTGGATGCTTATTTCGGCGCGCAAAATTTTGTGCGCATCTCTAAGCTATACGACGAGCGTTATGTGACGCTGACTGCGAATGATCGGAACGAGGTGAGCGTGAAGCTCGTATGTTTGGATCCATCCCACCTGCTGCGGCAAATGGGGAAGGGGTATCGGGCGCACGTGTTTTTCTCGGCGACGCTGTCGCCACTGTCCTATTTCATGGACACGTTAGGGGCAGGGGAGGACGATTATTCCGTGACGGTGCCGTCGCCTTTTGCCAAGGAGCAGCTGGAGGTTTTCGTGCAGCCGCTTTCGACCCGCTATCAGGACCGGGAGCACAGTCGTATGTTGATTGCTCGTTCTATTTATGAACTGGTCGCGGGACGATCGGGTAATTATTTGGTGTTTTTTCCTTCGTATGCGTATATGAGCAGTGTGTATGAGGCTTTTACGGATCTTGTAGGTGAGCAGGAGGACGGGCAACGAGGCAGTGAACTGAACGTGCTCGTTCAGCAGGCGAAAATGACGGAGGAGGAGCGGGAGCACTTTCTTGCAGCTTTTCAGGTTGGAGCGGATCAGACACTAGTGGGCTTTGCGGTGATGGGCGGCATCTTCTCCGAGGGCATCGATCTCGTCGGAGACCGCCTGACAGGTGTCGTCGTTGTGGGTGTTGGCTTACCGCAGCTGGGACCGGAACGCAATCTGATCAAGGATTACATGGAGCGTACAGGCAAAAATGGTTACGACTACGCCTATGTCTACCCCGGCATGAACAAAGTGCAGCAGGCTGGTGGGAGGTTGATCCGCTCCGAAACAGATCGCGGTGTGCTGCTGCTGATCGACGATCGGTACCTGCAGCCTCGCTATCAGCGGCTGCTGCCGGAGGAGTGGCGCGACTATACGGTACTGCCCGTGCAGCGGTAGGGCGGTAGGGACTGTGTGGTTCGCGGCAATTGGCCCTTCTAGTGTCCCGACGCCTCGCGCGTATAAAAAAGCGTTGCACCCATGTGCAACGCTCTTTTGCAGTCGCTATCCTATAGCGACATCTGATAAATTTTTACCACATCCGCGCGTGTCAGCTTCTGGAAGTTACCGAAATCGCCGTAAATCATGGCTTTGTCGGCCATGAGCTCGATAGTGGAGTCGTCAATGTTGTAATCCGCTAACCGGCTCGGTGCGCCGATGCTGATGAAGAACGCGCGCAGTGCCGCGATGCCTTCCTCGGCAACTTGCTTGTCGGATTTGCCTGCAGCATCGATACCGAAGACGCGCTGTGCGAACTGTTTGTAACGCCCTACGTTAGCGTCAAGCGTATGGGTCATCCAGTTCGGGAAGAGGATGGCCAAACCGCCGCCGTGTGGGATATCATGGACAGCGGAAACCGCATGCTCCAGATTATGTGTCGCCCAATCCCCGCGAATGCCCATGCTTAACGTGCCGTTAAGCGCCATGGTGCCGCTATATAGAATAGTTGCACGGTGTTCAAGATTGTTCAGATCCTGCAGCAAAAGTGGAGCCGTGTCGATGACTGTCCGTAGGATCGTTTCGCAGAACCCATCCTGCACAGGGGAGTTAGTACCATGATGGAAGTATTGCTCGAATACGTGAGACATAATATCCACCATACCGTAAACCGTTTGGTTTTCAGGTAAGGAAGTTGTATGAGCCGGGTCGAGGATTGAGAATTTCGGATAAGAAAATGGGCTTCCCCAGCCAAGTTTATCTTGGGTTTCCCAGTTCGTAATAACAGAACCGGAGTTCATTTCGGAGCCTGTCGCCGCAATCGTCAGAACCGTTGCTAGCGGAAGTGCACCTGTAGCTGCTGCTTTACGCGTTGCGATATCCCAGAAATCTCCCTCGAACTTAGCGCCAACGGCGATCGCTTTCGCGCAGTCGATAACACTGCCGCCACCAACAGCCAGAATGAGGTCGATATCGTTGCTGCGGCAAAGTTCAACACCGCGGTGAACGGTCGTTAATCTCGGATTAGGCTCAACCCCGCTAAGCTCTACGATGTTTGCTTCGAGACCTTGCAAGAGGTTAATGACTTTGTCATAGATGCCATTAGCCTTGATGCTGCCTCCACCATAGACAAGCAAAATATTTTTCCCATACTTCGGTACTTCGGTCGTTAGTTTGTCTAATTGTCCCTGACCGAAATGTAGGGTAGTTGGATTATGGAATGTGAAATTATTCATGATCATACCTCCTCGAACATAACTGGGGATTGGTTCCCCTCTTACTATTGTATAGTAACCATCTGACAAATACAAAACTAGCGAGAGGTGCAGACTCATGGAGGCGTAGTAGTCTTTAGTGATCAGGAAATCGGACGTCAAGCCGATGCCTCTGTCTGTGCCGGAAATACATACGGATCGCTGTATAGTCACTTTCAAAGAAAAGAGAGGCAAAATTGCCCCTCCTGATCTGAACTTATTTACCGTTCTTTGCGTATTGTGCGCTGAATTCTTCGATGACTTTGTCGCCACCTGCTTTTCTCCATTGCTCAATCGCTTGCTTCCAACCTGCTTCATCCAGCTTGCCTAGAATAAATTTCGTGCGGGCATCGTCAATGATCGGCTTCAATTCGGTGCCTTTGGTTGTTTGAGTTTCTGACACGAGCGGGTTCGTCGGATTGTTAACCGCGATCGTTTCGTTTTCTTTGATCATTTTGCCGTACTTCTCCATCAGAGGTGTTTCTTTACCTGTTGTTTTGGCTGTATATTTGGCGATCTGTAATTGCAGGTAGCTGGAGCCTACTTCGGTGTCTTGCAGCTTTTGATCAATAAATACCGGCTTGCTGTCTTCGGTCTTATAATGCTTGCCTTCGATTCCCCAGCCCAGCAAATCCAGCATCTTCTGATCGGAAAGCTTGTCGTAGAAGCCAAGGATTTGTTTCAATTCGGCCTCTGTTTTTACACTTGATTTCGGGAACATGAACACACTGTTATAGCCTACGCCAGCAGGCAATCTTTCGCCCTTAGGTCCCGTGATTCGACTCACAACATCCACATCAGAGCCTGGGAAAGACTTGGCAAGCGTTGCTTGGTAGCCTGCACCGTCAATCATATTTGAGATCACAGCGCCAGCCTTGCCTTGGTTGATGTCGTCCTTCTTCTGTTGGTTGTTCAGCACAGGGAAGTCCTGTTTAATTAACTTTTCATCGTACAGCTTTTTATAAAATTTCATGGCTTCAAAATATTCCGGCGCTAAGAAATCCGGGCTTAATTTGCCGTCTTTCACTTCCCAGCTGTTCGGTGCACCCATGATCGAAGCTACGACACCAAACCCGTCCATCGTTTTCTCTTCGGTCAAGCCCACGGTATCTGCTTTCCCGTTCTTGTCGGGGTCGTTTAATGTGAACGCTTTAAATACATTGTACAAATCATCTATGGTTTTCGGTGCACTAAGCCCGACATTTTTCAACCAGTCGCTGCGGAAAATAACACCGTACGTCGCTAAATCGCGTGCACGATACAAGCCGTATATTTTTCCATCAACTTTAATGTTGTCGAAGACAGAGGGGTTCATTTTCGATAGATTCGGATAGTCCTTCAAATAAGGACCGACTTCCCAGAATACACCCGCACGTACAGCGCTCAAAATATTGGAATCCTTATTGTTCTGTACAAGCAGCGCCTTTGGCAGCTCACCAGAAGCAATCGTGACATTCACCTTCTCCTTGTAGGAGGAGTTGGGGACCCAGGAGATGTCCAATTTGGTATTCGTGTAGGCTTCGATCTGCTTCTGAACTTCACTATCCGCTTTCGGCGGCTCGGCATACATGAGTGTCATGACACTCAGCTTCAGTGGCTCTTTACTGGCAGGTGAACTGCTTGCGCTTGTACTTGTGCCACCTGTCGCAGGAGTTGCATCGTTTCCACAACCAGTAAGCAGTGCAGCAGCTCCTACCATCATACCCATCGTTGCAATTCCGGCTTTTCTCATTCCTGCATGTGTTCTCATCGTGGTATTGCCTCCCCATATTCTTATTGTATATGAATGCATCCCAATCACAATAGCTCTCGGGAGCCTTTTCAACCTTTCACAGAACCGAGCATGACACCTTTGGCAAAATGCTTTTGCAGAAAGGGATACACGATCAAAATAGGCACCGTGGAAATCACAATGACCGCCATTTTAATGATTTGCGATGGAGGTGCGATGTAGTTCTGATCGAACTGCGTAGAGTCGCCGATTCCGCCTTGTGAAAGAATGACGATTTGCCTTAGCCAGACTTGGATGGGCCACATTTTGGAATCGTTGATGTACATAATGGCGTTGAAAAAGGTATTCCAGTGTCCGACGGAATAAAATAAGGCGAATGTAGCCAGAACCGGTGCTGATAATGGTAAAACGATGCGAAAAAGAAGTCCTACATCACTGCATCCGTCAATCTTTGCCGCTTCCTCAAGTCCTTCAGGCAGTTGTCTAAAAAAGCTAACGACGACGATCAAATTGAATGCGCTGATCGCATTCGGGATGAGCAGGGACCAGTAGCTATTGAGCATCCCAAGCGATTTGACAACCAGAAATGTGGGTAGAATGCCGCCGTGGAACAGCATGGTGAATACGATCATCATCATGAAGAGCTTTCTACCGGCGAAATCCTGTCTAGAAAGTGGATAGGCGAGCAGCGTGGTGAACAACAGATTAATGAACGTCCCGACAACCGTAATCCCGATGGTAACGAATAAGCTGTTGACGATCGTGTGTGTGGAGAAAATATAGCGATACCCTTCCAATGAGAAAGAGGTTGGGAACAGGATGAAGCCGCGTTTGAGCACCTCTGCCGGCTCTGCGAACGAGACGGACACAATGTAGATGAACGGTAGTAAGGTAATTAAGGCGAATACGGTTAAAAAGGTATAATTGAAGCCGTCAAAGATGCGGCTGCCTAAGCTTTTATTAATCATTTTGCAGAATTCCCTCCTTAATACAGACCGCTTTCACCCATTTTTTTGGCCATCCGATT
Source organism: Paenibacillus sp. J22P51 (assembly GCF_059692215.1). Taxonomy (NCBI): domain Bacteria; kingdom Bacillati; phylum Bacillota; class Bacilli; order Caryophanales; family Paenibacillaceae; genus Paenibacillus; species Paenibacillus sp. J22P51. The sequence continues at coordinate 37,157 of NZ_JCAUAZ010000018.1, read as the reverse complement.
AGCACCAACGACTAATACCAGTCCTATAATGGATTTGAATAAGCCGACTGCTGTGCTATAGCTGAATTGACCTTGCTGAATACCGACATTGTAGACATACGTATCGAATACCTCGCCTACGTCGCGGTTCATGGCGTTCAGCATGAGGAAGATTTGTTCAAAGCCTGTATCCAGGAATGAACCCAGTCGTAAAATAAATAGGATCACAATGACACTTCGTATGGCTGGAAGCGTGATGTGCCACAACTGCCGAAAACGGCCTGCCCCATCGATTTTCGCTGCCTCATATAATTGGGGGTCAACACCTGCTAATGCAGCGAGAAAGATGATGGTTCCCCAACCAGTTTCCTTCCAGATTACTTGCGAAATGATCATCGTTCGGAACCACTCACTGGAAATTAGGAATTCGATTTTGGGAAGTCCGATGGAGGCTAGCACGTCATTCACAATGCCGCCTTCTGTCGTGAAGAAGATGTAGGAAATACCTACGACCACTACCCACGATACAAAATGAGGAATATAAACAATCGTTTGGATCGTTCGTTTAAAGACTTCCCGACGAATTTCGTTTAATAATAGGGCTAAGATGATGGGAAGCGGGAAGAAGAATACCAAATTATAGACAGCCATAATAATCGTATTCTTAAATAACATGGCGAAGGAGGCATCAAAAAAGAAGCGCTCGAAATGCTTTAGACCCACCCATTTGCTATGGAGCATCCCCAGTGCTGGTTGATAATCCTGAAAAGCAATTAACAGCCCCCACATCGGAAAGTAACGAAAAATAATGAAGTAGAGCATACCTGGTAACGCCATTAGATAAAGCCATTTGTTTTTCAACAGACGGTTTAATCTGAGGCGTGCCTTGCTCTTAGCAACCGCATCTGATCTTAACGGTTTGGAAGTCAGTTCCACGAGTTATCGTCCTCCTTGATTGTTTGACAGCGTTAGCATATCGAAGCCCAGAATTGCCTTCAATAATCAGCAGCGCTCCACATGCAAGACGATGCGAAAACAGGCGCAATTACGCGGTTTATAATCATTAGCGACCTCTGCCATAATCATTTAAAATCGATTTCATGTTGCACCACAACACAAAAAAACCTGGCGAGTGGCCAGGTTCTTAACTACTTACATAGGGTTGCTTATAAAGGAGTGATTATTGCGCTGTCTTTTTGAGCTCTCTGTACTGACCAGGTGTCATGCCTTCCATTTTTCGGAAGTTGCGGATGAAATTTTGCGCATTCGTGTATTGCAAGCGTTCAGCAATTTCTGTAATTTTCATTTCCGTTCCACTGAGCCAGCTTATCGCCATGTCGTGACGGTAGCTTGCTAGATAATCACTGAAGTTCATCCCTGTTTCTTTCCGGAACATGCGGCGAATATAATGCGTGCTGTAATTCATCCGTAAAGCACACTGATCAAGTGTCAGGTCGCTATCATAATACTCATGGACCAAATCCATGACCGAGCGGGAAATGCTTTTGCCAGACGATTCGTGACGCTTGCGGACTAGCTCAATCATCGGATGAATGATGTGTGATTTGAACCATCCTTCAATTTCTTGCGGCGTTTTTAGGCTGAAAAGCTGCTCGTATTCATTACGACGATCATGGGAGAAGAGTTCTCCTGTATCCCCCATTTCATAAACAATACGAGCTAGATCGGTAAGCAGCATAGCGAAGGAGATGCGATACAGGTTAGGATCCGTTTCCACACGGAGTACTTCTTGAATGAACTGCTGGAGCAGCTCGCCAGATTTGTCCTTTTCCAAAAAGGCAATGGCGTGCGTAAGCTCGGAAACGAGATGATGCGGATAGTAATGACGAGACGCTTGCTGCGGCCTCAGGTCATCTAGATGCAGAATGGCTTTCTCCCCGAGACGAATCCGGTATTGCAGCGCTTCTTTGGCCTCAAGAAACGCTTGAGGCGTTTCATCAATGGCTTCATACGGGCGACTGATTCCGACGCTGACTTTAAGCTCCAGGAAATCGGCGGCCGCCTTCTGTACAGACTCGGCAAATTCACTCAACTGGCTGAGCAAATCCCGATGATTGTCCATTTCACTGCCGACCAGCGTCACCTGATAGTTACCAATCGGCATGGCGTGAATGCGGTGGGGATGCGGGATGAGCTCTGAGGCGATATTGTTGATCGCAAACAAGAGTAAGTCCTGCTCGCCGGGCTTGTAGCGCGTTTGCTCCAGCGTATCAATCTGCAAAACCATGACGGCATAGCGCCGCCAAACGGGAATATGAAACTGACTTGCTTTTTCCTGCAGTTCTCCGCGATGCATCTCACCTTGAAACAGTTTTAACATGAAATAATCAACAAGCTGGCCGAATTGGCTCTTCATTTGACCTTCCAGCTGCTCCTTGGATTGATGCAGGGATGCGAATTGAGTCCCAACCCACTGTAATTCATCCTTAACAACCGTTCCGCCGTTAGCGGGCTTACTGTGACGCATCGTAAATTCTACTAAGCTGCGAATAGGAACTGACATCCGTTTGGAACCCCAGTAGGCTAGCAGTGCTGTAAAAAGAAGCAGAAGCAGACAAGCTGTTAACGTGGCCCAGCCGATTGAGGCAGATTCTCTTTTGGCTTCTTCCAATGGAATAATCGATACATAGGTCCAGTTGTTATATCTGGATTGATTGTAGATCACGCTATAGTCTTTACCTTGCAGAGTGCTGTTGAAATAGCCCTGCATGTTGCCCGTATTCAGCAATTCCTGTGACCAAGACTCGGAGCGAACGCTTTGACCCGCCTTATTAGGATTACTATCTATGATGACATTCATTTTATCGTCTAGAATCATGGTCTCGCGCGTCGAAAAACCGCCGGTCAACAGCTTAGCCAGCTCCGAATTGGACACATGAACGGACAAATAGCCCTTCTGTTCAGATCCTGTAGATGGAATGCTCTTGACTAGCTTAATACCTGAGAAGGATGGACCCACATCCGGCACCCAACGTGAGTTATAAGCGGCGTTCACCTTGCTAGTCTCCTTTGTTTTATCCGTTCCAAAGTAAAAGCCGCCGTCTTTGATATACCAGCCATTCTGAAGACTGTGCAATTCAACAGCCTTAACGCCTAGCTCGTATGTTTGTACACCCAACAGTCCTTTGACGAGCAAATCAATGTCCTGAAAATCTTCAATTTCCAGTCGCTTCGCCACCGAATTAACAACTAAGGGTGTTTCCGCGTAGCGCCCGGATACTTGATCAATGACTTTAAGAATTTGCTCGACACGGTTCTGAGACTGCTGCAAAATGAAAACGTTTGCTTCATTAACTTTGGTTTGGACCTTCGAGGTCGATTGGAAGTAAGAGTAGATACCAAGAGATAGTAAGGGAATCGTACTGACCAATGTCGTGAATATCATCAATTTTATGAAAAAAGAGTATCGTGGGAGCATAGCTTCCTCCGTACGTTGATATAATGCCTCCCATTGTAACATATCCAGCGACTATTCAGGAAATGATATTTAGGATAAAATTACCGCTTAATCTCGATGTGGATGAATGACGAAAGAACCTATAAGAAGGACATTACATCCATTTTATAGAATGAGTAAAGAACAGTTACTCTAGGGTCGTGTAGAAGGGATGAACCAATAGCCATGGCAACCTTATCTCCTTATATTTATAGCGCCGACGCGCGGAAACAAGCCGATTTTTATGTGAACGTCTTTGGCGGAGAAATCATCAGCATCCAATCGTATGGCGATCTGCCAGGGATGGAAGAGTCCAAGAAACACCTCGTCATGCATTTGGAAATGCAGGCGCTAGGCCTGCGCTTTTTCATGGCTGATGCAGGTGCGGAGGCGAATGATCGCGGTACTGGCATGGATTTAGCTCTTACCTTCAAGGACGAGGAGGAAGCCGCTAAGATTTTTGGCGGTTTAGCAGCCGATGGCGATGTGATCATGCCGTTTGAACGTATGTTCTGGGGTACGATGCTAGGTCGTGTGCGAGATCGGTACGGTGTGTTGTGGCAGGTAGCAACAGAATCTTAGACGTTTTTCTAAATACTTATAATGAGGAAGCTCCTTTATGAGAAGCCATGTGGCTTTTCGTGAGGGAGCTTTTTTGTGGGAGAACACCCTTCGACGCCCGAAACTCAGCGCTGTAACGGTGAAAAACATCACTACAGTGGCACCGGACCGATATCTCCATGCTGTAAGGATGAATAACATCACTACAGATCAGGAAACCGCCGCAACCGCCGAAACTCAGCGCTGTAACGGTGAAAAACATCACTACAGTGGCACCGGACCGATATCTCCGTGCTGTAAGGATGAATAACATCACTACAGATCAGGAAACCGCCGCAACAGCCGAAACTCAGCGCTGTAACGGTGAAAAACATCACTACAGTGGCACCAGACTGATTTTCTCATGCTGTAACGATAAAAAACATCACTACAGATCAGGAAGTTCACCCTGCCTTAGCCGAGGGGGCGCCCCGAGACCTGCTATTCCGCCTGAGGACCGATTCGACCTCGTTTATATTCTGTTTAAAATAGGGGAGTATGATCGTAACAGTGTTAGGGATGAACAATCGTTTAAATAAATATACAAATCTGATCGGGTAAAGGAGTAGAGATAGATGGCTGTGATGAAGAGTGAACTACCGAAACAAAAAAACGACTGGCGGGGATTCATCCGCTTACTGATGGGGGCGAATCCGCCGAAGCTCCTGCTAGGCATTGCGCTTGGGTTAAGCGTGATTGCCACGCTGGTGGCCCTCGTCATTCCACTTTTCACAAAAAATGTGGTCGATAATTTCTCCATCTCCTCACTGAATTGGATGCAAATCAGCGGGATGGCTATAGCTTTTATAGCATCAGCAGTGGCTTCTGGCGTTGCCACGTACCTACTAAACTATGCAGGTCAGCGCGTTGTAGCGGGTATCCGGGATCGCTTATGGAAGAAGCTGCTGGTACTACCGGTTCGTTACTTTGATAATCATCAAACAGGAGACACGATCTCCCGGATGACGAACGACACGGCTATTATTAAAGGATTGATCGCCGAACATACCGCGGGCTTTATTACAGGCAGTATTTCCATTATCGGATCCATCGTTGTGCTCTTATATATGGATTGGAAAATGACACTCATCATGTTTAGCATATTTCCGATCGCGTTTCTTATCCTTTTTCCCTTGGGTAGACAAATGTACAAAATATCCAAAGGCATGCAAGCCGAGACGGCAAACTTCACTTCTGTATTAAATCGGGTGCTATCAGAAATTCGCTTGGTGAAGGCAGCAAATGCTGAGCCTGTGGAGTATAAGGAAGGTAGCGCTGGGATTCAGACGCTGTTCAAATTTGGACTGAAAGAAGGTAAAATTCAAGCGCTAATGTCGCCTTTGATTATGTTTGTTATGCTGATGCTGTTCGTCGTCCTTTTCGGTTATGGTGGCACACGCGTAGCGTCAGGTGCGATATCGGCAGGTCAGCTGGTGGCTTTCATGCTGTATTTATTCCAAATTGTGATGCCGATTACGCAAATTACGCAATTCTTCACGCAAACGCAAAAAGCAATGGGAGCAACGGAAACGATTCTGAAGGTGTTAGATCATGAGGAAGAGGATCCACACGCGGGTTTACCGGTCAAGGATGCTGCTCAATCCCTGCATTTTGAACATGTAACGTTCGGCTATAAAGAGGGCGAGTCGGTCCTTAAGGATGTTAGCTTCACGATGGACGCGGGTAAGGTCACCGCGATTGTAGGGCCGAGCGGAAGCGGGAAGACGACGATGTTCTCGTTGCTTGAACGGTTTTATTCGCAGCAGGAAGGCGGCATTTCGCTTGGCGAAGAAAGCATCGATCAGTACTCACTCGTCTCCTGGCGTAGCCAGATCGGTTATGTGTCGCAGGAAAGTCCGCTCATTGCTGGGACAATTCGTGATAACATCTGCTATGGCTTGCAGCATGAAGTGACGGAAGACGCGCTGAAGCGCGCATCCGAGATGGCGTATGCCGATGCTTTCATCGAAGAGCTTCCGCAGAAGTACGATACGGAAGTCGGCGAACGCGGGATTAAGCTGTCCGGCGGACAGCGTCAGCGGATTGCGATCGCCAGAGCGCTGCTGCGTGATCCGAAGATTCTAATGCTCGACGAAGCAACCTCCAGTCTGGATAGCAAGTCCGAGGTCGTGGTGCAGCAGGCACTGCAGAATTTGATGCAAGGACGCACAACGCTAGTCATTGCCCATCGCCTCTCCACGGTTGTGGACGCGGATCAGATCGTGTTCCTCGACAAGGGCGTCGTCACAGGCCGCGGTACGCATCAGGAGCTCATCGAGTCGCATGAGATGTACCGTGAATTTGCAACGCAACAGCTGCAGATTCAAGAACAGTTGATTGCGGAGCATTCCCCGACAGAGTCCGAATCCGTACCAACGGCGCAAGTTCACTCTTAACTGAAAAAAGCCTCTACCCCCGAGATGTAATGGGTTGTGGAGGCCTTTTGCTTTCACAGGGTCAGGATTGGTTCAGGTTTCTTTCATAAGCGCGGCAATCTGTCGCTCTGGATACCCTTTTTGATCAAGTGCTTGAACAATGCGTGCTTGGCGTTCTTTTGGCTGATTCTGGCTCAGCTTGGCTTTGCCTTCTATGCTTGCAATGGGCAGCTTGAAGGCTTGTATCCCTTTACTCAGCCCAGCAATATAGTGAGGGTCGATGCCATCAAGGTCATACGAGCTATCTGGTTCTTCGTATTTGCGTGTTAGCTGTTGCAAAACGCGTAATACTTCCTGATCATCGTGCAGAAGTTCGATCTTGCCAGTGACATGAACAGCTGTATAATTCCACGTAGGAACTGCGGCAGGTGTACCATACCAGGAGGGTGAGATATAGCAATGAGGGCCTTGGAAAATCACCAAAACCTCTTGCTGCGGGGTATCTACCCACTGCGTATTGGAGCGGGCGAAATGGCCGTATAAGCATTGATCCTCGTGACGCAATAACAAGGGAATATGCGTCGCGAATGGGCGCTCTTGATGATAAGAAACGACCGTAGCGAAGCTATGCGCTTCTATGAAGTCATACATTTTCGAAAGATCGTCTATTCTAAAATGAGAAGGAATGTACACGGTTTCCACCTACTTTATGGATTGATAGAAACAGTATAGCAACCGCTGTGGTACATACAAAGTGCCAATTCTATTAATTTTATTTAGACCATTTATTTCTAACTCAGTTGATGGATCATTTGAACTTACCGTTGGTTGAGGCACAGGAGGTCGCAATCTTCATGTCGAATACCTAATTAACTACATAATCACGAGGAGGCAACAACAGTGGAAAAGGTGCGTTGGGGAATTATCGGATGCGGGGATGTGACTGAGGTAAAAAGCGGTCCAGCTTTGCAGAAGGCAGCAGGCTCGGAGTTAGTCGCGGTTATGCGCCGCAATGGGGCATTGGCAGAGGATTACGCGCAGAGGCATGGTGTGGCAAAATGGTACGATGATGCGGCAGCGCTAGTCAATGATCCGGATGTAAATGCCATATATGTCGCAACACCGCCGGGATTTCATCATGAATATACATTACTCACTGCAAAAGCAGGGAAGCCCGTCTATGTGGAGAAGCCGATGGCTAGAAATCACGCGGAGTGTCAGGAAATGATCGCGGCGTGTGAGGAAGCGGGCGTACCTCTTTTCGTGGCGTATTATCGCAGAGGACTGCCGAAATTCGTGGAAATCAAGCGATTAATTGATAGCGGTGTAATCGGTGAAGTACGTTTTGTACAATCGACCTATCTGCAACCGGCGAGAGAATATCAAGAAGGGCTTGAGCCATGGCGCATTCAACCTGAGCTGTCAGGCGGCGGTCTGTTCGTGGATTTGGCGAGTCATACGCTAGATATTCTAGATTATTTACTCGGACCGATCGGAGAGGTCAAGGGTTTCGCAAGAAATCAAACCGGTAAGCAAAAGGTTGAAGATATCGTAACCACGAGCTACGCATTCGAATCCGGTGTGATGGGTACAGGGGTTTGGAGCTTCAACTCCTATACCCGCCTAGATTTGAATGAGATTGTTGGTAGCCGCGGTAAGCTATCGTTCTCAACCTTCAGTGGGGATCTGCGCATTGTAGCTGAAGATGGTTCCGTAGAAGAGTTGAATATTCCTAATCCTCCCCATGTTCAGCAACCGCTGATCCAGACGGTGGTAGACGATCTCAGAGGCAGCGGGCAAAGCCCAAGCACTGGACTGACAGCCGCGCGTACCAATCGCGTGATGGATGAATTGCTGCGCGATTTCTACCGCGCCTAAACAAAACGAAAACCCCAGACTGATGTGTGTGATGACACATCGGTCTGGGGTTCTTTCATTAGGCTTTCGTTCTTGAACTGGCCACGATTGGAGCAGGTGCTGACGCTGAAGGATTGTCTGGCGCTAAGGAGCGCTTACGAATGAACAAGCTTAGTGGCAGAGCCGCTAGCACAATAAATGTCGCGAGCAAGTATACGTCATTGACACTCATTGTGAAAGCGTGCGTACCAATTTGAACTTTGTCTGTCATCCCGCCAGTAGCTAATTCCTTGCTGTGTGTAACGGTTTGGGACGATAAAACGGATGTAAACAGGGCTATCGCGAAGGATCCAAATACGTTACGAACCCAGTTGTTAATGGATGTTGCATGACCGGACAGGGTTCTCGGGATTTGTTCCATCCCTGCATTACTTGCAGGCATCGTAGCGAAGGCAATTCCGACGTTTCGAACGATCATCCAGAACACAATATAGCCGCGAGAGACGTCTGTACTCAACCAACTGAGCGTGAGCGTACCAACAGCAATTAAGGAAATACCGATAAAAATAAGAATACGTGGTCCGACACTGCTATACAGCTTGCCTACGAGGGGCATACAGAGCGCCATCACTAAGGAGGCAGGCAGCAAGATTAATCCCGTATCGAGCGGGGTGACATGCTGAATATTTTGCAAGAAAATCGGTGTCAGGAAGGTACCAGAGTACAAGCTTATCGTAACAATACTGGAAATAATGAGAGATAGGGTGTAACGCGAGTTTTTCAACACACGGATGTTCAATAAAGGTGAATCAACCTTGAGCTCTCTCCAAATGAATAGCAGGAGGACTAGGAAACCTGTTGTAAACAGACCAATAACACGGCCTGATGACCATCCCCAAGCATGGCCTTGTGAGAAACCAACCAGCAAGGCAAGACTGCTGACAACGACAGTGAGTAAGCCGATGAGATCAAATCTTTTTGGAACCGAAAGACGATAATAAGGGATTAATTTGAAAACGAGAATAATAGCAACAACGCCGACAGGTACGTTCATGAGGAACAACCAGTGCCAGCTCCAATTTTGCAGCAACCAACCGCTCAATGTTGGCCCAATTGCAGGCGCCATCATCGCTGATAAGGACCAAAGGGAAATCGCAATCGGTTGCTTATCACGCGGAATAACTTGATAGACAATCGTCATCGTAGCAGGCATAATCAGACCACTGAAAGCCCCTTGAATAATACGGAATGCAATAAGCGATGAAGCATCCCATGCTAAGGCACACAAGAGTGAGAACAAAGTAAAACCGATCAGCGCGATCGCGTATAGGCGTTTGTAGCTGAATTTCTCCCCGAAATACCCTGTAATCGGAGCGATTGTACCGCTTGCGAGCATGAAGCCTGTAATCGTCCATTGGATTTTGCTTAAATCGGTATTGAAATGCTCACTAAGAATCGGTATGGCGATATTAATCGTACTCATACTTAGGATCGAAACGAACGACCCGAAGAAGATCGCGATCATGATTGGCCAGAAGCGCACTTGCTGTAACTCATCCTTACTCAAAATAATGCCTCCACTCTATCCATTGATCTTAACGATAGTATTCTCTATAATTTGAATGAAAATCATCATACTACCGATATATTCATATGTCAATAATGACATAAAGAAGGAGTGGCAATGAATACCCTTTCATATGGATTACTAAGCCTTTTAACGAAAAACTCCCGTTCCGGTTATGAGCTCATGCAGCATATACAACCTTTTTGGTCAGCCAAACATAGCCAGATTTACCCACTCTTAGCGCAATTAGAGCAAAAGGGGCACGTCGCATTCGTACATGTTCCTCAATCCGATAAGCCGGATAAGAAAGTCTACTCCATTACGGAGCAAGGGAAGGATGCTTTACGGGGATGGATTGCTGAGCCAACGGATGAACCTGTGACGAGGGATGAGCTTTCCTTGAAGGTGTATTGCATCGGTTTAGTGGATAAAGAGCAAGCGAAGAAGATGCTCGCGATACGAGAAGTGTATTATAAGAAGAAAAAAGAGCGATTCAACCTCCTGATGGATAAGCTCCAACAAGGAAGTGATAAACCGCTCGATCAATTAGAAATTGGTGATGATGCATTCGGCATGTATGTACTGGTGCATAAAGCCACAATGAAGGTAGATACGGATTTGTATTGGTGTGAGTGGATGAAGGAGAAATTGAAGTGATACTAACCGCCGATTTCCTGAATCACCGTTTGAATTTTCTGAAGTCGAATGTATTCAGACTTTTCCAATTGAGGTCGGAAATAAGCGTACAGATAGGCCGCGTCCTCGAAAGTTAAGGCGGGGTAACAGACAACCTCTTGCACAACGAGCGGATTATCCATGATAACCTGCCACTCTCCGGCTCTATCGGCATGCGGGATGTTTGTGAAAATGTGTTTTTTGGCAGCTATGGTTGTTTCCAGCTCTGGCCAAATGTTCTCCCAGGACGGACTGAAATCCACGGGTTCTGGGAAAAGCCGCTTCGCTTTAGCGACCGACTGTTCCACGGTGATCAAGTCCGTGTCTCCTGCCGCTTTGATCGCTTCCGTGAGACTGTCGAGCAACCGCCTGAAACCTGTGAATCCTTCCAAGAGTACCTCGCGTTGAAACAGGGCTTCCGCTTCCGCGGTAGTCAGCTTGTTGAAATGTGCCAATGTGTTATTTGTCATACAGGCCATATCCCCCCAAAAGAAACTGTTCCTTCCCCAAATTTATCACAAAATTTTTACCAAATAAAGCACTTTCATTCGCATTGAACTTCCATGGGTTTAAATTCAGTTTATATTGTGCCGTTATGCTAATTTTAATCAACTAGCAAGGATAAGGCAGAAAAGTACTTCAAGAAGTGAGGATGATTGAACCATGGCACCCATTATGATCGTAGATGATGATCCGTATATTCGTGAGCTTGTCCGTGTTTTCATGCTGAACGAGGGCTTCGATGTCGTGGAGGCCGCGGATGGCGTCGAAGCGCTCAAGAAGCTGCAAACCGTCCAAGTCGATATGGTCATCCTCGATGTGATGATGCCGAATATGGATGGCTGGGCGCTGTGCAAGGAGCTCAGAGAGCATTATGATCTGCCGATACTCATGCTGACGGCCAAAGGAGAAACAGCCCAGAAGGTCAAAGGCTTCGAGCTTGGTGCAGACGATTACCTCACGAAGCCCTTCGAGCCACTTGAGCTGACAATGCGTGTAAGAGCGCTGCTCAAGCGCTACAGAATCGCGTCCGCGCAAATCATTCAGGCCGGCGATTTGAGTATGAATCGCAAAACGTATGAAGTCACCGTAGGCGCAGAAAGCATCACGCTGCCGCTCAAGGAGTTCGAGCTGCTCTATAAGCTCGCGAGCTACTCGGGCAAAACCTTTTCGCGCGATCAGCTGATCGAGCAGATCTGGGGGTTTGACTACGAAGGAAACGAACGCACCGTTGATGTGCATATTAATCGGCTGCGTGAGCGATTTCCGGAGGAGCGGCACGCTTTTCGCATCGCTACAATTCGAGGGCTCGGCTATCGTTTGGAGGTGCTGAAGTGACCAATAAGCATAAAGCGGAGAGAAGAGAGCGAAGAGAAAGACAGAAGAAACGGCGATTGAACCACAAGAAGCTGTCCCTGCTCCAGAGATTAGGAGGCTTCTTTTTTGGCTTAGGGATATTTGTTCTTATTATCGCATATTGGCTAGCCACCTTCTATGGCATGGAGCATTTCTACACGTATCTGGGGAAGCGCCCTGCGGAAGTCGTTGTACAGCTGATCAATTGCATCGGTGGCATGTTCCTTTGGGGGATCACAATGGCCATCCTTGGCCAATTTTTGCGTCAGCATCAATTGATTTTCTTTCAAAGCTTGAATCAAGCGATACGCAGCATGTCTAGAGGGGATTTCAATGTGTCGGTGGATAACAACCCACGGAATGGCCCGTTCGTGGAGCTAGCGGAATCCATCAATCAAATGGCGACCGATCTAGGGCAGCTGGAGCGAATGAGACAGGAGTTTATTTCAGACGTCTCCCATGAGATCCAGTCCCCCTTAACGTCCATTAGCGGATTCTCACGCGCACTGCAGAATGATCAGCTGTCTCCCGAAGAGCGTAAGCATTATTTGACCATCATTGAAACCGAAAGTGTGCGCTTATCGAAACTCAGCGAAAGTCTGCTGAAGCTGACCTCATTGGAGTCTCAGCATCACCCTTTTGAACCGAAGAGCTACCGACTGGATAAACAGCTGCGAAATCATATTCTCGCTTGCGAGCCGCAGTGGGTCGAAAAAGCAATTGAAATGGACATCGAGCTAGATGCTGTGACGATTGCCGCGGATGAGGATTTGCTCAGTCAGGTATGGACCAATTTGATCCACAACGCGGTGAAATTTGTGTCTGTTGGCGGGATAATTCGTGTGCGTGTGGCAAGTAACGGAGAAGAAGCGATTGCGCGTATCTCGAATAATGGTGCGAGTATTCCAGAAGAGGATCAGACGCATATTTTTGAGCGGTTCTACAAAGCCGATAAATCTAGAAATCGCACAGCGGGCGGCAATGGGCTTGGCTTGTCGATTGCGAAGAAGATCGTGGAGATGCATCACGGATCCATTACAGTAGAAAGCGCGGTTGATGAGATGACAACCTTCATCGTGCGACTGCCGATTGTACAGAAAACACAGCTGCCAAACAAGTAACACAGCTTGAACGCAAATAGAGACCCCCGCTTATCCATGATAACCGGAGGTCTCTATGAGTCATTTTGCCTATTCAATTGTTCTTCCACACACTCCATTCCCCGAAAAATCGTGCAACTGTTTCTGAATGCAATAAGTCATTCTCAAAGTAAAAGTGTCCTTTCCTCGTAGTTAATCTCCAACTAATCACCTTTACGACAAGCCCCTCACTTCAGTTCCTTTCCTCAAATGATGACCTGCCCGATCTGATTTCCCGCATGCTGGTTGAACGAGTGGGACGTTCCTGCACATGGCTCCTGTCGTTTAGAGCGCAAGTGAGTAGCATGCTTCGCTAACGTGGTCCAATGGACTATCCCCTCTCATAGAAGATAAATAGGCTCTTCGTTGATACTGCACCGTCTGGTGCGGGTTGTCCTCCCTGTCTGCCTTGGATTCATCATAGCCCATTATTAAAATATTGTAAATATTCAGATTATTCAAAAATCATCGGAATTTTGTCGATTTTTTGGTGTTATCTTGTTCATGCTTGCGATTACGTTGTTTTGGAATAAAGCATAGATGAAAGCGCTACCCAGGAGAAGGGGGGAATGAGGTAGGAGATGGAATTGAACGGATGTAGTTTCAGAAGATTGGACTGTAAAGACAGGTCCCTGCGGTAGAAATGCGACTATACAGGGACCTTAATAGCCTGTTTGCGCTCGAATTCTTTGAAGCGAGTACCCTGAAACGTTAAATTTCCCTTGTCACCCTCTACCATATAGCCAAATTGCTGTCGTCCTATCCATAGCTCCATTCTACTCCGGTCCTCGAACTCGAACGTAACATAGTAGGAGGTGTTTGAACCCAAATTACCGGAGCTTCCGGAGAATTGTACTCGTTTGGCTACAACCTTACAGGATCGATCTTGAATGGGCGCTTTGTTGTTAGAGGTCCAGACCGAAAGGGATTGTATAATGATGAAGAGAAAGACGCCAATAACGAGAACTAAGAAGCTCATGAACAGGATAAGAACCAGCGTACTTAAAGCTCCTTCATTAAAGCCAGCCAGCACACGTCAGCACTCCTTCGTATGAGTAATAGAATACGGATTATTCAACTACCTTAGGCTAAAGGAATCGTTTGACGAAGCGGTAGCCAGATTCATGAAAGCCAATGGGGGCTTGGGGGGAGCGGGTTTTGTCTGCGGATTCTACATCTGTTAGCCACGTCATCCCGGAGCAACTATGATCGCTGGTAAGCTGTTCGGCATAGCTTTTTAATTGTTCTAACGGTGCTTGGTTACTGTCTGGATCCTTCTGGAAGGAAATAACCGAAATTTCACTAAAGGTTAGATTCCGTTCTTCGTGGTCTCTGCGAATACGAAAGCTTAACGTGCCAAGAATACGATTCTTTTCCTCGTAGACATAGAGCAATTCGTCTGGATTATTTCGCATGTTATGGAGCCTGTTTTCAATATGTAAAGGGGAAATGATCTTGCCGGTAAGATGAGAAACAAGTGAGCTAATCGCCGATGTATCCTGAGGTGTTGCTTCACGAATGATTGAGGTCATGGGAATCCTTCTTTCTAAGAACAAGTTATATTGTTAATTGTACCATATATTGGAACATTAGTTCTATATTTATGAAAAAAATGTAAGAATTTTATATAATAGGCGACGATAGGTATAATATAGCGTGAAATAAAAAAGTGGCTGTCCAACGAGTAGGTTTTTCTACTTGAGGACAGCCACTTCATTTGTAAATGGAGGCGAAACGGAACGGAGAGCAGCGCCTACCTGCTTAGAGAGACATCACTCATGCTCCAGCATGAATGGTGTTTAAAGTTGTGCGATCGCTGGCTTGTACCAACTTGATCAGCAACTCCTTCGCTGCGGCATAATCATCCACGTGAAGAATCGACGCGGAAGTGTGAATGTAGCGCGCGCATACACCGATCACAGCAGATGGAATCCCTGTGCCTTGCAAGTGCACCTGTCCGGCATCCGTGCCGCCTTGCGAGATGAAGTATTGATACGGGATCTTATGCGTCTCCGCCGTATCCAGAATGAACTCGACCATCCCACGGTGGGTGATCATCGTGGGATCAAAAATCCGCAGCAGCGCTCCGCGCCCCAGCTGCCCGAAAGCTTGGCGGTCGCCGGTCATATCCCCGGCCGCACTAGCATCGAGCGCGTAGAACAGGTCCGGCTGAATCATATTCGCAGCCGTCCTTCCACCGCGCACGCCGACCTCTTCCTGTACGGTGGCACCGGCGTACAGGACGTTCGGGAGCTTCGGCCCGCCGTGAAGCTCCTTCAACAGCTCAATCGCGAGGCCGACGCCGTAGCGATTGTCCCAAGCCTTGGCCATAATCCGCTTCGGATTGGCCATGGGTGTGAACGGGCAGATCGGCACGATCTGCTGCCCGAGCTTGATGCCGATGGCAATGGCATCGGCTTTGTCCTCAGCGCCGATGTCAACGTACATCGTCTTGATGTCCGCGGGCTTGCTGCGCGCAGCCTCGTCCAGCAAGTGCACGGGCACCGAGCCGATCACACCGATGATCGGTCCGTTCGCCGTCATGATCTGCACGCGCTGCGCGGGCAGAACTTGACTGAACCAGCCGCCGAGCGGCTGGAACTTGACCGTGCCGTGCTCGGTAATGCCAGTCACAAGGAAGCCGACCTCGTCGAAGTGGCCCGCCACCATGATGCGTGGTCCTGTTTCATCGCCGCGCACAACCCCGAAGAGGCTGCCAAGCCCGTCCTGCACGAACTCGTCGGTATATTTGGCTAACTCGCCGCGCACAAATGCACGGATCTCTCGCTCGAAGCCAGGAGCGGCTTGCATTTCGGTTAAGGTTTTAAAAAGCGTCATTGTTTCATTATTCATAAGGTGACCTCACTCGCTTTGTATAGGCTGTATGGCAAATATGAGAACTATTTTACCATAGTACAATAAAGAACACTCGGACAATTGCTTAGATTTTAGAAGAAAAGGAAAGAGTGGGAATTAGCCTATTTACAAAACTAATGTCATTAGTTATTATACTAATATAGATAGTAAATAGGAGGCGTTGCAGGATGAAGATAACGCGAAACGGACATTTATATCAATTGGCTTTTATGCCGAGATTTTTCCCGGTGAATTGTTACCTGGTGGAGGAAGAATCCGAATTGACCCTGATTGACGCGGCTTTGCCTTTCAGTGTGAAAGGCATCCTTCAGGCAGCGGAGCAAATAGGTAAGCCGATTACACGGATCGTTCTAACGCATGCACATGGGGATCATATTGGTGCATTGGACGGTTTGAAAAAGGTACTGCCGAAGGCACAGGTCTACATCTCCAGAAGAGATGCGAAGCTGCTGGCAGGCAATGTGGAGCTGGAGGCGGGTGAGCCTCAAACACCGATTAAGGGCGGCATCTCGAAAGGAATTCAGACAAAACCCGATGTGCTGCTGGCAGATGGGGATCGGATCGGTTCGTTGCAAGCCTTCGCTGCGCCAGGCCATACACCAGGCTCAATGGCTTTCCTTGATGTGCGGAGCCGGGCGTTGATCGCTGGGGATGCTTTTCAAGTGCGAGGTGGAGTAGCTGTATCGGGTGTGGTGAAATTCTGGTTCCCGTTCCCGGCGATGGCGACGTGGAGTAAAGAAGCATCCTTGGAAAGTACGCGCAGATTGAGAAAGCTAGAACCTAGCTTACTGGCAGTGGGACACGGACGGATGATTGAGCAGCCAGGTGCGATCATAGATGCAGCGCTCGAAGAAGCAACAGCTAAATTCCAAGGCGGCGCATCAGCGACCATTTAGAAAAGAGGATACAACATGGCTACTCGACAAGGCATAGACGCAGAAATGGTTCTGCAAGCGGCGATTGAAATTGCTGATCAACAAGGGGTTGAGCAGCTTTCACTAGCTGTGTTGGCCGCAAAATTAAGCATCAAAACACCCTCCCTTTACAATCATATCAAGGGCTTGCCCGATCTGAGAAAGCAGCTTTCTAAGCGAGGGCTTATCCTTGTGAAGGAAGCGATGATCGAGGCTGTCATCGGCAAATCCGAGGATGACGCGCTGTTGGCTGCGGGTGTGGCTTATGTGGCTTTTGCCCGGAAGCAGCCAGGCCTGTATGAGGCGATCTCGGCGTTGCCCGATTATGAGGATCCCGAGCTGAAAGAGGTCGGCGCAGGGGTTGTGAGCTTCCTGCTTCGCATCCTTGAGCCTTATAGGCTCAGCGAAGAAGACGCACTGCACGTGGTGCGTGGGTTTCGAAGCATGGTGCATGGCTTCGCCTCGCTCGAGCATCGGAATGGCTTCCGCATGGGGCTGGATCGGGACGAGAGCTTGCGTCGATTGCTGCAGACGTATCTGCGGGGGCTGCGGGCGGATGCGAAGGCATGACAGAAGTAGAGAGCATAAGTGCCTATACGGCAGCTTGTGCTTTTTTTGTGGGAAATGAACTCTTTCGCAGCAAAGGCATACCCATGTTGTAATTATTGCAACATAATGTAGTGAAAACCTCGAAAATGGCTTCTAATGTTGTATTATGTACAACATTAAGAGCCATTCTCGTGCGATTAAGAGGCATTTTGAGCAAAAATGTTGTAGTTTTTGCAACTTTAGGAGTGAAAAGAGTTGAAATGCCCCATCATGTTGTACAAAATGCAACATCGCAGGCGGAGATGAGCTTAGAAAGAAGGGGGAAGTAAATAATCTCCCTCAATAAGCTATATGTTCTCTACACTTGAAACGGTTTCTCACAAGCCTCCACTGGCAGGCCGGAATCAACGAGCCCCGTGTCGATCGCGCGCCATAAATAGAGGGAGCCGAAGCTGCGATAGGGCGCCCAGCCTTCGGCGACGACGGCTAAGTAGTTTTTATCCTTGCGCTCAGGGAGGGCATGCAGCCAGCGGGCGGCGCGCTGCAGACCGGCGTCACCGAGCGATAGAATGTCGGGTCGGCCTAGGGTGAAAATGAGAAACATTTCAGCGGTCCATACGCCGATCCCTTTGACACTAGTCAGCTGCTTCAGAAGTTCTGAGGTATCTACATCCTGCAGCTGATCCAGCATCACTTCGCCATTTAGCACCTTGGTGCTGAGGTCGCGAATGTAGCGGATTTTGGGATAGGAGACACCGCATTGGCGGATGGCTTCTTCATCTGTGGCCAAAACATCCTCTGGCGTAATGGTGGGGATGATATGTTTAACTCTCGTTTTGATGGTTAATGCGGCTTTAGCAGAAAGTTGTTGTGAAATAATCGACATGACGAGAGACTCATAGGGGCGAAAGCTTGGTGTGAGTGTGAGCTCACCGATCAGCTCGATCAGACGAGCCAACTTAGGGTCAGCTTGAGATAAGGCAATGATGGCAGGGTGCTGGTTATCGAGTTTAATGGTATTTGGTACAGGTGGATGCATAGGAGTTCCTCCTCATAAAATCTGGTGAACTTATCCAAATCGGCACTCTTTTAGTATAATAGATGCAAGAATGAAAGCCAAAGGGGCCGGAGCTTGAATGACAGACGAGAAACGCATAGTGTCGAGAAGGAACGTGGGCATTTTCGCGCACGTCGACGCGGGGAAAACGACAACGACAGAGCACCTGCTCTATCTGAGCGGGCGTATTCGTGCACTTGGCAGTGTGGATAGCGGAACAGCGCAGACGGATTCCCTTGAGGTGGAGCGTGAGCGGGGGATTTCGGTTAGGAGTGCAACGACAAGCTTAGTCTGGCAAAATACGTGGATCAATCTTATAGATACGCCAGGACACGTCGATTTTCTCTCGGAGGTGGAGCGCTCGCTGCGTGTGATGGATGGGGCGATTCTCATCATTTCTGCGGTAGAGGGCGTGCAGTCGCAGACAGAAATGATCTGGCATGCGCTGCAATCGCTTCGCATTCCGACCTTGCTTTACATGAATAAATTAGACCGTGTCGGGGCGGACCCCGAACGCGTCCTGCAGGAGATTCATAAACAGCTCACGGGGTTGGCGGTGCCGATCTATGCGCCGCTCGGTCTTGAGGACACGTTTCGCGGGGCGCGGAACGTGCTGGATGACGCGCCGGCAATTGGCGCGCTAAGTGGATTCGACCTCGCATCCGCGGTCGAAAAACTCTCCGAGCTCGATGAGCCGATGCTCACGAGCTACATCGAAGGTGCGCCCATCGCGGCGCACGAAGTGAAAGCCACCCTGCAGCTGTACGCGCGGCAGGGGGAGGCTTTTCCTTTGCTGGTCGGAGCGTCCAGCAAAGGGCTTGGTATCGAGGAGTTGCTAGCAGCGATCCTCGATTACTTGCCTGAGCCGCGCGGCGATGCGGAGCAGCCGCTTTCGGCTGTGGTATTCAAGGTCGAGCGCGACAAGACCATGGGGCGTATGGCGTACGTCCGCCTCTACGAGGGGACGATCCGTAACCGGGACACCGTCGTCAATGCCACGCAGGGCGTGGAGGAGAAGGTGACCCAGATTCGCCGCATCGACGGGCGCAAAGCCGAAGATCTCGGCATTGTCGCGGCAGGCGACATCGCGGCCGTCTGCGGTTTGACGCAGGTGCGGATCGGCGATGTGCTGGGCCGGCCGGACAGCGTGCCGCCTGCGCCGCGCATGGCGGTGCCGCTTTTGACCGTGCAGGTGCACGCCGAGAGCGACGGACAGTATCCGGCGCTCGTCGCCGCCCTGCAGGAGCTCACGGATGAAGATCCGCTGCTCGATCTGCAGTGGCTGCAGGACGAGCGTGAGCTGCACGTCAAGGTCATGGGCGCGATCCAGCTCGAGATTCTGACGAGTCTCTTGTGCTCGCGCTTTGGTCTTCACGTAAGGTTCGATCAACCTTCCGTGATCTACAAAGAAACGCCTTCGCAAGCTGGCGAAGGCTTCATTGCCTATACGATGCCCAAGCCGTGCTGGGCGATCTTACGGTTTCGCATCGAGCCTGGTGCGCCGGGCAGCGGTCTCGTGTATGAGTCACAGGTGCGCGGCGAGCAGCTGCTCGTGCAGTACCAGAATGAGGTGGCGCGCCGCGTGCCGGAGGCGCTGCAGCAGGGGCTGCTCGGTTGGGAGGTCACCGATGTGAAAGTGACTCTTCTAGAGGGTGAGCACCATGTGTGGCACACCCATCCGCTTGATTTTGCCGTCGCGACGCCAATGGGCATTATGCAGGGGCTCGCACAGACGGGCACGACACTGCTGGAGCCGATGCTGCAAGTACGCATCACCGTGCCGGAAGAGTTCGGAGGCAAGGTACTGAGTGATCTTGTGCAGATGCGGGCGAGCTTCGATCCGCCTAGCATAGCAGGTGGACGGTTCGTCTTGGAAGGACGACTTCCTGTGGCGACATCGCTCGAATATCCCGTGAAGCTGAGTGCTATGTCGGGTGGGCGGGGCATGATTACTTCTTCTTTTGCAGGCTATCAGCCGAGCCCTCCTGATGTCCATGCTGAACGTAAGCGGCGCGGCGTTAATCCGCTCGACCAGTCGAAATATATTTTGGCCGTACGAAAGGCCTTATCCACCTAAGCTATAAGGGGCTCCCATTGACAGGGCATCTCATCTTTCAGTAAAATATAAGTAAGTTAATAACATGTGACGGAGAACAGGAGACTCACTCGGATTGCCCATTGAATATCAACGGCAAATCTTGGTGAGTCTTTTTGTTTCAGAAAATCGAGGTGAAGCGCATGTCGCTGCAGGATCAGTGTATTTTACCAGCCATCCGTAAGATGAAGGATTTAGAGAAGCTCATGAAGTCGTCGTACACGTATATCGTGCTGCTCGACAGTCATATTGGCCAGCTGAAAAGTATTGTGGACCTGGGCCGAGCCCATGGGAAGAAGCTGCTGCTGCACGCGGATTTGATCGAGGGACTGAAGAACGACGAGTTCGCGGCTGAATTTCTATGCCAAAGCATTCGCCCTGCGGGGATCATTTCGACGCGTGGCAATGTGATTACAAAAACAAGGCAGAACGGCTTGATCGCGATTCAACGTCTTTTTCTATTGGATAGCTCGGCGCTGGATAAGAGCTACACCCTGCTCGAACGCACACAGCCGGATTACATCGAGGTCATGCCGGGTGTTATTCCGCACATTATCAAGGAAGTGAAGGAGCGCTCGGGTATTCCGATTTTTGCAGGCGGCCTGATTCGTTCCGTCGATGATGTGGAGCAGGCACTTGCGGCAGGTGCGACGGCTGTAACAACCTCGAACCATGAGCTGTGGCAGCATTACGATGGCGTTACAAGGAGGCATAATCAATCATGACAACAATGGGATCCAAGCCCTCATATATACTTTCCCTCGATCAAGGGACGACTAGCTCTAGAGCCATTATATTTGATAAAAAAGGAAGTATTGTGCACACCGCTCAGCAGGAGTTTAAGCAGTATTTTCCGAAGCCAGGCTGGGTGGAGCATGATGCGAACGAAATTTGGCTGTCGATTCAGAGTGTGATCGCGACGCTTCTGTCCGAATCCGGGGTGCAGCCTGTGGAGATTGCTGGAATCGGCATCACGAACCAGCGGGAGACGACGGTTGTGTGGGATAAACATACGGGGATGCCCGTGTACCATGCGATTGTTTGGCAGTCGCGGCAGACCGCAGACATCTGTGAGGAGCTGAAGGCGCAGGGTCTTAACGACCTATTTCGGGAGCGGACGGGACTGCTGATTGATGCGTATTTTTCGGCAACCAAAATCAAATGGATCCTCGACCACGTCGAAGGCGCTAGAGCGAAAGCTACGAGCGGGGAATTGCTTTTCGGCACGATGGACACGTGGATCATTTGGAAGCTGACTGGCGGTAAGGCGCACGTCACTGATTATTCGAACGCCTCGCGTACACTCATTTACAACATTCACGAACTGAAGTGGGATGAGGAGTTGATGGGGCATTTGGACATTCCCGCAGCGATGCTGCCGGAGGTTCGTTCGTCGTCGGAGATGTACGGATATACACAGGAAAGTCTGTTTTTTGGTGCGGCGATTCCGATCGCGGGCGCGGCTGGGGATCAGCAGGCGGCACTGTTCGGTCAAGCCTGCTTTGAAAAAGGGATGGCCAAAAACACCTACGGCACCGGCTGCTTCATGCTGATGAACACAGGGAATCATGCAATTCCGTCGCGTAGCGGCCTTTTGACTACAATCGCTTGGGGATTGAACGGAAAAGTTGAGTATGCGCTGGAGGGCAGTATTTTCGTGGCGGGCTCTGCGATTCAGTGGTTGCGAGATGGGTTGCGCATGATCAAATCCGCTAAGGATTCGGAGGATTATGCTAAAAGAGTCGTGTCCACCGAGGGAGTATACGTGGTACCCGCCTTTGTGGGGCTTGGGACGCCTTATTGGGACAGCGATGTGCGGGGCGCGGTTTTTGGGTTGACTCGGGGGACGTCGAAGGAGCATTTTATCCGGGCAACATTGGAATCCCTCGCGTATCAGACGAAAGACGTGCTGCAGGCGATGGAGGACGATTCGGGCATTGAACTTACGAAGCTGCGAGTCGATGGCGGTGTGGTGAAAAACGACTTCCTTATGCAGTTCCAAAGCGATATGCTGGGTGTCACGGTTGAGCGTCCAGTCATCAATGAAACGACAGCGTTAGGGGCGGCCTATTTGGCTGGTCTCGCGGTTGGCTTCTGGGAGGATCAGGCGGAAATTGCGGCCCAGTGGCAGGTGGATCGGGCTTTTGAGCATGGAATGGCGGCAGAATTTCAAGAAAAGTTGTACAGCGGGTGGAAAAAGGCGGTAAATGCCGCAATTGCTTTTAAATAAATGCATACAGTGCTATACTACACCTAACAAGTTCATATTCGGTTGGAGACTAGGAGAAACCACAGCGGACCTTTACGTGCAAACGTGATAGGGTTGTTGTGGTTTCTCTATTTTCATATAAGGGAGAGATTGGGATGACAACAGGGCAAATGGAAGCTGGACAGCATAAAGGGATAGATCAACATAGAGCGTTCAATGGATTGAAAAGAATAGAGACGCTGGAAGCGATGGCGCAGCAACCTTTCGACGTGATCGTGATCGGTGGCGGAATCACAGGAGCAGGTATTGCGCTGGACGCACAGAGTCGCGGGCTTCGGACGGCGTTGATTGAGATGCAGGATTTTGCTTCGGGAACATCGAGCCGATCGACGAAATTGGTGCATGGTGGCCTGCGGTATCTGAAACAGTTGGATGTGAAGGTTGTAGCTGAGGTAGGCAAAGAACGGGCGATTGTGTATGAAAATGGCCCTCATGTGACGACACCGGAGTGGATGCTGCTGCCTTTCTATAAAGGAGGAACGTTCGGCAAGCTGTCTACTTCGCTCGGATTAAGAGTTTATGATTTCTTGGCGGGGGTCAAGCGCTCAGAGCGACGCAAAATGTTCAGCCCTGACGTGACTTTGCAGCACGAGCCTTTGTTAAAGAAGAAAGATCTCAGAGGCGGCGGCTATTATGTGGAGTACCGCACGGATGATGCGCGGTTAACGATTGAGGTGATGAAAAAAGCGGTGGAGCTCGGCGCCATGGCGGTGAATTATGCCAAGGTGGAGGACTTGATTGTGAAGGATGGGACGTTGGTTGGAGTAAAGGTTGTGGATCAGCTGGCTGGAACGGGTGGAACAGATAGAACAGATGGGCATGATCAAACTGCGTCCTACACACTGTATGCGAGTAAAATCGTGAATGCGGCAGGGCCATGGGTGGACACCCTTCGCGAAATGGATCGCTCGAAGCAAGGTAAAACCTTGCATTTGACCAAAGGAGTGCATTTGGTTTTTGATCAGAGCCGGTTCCCGCTGGGGCAGGCGATCTATTTCGATACGCCGGATGGGCGGATGGTGTTTGCGATCCCGCGCGACGGCAAAACCTATGTCGGCACGACCGACACGAACTACAAAGGGGATATCGCCAATCCCCGTATTACTGTAGCCGATCGCGCGTATGTGTTGCACGCTGCGAACGAGATGTTTCCGTCCCTCGGGTTGACCGAGGCCGACGTCGAGTCGAGCTGGACCGGGCTGCGCCCGCTGATCCATCAGGAGGGCAAAGACCCTTCCGAGATTTCGCGGCGCGACGAAATCTTCATCTCCGGCTCCGGCCTCATTTCGATGGCCGGGGGCAAGCTGACCGGCTACCGCAAAATGGCGGAGTCGGTCGTGAACCAGATCGCCGCCATGCTGGTGGCGGAGGGCAAGGTCTCGGCGACTTTGCCGCCGAGCCGCACGAAGACGCTGCCGATATCCGGCGGCGATGTGGGCGGCTCCGCGCAGCTGGCGCCGTTCTTGCGCAGCAAGGTCAGCCAAGGCCTGCGGCTGGGGCTGACCGAGCCTGAGGCGATGCTGCTCGCGCAGCGATACGGGTCCAACGTGGACATCGTATTCGCGCTGCTGGAGCAGATCAGGGGTGAAGCGGAGCGGCGGGGTATGCCCGCCGCGGTGCTCGCTGCGCTCGTGTACGCGATCGAGCGCGAGATGGTCGTGAAGCCGGCGGACTTCTTCATCCGCCGGACGGGCGCCCTCTTCTTCGATATCGCGTGGGCAAGGCAGTGGAAGGCTGCAGCGACGGCCTTCCTGGCAGAGCGCTTCGGCTGGAGCGAAGCGCAGACAGCGGCTTACACCGCCGAGTTGGAGCAACTGCTCCATGAGGCGGTTCATCCGCTAGAGGCTTAAGTCGGGCATTTTAGATGATAGACCTTAGTTCATCAAGCAGATAAGACAACTGAAGTTGCTTATTTGCTTAATTACCAGCTGTAATGAATGCTTAAGCAAGCTAGGCGTGCTTATTAATGGAAAATCCGCTCTGAATGTAACCAAGTTCATCTAATAAGCACACGCGGTGGTCTTATCTGACGAAATGTCTCCCTCGTTGAATAGATAAGCAAGCTAAGCTTGCTTATTCTTATTTGCATCATCGTTGAACAAACAATACCGCACCCTCCTTAGAGGATGCGGTATTATTTCATTCAATCATCCTACCACTCCGCCACCGTTCCATCCTCTTGACGCCAAATCGGATTCTTCCAATTGTGCCCGATGGCGGCCATTTCACGGACCTTCTCTTCGTTGATTTCGATCCCTAGGCCAGGAGCAGTCAAATTCTTCACGAAGCCTTCCTCATATTGGAACACAGTCGGATCTTTCAAATAATCCAGCAGATCGCTGCCTTGATTATAGTGGATGCCCAAGCTTTGCTCCTGTATGAACGCATTTGGCGAGCAGATATCGAGCTGCAGACAGGAAGCTAATGCAATGGGACCAAGCGGACAATGCGGTGCAATGGCAATGTCATAGGCTTCGGCCATTGCGGCAATTTTTCGAGTTTCCAATATCCCGCCAGCATGCGAAAGATCCGGTTGAATGATGTCCACGATGCCTTGGGCCAATAATTCTTTGAAGCCCCAACGTGTATACATGCGCTCTCCCGTGGCGATGGGGCATGACGTATAGCGAGCGATTTCCTTCAGTGCTTCATTGTTTTCAGGCAGAACGGGCTCTTCAATGAACATCGGGCGATAAGGCTCGAGCTCCTTCACGATGATTTTGGCCATCGATTTATGTACACGACCGTGGAAGTCGATGCCGATTCCGATGTCTTTGCCAACGGCTTCGCGGACGGCCGCAATGCGGGCAATGGCTTCATCCACTTTGCTAAACGAATCAATGTAATGCATTTCTTCTGTAGCGTTCATTTTCACCGCGGTGAAGCCGGCCTGAACCTGCACTCTGGCAGACTCACCTACATCACTGGGGCGGTCTCCGCCAATCCATGAATAAACACGCGTGCGGTCGCGACAAGCTCCCCCTAATAAATCGTAAACGGGGGCGTTGTAGAACTTGCCCTTAATGTCCCAGAGTGCTTGTTCGATTCCAGAAATGGCACTGGTTAAAATAGGTCCTCCACGATAAAATCCGCCGCGATACAGCACCTGAAACATGTCCTCGATTCGCATTGGATCTTTCCCAATGATATGCTCGCTCATTTCCATCACAGCTGCTGCTACCGTATCCGCTTTTCCCTCTACGACAGGCTCTCCCCACCCTGTGATGCCTTCATCCGTTTCGACCTTCAAAAACAACCATCTTGGCGGCACTTTAAATAGTTCTAATTTTGTGATTTTCACGGTATACTTCCTCTCCCTGTACCCTTAGAATGTTTGACAGTTCGCAGCATGTACGGCCGCCATGAGCTGCTTGGCGTAGTTGGTAATCGCACTGTAATTACCTTGTTGAATTTCGTTAAGCGCTACCAAACTTCCTCCTATACCTACCGAGGAGGCGCCGGCTTTCAGATAAGTAGCTGCATTTTCTTTGGTTATTCCTCCGACTGCGAGGATATTCAGTTCATTTAGAGGACCTCTGAGCTCTTTCAAATACGAAGGCCCTAAGCTGGAGCATGGAAAAAGCTTAACGATCGGAGCGCCGTAATTCATGGCCTGTACGATCTCCGTTGGTGTCAGTGCACCGGGCATCGGAGTTACCTGATGCGCTAATGCCGTCTCGATCATTCCTTGATCCACATTCGGGGAAATAAGGAACTCTGCGCCTGCCTGTATGGCTTCTACCGCTTTACTCGCATTAAGGACTGTCCCTGCTCCAATCATCATGCGGCCATTATACTTTTCACGCATGTGATCAATAATTTGAAGCGCATTCGGCGTATTCAAAGTCACTTCTGCAAGCTGAATGCCGCCTGCAGCAAGTGCCTCGAATAGAGGGGGAGCCTGCGTGAATTCAATTCCCCGAATGATGGCAATCACTTTGGACTTTTTTAACGTGTTTAAGACGTCAGACATAGCACTGCTCATCCTCCCTTCTGGTTATGAATATTGATCGCGATACTCTTGAGGGGTCATCCCATAATGCTTTTTGAAGGCATGATTAAAGGAATGCGGACGTTGATATCCGAGCTGTGTGGCAATTTCGTAAATTTTAGCATGACCGTTTTTCAACAGATAGGAAGCTTTATCCATACGAGCCCGATTGATGTAGTCGCTTAGATTCTCGCCGGTTTCCAATTTATAAATTTTAGACACATAAACAGGGTGCAGATACACATGATCTGCAATCGATTGTAAAGAGACATCTCTGGATAGATGCTGATCAATAAAAGAGCGGATGTCATTAATTAGAGTGGCCCGGCTATCTTTTCTCTCTTGATCCATATCCTCCATCATCCGATGTAAGGAGCGAATGGACCATTCACGTAATTGGTTAACGCTGCGGAAAGGAATGCCTTCCGTCATTTTCTCGTAGTCCCCGCCAATGAGTTGGTGCAAAGGTCGGCCATTTTTATGAGCAATATAAGCAAAAGCGGAGGCGACCGAGAAGTAAACCTCCAGTAGATGCTCCTGGGACTCCGAGAACTTCGCTTCCATTTCATCGAAAATCAATGAAAGCTTCTCTTCGGTATCTTCCCAACGGGCTGCCTCCAAGAGATGATTGAGAGTAGGGGGTTCATACAGTTTCTGCAAAGCGGAAAGCTCCGTTTGGACGGATTCTTCGCCGAGCACCATTAATAATTCATGTTCACTCCCAATCCGCTTACGAAAGGCACTTAGAGAAGAGTTATACAAGGTGGTGATATCACCTGGGAACGCCCCCCAACTGCTGAGCAGAATGGAAATTTTGCCTTTCAAATAATTGTTCACAGCGGATTGGAGGACAGCTGCGGTTCGTTCAAGCCAAGCTGGGTCTTCCTTTTCAGAAGTTACCGGCTTCCGTTTCATGATGAAAACCAAATAATCATGTGCATCTTTTGTAGACCAACTATCAAATTTCTCAGCGAATAATTCCTCAACTATATTACTGATGGCATATTCCATTAAGGATAGACGCCCCATATCGTATTCCAGGAAATCAGATTCAAGTCGAATCATCATACATACACAAGCCTGTTCATGAAAATCAGGGAGTTCAAGCATATGCATTTTCTCTCGGAGCGATTGCTCAGATAGGTTGCGTCCTTGTAGGAGGTCGTTCAGCAAGTTCCCTCGTAATAGAGGCAGGTTTTCTTTGAGCGTGTAGGTAAGCCGCTGGGTGGAAAAGACTTCTTCCCATTCCTTCTGAAGCTTGTCCATGACCCGCCCGACCGTAGCTAACAAATCCTTCTCTGTAACGGGCTTTAACAAATAATCCTCCGTACCCTGAAGGATGGCTTCTTTGGCATAGTTGAAATCAGAGTAACCCGATAAGAGAATGGACTTGGTTTTCTGCCATCTGGCATTGATTTCAGCAATCAGCTCCAGGCCGGTTATCCCCGGCATCTGAATGTCGGTAATGACGATATCAATAGAAAATTGTTCAAGCAGCTCCAACGCTTCTTTACCCGAATAAGCCTTGAAAATTTGTTCAATACCCAGGGAAGCCCAGTCAATCGTGGCGTGCAGCCGATCTACGACATGCGCTTCATCATCAACAATGAGAAGTTGAATCATGATGTTCTCCCCTGTGCAGCTGGAAAGATTTCCTGCTGCTTTTCACGTTTCCAAGTCAACACAGCCTTCATGCCCCCATCTTTACCTAATTGAAAAGTCAGACCTGAACCTTCTCCAAATTGATAAAATAGCCGATGATGAATATTCCATGTGCCACAGCCAACTTCTTCGGTCATCGGTTGTTCCAGTTGTTTGGATAGCGCAGTTAATCTTTCTTGGGTAAGAGCACTGCCGTTATCCTCGACGATCAAACGGTTCCAGTCCACGTCTTGCTCGCCCCTGATGGTAATACGGTCGCTTTCCACACTGCGTTCAATGCCATGAATAATGGCGTTCTCCACTAAAGGTTGAAGAATTAGCCTGGGAACCCATTCGTGTACCATGTCATCCGGTATAGAGATGTCATACGCCAGTCGATGAATACGAAGCTGCTGGATGTTTAAATAATGGATAACCAAATTCACTTCTTCCTTAAGCCGAACGACTTGTTTCTCGACTCTTGTTGTATAACGATAGAACTCGGCCAAATTATGTGCCATGGCCACTACGGACTCTTTATCCTCCATCTCGGCCGAATTGATAATGAAGAATAACGAATTGTATAGAAAATGCGGATGGATTTGCGACTGCAACTGTTTCAAAGTAGCCTCGCGCGAGCGTATTTTCTCTACATAAACATCTTCAACCAGAACTTGAATTTGCGTCGCCATTTCGTTAAATCGCTGAATGAGGAAATCGAATTCATTCTTGGCCTTGTAGTCGATTCGCGCCGATAAATCGCCTCGTTTTACCTTCTGCACACTTTGTATCATCTTGCCGATAGGTATTTGTACATTTCGATACAAGATAAAAGAAGCTAACACACTCATCATGAGCAAAAGACCAATCGATATGTAAAATAGTTTGCGGGTCATAGTAATGGGAGATAGAATTTTTTGAACGGGCACATAGTCTACCAAATACCAATCCAATTGCGTTGATTTCACATAACTGACCAAGTACTGCTGTTTATCGATCTCAATCTGCTTCTGACCGGAGGGCGGCAAAGTATATCCAGTTAATTGCTCTCTGATAGAGGCCGTAATAGACGAATCTGAAGAGCTGTTGAGAATCGAGGCTTGCCTACCATCTATCAAAAAAGGATCGCTTCGTTTATCTTTCTTATAAACATCCAGCAGCTGAATCATATTCTGTACACTAAATCTCACTTGATAAAGCACATTCGTTTGATCCACAACTTGTGCACGGATGGGCTCGCTAATTTCCCTGATGAATGATCCGACACCTTTGTCACCTTCACGTTCTTCATATGTCCAAGTTCTCTGAATCGGTCTATGCCAAGGCCATGCGTCGGTACCATTTACGAAGATGCTGGAGGATAGCACTTGCTTTCCTTTGGGAATTGCAATCGTGAGTTCATTCACCCAACCGCTGGAGACACTTTGCAAGCTAAGCTTTTGGATGATGCGCGATTGTTCCTTCAACATGTCGTAATCCGGCGAATTGTTCTTATCGATGTACTCTCGCACATAGGGATCACTTCCCAGAATCACGGGAGACATCGCTAATCGCTCCACATCTGCATCCAGCTGGTGCATAAAAAAAGACAGTTGGTTCAAATTGGACGATTGAATCTGATCCTGAACGACGTTGTTTGTAATTCGATTCGTGTAACTGTAGAGCAGGACAATGGGAATCAGAAGTAAGACTAACAGAATTAAGACTTTGCTGAAAATATTCAATTTATAGGGCATACGAACTCACCTTCCACGTATCTGCTAAGCTAACCAACTTCAAATTTAATATACGAGAGATGTCGTCTAAATAAAAGGCGGCATCTCTCGTAATCGTAACTCTTGTGGTTAACCTTTAACAGCACCGGCGGAAAGTCCGCTTACTACGTAACGCTGAGAAACTAGAGCGATAATGAGAACCGGAAGTGTAATGATGCAGGCGGCTGCCATTAAGGCCCCCCAGTTAATTTCGGAGTAGGACATAAAGTTAAAAACAGCAATCGGGAGCGTCTTTGTTTTGTCACCGGCCAGAATCACCGAGAACATGAAGTTGTTCCACGAGAAGATAAAGGAGAGAAGCGATGCCGTAATAACGCCTGGTCCGGAAATGGGCAAAATAATTCGCAAGAACACTTGGTGGTGTGTACAGCCGTCAATGAGACCGGACTCTTCGATTTCCGTAGGCAGAGCTTCGAAAAAAGAGATCATGATCCAGATAATAAAAGGCAGTCCGACTAGCATATGGCTTAAAATAAGTGCTGTATATGTGTCCACCAAACCGATTTTGGAGAACAAGATGAACCAAGGAATCAAGAAAGTAATTCCCGGGATAATTCTCGCGACTAAGATGAGAAGTCCCAGCTTCTGAAGGTGATGACGAGCAATTGCATATGCCGCAGGGAGTCCTAGAATCAGTGACAATAGTGTTGAACCAAAAGCAACAAGGAAGCTATTCCAAATGAATTTAATGAAATCATATTCTTTAAACACGCTGACATAGTTATGAAAAGTCGGTTTGAAGATAAACATTTGGCCCGATGACAAGATCTGTGATTGTGTCTTAAACGAAGCGAGCAGCATCCAAACGAATGGAAAAGCAAAAACAATGAGGACAAGGAAGGTAAGCAGTGTCTGTGCAATTCGTGGACCTTTCTTTTTCTTCATGACGTGGCTCCCTCCATTCGTTTGCGCATCCAAATCATAAATAATGTTAATCCCATAACAAGTGCGAAGAAAATGACAAGCAGTGACGAAGCCATTCCAAGCTTAAAGTATTGGAAGCCAAGTACATATCCGTATAGATTCAAAGTCTCAGAAGCGAAGTTCGGTCCGCCTTGCGTCGTCGCATAGATGATATCGAACGTTTTCAAGACATCAATCAATCGCAGCATAGCAGCCACAATAATGGTCGGTCTTAACAGTGGAAGGGTAATCGAAACAAACTTTCTCCACGTACTTGCGCCGTCAACATCCGCAGCTTCATATGGATCCGTTGGGAGTGTGGCTAACCCCGCCATAATAATGAGCGCAATCATAGGTGTCCATTCCCAGACATCAACGATAACTAGCGAAGGGATGACCTGATTAGGTGAAGCTAACCAGAGGAGTGGCTGTAAACCAAACGTTTTAAGCAGCATGTTGGCTACCCCAATTGTAGGTTCATAGATCAGCATCCAAACCAAGCCCATGGCTACCGGTGTCGCTACCATTGGCAACAGAAAGATTGTTTTCACGAAATTTTTCCCGCGGAATTCTCTGGAAAGCAGTAACGCGATAGCGATGCCAAGAATCACTTCAAGGGTAAGCGCAGCGAATGTGAAATAAAACGTAGAGCCTGCTGCATGCCAGAAGCGTTCATCTTTGAATAATGCTATATAATTCGACAAACCTACCCAGAGAGGTGGTGTTGTTGCAGACATACTCCACTCATAGAAGCTGATCCGAACGGTATAGATGATCGGAAACAGCATCATAAGCAAGACGAAGATGACCGCGGGGAGTGTATAAATCCATTTTAAGTTGCGGTTAAACCAACTGTATTGCACGCTGCATTCACCTTCCTGATGTCGTTATTTTCTGTATGAAAGATGAAAAGGGTCATCAGATGACCCTTTTCACCCATCGAACACGTATTTATCTTGTTTTATCTTTATCCATAATCGTTTGGAGTGCTTGGTTGGCTTTGTCAGCCACAGGTTGAAGATTCGTTTCACCTGTCATAACCTTCTGAACAATTTCACCAACGGCATCACGAGCTTCACCTACACTAATTACGGTTGGACGGTCGTGGTCAACGCCTGTTTTGGCACTTTCCTTGATGACCGGAATGAGCTCAGCCGGGAAGCCAGTTGTGCCTTCCGGTTTATCCCATACCGAAACGCGGGCACCAGGGTTACCTTTTTGCTGTGTTTTCAACACAACATCTTTACTTGATGCCCATTGAATGAACGCCCAAGTCGCCTCTTTATTGGCTGATTTGGCATTCATCGCAAGCCCCCAAGATGTAATACTGTACGGCTTAGAACCTGCTTTACCTCCAGGGAATACAGCAAACCCAACTTGATCGGAGATTTTAGACTTCGCCGGATCCGTTGCGTTCTGGTAAAGTGAGTTCGCATCTGTTAAGAAAGCGACTTTACCTTGAGCGAAGATACCGAATGCTTGCGGCCATGACATATTGAGCACGCCTGGAGGCGCATAATCTTTCAACAGTGTGCCGTAAGTCGTGAAGGCTTTGAGCGCTTCCGGCGTGTTGATGCTTGCTTTTTCGCCAGTTGTGAAATCTGCACCTTCGGAGTATAGGAAAGATGAAACTTGTGTAACAAGTGGGGAGCGTTGACCCCTGGCTACGAATCCGTACATCTCATTTTTCGGATCGTGCAGCTTTTTAACCGCCGCGCTAAGCTCCTCTAACGTTTTAGGAACAGCAATACCCGCCTTTTGCAGCAAGTCTTTCCGGTAGTACAAAATTTCTTGTTCCGTAATAATCGGGATACCAGCTAATTTGGCATCAACAGTTGTTGAACCGATGGAGGATTTTGAGAAATCATTAAAGTCGTAGTCTTTTGCTTTTTGAGCGTATTCGTCAAGAGGTTGAAGCCAACCATTTTTGTAGAAAAGCTTGCCTTCTTGAAGAGGGCGATACATAAAGACATCAGGTGTTGCAGATCCGGATGTGAATTGTACGGTTAGCTTCTGTGTGAGTTGATCCTCGAAGAAGCTTTCAACATTCACCTTAATGCCAGTTTCTTTCTCGAAGTCAGGAAGCAAGGGTTTGATAGCTTCTGCCCAAGGATGGTTGGCTGTTACTAAGGAAATCGTTTTCCCTGCGAATGGCTTCGCATTGGCCGTTGCAGCAGCGCTTGGCGCTGTTGTTGCTTGCTCTGTCTTATTGGATGTACTGCCGCATCCTGCAACCACCGTTGCAGCCATGACGACTGTCGTACTGACACCAATCCATTGTTTGAATGATTTTTTCATGTAATATGTGACCTCCCAAGTACTTTGAAGTGGTTGTGTTTACATCTCTAAGAGTACCTGATTCCGCATAAGGCTTGATATAACTAAGATTCAATATGGATAACTACGACTGAAGGAAATGGGAGCGCTGTAAGTAGTGTTACCATTTTGTTAGATACGTACAATAAGCAGCCTTCCTGTTCTCGTTCGTGATGGACAGCGCTCAGGCAGGAACACTTGGGTGCAAAAAGAACCAAAGATTATAACCCCAACTATTGACAGCCCGCGCTACTCCGCCTACAATGTATAAAAATACAAATAAGTGAATAAATATACGAAAGTGGTGACAAAGTTGCAACACATTCTGTCCTTGCAAGAACTCGACAAAGAGAGCTTGTTCTCCATCATTCTCAAAGGCATAGAGATCAAAAACAATCCTGAGGCCTTCTACCATCACTGTGAACGCAAAGGGCTGCTCATGCTTTTCCAAAAATCATCGACCCGAACGGCGCTTTCCTTTCATTCAGGTATTCATCAATTAGGTGGTTATGCGGTGAATATGGATTGGGATGCCAGCAATTTTAGTATCTCTCCAATTAAATACGAAGCCCGTTATGCATCAAGGAACTGCGATGTGATCATGGCTAGGCTCAAAAAGCACTCAGATTTACTTGAACTAGCTGCATACTCTGGGGTGCCTGTGATTAATGGATGCTGTGACAGGTACCACCCATGCCAAGCGCTCGCAGATTTAATGACGATATATGAAATTAAAGGGACTTTTGAAGGCGTAACTTTAGCCTATGTTGGCATTCATAATAACGTTGTCAATTCCTTAGTTGCAGGTTGTATGACTTTGGGAATTAAACTGCTGTTAGTCACGCCCATTGTCAATGAGGCTTCGTGGGACGAAGAACTGATGCAGCGGGCCTATCAAAGTGGATACGTTGAAGAAGTTGAAGTTTTGTCTACAGCGATGAAAAAGGCAGATTTTATCTACACAGATACGTGGGTTGACATGGAATTTTTCTCCGATGTACATTACCAAGAAGAGAAAGCTAGACGAATTGACATTATGATGCCATTTCAGATCAATAGGCGGAGCCTCGGGAAGTATTCCCCCTATATCATGCATGATATGCCCATTCATCCAGGCTTTGAAATCGCAGAAGATGTCATTGAATCGGAGAATGCTATCATTTATCAGCAAGCAGAGAATCGGATGCATGTTCAAAAAAGTCTGCTTTTACACCTACTGAATCTATAACACACCGAAGGGGGCAATCAAGAGATGACATTCACGACGCTGCTAGCCTTCGCCTTAGTCTCGCTAGGCATGGTGTGCACGCCCGGACCTAACATGATCTACTTAATCTCACGCTCGGTCACGCAGGGGAGGATGGCTGGAGTTATCTCCCTGCTGGGCATAATGCTAGCATTTCTGGTCTACATCGTGACCACGATGTTAGGCCTTTCGGCGCTGTTTTTGGCGGCCCCGTATGTTTTCAACGCTGTAAAGCTAGCAGGTGCTGCTTATTTACTCTGGCTGGCTTGGCAGGCTGTGAAGCCTGGGGCCAGATCTGTGCTGACCGCTCGGGAGCTATCCATTGACCCGCCTAAGAAGCTATTCCTGATGGGATTCATGACCAACCTGTTGAATCCCAAAGCTGCGGTCCTGTATGTGTCGCTCTTACCTCAGTTCGAGGACCCTGCACGGGGCTCCTTATTGCTGCAAAGCGCAACGCTCGGACTTACACAAATCACGGTGAGCTTTACCGTAAATCTCTTGATCGTGCTAACCGCAAGCCACATCGCCGCATGGTTCGGCACGCGTCCGAAATGGCTGCAGATCCAGCGGTGGCTGATGGGAAGCGTGTTGACCGGGTTGGCTGTGCGTCTCGCTTTCGAGCGGAGGCAATAGAAACGATAGAGACCCGCAGCAGATTGCTGTGGGTCTTTTTGCTTACAGGAGAAAGCTAAGGCATAAAATTGCGACTTTTGCTCAAAATAAACCATGTTCGAGAATTGCTGACAGAGGAGAAGATACATTTTGAAACGAAAAATCCTATTATCAATGCTACTGTTAACCATGGTTCTCACCTTCACTTTAATGCCAATTGGCGCACATGCCGCTGGGAAAGAGCCTGGTTCTGCGCTGTGCATGAACGCTGCAAAAGTGAAGCTTAAGCAAGACATGAGGAGACTTTGGGTTGATCATGTGGGCTGGACGAGAAGCTACATTGTAAGTGCAATTGCAGGGCTGGAAGATCAGAAGGATGTTTTGGCTAGGCTGCTGAAGAATCAGCAGGACATTGGCGATGCGGTGAAGCCGGTCTATGGAGATGCGGCTGGGAATAAGTTGGCAGAACTGTTAAGGGAGCACATCCAATTAGCTGGTGGTGTAATAGACGCGGCTAAAGCTGGCAATCAAGCTGATCTAGCCAAATTTAACAAAGAGTGGTACCGAAATGCGGATGATATCGCCAAATTTCTAAGCGCCGCGAACCCGAACTGGTCAGAGAAAGAACAGCGGGACATGCTCTATGCGCATTTGCAGTTCATTACCGATCAAGTCACTGCGAGGCTGAAAAAGGATTGGAAAGCCGATATTCTTGCCTTCGATAAGGGTGAGGATCATATGATGATGTATGCTGATATGTTGTCGGATGGGATTATCAAGCAGTTCCCCGATAAGTTCAAATAAGTTCGAAAAAGTTTTAATAAGCTCGAAAGCCAAGCTGATACTGGATGCATCCGGTGTCAGCTTGTTTACCGTGCGCGGGCCCAGGCCATCGTGCTATAATCGTGCCATATGAACGAGAGGAGAGAAAGGCCGAATTCAGTAGGCTTTTCACACGTATATGGATATCAAAGAGCTCTTATCTTATTTAACTGAAGAGAATCTGATGCTGCTTCTGGACAAGTACCGTTCATTCGGACCATTGCCGGGGCTGCTGCTTCCTTTTATGAAATCATTTATTCCACCGCTCCCAACGCTGGTGATCATTAGTGTGAATGCGGCTGTCTATGGTTTGTGGCTCGGCTTTCTCTACTCCTGGATCGGTATCGTGTGCGGTTGCTTGGTGACGTTTGCGATTGTTAAAAAAGTAGCCGGACACCCCTATCTCGTGCGCTGGTCGCAGAAACCGAAAGTCCAAAAAAGCCTCAACTGGGCGCGGCGCCAAGCTTTTAATTACGTCTTTATCCTTAGCTTATTTCCACTGGGACCCTTCGTGGTGATTAATATGGCGGCGGGGCTGGTGCGGATGCGTTTTCGCTCGTTCCTCGTGGCGGTTACTGCGGGGAAAGCCGTGATGGTGATGACCGTTAGCTTTATTGGCTATGATTTGAAGCGGTTCTTGAATAATCCGTATGAGCTTATTTATGTGGCCTTATTTATTGGTATTTCACTGGTTATTAGCAAAAAAGTAGAGAAGCGGTTTATGTGAAGTTACAAGATGACCCCGCCTCGTAGCAATGGATAACGGTTCCCAACACGTGGGTGCGCATGGAGTTGTCGATGGAAGGGGAAGGGCACGGAATGAGGGGGAAATGGCAGTGGAATCGAAATAACTGGATTTTATGTAGTTAAATTAGCCGCCAACTCAACTTTTGGGCGATTAAACGGAAAAAGTACAGCTACTTCCGTCCATTAGGCTCGGAAGTAGGGAGTTTGGTGAAAATAGATGGAGTTTTGCACTTAGAATTAAAAGTGGACGTCTCTTAGTGTAGAAGTAATAATAATCTTAACTATTATCTAAGAGGTGTCTGTCCATGAGCGAATCAAGACAACGATATAATGAA
>NZ_JCAUAZ010000017.1:0-116132 GCF_059692215.1 Paenibacillus sp. J22P51 | reverse complement strand
AGCAACCCAAAATTCAAGACGAAACAAGAAGCCCAGCAGAAGCTGTACAGGTATCTTGAGTTCTTTTACAACCGGACAAGGTCGAATAGCACAATTGGTTACATGTCTCCCACCGAATTTGAGCAGCTATACTACCAGCGGGTGGCATAACTTAGGGACGTCCACTTTCTTGACAGAAGAGCAGATTTCCAGTTAGTTTGGCGGAGTATGTGTAACAAAGCTAAAAAGGCACCTAAATCGGGTGCCTTTTTAGCTACGTGGCATGCAATTTTTGCCCAAACTCGGTAGCCGGAGAACATCCCTCCCCTTCTTACCTCGCCGCAGATACCTGCCTACTTTTTAAAACAAATTAATTTCAACTCCGTCAATTCGCGTATAGCATACTTTACGCCCTCACGCCCAGTTCCGCTCTCCTTCACGCCCCCATACGGCATATGGTCTACGCGGAAGGTTGGAATATCATTGATCATGACGCCTCCTACCTCTAATGCTTCGGCAGCCGCAAGCGCAGTTCGAATGCTTTCCGTGTATATGCCAGCTTGAAGTCCATACTTGGAGTCATTCACCATCTGAATGGCTTCCTCTATCGACGCGACTTTATTGATCATCACGATTGGGGCAAACACTTCTTGGCACGATACGCTAGCGGAAGGAGCAACATGAAGCAGGACTGTCGGGTGAACGATATTCCCCTCTCTCTTGTTACCCGTTGCGACAATCGCACCCAGTTTCTCCGCTTCAGCGATCCAAATCATTGCACGCTCAGCGTCTCTTGGGCCGATTAATGCCGACACATCCGTTGCGGAATCCAACGGATCACCTAAATGAAGCTTCTCCGTTTGCGATACGAATTTCCTAACAAATTCATCAAAAAGCTGCTCATGCACATAAATGCGCTGAATTGAGATGCAGACCTGACCAGCGTAAGAAAATGCCCCTGTGACCGCCCTCGCGATCATGGCGTCCACATCAATCCCTTGATCTACTATTAGAGCAGAATTGGAGCCTAATTCTAGAATGACCTTTTTCAAGCCAGCCTTATTACGGATGGCGATCCCGACCTCAGGACTTCCTGTGAAGGTTATCGCCTTAATCCTTGGATCCCTCACCAAGATGTCGCCAATCACACTGCCGCTGCCAGTAATCACGTTTAGTGCTCCTGCCGGTAGACCTGCTTGCTGCATAAGCTCTGCCAAAAACAAAGCAGTTAACGGCGTTTGACCTGCAGGTTTCAATACAATCGTATTGCCTGCAGCGATGGCTGGGCCAACCTTGTGCGCAACCAGATTCATCGGAAAGTTGAATGGCGTAATGGCCGCCACAACCCCTAAAGGCTGATGAATCGTATACGCAACACGACCCTCACCTCCAGGAGCCGCATCCATGGGGATCGTTTCTCCATGAATCCGCTTCGCTTCCTCGGCGGCAAACTTGTAGGTCGCGATCGTTCTCTCTACCTCTGTTCTCGCCGTAGTTATCGGTTTAGCGGCTTCGAGCGCAATCAGACGGGCGCATTCTTCCTTCTTCTCGCGGATCAAAGCTGCCAGCTTCTCCAGAATCGCTGCCCGTTCATGGAACGGCATACGCGCCATGATCGGTCTAGCTCTCTCGGCGGCTTCAATCGCACACTCCACTTCAGCTGCAGCTGCAAATGCGACCTCCGCTATTTGCTCGCCACTGTAAGGCGAGAATAAGGGACGATACTGCTCCGCTTCTACCCAGGCACCATCTAGAAATAGGTGCTTTCTCATGCCTCAATCCCCCTTCCACATTCGTTCATGAAGGCTTACTTGGGTGAATGCACGTTTTGATCGCTTCCTCCAGAACCTCCAAGCCCTCAGCAAGCTGCTCATCGGAAATGACCAGCGGACTTAATATACGAATCACATTACCGTAAATGCCCGCACTCATCACGATAACACCACGTTGATGCGCCTCTTGTATAATCCTGCTCGTCAGTTCTTTATCTGGCATTTTGGACGACGAATCCTTCACGATCTCAATTGCGCACATAGCGCCCAATGTACGTACTTCCCCTATGCAGCCTGCTTCCTGTTGCAGCTGAATAAATCGTTCGCTTACTGCTGCCCCAATCGCTGCTGCACGTTCAGCCAGTCGTTCTTGTTCTAGCATTTCAATGACTTGTAAAGCTGCTACACAGCTGAGCGGGCTGCCTCCATAGGTGCCGCCGATCTCACCGGTGCCTGGTGCATCCATGATCTCCGCCCGTCCAGTCACAGCACTAATTGGGAGCCCTGCGGCAATCGATTTGGACATGGTCATTAAATCAGGTACAACGCCAAAGTGCTCCATCGCAAATAGTTTCCCTGTTCGCCCGAACCCAGTTTGCACTTCGTCGGCAATTAGCAATATTCCGTATTTCTCGCAGATTGCCTTCACACCTTGCACGAACCTGACGGAGGGGATTACAAAGCCCCCTTCGCCTTGAACGGGTTCCATGATGATCGCAGCAACTTCTTCACCAGGAACCTCCGATAAGAAGAAATCCTCGAATTTCTGTAAAAGCTGATCATCCACTTCATCCTGCGTCATGCCGGAAGGAGCGCGATAGTAGTAAGGATAGGGCATTTTGTACGTATCAGGCGCAAAAGGACCGAAGCCATTCTTATAAGGCTTTACCTTACTGGTTAAGGACATCGCCATATACGTTCTCCCGTGAAAGCCACGCTCGAAGGATATCACTGCTCTTCGTCCTGTAAATTTACGGGCAATTTTCACCGCATTCTCAACCGCCTCAGCACCGCTGTTCAAGAAAAATGTTTTCTTCTTATGATTCCCAGGCGTCAACGCATTAAGCTTCTCAGCAAGCAGCACATAAGGCTCATACATCATGACATGAAAGCAAGGATGCAGATAATGATCTAGCTGGTTCTTTAAAGCATCCACGACCTTTGGCGGACAATGTCCGACATTTAAAGAGCCAATCGCACCTGCGAAATCAATAAAGGTATTTCCATCCACATCAGTAAGCAGGGCTCCCTCCCCTTTGGCCGCAAAGGTTGGCACCGTATTGAAAGGACCTCTTGGAATACTCGCCATGCGCCTCTCCAGCAATAACTGTGCCTGTGGCCCCGGAATTGCCGTTTTCATATCAATGAACTTCAACAGTTTCGGGTTCATCTCCATCCCTATACCTCCATTCCATCCAAACCACACCAATGAATCATGGTCAATGCGATGATTTCAGCCACTTCGAACACATGTTCCAAAGCAATATGCTCATTCGGATAATGAGCGACATGTGTGATACC
The DNA here is from genome assembly GCF_059692215.1 of Paenibacillus sp. J22P51. Lineage (NCBI taxonomy): Bacteria > Bacillati > Bacillota > Bacilli > Caryophanales > Paenibacillaceae > Paenibacillus > Paenibacillus sp. J22P51. The sequence continues at coordinate 112,860 of NZ_JCAUAZ010000017.1, read as the reverse complement.
TGGGCCAAAAATGATACAAGGTGTTTCACCAAGCTGCGTAAGCAAACCCCCGTCTGTTCCCCATGGCGATGCCTCAATCGTAGGTTCTTCCTGTTTAACCTCTCGATATTGCTGCATAAGCACCTTCATCAAGGCGTGCTCAGGATCCACGCTGCCCGGCACCCACTGAGCTCCAAACCATTCTACACTAGGCGGATGCTTCTCAAACCAAGGGTCTTTCGCGCTAAGCCTAGCCATCCATTGGCACATTTCCACCTTAGCATCATCAAGCTTTTCCTCGGGGGCAACGCCCATTCGTCCCTCTAGCTTCACCGTGTCCGATACAGACGATGGCCAATTGCCACCTTGAATGACTCCAATATTAATCGGAATCGGAATCGGGTTATTGGCGTACAACGGATCTGAGATCCGGGCATTTCGCTGCTCCTCAAGCTCGCGAATATGCTGGATCACAGCCATACTTTTCTCAATGGCGCTAACGCCCTCGTACCTCGTTCCCCCGTGAGCCGAACGTCCCTTCACCTCAATACGGAACCACATGGAGCCTTGTTGCTTCGGAAATATGCGCATATTCGTAGGCTCGGGGATAAGCGCAGCATCGGCCCGATACCCTTTTACAATGGCAGCCAGTGTCCCTGCCCCACCGCTTTCTTCTTCAATGACGCTTTCAAAAATGACGTCGCCTTTCAACCTCAGTCCGAGACTCTGAACAGCCTCAATAGCCAAAAGCAGAGAGACGTTCCCGCCTTTCATATCCGTTGCCCCGCGACCATACAGCTTCCCGTCAACCACTTTGCCGCTGTAAGGATCATCCTGCCATTGTTCGCGATTTCCTTCTGGAACGACATCCATATGACCATTAAGCAGCAGCGAGCGCCCCCCGCCTGCCCCTTTCAAAACACCAACAACATTGGGACTGCCTATAAAACGGTTTCGCGGGGAACAAAAATAAGGATGCGAAGCAAGCGACCCTCCATCCGGCTCCCACACATCCACGTCGAGCGCCATCTCCCATAATTTATCAGCAATTAAGAGCTGTGCCTCCTTCTCATTGCCCTGCACACTCGGAAGCCTTACCAGCTTCTGCAGTAATTCGATGCCGTCATTGCGATGAAGCCATATCCAGTCGTGAATTTGCTTTTGCAGCTGAGCATTCTCATTAGACAAAGGAAATCCCTCCTTCCGGGTATAGCCAAACACGGTTTTAACCACCGTCTATGGAATGTAAGTAATGTGTTCCGGGATGAGTAAATCTGCTTCCGTATGATTGACAACGTCCTCCACCGTATAGGGCAGCATAATTTCTTTTAAAAGCAAACCTTGCTCCGTAACCTCCATCACAGCCATTTCCGTAATAATCAATTTCACACAAGCTACTGCCGTAAGGGGCAATTCGCATTGTTTTTTAACCTTAGATTCCCCCTGCCGATTCACATGGTTCATCAGAACGATGACTTTTTTGGCTTTCTGGGCAAGTTCCATCGCCCCTCCGATTCCCGCCACACGCTTCCCAGGTACGATCCAATTGGCCAAATCCCCACGCTCACTCACCTCAAGCGCACCAAGTATTGTGATATCGATACAGCCTCTGCGAATCATGGCAAAAGCAATGGAGCTATCGCAGTAGGAAGCACCGCTTGTAATCGTGATGGGATACCCGCCCGCGTTGCAGAGAAAAGCATCTTCTTCCCCTGGAATCGGGCCGCCGCCTGCACCTAAGATCCCATTTTCCGCATGAAATACGACTTGAATGCCTTCTGGCACATAATCCGCGACCTTGGTCGGGATGCCGATACCTAGATTAACAGCCATGCCATCCTTTAGCTCTTGAGCAGCACGTTTTGCTATTCGGTCGCGGGTTTCTTTTCCCATACCCATGCCCAGTTCACCCCTCTGCTCAACATTACCATATCGACGAAAATGCCTGGCGTAACGATACTTTCGGGGTCCAGTTCACCGAGCGGCACAATTTCGTCTACTTCGGCAATGGTTATTTTTCCTGCCATCGCGACCAAAGGATTGAGGTTTCTGCCGCTTTTATCGTAAATGAGATTCCCATAGGGATCAGCCTTTTTCGCATGAACGATGGCGACGTCTGCCGTCAGTGCTGGTTCTACCAGATAGGTTTTCTCGTCGATGGAAACAGTCGCCTTACCTTGCTCCATGATCGTACCGACACCGACATCCACCAATATCCCGCCAAGTCCAACGCCGCCAGCTCGAATTTTTTCACAAAGCGTACCTTGCGGGTAAAAGACGACCTCCATGGTGCCCTGCTCCATCATTTGACCAGCGTTAGGATTTGAACCAATATGAGAAGCGATCACCTTCTTCACGCGACCTGCTGTAACTAAACGCCCAATGCCGATATGGGGAAATCCCGTATCATTCCCAATGAGTGTTAAATCCTTAACACCCTTTTGTAAAATCCCCTCAATTAACGTTGGAGGCGTACCGATGCCGCCAAATCCGCCAAACATTAATGTGCAGCCATTGGTAATCGAAACAAGCGCTTCTTCTAAAGTTCGAACTTTACCACCTGCGACCCCATGTGCATGTTCGTTTGGCATCATCCTATCTCCTCCGTTGCGGATGAGGTCATATCAGCCATGACTTCCCGTATGGACTCTTCCAAAATGTGCACTAGCTGGTCGATTTCTTCCTCGGTTATGACCAAAGGCGGCGCCACAATAATCGCATCCCCTTCCCCATCGACCGCCCCTGCCGCGGGGTAAACAAGAAGCCCTTTATGAAAGGCTTTCTCAATGATCCGTGACGTGACACCTAATCCAGACGGAAACGGCCGCTTGCTGATTCGATCAGCCACAAACTCTAAGGCTAGAAGTAGCCCTTTACCACGTACATCGCCGATTATATCGATCTCTTCCGCCATTTGCTGCAGATGGCCCATCAAATAACCGCCTTTGGTCTTGGCAGCGCTGACTAATTGATGTTTGTCGAGATAGTGAAGAACTGCCAATGATACAGCCGCCGATTGGGGATTCGCACTGTACGTGTGTCCTGACATGATACTTCTGGAGCCTTTCAAAATGGGTTCCATCACATGATCTTTGACAAGCGCTGCTGCCATTGGCGTATAACCGGCGCTCATGCCTTTTCCAAGCGCCATGAGATCGGGTTCAACACCATAGTGCTCCATACCGAACATGGCTCCGGTCCGGGCAATACCAGTCATAACCTCATCGGCGATGAATAAGATCTCATTTTGTTCGCAGATAGACTTGATCTTCTTGTAATAGTCTTCAGGTGGAACAATTGCACCGCCCGCGGCTCCAATGATCGGCTCCGCGATGAATGCAGCGATATGTTCAGCACCGATCCGCTTAATCGCGGTTGCCAAATCGTCCGCACATGCCAAGCTGCATGCTGGAAAGGTCTTACCCAGTGGACACCGATAGCAATAAGGCGGAACGACGACCGGAAAGTCCTCCAATAAAGGAATAAACCGTCTTCTTCGCAGGACATGACCTGACATCGAAAGAGCACCCAATGTGATCCCGTGATAGCTCATTCGCCTTGAAATCACTTTATTTTTGCCCAGCCGCCCTTTCTCTTGCCAATGCTGTATCGCGATTTTCATCGCAGTCTCCGTTGCTTCGGATCCACTGTTCACGAAGAAGGTCCAGTAATCGTTGCCGGGTGCTAAATCGCTTAACTTCTCTGCGAGCTTTTCGGCGGGTTCACTGGTAAATTGGGACCTATAGACAAAAGAGACCTTATTAGCTTGCTCCAGCATCGCATCAATGACTTCTTGCACCCCGTGCCCGATGCCTGCAGTCACAGCTCCCGACGAACCGTCTATATAGGCTTTGCCTTGATCATCGTATAGAAAAACGCCTTTCCCAGATTGAATGGTGGGATAATGGTGATCCAAAATCGGTTTGATGACATGCTCCCGCTTCATACGGCACCCCCACAGATCACTCTCGCTAAGTTTCTACTTCAGAAACATATTCTTTACCCGCGGAGCCTTCAACAGATCTTCATATCGAAAAGCAGTTCCTAACGCGGATACATCATGCCAATATAGCGTCTCTTCGATGTGCTGCGCAGTGCTTTCCAATACATAAGTACGACAGTTGGCGCATTCGATCGCGGGTATTTCCAATATCTGAACCGCCATTCTTCCATTTGGCAGGATCCAGTAGCAATCTTTCACACTTTCACGAATATCTTCCGCATCACACCACATGCAATTCATATGTCCCGATCCTCCTTCATATGGTATAGAACATTCTTCGCCTATCTGTATAAGATGCAAAATAGATGCCAACTTTTCGCAATGGGTATTTGTACAGCTACCAGGTTGAATGTATGGGAATAGCCGCCAAACTTTTGGCAGTATTTATTTTTTTGCAGCAAATTGAGGGTGTTAGGGGGATGCTGAATGCCAAATGAACTGCCGACCTACACGAATCAAATTGTGAACGGCACCGTTTATTCGATCATGATTTGCCTTGATTTTATGAATAAAAGGTTGCGGGTAGATGACTATTTGGGGAATATAGATGCCATTTATGTGCGGATAGTTGAAATTGCTAAAGAACATACCTTGACCAAAGTGTTCATCAAATCAAGAGAGGCTGACTGGCAGCTATTATTATCGAAGGGCTGTATGCTTGAGGGAATTTATAAAGGATATTACAACGGCTGCGACGCTTATTGTATGGCTATGTATAGTGATTTGGAGCGGCGAACCAGCGACTATTGGTTGGAAGAAGATCACATTCTTAAGCAAGTGCTCGCTCTCCCTCTCAAGCCGAATCGGCCATTGGTCCCGAACGACTACACACTGCGAATGGCTCAACTGGAGGATGCTGAACAACTTTCCGATTTATACAGTCACATTTTCCAAACGTACCCGACACCGATGAATGATCCGATATATGTCGAGAAAACCATGCGGGAAGGAACCATTTATTTTCTTGTTGAATCGCAGAATCAGCTGATTAGCGCTGCCTCCGCAGAGATCAATTCGGTCTATGCGAATGCTGAGATGACGGACTGCGCTACTCTACCCGCTTATCGTAATCAAGGACTGATGAGACTGCTTGTGCATGCCTTGGAAGATGAATTACTCGCACGGAAGATCACATGCGCCTATTCCTTATCAAGAGCGCTTTCCTTCGGTATGAATGCCGTTTTCTACCAGATGGGATACCGCTATTACGGCCGACTTACGAAAAATTGTGATATCTATGATAAATTTGAAGACATGAATTTATGGACCAAATCGTTAAAATGAACACCCCCTATCACCATGTATTCCAACTATATGCGTTTCCTTCTAACAGAAGAAGAAATACCAAGCTCTTCCCTATATTTGGTTATGGTTCGGCGGGAAATGTGAATACCTTCCTGCCTCATAAGCTCAGCCAGCTTTTGATCGGAATATGGCTTTTGATGGTCTTCACTGCTGATCCATGCCTTTATTATCTCTTTTACACGCTCAGATGAGGCGGAGTCTCCCCTGTCCATCTGCAATCCCGAAGGGAAGAAGTACTTCAGTTCGAAGATGCCCCAGGGCGTTTGGGCGTACTTCCCTGCCGTAGCGCGGCTAACTGTCGATTCATGAACACCCAATTTATCTGCAATCTGATTTAAGGTCATTGGTTTGAGATGGGCCGTACCCTTCCAGAAAAAATCGGCTTGCTCCTCCACAATAGCCTGCGCTACCCGGTATATGGTCCTACGTCTTTGCTCCAAGCACTTCAAGAAGAATTTCGCGGCATGTAATTTACCTGTGAGGAACTTCGTTACTTCGTTCTTATCACTGTTCTCCAGGACCATACGTTCATAATAACCGTTAATCGCAACTCGGGATGACACTGATTGGTGAAGCAACACAACGAGCTGATCACTCCCCTTCTCGATAATGACCTCAGGTATGATATATTGTATTGCTTCTATATGAAAGACTGCGCCAGGTCTAGGATTCAAACCTTTGATCACATCGATCGCAGCCTGTATTTCTTGTGTGCCCACTCGCAGCGTCGTCGCTAATTTATGAATTCTGTAATCAGCAACATCCTTTAGATGACCACGAATTAATACGGAGACTAATGGAAAGCTATCAGTCATGGACTGGACCTGGAGAAGCAGACATTCCCTCAAGTTTCTTGCTCCTACGCCGCGGGGCTCAAAGCTTTGCAAGATCTTTAGCGCTAGCTCCGCTTGGGCAAGCTCTGTTTTACATACTTCGGAAATTTCATGCAAAGTGGATCCAAGGTAACCATTGTTGTCCAGATTTCCGATCATAAATGAGACTAAATGCCGGATGGAAGGCGATATTTTTTTTACAAAGCTCAACTGCTCCTTTAATTGTCTTTCCAAGGATACCTCGTTAGATGCAGCGGATCGTATAGGGTCATAGATGTGATCACTACTGCTACTGCCAATCCCACGGAATAATTGAGGTTTGGCGTTATTAGCATCCCATTCGTTGCCGGCGAATTCCAATACCGGATTCTCATTGATCTCCTGTTGGACAGCTTCCAGCAATTCTGGTGTCGAAAGCTTGAGGATCGTTATTGCTTTACGCAGCTGAGGAGTCAATCGCATTTTGGCCGTTTGTTGTTGGAACATGCCGTAACCTGGGCGCATGGACATCACCCCCTTTTCGTTGTTGCTTCTATATGTATTCAGCAATGTTACCTTTTAGCAAATTCTATGTATATTGTCTCAGCAGCCCGGACATAATAATTTATGACGGTGACGCAGTGGTGAGGTGTTGTGTCGCAGACAATTTACACAAGGGAATTTGTTATTGAATCCATATGGAGGCGAGGAGATGTGCCGCATACCACTTACTGTAGTACCCGTACTGCAATGATGTGATGAGGTAGTGACCTAGCGAAGTAAGGTTCAAAGCAAGAGTACCAACAATCTACTCACCGTCGAAGAGGACTCCGCAAGGAGTCCTCTTTTCTATTTCCATATACTGGTCCCGAAAATACGGACTAAAGGGATAAGATTTCAACGAATTATTTAGGAACTATCGGAAAGTATGAGGTATATCTACATGAGGATTAGAAATGGTTTCCTTCAAGGTGTGAAGATTACAATTTTGAGCATAGTACTACTTCAAGGAACGTCGGTTCAAGCCGCTGAGAATGTGTCTCCCTCCGTATTTCTAGATGGACATCCGTTATCATTTCAGACACCACCTGTAATTGAAAACGGCTATAGTCTCGTTCCGATGCGTGCCCTATTTGAGGCTGAAGGTGCTAAAATCTCTTGGGATGAGAACACGCGAACAGTTACTGCCGTGAAAGAAGGCACCACAGTTACATACCAAATCGGAGACACGTATGCTTATAAAAATAAAGAGCGGCTAGAGCTGCCCCTACCCGGCAAAATTATTGATGGTTTTACCATGATTCCATTGCGATTTATTAGTGAAACACTAGGAAACCTCGTGAAATGGCATGATTATTCCCGATCGATTACCATTTCATCGGTTCACTCTTATGAAACCACGATCCAATATGGCGTCAACCTGCGTGACTTACCAGGCAAGGATCAGGATTCCCGCGTTCTCCGGATGCTTCCGAAAAGCGATAAAATTCACGTCATCCGAGAAATAAACACGGATTGGCTGGAGGTACAGACCCAAGACGGTACAATTGGTTTCATTTCTGCTGCTTCGATGTATACCGATTACAAGAGCTCGGAGTTAGTAGCGAAGCAAGCGGATGAAATTATCAATTTCGGGTCGAAATACCTCGGAACCCCATACGAATTCGGAGCCGCATCCGGTCAAACGAATACATTCGATTGCTCCTCATTTGTTCAATATGTGTTTAAACACGTGCTATCCATTGATTTGCCACGAGTCTCTTACGACCAAGCACTGGATGGAAAAGTCATCGGGATTAATGAAATTCGTAAAGGCGATCTTCTATTCTTCACAGCTCGCGGGCTCGATATTGGTCATGTAGGCATTTATGCGGGAGATGGTAAGATCCTTCAAACCTATTCCAAAGAGCTTGGCGTTCACTTCACGGATTTCGATGAGAAATGGAAGAAGCGTTTTGTTACAGCTAGGCGATTATTCTAAAAAAAACAAAAAGTCAGTGTTCCCTTTAGTGGGAATACTGACTTTATTCATTAGCTCTCGTGCGCGTATAATCTGTATAACGAAACTTTTGAATGGCAATAATGATGATTTCAAATCAATGAAAGTGATTGGCACAGTTTTAAAAGGAGGTATTGAACATGAAAGTTGTTCTGGGGCTTGTTATGTTTGTTTTGTACGCGTTGGTCACTTTTTTTGGTTTAGGTCCTGTGTTGTTTGCTGATGGCACTACCAAAGAGCGCATGATCACTCTTGTAGTTGTTATTCTCATCTATGTTGTATTAACAACGATCACTTATCTCATTTTCCGCAAAAAATGATAAGCCTTGCTCTCAATCTTTGAACAACTCATCTAGGATCATTTTCCTATTGTCGAGAAATCGTTTCGTAATCATGTAATGCAGCGTTTCCTCATATTGAATTTCACTGATCGGTTGCTCATCAAAATTAAGAATTTGTACATCTGGAAATCCAAGCAGTATCGGAGAATGTGTGGCGATAATGAACTGCGCTTCATTTTCCAAATCCTTAATCACGCGCATTAAGGCCAATTGTCTTGCAGGGGATAATGCCGCCTCTGGCTCATCAAGCAGATAAATCGCCTTTTTCCCAAATCGATGCTTAAAAAGTGAGAGAAATGCTTCACCATGGGATTGCTCATGTAAGGAGCGGCCGCCATAATAGTCCAAGCTTTCAGGCATCGTGTCTAAATAGCTGGCAAAACTATAAAAGGTTTCTGCTCTTAGAAAAAAGCCATTCGTAATTTTGGGCATCCACGAAAGACGTAAATGATCTCCCAGAATAGACTGGGAAGCATCAACATCATAAACATTGTTTCTCCCTCCACTTGCCGTGTTAAATCCGCATTGATACGCAATGGCTTCAAGAATCGTTGATTTGCCCGAACCATTCTCGCCAACGAGAAATGTGACATTCTTCTGAAAAGTAAGCGAAGTCAACGATTGTATAGAAGGGATTGTAAAAGGATATTTATTAGGATCGATATTCTCATTCTTCTGAAGGTCAATTCTTCTCAAGTACACGGTTAGTCAACTCCAATTAAAAACTTCCAATCCATACTTCTATTCTAAAGTTATATTAAAGTTCAATAATCTTGGTTGCTACTTGATTACAAAATTCCCTGTCATGCTCCACAAAGAGCAGGGTTGGTGCGTATTCAAGCAGTAACTCTTCAATCTGCATGCGCGAAATAACATCAATAAAGTTAAGCGGTTCATCCCAGATGTGCAAATGAGCTTTCTCACTTAGACTTTTGGCAATTAGTACTTTCTTCTTCTGGCCGCCGCTGAATGAAGAAATATCCTTTTCAAATTGAACTCTGGCGAAGTCCAGCTTTCTTAAAATTGCTTTAAAGAGACTCTCATCAATCTCATTTTTCTTCGCATAGTCCGTTAAATTACCTTGTAAATGCGAGGTTTCCTGTGAAACATAGGAGATTTGAAGCTGGCTTCCCACTCTGAAAGTACCTGTATAGTTTATGTTCTGACCACATAGTAACTTTATAATACTTGATTTGCCAGATCCGTTTTTACCTGAAAGCGCAATTCGATCACCTTGCTCAATGGTAAAGCTGATATCTTGGCAAACCACCTTCTCGCCATAATAAATCGAAACATGCTCGAGCTCCGCAAGTTGGTTCTTATGATAAGCTAGTTGTGTAATCTTTAAGTCTTCTGCGCTTTCGATATTCTTAAGAAGCTTAGACCTTTCATCAATCGCAGATTGCTGTCGTTGTTCGATGGATTTAGAACGTTTCATCATTTTTGCAGCCTTGTGACCAATATAGCCTTTATCAACCTTGGAACCAGAATTTCTTGAACCGTTTTTTGTTTTCTCGACTTCATGAGACCAGTTGCTTGTTCGTTTAGCAGATTCAGATAATCGTTTAATGTCTTTCTTCAGCTTTTCGTTTTCTGCGAGTTCGAAATGATCTTGTCGCTGTTTATTTTCCCACCAATCGGTAAAGTTGCCTTTTTGAATTTCGATATTCGTCTTATTGATGGAAAGAGTGTGATCAACGCAGTTATCCAGAAACGATCTGTCATGAGACACCAGAATATAACCGCTTTTGGTATTCAGATAATCACTGACCAATTTCCGAGCCTTCATATCCAGATGATTGGTGGGTTCATCAATTAACAGGAAGCTATTCTCCTTAAGAAACAATGCAGCCAGCAACACTTTCGTTTGCTCTCCATTGGACAATGATTCGAAGGGCCGATACAGCACATCCTCAGAGACCTTAAGCAAAGTTAGTTCACGCATTAATTCCCAGTGTTGATAGTCCGGAACAATGTCGTTGATGACATCGAGGGTGTTCATATGTTTATTTTCAACTTGGAAAGGGAAATATTCAAAGCCGACATTCGCAGCAATATGACCGCTGTATTCGTATTTACCAAGCAATAAGTTAAGAAATGTGGTCTTCCCTCTCCCGTTTCTTCCCGTAAATCCTAATTTCCAATCGGTATCGATTTGAAAATTGACGTTTTCAAATATGTTATCGTAGCTGCCATCATAGGCAAACGTTAGGTTTGTTACATTTATTAATGACATGAGTGGATCCTCCAATACTAAGCATGAACTCATCATATCATAATAGGTTTTACCAATTCGAAGTAAAGGATAACTAAAACGAAACTCTCCTTAAACACTTTAATGTTACGAAGGTTCTAGCTTTTTGGTACACGAAAACCTTTAGCTATGAGCCATACCGCTAGTGTCACTTCATAACAGGCAACTGGGATTGCTAGAACGGCTCCCCATGTGGAAAGCTGATCTATGACACTAAACATTTCTAGCAAAGCCGCGATAAATATAAGTGTTGCCCCGGTAAAACCCATATAGGAGATGAATCGGGGGACGAGTTTGGACTTATAGAGTAAATAACTACACATCATCGTATTAATGCCCAACATGAAATTAGGCCCAAGTAAAAACGTCCAGTCATGGATGGCAATAAGAAGTGTACCTGAAGCATGGAACGAGGATTCATTCGGAGCTGCTGTATTTACAAATTCCTGACTTAACGTTAATAAGGCTAGTACGCTGATTATGCCAATCGTAATGATAATGGCTTCTAGGAATCGGAAGCAAACATACCCAAGCGCGATGCTTTCATTGTGCTTTCGGAACAAAGGGAACAACAAGATCGAAGTGCCAATCGCTGAAACGACAAGTGTTAACTCGAATATCGCACCTAGGATAATTTGATCTGCATGTTCAGCACCTTGGATTAGATAATTAGCATCATTTAGAAGCGGATTATACAAAATAAGACCGATGATTGATGTTGCTGTTGCAACAATAAAAAGTATACCTACAAGAATGGCTGTCTTCCTGTTTGCGTTCATTTACTTACCTCCTTTGGATGTACATTCATTTAGACGTACGCTTTCTTCATCCAATCCGTGATGCCCACACCTTCTGATTCATGTAATTCTTCCACATCAGCCATTCTGAGTACCGAACCGTCCTTTATCGCAATGAAGCAGTCAAGTAAGGATTCAATTTCCGCAATCTCATGGCTCGTCATGATGAGTGTCTGCGTTTCCAAATCAACATAGGAAATCATCCCTTTCACAATGGAATCGCGCACCATGGGATCAAGTCCTGATAAGGGCTCATCGATCAGAAGGTAGGGTACTTCTCTGGCCAATGTCAGCATGATTTTTAAGCGGCCGCGGTTTCCTTTGGATAGATTTTTGATTTTCAAATGAGGCTCCAGCTGCATGAATGTCATAATTTCTTGCGCTTTGGTCATGTTGAAATCAGCAAATTGGGAGGCAAGGAATTCCATCGCTTGACCTACTGTGAAGAATGAATAATAGGAACCAAGCTCTGATAAATAGGAAACAACTTTACTTATTCTTCGGTTGGCTTTCTCGCCATTCACCGTTACACTCCCACTCGTTGGAAGCGATAATCCGGAAATGAGATTCAATATCGTAGACTTGCCGCTGCCATTCTCACCCACAATTCCTATGATTTTTCCAATGGGCAGTGTAAATGAAATGTCAGTAACTGCTGTTTGATTGACATACTTTTTAGAAACATTCGTCAATTGAATCACATTACTCATCTCCTTTTTCCGTTTTACTCAAATGATTCTGAACCCCTGAGATGATTTCATGCGTGCTGAAGCCCATTTCTTGCATGACCTGAACAAAGGTAAGGATCTGTTCATTTTTCAAATTTTCTCGTTGCAGGGTTAGATGCCCCTCTTGTTCCGTAACAAAAGTACCATTGCCTCTTCTTGTCTCCAGAATTCCTTCACGCTCCAATTCGCTGTAAGTACGCTGAATGGTGTTTGGATTTACGCTGTATTTCAACCCCATGTCACGAACAGAAGGCAGCTTCTCACCAGCTTTCAATTCATTACTCACAATCTGTCGTTTAATTCGATCGGCTAGTTGGAGATAAATTGGTTTTGAAGCATTAAATTCTTCCATCGTTACACCTCAACTTTGTTGTCAATCATCCATGCTGTTAGTACGAATAATCCAATAATGATAAGAAAGGTATAAACATATTCACCTGCATACGTTTGTATCGGCGATATTGAAAAAGTAGGGAAATCATAGGAAATACCGCCCCATTTGGTCAAGACATGATACAGTACAGTTCTTTCAAATAGCGCATTTATCCAGCCCGGTACGATAACAGCTCCTATTAGAATGAACCAGGTCCAACGTCCAATTCGATTTCTAAGAAAGTGGAAAAGCGCCCAGAGCAAGATTACCCATACACCAAACAGGATCGAAAGCATAATCGTATGGAGCCAAATAAGCAGCCCTGATACCCACGTATCTGTCCAATATGCTTCAATTAAATTGAACTTTGGAATGATTAACAAACCAGACATCACATATAGCATTAGAAGTGACGTAATAAGCATGATCAACCCGTTCAGAATCTTGCTAATTAGCAACATAGCTGCTGGTTGCGGATTATGCAGCCATAAGTGCAGCTGGTTGGCCTCTGATTTAAAGCTGACAAATAGCGTGATTGGCATATATAACACATGAAAAATAACGGCCGCTACCAGCGGGAGAAAAATAAATAGAGTACCCTTTGCTATCATCCCCAGATATAACGTCAGCATGACGATCAAGGCATTCATAACAAGTCCTATGAAAAATAGCGTTCGTGTTAATTTAAAATCTTTTTTGAATAAAGCTACCCATGCCCTCATCCTAATCTCTCCTTCAAATGGAAAAAATATGGCGATAAATTGTATTAATGTCATAATACACTAAGTCAGTATAACAAGTAAATAGACAAAATAAAATCTACAACCCATGTGTTTACATTCAGTTTAAAAAGGTACGTTACAATCAATTCATCAATTGTTATCTAGGAGGAATTACATTGGATTCTTTACAAAAACATACCCAAGGCGATTGGGCCGTCGAAGCGCGGGGACTTGTCAAAACATTTGGAGAAAATCGTGCGGTAGATGGCGTTGATTTGAATGTGAAGGCGGGGACGATTTACGGCGTACTGGGGCCGAATGGGGCTGGTAAAACCACCACAATTAATATGCTGGCGACCTTACTTAGGCCCGATGCAGGTTCAGCCAAAATCTTCGGTTATGATGTCGTGAAGGAATCGCAGATCGTTCGTCAATTGATTGGTGTAACCGGTCAATATGCATCGGTCGATGAGTCGCTTAGCGCAACTGAGAACTTAATCATTTTCTCTCGGCTGCTCGGGCTAAGCCGCAAAGAAGCGCGGCAAAAGTCAGAGGAATTGCTTGAGGAATTTGGCTTGACTGAGGCTGCAAAGCGCCCCTTGAAAAATTTCTCAGGCGGTATGAGACGCCGATTGGATCTCGCCGCGAGTCTTATTGCTCAGCCTCCCCTCATCTTCTTGGATGAGCCAACGACTGGCCTAGACCCGCGTACGCGTTCACAAATGTGGGATACGATTCGTCGTTTGGTCAACACCGGATCAACGATATTGCTTACAACACAATACCTCGAAGAGGCCGATCAACTGGCTGACCGTATCGCGGTCATCGATCGTGGTCGGGTCGTCGCCGAGGGTACGGTAGATGAGCTGAAGGCATCCGTCGGCACCTCCTCGCTGCAGCTAGTTGTTCAGAATCCACTGGACATTGAGCAAGCCCGTCGAACCGTTGAGCAGGTGCTCAAGGTGCCATCCACTTTGGCTGCTGGTAAGATCTCAGCTCCAATGGCGAACGCCGATCTAGTTACTGATCTGCTAATCTCACTCCGCACAGCAGGTATTCACTTGGCCGAGATGAGCGTGCAGAAGCCGACTTTGGACGAAGTATTTTTAACGATAACTGGTCATGGCGTTCAGGAGGACGATTCACAGTCGTCTGATGCAACAAGTATCAAACAGGAGGCAAGAGTATGAGTACATCCATTAAACCCGTTTCCGAACGCCAGCTGAGAAACCACACAAGTTTTCGTCAATCCGTACGAAATTCATTGACTATGGCCTATCGCGGACTACTGAAGATCCGCCGAACACCTGAACAATTATTCGACGTTACACTTCAACCGATCATCTTCACCCTGATGTTTACCTACATCTTCGGCGGCGCCATCTCCGGTGACGTGGTAAGTTATTTGCCTGTCATTATTCCCGGTATTCTCGTACAGACCGTAATCACAACGTCTATCGTCACCGGCGTTCAGCTGCGAGAGGACATGGATAAAGGCGTCTTCGACCGATTCAAATCGCTGCCCATTGCGCGTATAGCTCCTCTCGCGGGAGCCTTGTTGGCAGATACCATTCGGTATACCATTGCGACTGTCCTCACATTTTCCATGGGATTCATCATGGGCTATCGACCTGAAGGCGGCTTGGCGAATGTTGCAATCGCCGCGTTGCTTGTCATTTTCTGCTCATGGGCTATCAGCTGGATCTTCGCTTTCTTCGGCGTCATTGCTCGTACAGCGTCGAGTGTACAGGGGATATCGATGCTCGTTCTGTTTCCGTTAACGTTTCTCTCCAACGCGTTCGTACCGGTAGACACCATGCCTAACTGGCTTCAGTGGTTTGTTAAAATCAATCCGATTTCCCACCTCGTCTCTGCTGTTCGAGAGCTTGCTAATCAAGGTACAGTAGGCTGGGATCTTACGATCTCGCTCTTCGGAGCTGTTGTCATCGTGGCGATCTTTGCACCTATCACGGTTATTGCTTACATGCGCCGCACTTAATAATTTTCAGAAAATTTTTATCTGACAAACGGAAACAAGCCGCCTAATTGGCGGCTTGTTTCTATTCTTTTTGGTCTCTAAACAGGCTTCTTCATTTTCTTATCTATTGGCAACTAACTTACACGAATAATAATCTTCCCCATATGTTGCGCTTCTCCAAAATATCGCAGAGCTTCAGCCACATCATCTAATGGATAATGGCGATCAATAACAGGGACTACTTTGCCAGTTTCAATCAGCTCCATCATCTCATTCTGATCCTTGGCGTTGGGTTTGTGCATCAGGATTCCCAGTTTCTTATTCCCTCTCTTTGAAATCATTGGTCCTAGGATCATGACCTGGAAAATGCGAGACATAGCACCTCCCACCATGACATACTGACCACTGGGACTTAACGCACGTTTACAATCGAAAATCGATCGGTTGCCTGTAATATCGAGTATCAAGTCATACCGCTGCCCATTAGAGGTGAAATCGAGTTTCGTATAATCAATAACTTGGTCTGCACCAATCGCGTGAAGCATAGCCAACTTCCTAGTATGGTCCACAGCAGTCACTTCGGCCCCGATTAATTTGGCTAGTTGTACGGCAAACGTACCCACGCCCCCACCCGCACCATTAATTAATACCTTATGTCCTTTACGTATAAGTCCTTTATCTCGTAATCCTTGCAAGGCGAGAACGGCTGCTTGAGGAACAGCCGCTGCATGCTCAAAGGTTATACTAGCAGGTTTCAAGGATAATGCCTTTTCACCAGCGCAAACATACTCCGCAAACCCACCCCAGCTACATCCGGAAATGTCTCCGAATACCTCATCTCCCGGAACAAACTGTTTCACATTTTTGCCAACTGCTTCAACCCGTCCTGCAATGTCTGCTCCTAGTATGTTGAATTTAGGTTTTACAAAGCCGCCGAGTCGAACTATGTAGGGAATGCCTCTCAGAAGATCCCAGTCCCATGAATTTATGGATGCAGTATGTACTTTGATCAGTACTTCATTATCCTTGGGTTTAGGTTTTTCCACTTCTTCGAGTTTTAGAACGTCAGGCGTGCCGTATGAACGGTATATGATCGCCTTCATGAGGATTCCTCCTTTCTGATATGGTGTTGACTGTATCAGCTTATGTTAGGTTCCCTTATCTAAGTATAATCATAACGATTTGGAAAATCATAGAAGTAAAAAGGCTGAATGAAGGGTCCCCCTTAATCCAGCCTTGCATTCGTAAAGTCTCTTCTCTTTTTCCTCCAACACACCCATGCCAGAATGCCAAGAGACATAATCGCACCAGCTAATCCAAGCACCATGTCCTTATGAGAATCGAAGACATCCCCTTGCATTCCGACATATTCCTCTCCATATTGCTCAGTCACATAAGCAGCACCCATCTCGATAATTTCAAAGCTGGCACTGAAACTGAGAACGACTGCCGCGGGAATGGCATAAGACCAAAATCCACGAATTGCGGCGGCCCGAGTAAGTAATTCACGAAATGGATAGGCCCAGAACAGACCAAAAAAGAAATGGACAACCCGATCATAGTAGCTTCTCTGCGTTTCGAAGGAACCTTTCAGCCACATATCGAACGGTGTCCTTTGATAAGTATAATGGGCACCGTAGGTATGCAAGCAAAGAAAAATGAACATGAACAGGTAGGAAAGGTTGGAGAAGTGAAAAACTTTATACGTAAAAGATAGAACCAGCACCACAGCAATGAGTAACAGGTTCTCCATGAGCCATTGTATCCTGTCCGTTGGTGAAATAGCCGTATATCCCCAATACACTACGAACACGAACATCATCACATGTAAGAACCAATTTCGCGAAAATGGGATGTCGAGCCTCGTTAGCATATCGTTCGTCCCTCATCCAATAAAATTCTAATCATGGTGTCGTCCGACCTTCATTATTCAAATGTGTATGCTTTCATAGTGTTAACAAAGAGATAAGCATTATTCAGATTCTTAAGCAGCTTCGAATCCCATTCATGTAAGATGACCTCATCTTGCTATGCTTTCTTTTTTAACATAAGTGACTCTACCTTCCCGTCTTTGGATGTTGCATTGACGTACAATTCATATTCGCCAGCTTCGTAGAACAAGCCCCATACGCCATCTTCGCCATTTATTTCACTCTTAGGGTTTCCAAGAGCCTTCTTGATTTCAGGCAACGTGTAGTCTACCGAATCTGCGAGAATGCGAATCGCACCGATCCGATTATCAGGCGGCCAAAAATACAATTGATAATGATGCCACCGCTGAAATTCGACTTGCCTCGAACCGATTTCATGAGGTTTCCCCCATTTGGCGAGTACCTCATCCCGTGAAGCGCCGATGCCAAATTCCATTCCTCGAATTTTCCCCATAGCTGCTAGTTCCATAAATTTCGGATCCAACACAATTTTACTCTTCAAATGAGCAATCGTACTTTCGTCCCCAGGCACAGGCTCCTTACCATCAACTAGTGGGAAATTGGAGTAGGAATTCTGAAAGATGACTTCCCTGATCGTCATTCCCGGTATTTCCAACAACAAATAATCGTTGATTAGATCCTTATTGCTATTCGCGGCGTATTGATACGACTGGTACGAGATAACTACTTCTCCTGCAAAATTCGTCAGATCCTCCAACTCGACAGAATCCGAGTATGACGAGGAAGACTTGATCAAAGCATACGTTCGATCACCGAACGTTCGGTATTCTTTTTTCCATTCTGGTTGATTGATTAAGCTTTGAGCCCATTCCCTCACTTCCCCCGGTGCTTGAGCTAGCGAAATTGATATATACATTTCCGTAATTTGATCACCCTGAGGCACGTAATCCATAAAAAAACTAACAAGCCAAATCCCCTCATGCGAATAATCTTTTTTCATTTGGACCATGTACGCATGTTGATCCTCCGTAGTTATAAGTAGAGTGCGGGGATTGACTTGTTTACCTATCGTTTGGAATGTAGCGATTTCCTGATTTAATCGTGAGCGTACGAACTTTTGCAGAACTTTGCTATACGCCTTGTTTTCGGGATTGGCTTGCAGCTCCATCAGCTGATTATCCATGTATTCGAACCCTTCATAACTGTCATGAACTCTTGATAAAATGCGCAGTAAAGTATCCCTATCCTTTAACGATGAGCTTTGTGCAGCAATTGTTGGGGTAGCTGTGGTTTCCAGGTTAGGGGATGGACTCGGCACAGAAATCAAGGTCACCTCTTCCGTTGTCTGACCTCGCCAAATGTAGCCCAAACCAACGCCTACAATCAACACACCTATAAGGCCGATACCCTTTATCCAGCTTCTCATTGCATCCCTCCCGTTCTTTACATATCAATTAGACGTTGGAGCTACAGGAATGTTCTGTCATACTGCGATTCCAGCTTACATAATTTCGTTCGAAATGCATCAAAATAGCCACGAGGTGTCCCGAATGTCAAAAATAAGAAATCGTTATTTCATCATTTGTTCCATGCTGTTGGTTTGCACCCTTTTACACATAAACGCATATGCAGTGGAAGTTGTGGAAGAGCCTAAAAGCCAAACAGATGAGCTCGAAAAACGACTAAAAAGTCTAGAACCGCCACAACCCATGCATATGGATGAACTTCCTTTTGAAACTAATCTCAATAAACGTTATCCTTCTCAAACTGTCCCTATAAGCGAAGTAATTGAAAATGGCACAAAGATCCCATTTACTGTAATAAAAAACCTGCCTGATTATAAAAGACCCGTTTATGAAGAGCATTGGCATAGTACATACTGGGGCGGCAGATGGAGTTATATCCCGTCACGCATGTATTATGCTTCACATCGCATGTTTACCAACTATGATATTGGTCTTTCGGGTTGGATGAACTTCGAGAAAGACATGGGGATTTCCATAGAAATGTTCCAAAATGAGACTGCACTGGACATGTATATCGTAGTTTTTCAAACGGAGATTAGGGATGTTTATACGAAAGGAAATCAAGTGATTGTTGTCGGCAATCCCAAGCGAAATGGTGTAGAAGTCATTACGATTAAAACAGGTGATCTGCAACCCCTAAATAAAAAAGAAATGTTACTAGTCCAATTAGCTACCCCATCTGGCGATGAAATGGATTATTCACTTATCAGTTATGTGCCTCCTGATTTCTGGCTAAAACAGAAAGAGAAGCATAAATAAGCATCAATGAGAACAGCAAAAAGGCGCTATACTAAGCGCCTGATGCATGACGAACTATTTCGGTATTTGCTTTTTCAAAAGCATGATTTGACCGATGTGATAAGCGTTATGAATACACACATTTGAAATCACACCCCACCACTGAGCATTGAAATAAGCAGGTATCCTCTTATCAAGTTTGGCATCTTCACAGTTCGTAATCGCCTCTCTCCATTGTGCGAATCCATCGCTTAACCTCTGAACAGTTTCCTTCCAACTTACTTCATCCCGATTCATGTGCGTCAGTTCAAATGTTTCGTTGTTCGCTATATGCTCTGCATCAAAGGGTTCATCCTTAATAAAACGTTCTAACCACTTCTGATTCCAAAAAATAAGATGGTTCGTGATCTCCCAAATGGATTGTTGGTTGTCATCTAATTTCAAAACAGCCTCATTTACAGAGATATCATTTAAAATCGTTGTCGAAGATTTGAACCAACTCTCATCATTATGGCATGCGGCTAATTGATCGAGTAGGACATGTTTCACACTTGACAGCCTAACCACCTCCACGAAATTAGGACTTCCACCCTAAAATAATTTCAATTTCCAGTTATTACACCCTTCCATTTTACACTTTCTTGACGAATTTATGTTTTAATTAAGTAGTTATCGTATTTTGGGATGAAAAGGAGCGAAACCAAGTGGAAATTAAATCGTTTTTATACCCTAAGGACAAAGTATCTTACCTAACGACTTCTGCTTCAATGAAAGAAGCGATCGAGCGGCTAGAAGCCTGCCATTATACAGCGATTCCGATTATCGACGAGAATGGAAAATACGTCGGCACCTTATCCGAAGGAGATTTGTTATGGAAACTGAAGTGCACGCCCGGCCTAAATTTCGATAATATGGACGAAATTTCAGTTACCGGCATCCGAAAACGGATTTATAATGAGTGCGTCGCAATCGATGCGCATATGGAGGATATGCTTGCCCTCGCCGCTGACCAGAACTTTGTCCCGGTTGTCGATAGCGACCGCGTCTTCCTCGGTATCATCCGACGCAAGGACATTATTGAATACTATACTAGAAATATTACGGATTAATCTCAAAGGAAGAAGCAGTAGGAAAGGGCTCTAATAGCCCATACCTACTGCTTTTTCTTCAAATCATCCCCGATATGCAATGTTTCTCCGTTTGTTTATACATAAATCGCTCTCTCACTAATATTATCGATCATCACATGAAGCGAAGTCGATAGATCAATCTCATAATGGGACTTTAGCTTCTCTCCTCGCTCGTTTTTAAGCACTCTGACGACTGGTCTAGATGGAATGTAAGCGTTTTGTCGACAGACAACGCCAATTTCCCCTGTGCTTAGCTTAACGCCTTGTCCAACCGGGAAAATGGCCACTTTATTTCGAAATTGCGTTACTTTCTTAATATCGTATAAGCTCCCTGCATTCGCATATAAAATTTCCAGCGCATAATGCGGCGCTATGGAATTCCGGTAAGCTCTTGGGTGAGTCATAGCATCATAAGAATCAAGCATACCGATCCAACGAGCAAATTCATGAATCTCCATGCCTTTGAGATTATAAGGATAACCGCTGCCGTCGATACGTTCATGATGCTGCAGTGCACAAATTGCAGTCAGCAACGGAATACCGACATCCTCCTTAAGCATATTAAAGCCTAATTCAGAATGTTTCTGAATCTCCATATATTCGCTCGGGGACAGCTGTGCACTACTTAATAGCAGCTTGGATGGGATTTGAATGTTACCCACATCGTGAAGCAGCGCTCCTAGTCCTAGCTCAATTAACTCCTTTTGTGAGTACCCATGAAGCATCCCAAGCTTAGTGGCATAGACACAAACATTGATAGCATTTTGGCAAAAATGTTGTTCCAACGTAGTTGCTGGTGCCATATTGAGAGTGGTAATGGAGACAAGATGCTGTCTTCCCTTACTCATATCATCAATCACTTTATACATCCCTTCGAATAGCAATCGCGAGATATCAGAAGAGTTCGTCGATCCCCCCAAGGTGGAGGTTGCGCTGAATTTGTTGAAAATCTTGGACAACACCATCCGCAGCAAAGATCGGGTTTCTTCATCGATCGATTCTTCTATGGGAATGTCTTCGGTTTCTCTATCTTCGATGTACAAGAAGTCAAGTCCCATTTGGACTAACTTTTTAATCATAGATTGTGTGAGTTCTACACGATGTCCAAGCATTACACGTCCGTGTTCGGACATAACGGCTTTACCAATCCGCATGCCCGGTTGGCATAGGGCCGTAGGAACTATAATCATGAACTCAACCTCCGCCGAAAGATACATTTTTATCTGTATTCTTACTAAGTATACGAAGTGGATCACGAAAAAACTGTCGAACACTGCAAGTAATGAAAAAAAATTAGGCAAGAGTTACTTTTATATTCAGGAGCCTAGTTCTTGTTACCATGCCAGCACTCTCTAAAGTCTTCTTTGAGGCCTCATTATAATACCAGCATCCGCTAATTGGCTTCATATTATGGGTATAACACCAAGATTTTAAATGGAGGATGATATTTCTCCCAATTCCTTGCTTTCGATACGCATCATTAGTAAACATGCCTATACTCGCTACGCCATTTAACATTTTACTTTTTTCAAGAACGCCAACTCCTAACAATATAGGACCTCTATAATAGGTGAAGAGCTCACCTTGCTCAATTCTTACTTCATGCTGATCAAGAAAATCACCACTCATCTTTTGGATGTTAACAAGATCCTCTAACACCGCTTTGCCAAAAACGTCGCCTTGTAAGGCATCATTCACTTGAATATTGACTTGACTATCTTGAAAAAAATAGGCTTGTTTGGTGATGGTAAATTCTCTGTCTAAAGCTAAGCTTAGAAACAATTCATCACAGGTTGGAATGAAAAGTGACTTCACAGAGAAACGTTCAATGACTTGGATAAATTGAGTTTGGGCGTGCTTAAGGTGTGACGGACGAATATAAAATTGGGTAAGTTTCTCCTGATTATGAATTGCAAAATATCCTACGAACTCCAATCCATCAAGGAACACGTAGAAAGTTGACTTGAGAATATGTTCTTCTAAGAACGAATCAAAAGGCGAGGACAATGAATTTAGATAATCTTGAATGAGATGATGTATGTCATTCATTTGGCACTTTTTTGTAATCAAAATAAATTCACCCTCTTAAGATACTTATGGACTTTTTCCCATCGTAAAATAAGTTCTATGCCATTTCAAAGGATTGTTTGATTATAGTTATACTAGAACAATTTTTAGCCAATTTTTCAATCTTTCCGCTTCCCCCATGGCTTAAATACCGAAAGCAAAAACATCAAAACTAATGAAATAATCTGTATTCCTATTCCGATGAATAGCGAAATCGTGTTTACGACGAATGCCCCTTGATTCGCGTTTTCTACCCCCACATCTGTCAGTAGAGAAATGCCTTGCAATGTCCATACGTACATGCCAATCGGCCCTAAGAGAATTGCAACCAAGCTTAGTACTTCTTTCGCTATGATCCAATTATATTTCAAGAACCCCCAGTGAGTCCTTAGGGATAGAAGTATACCTGTCACGATTGTCCCGACAACTGAAGCTCTTACAGAGGTTTCGGATAAAACATGCATGGCTTTATAACATGAAAGTACTAATCCCGAGTCGTTCGTGCTCACAGCTGTTATGCTCAATATGAGAAACGTCACACTTGTCCCCAGCATAATGGCTGAGAATATGATATGTAAGCTCAGAAGCCACTTTTTCTGTGTCATGGTTAAGATTTTCATGGTTCCATTATCTCCCCTGTTATCTACTTACCTCTAAGATAATCAATTGAAATTAACTACATCTAAACCAACTATTAAATATTCATAAAGTGGGCTTTCATTCTGCTTACCGATTCGGATGTCCAGCAAGGTTTAATTCGGGATCGTACAGCTTATGGTCCTCTAGAAATGACTTTAATTTCACACTATTAAAATGTACAGCAATAAACCCATTTTCTTTCGTAAAAATGAGCAACGTAGGATAATAGGTTTTAGATGAACTGATAAACATGACAACTTCTGTAACGGTTCCAGTGATCCAGTCCGATTTCATCTTGTAAGGCGGCGTAAGCGGAATTTTAATGGCTATTCCATCGTGTGGCTCGATATCGAATGATACTACGGTACCATTAATGGAAGACAGCCATTCTTTAACCTGGTTCTGCAACAGATTTGAGTTTGGGATGGTCTGCATGATTTCACCTTTACGAATATCAAACGCCTCTGCCCCATCAGATGCTCTAATTATTTGAACCAAAAGGCTACTACATGTAACCACAAGGAATAGAACGAGCTCTAACCTTTTAAACACTATAATCAACCTCCATTCGAAGGTACTATTCCCCATCAAATGGAAATCATATCTTCTCAGCGTTTTATCAGATGTTGTCCACGATCTAAAAAAATATAAAAGGAGATGCTTTGGCATCTCCTAAACTTCTACTCGTATTATGTGCATTCAATGAATGCTGAGACAAGCTATTCTACATTTAGAAAGTACAACCGAAACAATCATTCCAGCCACTGGAATCCAAAATAGATATGATTTTAGAAGTTTAACCAATTGAAAGTGTTGTTTATTGACCATTTTTTTGTGATCGTGATTCATTTGTAAGTCTGTTAAAGCGCCTGTAGCGTTGGCGGCATTGATATAATTTGATTCACCGCCGCTCCCGGAGAGAAATATCATTACGGTTATTACCATGAAGATTAAGGAACCCAAAAATATATAATCCGAAATTTGTTGCAACATGCTTGGCCCCCCTCTCATAGTTGAACTTATCAATATTATACATGAACTATGGAAATAATACCATTTTTACCCTTTTATTCAATCTACACCACGAGTCCGCTCGATTCGTCACATTTCTTATTATGGTTAAATATAACATATACAAAACGGGTGCTCCCCCCGACGATGGAAGGAACACCCGCCTCATGTTTCTGTCATACTAGATTAGGTCAGTAGTGTAAGGAGCGCTTGTTTGACCGACGACTCAACAGTGTGATCAAAGCTCGAAGCCATCGCAAAGTACAAGGTCGATTCGTGTGTCTCGTAGCCTCCCTCTGATAGCTGCTGCGCTGTCGGGATGTAGCCAAACATCCCATTCGTATAGGCGATTGGCAACACACTTCCATGAGTTATGCGCTTGATAAAAAGTCCGTAATCAACCACAACTTCGGCATTCATGCCGATCAACGAGAGACCCTCTGCAAGCTTCAGCACCGTGATCTCAAGCGGAATACTAGAAGACAAACTGTCCAATCGTTCCAGCATGATACGGCTCCACTCACCAAGAACGCCTGAAGTCAAGGTTGCTCTCTCCAGCTGATCTCTGTCCGGTAACGATGTCAGCGGCAGTTCGATTATTGTCTTGCTCCATTGCAGCCGATGGGTATGCAAAGAGCTCATCGGTTTTTCCAACATTCCGATCACACAGTCAGCGAATGCTTTGCCGATTTGCATGACGACCTCGTTATCTCCCCGGATGACCTGTTTTCCGTCACCCGGATTAATATCACCGCAAGTTCCCTGCAAGAAGGCGGCTATTGCGCCTTCGCCCAAATCTTGCTCCACGACCTCCATGGCAACGCCAACATATTCGGAAGATACGGCATTCTCCCGCGTTATGACAGGATGACAAGCATAGTGGACTAGCAGTCCTTTCGTCGCGCCGTCCTCTTTGACAAAACGAACAACGCGCAATTCAAGATCAACCGGTCCCGTATCCGGCGGTGATTTCACCACGCCGCGACGATTAATTCCGAGCAGCGAATCCCCGATGCCTTGCTCGATTCGAACTGGATCAACCTGCTGGAATGCCATTCCGACGGCTTCGATAACGCGATTTTCCATCGCCTCTACATAGCTTAAGTCCATCACACCTAAGTACGAAGTGAACAATCCACTCGTTTGCGGCCCTGAATGTGTATGGGTGCCGTGTAGTAGTATAGCATCCTCCGATATCCCGAATCGTTCGCGAATACGCCGTTTGATTGACGGCACTCGGTCGCTGCCCCACCATAGCAAATCCGCAGATATCAATATGGCACTTTCTTCTGCCGAGTCGCCGCTCTCCCTGTTGCAATCATCACTTGTCACAAAGACAAAAATACGAGCATACAATCTGTGAGAGATGCTCTCGTATGGGCCAAGCTCGCTGCGTACGGCAAAGCCAGCGAGCGGCACGGGAAAGTCGGGTGTAATGTCCACTTTACTTACCCCTAGTCGAAAAGTTGACTTCAAATTCGGCACCATAGTCACCATTCCCTTGTGCACGATATAAGTAAGAATCAGAACTTAATACGATTCCACTACTTTTCGGATGGCCGCCGCGATGTCATACATAGCTTGCTCATCGGCTAGCAGCACATTTTGGGTAAGCCATAGGACTTCTTTGTCACTGAGCCGTTCGCTAATTGGACAAGCATACGACCTGTCTTGCCCTGACAAGGCTTGCGTGGCTTTCACAATCGCTTCGTTTCGGTTAAGCGGTACGTAGCCGTAGCTAATCGGAATTCCTTCCGCGTTCACTTTTCGAATGAAGTCTGATTTGTCAATCCGATCTGTGGCCTCTGAGGCAATTCGAAACATATACAGATGATAAGCATGCCGTGTGATGCGTGGATCCGACTTCCCGACCGTTATACCCTCAATTTGGTTCAACAGCTCGGTTAGCAGCTTCGCATTCGTTTCCCTGCGCTGCATCTGCTCTTCCAAACGGCTCATTTGTGCAAGTACAATGGCTGCTTGCAGCTCGGTCATCCGGTAGTTCTGCCCGATGCGATCATGTTGGTACCAAGCCCCTGTTCGCGAGCGGCCGACATTGCAAAGCGACCAAGCGATGTCCGCAAACTCCTGATTATTAGTAAGAATGATGCCCCCTTCGCCACTGTTCAGGTTTTTGCTAGATTGCAAGCTGAACGTTCCGAAATCGCCGATCGCCCCTACACTTCGATCCTCCCAGCTCGCCCCAACAGCTTGAGCCGCATCTTCTATCACCCGAAGCTGATGTACCGCCGCTACTTCCTTGATCCGACTCATGTTAGCAGGAGCACCGGCTAAGTGAACCGGGATGACAGCCTTCGTCCTCGATGTGATGGCGTCAGCAATCTTCTCTGGATCGAGAAGAAGCGAATCTTCTTCAATATCTACAAAGACAGGAACAGCGCCATAGGCAATTGCTGCCGCAGCCGTGGCGATAAAAGTGTACGGCGGTACGATGACCTCATCGCCTGGTTTGACCCCGGCCGCTTGCAGCGCAACTGTTATCGCTACGGTGCCATTTACGACGCTGATCGCATGCGCCGCATCGTGAAGTTCCGCAAATCGACGCTCCATCTCGGGGAGCTTCGGTGAATACTCGGGCGTTAGGACGGTTCCCGTACCGCCCCATTTGCCAGATCGAATGACATCGAGTATAAGCTGCTCTTCCAATTGCCCGAATATCGGCCAAGCCGGGAATCCATCCGTCCGAACAGGTGCACCGCCATTCACAGCTAGTGCCAGCTTCTCCATGTCCTCACCCCATCCTTTATGAAACTTCAACATTCATATTCATAACGACTTTGCGGCATGGGATTCCAAACTGCATCGCATGCCCTTCATCAGGTAAGAATCCTTCAGAAGTCAGCATCGGCACCCAAACGACAAGTCCCGCAACGGCCTCGTCTGACTGCAGCTCAACATTTCCATCGTCATCGCACGCGGTAATACGAACCGATCTGCGTAACCGCGTCCAATCTTGAATTTGCTTCGACTTCCAGAACGTGAATCCCATCTCATTTGCTGTGTTCACCAGCATCCGAATGGCGTTCCGAACTTCCTCCCGAGTATAGATGTGAATCTGATGGAATAGAAAATGCGCTGCACCGTTCACCTGCTTTGCTTGCTGCAGAAACGGTTCAATCACCGTGTTGTCAGCTAGATGGCCCAGATCCAGATCCTGCGTTAGGAATCCAATCTCAAGCACATCGTAGAACCGATTCTTCTCGTCAAATAAGGCGATAGGAAAATAAGGATGACAGGTGCCAAATAAGAAGCCGACATTTCCCTTTTTGCTAGGGCCTCTCGTTTGATCGCTCAGAATCCCGTTCCGTTCAAGCCACTGAAACAGCTCGCCCCAACCTTCCACACGGGTGTAATGGTTTTTATTGGTCGTCACCTGTTCCTGGCCTATTGCTTGCTTTAACCAACTAACTTGACGATTAAACTCCGCTTCGTCCCATTTACCATTGTCTTTCTCCAGTGCATTATAATGAAAGGCGAACTCATGACCCGCTTGCTTCACTTGTTCATAAATAGGAGTACCGTAGCCAGGTTCAATCATGCACCAGGTTGTCTGAATTTGGCATTCCTCAAGCAGCTTGAGCGTAGCAACTGCATGCTCATCCTGATTGGCATCACTGTCATGGGAAATAGTCGCGATATGACGGATGCCATCAGGCCAATATCCGGTGAATGGCAGCGTCAAGTCCTTATCAAGTGCACATTGCAGCACATGCCTTAGGAGTGCTTCTCTCCAATAGTCCGCATAAGGCCATGGGAAGTAAGGGATACCTGTTTCCGTATGAACGCGGTCATATATCCAATCCAAAGCAATGCGATCATCCGCTTTTAAAATATCCTCATTGACGTTCGCACTCCCATCGGCAGCTGGTACACCATCGTCTAGAACAGGTCCCGTGCCTTGCTGCATGTGCACGATAGTAAGTGGGATATTGACGGTCCAGCGTTGAAGGCTTCCTTGCCCGATTTCAAACTTAAGAAGTGCAGGACCTAATTCCTGCCCATCAGGGCGCCCCTGTTTGATAATACCAGTAGACGCCCAAGAAACTTGACCAGCTGCTTTCCTACTAATCTCATCGGCTTCTATCCATGGGTTGGCAGACATAAATCGCAGCGAACCCGGCTGACCAGAATTTGTCGGGTTAATTTCTGCGTAGCCAGCGCCAGTTTCTCCTGTCTGGATGTACCCGAGTCGGATGGCCATGGCGTTTAACCCAGCATAGCTAATGATTGTGCCGCCTTGCTCCGCATATGACCATAACAGGGAAGTCTTCTCACTATTCTCTTGGGAGCAAGCGACAATGAGAATATCGAACTCCTGCAGACTCAACGCATCCAACTGGGATACCGCCTCATATGGCAATCCGACATGCTGCAATATTTCTTCCACATATTTCTCAAATACGTTAAGACCGTATGTCCATTTACGTTCAGCAGCTTCGCTTTCTACGAGCACACCGACTTTGGCCATCTTCATTTCGATTCCTCCATCCGCTGTCGGCTACACGTCTTCCAACCCCGACTCACTGTAATGAGCAGCCACTTTTCGAATACCTGCAATAATGTCATCAATATCTTGTTCACTGTAAAACTCGCTGACAGGCACTCGAATCGCATACTTCAGAATGTGTTCGGCCGTGGGACAGAGCCCTTCGCCATATGCGATATCTGTCAGGTCAAATGGATAGTGACTGCCTGTATACGCTTCCCGATTCAGAAACAAAGGCTGCATATACACCGGTCTTGGAATATATCCAGCGGAGCATTCGATGCCTTCAGCTTGAAGTGCCTCGGCAAATTCATCTCGTGTGCAGGAGAGAACGGCAGGTTCAATCGTAAACATGTAGAACCAATATGTGCACCGACCCTCTGTCGTCACTTTATGCGGATTGATACTTGGCATACCGTTGATGCCGGAAGATATGTTGTCACCGTACCGATTGCGTCTGTCACAAATCCAAGTCAGTTTCTTCAACTGCGCGACGCCAACGGCACCTTGAAGTTCTGTCATACGGTAGTTTGGGGCAAGCAAACGCATCTCTCGCTGCACCTGATTACCGAATCGGCTGTAATTTTTGTCCGCAAATGCATGCGTTCGTTGATAATCCGCCTCGACTTGCGAGTTCACAACAACAATACCGCCATCCCCCGTCGAAATGTGCTTGTAATCATTGGTGCTGAAGCAGCCATAATCCCCGATCGTTCCGACTAAGCGGCCTTTATAGTAAGTCATATAACTTTGAGCGCAGTCTTCAATGACGATCAATCCATGCTCGCGTGCCACCTCAAGGATCGGATCCATATCCGCAGGATTCCCGGCTAAATGGACGACGATGATCGCTTTCGTCCTCGGCGTAATCCGATCTTGAATCGTTTCCGCCGTCATGTTGTACGTTTGAGGATCCAAATCTGCGAATACTGGAATCGCATTCTGATACAAAATACCGATGATCGAGCCCGCGTCCGTGATCGGGCTTGTAATCACTTCATCTCCTGCGCTTATGCCAGCCGAACAGATGGCCACATGAAGCGCTCCCGTGCCCGATGAGGTGGCGACACTATGTTTTACGCCGTAAAGCGCATTAAATTGCTCAAGAAACTGCTTAACTTTGCGTCCGGAATGATAAAAAAGTGTATTTTGTTCAAGCGCTTCAACAAGCTCCTTGACCTCTTCCTCACCAAATCGTTTACCGCTTCCGAAAGGCGTTGTTTTAATTTTATTTCCACCGAGAATGGCCAACTTTTCTTGGTTCATGCCAAACCCTCTCTCGTGTTGATTTAGGAGTTAAATTATATATTTCAATAGGAATATTCAGATATGTAATCACAGCACGCCCCCGTGCTTCACCTAGATAACACGGGAGTCGTGTGTGAAAGCCTTACTACGATTTCATTGTTCTTACGGGTTCTCAGACTTAAAGACAACAGGCGTTTTAAACACTTGCGAAATCGTCTTCGCGTAGTTATCGAAAATTTCTTTCCCGTGATACGTGGTCATCAGTTCTTTCCGATATTTCGGCCAGTTGCTTGCGTCCTTCTCTTCAAAGAGTATCTTCACCATATACGCACGCATTTGCGTACGGAATGCGCCGATATCAAAGCCTGGAGGAGGAGCGACGTTCGTGCCGAGTACTGGATACTTATAGGTTTTCAGCTTTGCGATGATGGCTCGGTCATGGTCAGTTTCGCGTGGGTCGATAATTGTCAGACCAATTGGGCTCGGATCTTGAACGCCATAAGCGAAAATGGAGCCATACACATCGAAGAAATTGCCGTTAGCTGTATTATCTTTCGTTATCGCATCAGGAATTAAGGTAATCGTGTTGCCGTTTTTCGTATAATTGGTGCCCTCTTTCCCATAGTGCGACAGCAAGTAACCTTCAGGGCCTGCCAACCAATCCATGATTTCAATACTTTTCTTGATTTTTTCTGGAGGTGTTTTGGCGCCAAACAAGAATGGCACACCCGGCAATGCTGCATAGTTAACAGCATCAGGCATAATGTGGAACGGAACGAAATCCGCCGTTTTAACGCCGCTGATATCAATCGTCTTTTTCTTCACGCTCGTAGCTACGTTATCAAATGCAGCCGTACGCAGCAGGCTTTGGAAAATTCCTGCTTTCCCTGCTTCTACTTTTTCGAGCTCTTGCCCTGGTTTAGCTAGAAACCAGTCAGGGTCCACTATTTTTTGCGCTATTGTTGCACGAATATCATCGAGCACTTTCCCCGCCCGAATATCGGATTGCGGATCTACATATTCACCGTTCGCTTGATCATACCAGAGATCAATCCCTAGTCCATTTTTGTACCATTCTGGAAATTGTTTTGAAACGCCGATTCCATTTCCAAATGTGGTGAAACCGTAAGTGTCATTTTTACCATTGCCGTCCGGATCGTTGAACGTGAATGCTTTCATGACATTGATCATTTCGTCATAATTCGTCGGCACCTTCAGGCCAAGCTTATCCAGCCAGTCTTTTCGCACATAATAGGATTGGTAAAGCTGCTTTTCATAAGGGACAGGAGCACGCATAAAGACTTCTTGGACTTGGTAGCGTGAAATGATTTCAGGGGTTACCCACTTGTAGTAGTTGGGCATCGTTTGCGGGTTCACGTAGGGGGTCAGATCGGCGACAGCTCTATCAATAATAAATTGATTCGTTTGCGCGCCGTCGGCTTGGAACATATCAGGGGTTGCACCAGATGAAATTTTCAAATTAATTTTGGTCTTATGATCTTCACCAGGGACGCCGTACTCCATGTTTAGTTTGACGTTGAACTTCTGTTCAATAGCTTGGCGAATGTAGTCTTTATCAGGCGAAGGCAAAGACACATCGTTGGTCGGAACGAAAGTTAACCAGTTCAAAGTCATTGGCGGTGCTTTCGTAGCTGCCGCTGTTTCTGGAGCTGCTGAGGTGGATGAAGATGCGGATGGTGTAGCCGTAGAGTCGTCTTTCGAGCACCCACTTAACACAACCAAGCTGGCGATTACGCCGAATGCTACATTTTTACGCAAATTCATGCAAACGACCTCCCATTTGTACTCGAATTCATTCACAAGTCTAATCTGGTTAATTTTGTGACTGAAACGAAGCAAAACAAAGCATCACTCCCTTCATATCCGGTTGGTCGAACCATGTTACCCTTTGATGGATCCGACAAGCATTCCTTTTATGAAATATCTCTGAATAAACGGATAGATGGCCAATAAAGGCAATGTTGTTACGACAACGGTTGCCATTCGAATGGTGTCCGGCGGCAGTGTTTGAATAACAGAAGGATTCGTGTTCAACTCTTGGCTCACGCTAGACGTAACAATCATGTTGCGCAGAATGACTTGAATGGGATACAAATTTCGGTCCGACAGATATAAGATGGCATTAAAGTAAGAGTTCCATTGAATCACGCCATAGAATAAGGCAATCGTGACGATAATCGGCATAGATAAGGGGATAACGAGCTGAAATAACGTTCTAACATCCCCACATCCATCTACTTTTGCCGACTCTTCTACCTCCGTAGGGAAATTGATAAAGTAGGTGCGCATAATAAACATGTAGAACGGTGAGACGAGTGTCGGGATAATGAGTGACCATATTGAATTGATCAATCCCATGCCCTTCACCACTAGATAGGTAGGTACAATACCACCGCTAAAGAGCATGGTGAACACGATCGCTAGTAGAAAAAATCTTCCTCCGGGTACATCCTTCTTCGAGAGTGGATAGGCTAGACAAATCGTAACCAGAAGACTTAAGAATGTGCCAATGACCGTAATCGTAACGGATATCTTAAGCGCATCCGGCACAAGCTTGCTGCCGAAAATTGCTCGGTAGGCCTGCAGAGTCACTTGTTCCGGAAATAGGACGAATCCTCCGTTACGGATCAGTTCTTTGTAGGGAGTAATTGACTCAATGAACACAAAGTACAGTGGGAACACGGCAGATAAACAACAGATCGTAAGGAATACGTAAATGAACACATCTATTAAGCGATCAGATTTGGTCTTATGTACCGCATATGACACATGTTCCACCACCTATTAATAGATTCCCGAACCACCAAATTTCTTCGCGATTCGGTTAGCGGCAATCACAAGCACAAACCCAATGACTGATTTAAATACCCCCATTGCTGCAGGAACGCTAAAATCGCTCTGCTCAATGATTCGGCGGAATATCCACGTATCTAGAATATCTCCGACATTCGTTACTCGCGCATTGAGAAATACATAAATTTGATCGAATCCTGCATCGAGAATCGTGCCAAGCCGCAGAATTAGCAATAAGATGAACACCTCGCGGACGCCAGGCAGTGTAATATGCCAAATTTGCTTCCAGCGACCTGCCCCATCCACGACGGCAGCCTCATAGAGCTCAGGATTGATCGTTGCTAGAGCTGCAAGGAAGAAGATGGCGCCGAAGCCCGTATTCCGCCAAACATCGGTTAGAATAATGAGCGGCCGGAATAAGTCAGAGTTTGCGAGTACGTTCAGCTCCCCCCACCCCATATTTTGATAGAACGTCGTGACGAGCCCTGTACCGGGTGAGAAAAACGAATACACCAAACCGTATACGATAACCCATGATAAAAAGTAAGGTCCGTAAGTGATGGTCTGCACGATCTTTTTGAACCAAACAACGCGAATTTCATTGAGCAGCAAGGCGAGAATTAAATCAGGAAGTAGGTTAAATACGAGTCGGTATACGCTTATGAGGAGTGTGTTGGTCATGAGTCGAAGAAAATCAGGTGAGTTAAAGATGATTTCGAAATTGCGCCAACCGACCCAGGGACTATCCCAGATGCCTTTGGTGACGCTGTAATCTTTGAACGCGACGAGCAAGCCTGCCATGGGGACGTAACGGAAGATGAGAAAGTACAACAGACCTGGGGCCATTAACAGATAGAACCATCGGTATCGATATACTTTTCGAAAAACACGATTTGACTTTGTACTGGCGATGGAAGCCATATGGTCACCCCCCGTTTACAATCCCATTATAATTTATAAACCTCAAAAAATACAAGTGAAATACATGTTTAAATCATGTCTTTAAATCGACCAGAACCCTTGCTGAGCCTCACTTTTTCCCTGTTGTATATTTTCCAAATATTGTTTAGAATACATACAACTGCGCTAATAGGTGGCGATTATAATTATGAGAAAAAAGGACCAATATTGCTATTCTTCTTTGACCGATATTCTGCGGGAACAAATTCTTTCTGGCTTTATCAAGAAGGATGAGTTCCTCATGTCGGAAAACGAATTAAGCAAGTATTACGAGCTCAGCCGCAGCTCCGTACGGAAATCGCTCGACCTCCTGCTGAAGGAAGGGCTTGTTGTGAAAAAGGCCGGACTCGGCACCTTCGTCTCCCCTAACGTCACCGTTCGGAAATCGAAGCGGAAGGTACTGCGCATTCTGACAATTACACCCTCTTACTTTGTCGACCACTGCTTGCCGTTTATTTGCGAAACGTTCGAACAGCAACACCTCGATGTCGACATTAAATTGCTCAGTTTTCCCATCACCCAATTCTGGGAATCCTTACACAAGTGCATCGAAATGGGCATTCATCCGGACATTTGTATCATTACAGACGGGATCTTCCAAGAGCTTAAATCCATGGATGAATTCGTTACTTTAGATCGGATAATGGACAACGAATTGACGA
This sequence comes from Paenibacillus sp. J22P51, assembly GCF_059692215.1. Taxonomy (NCBI): domain Bacteria; kingdom Bacillati; phylum Bacillota; class Bacilli; order Caryophanales; family Paenibacillaceae; genus Paenibacillus; species Paenibacillus sp. J22P51. The sequence goes on along the minus strand of NZ_JCAUAZ010000017.1, from coordinate 78,375 downwards.
GTATGTACCCAAAGCTGCTTGACGGATTTCGCAAGGACGGCCATATCAAAGCGATTCCTGTCACATTTTCAGGTATCTGTCTCGCCTACAATCCGCGAATGTTCGACAAATACAACATCGAATCGCCTCGTCAAGGGTGGAACAAAGATACATTTATTCAGACGGCTGGGCAACTGACTTTTGATACGAATCAAGACGGCATTATCGATAATTATGGCTTTTCGCTGCCATCTACGCTCAATCGCTGGAATGTGATCGCTATGCAGAACGGCGTTGACTTTAATAAGCCGAATAAGAAAGCGCTTCTGGATACGCTCACCTTCATGCACGATATGATCTATCATAAACGGAGTGCACTCATTTCCCATATGCAGCTGCATCGTATCGCTTTCCAAAGCGAGCAAGTCGCCATGATGTTGACGACGATTATTGAGCTTGCTGGGTTTGGCGACAAGCTGCCGTTTGAGCCTAAGTTCGCGCCGATGCCGTTCGGCGATTCATCCAAAACATTGCTCATCGCCAATGCGCTGATGGTTCATTCCGCGAGCACAGAGCGTGAGCTGGCGATCCAATTTCTACAAACGGCGTGCAACCCAGAAGTTCAAGCCAAAATTGGCCAATCGCGATTCCTGTCGGTGCTCAACCCGATTAATGAGCAGCTATGGGACCAGCACGATCTCGCGTCGCTCCATATCTCAGACGGTCAATTACATGACGCTTATTATCAACATGAAACGATCTCGGACAATCAAGTCATGCAAGAGGTAAACAATGAGATGATGCTCTACTGGGAAGGCATGGAGTCGGCCGAGCAATGCGCGAAACGGCTGCATAAGCTGCTTTCACCACGTAAGAAAGTGACAAGCAGATGAGAAAATAAGGGCCGCCTCAAAGTAGATATACCTACTTTTAGGCGGCCCTTTTCCCTATTTATTGCAATTCAAAAAGGGAAAATACTATAAAATGTGTGCCTTACTCATTTCATTCTAGCAGGATGCTACATATGCTAGTACTAGTAGGACAACCTGATAGTGGGAGGCGATGCGCGTGTTAAGCCCAGAAGATGCCAATACAATTATTGAGACCTTTTTAAGTCCGATGTGGTATTTCGTCACTTCCCAAGAGGATAAGGATGAAATTCACCGACTTGCCAATGCGTTAAGATTAGCTTCAGGTCAGTCTCAGAATTAAGATACTTACGACATCATGATTGAGGGGGAGGTTGCTGGTGCTGCAAGAAAAAGATGCTCTCAAAATCATAGAATCCTTTCTCCAACCGCGTTTGAAATTCGTTCAATCCCAACATGAGAAAGACGAGATTCTCCGACTAGCTGATGAGCTGCGTAAAGCTGTTGAGTATTCTCCTCTCTTACGTTTTTCCGTTGTCAGTGATATTCATATTCAGTACTGGGATACTCAAGCTCAGGGTAAATTGAGTGCTGCCTTAGAGGATTTATCTCAGTTATACCCGAGTTTAGATGCTTTAGTAATAAACGGAGATCTTGGCGACGGACGTTCCAATGACTATGCCATGTTAGCTTCCATTCTGCAGAAGCATCCGGTTCCGAAAAAAGTTTGTTATACAATGGGCAATCATGATTTTTATAAGGCTTATTACAACCTTGCTGGTGATTGGTCACCAAGTACATTTCCGAATGGCGAATCTGTCCAAGCCTCTATCGCACGATTTCTATCCTTCGCACAAATGCCCAGAGTTTATTACGATCATTGGATTCAAGGCTATCACTTCATTTTTCTTGGTTCTGAGCAATATCGTCAATCCGCTCCAGCGAATGGTGAAGATGCCTGGTTATCGCAGGCACAATTAAACTGGTTGCAAAGTAAACTCCAAGAAAACTATATCAGGAACAGACCGCTCTTCTTATTTCTGCATCAGCCTCTGCAAGGCACCGTTTCTGGCAGCCTGCCTCGCGGAGTCGTACAAAAAGATGAATTAAAACGGATCCTATCTCAATACCCGGAAGTCATATTTTTTACAGGTCACACGCACTGGGAATTGCGGTTGTCTGCTACGCTCTTTAAAGATATCTTCACGATGGTCAATAGTTCGTCTGTGAGTTACCCTTACGACAGCAACGACCAACTGATTCAAGGAAATCGTTCGGAAGGCTTGGTAATCGACGTATACGAGGATCGTGTCCATATTCGGGGACGAGATTTTCAAGGGCTAACGTGGATACCTGAGGCTGATTTTACGTTAAGATTTTAAGAAAATGGAAAAAAGACCAACCACATAGTGTAGTAATTGGTCTTTTTTTCCATTCCCCCATATCAGGATCTACTCCTAATCCGCCAGATTAAGGAAGATACAACAATCCCTAAACACATGCCAGATATAGGCGCAACCACTAAGATGCCGAGAATGTTCTGGCTAGTTGATAAAAGTAATTTCATCCCAGTTAATACGATCGAAATTAATAATGCGACGCTCCAAAATAATAACTTTTGTTTGATTGTCAGGATAGGCATATCCGTGGCAATTGACTGACTTTTATATAAACTATAAATAATGAAATTAAGAATAACCATTAGCCCAACAGCAGATAAGCTATATTGCAAAATTTTATACAACGGAAGATTAAAACCTATTACTTCGCTTAAAACCGGAAAATGAGAAACAAAAAAACCATGCTCATGTGTAAAGGCATCCGTTAATACGTGCGAAAGATATCCAATGAACACAGAAAATAAGAAGATGATCCAAGCTCTCAGCTTATTGAGTCTCCATTGGCCAGAACTATTGTAAGCTCTCTGGCTAAGATTAAATCGTGCTGGTAGATGTAAGGCGAGCGCTTCTTTGACCAAATAATGAAAGATAACGGCTACAAACAAACTTAACGGTATTACTTGTATAAGTAAACCTGAGAACGAGTGACCGATACTGCGATGTGGCTCTAAATACATAAAATATTCAAGATCAGGTCCCATGCTCCCGAGAATAAGTCCCGTTAAGCTTACATATTTCGGTAACGCATATTTCAATGGGAATGCATAAGCAGGATGAGCAAATGTAAATGGCATAGTCCAACTCCTACTTGGCTTCAATCGTAAATGTAAACTCTTTCGTCCAATCGAGATCAGGCACTAGCTTCACTTCGACGATTCCTGGTTTAACGATTTGGAAGGCTTGCTTGTAGGCATCCAGGTATTTAACGATGTTTGAATTCCCTTGACCACCATCGATAAATCCTAGCTCCCTAATTTCATTCAAGTCGATTCTGATCGTTTGCACGATGGTCCCCACTGGAACTGTATACCGAGTTTTTCCAATTTTCACATGGCCATCTGGTAGTATTGCATATTCAATACGAAGTGCTCCTGGAATCTTAGGAATTATATAAGGAATCAGCGTTAAGTGACCTTTCTTGACCACCCACTCCGAATATCGGACATCTCTTTTCTCGAGCATTCTTCCATTCTCAAGGAAAATGTCTCCCTTATACAGATCCTCTTTGTCAACCATTACGACAACGTTGCCATTTTGTTTGCTTAGGATGGTATACGTTAAATAGCCGCCGCTTCCCCTCCAACCCTTAAGTATGAGAACAGGTTGTCTTGCAGCTTTAAAATAACCCGATGTAATTCGGTAACTAATCGGTGCATCTTTGGATTTCCTGTATTCGGTTATCCATTGACCTGTTTGCATATCCTTATACTGTAAGCTGATATCTTCGGCTGTTTGTACGACTCGTTCTTCTGCGTTACCTCCACCAAAATTAACCTTTGTAATTTCCAATTCTTGCTGATTACTATTTAAAGATGTCGGCCGGACGAATCGAATCGTTCGCCTGTTATTTGATTGATTTTGACGTTCCAAAGCATCTCCTCCTTCAAGCATCCACGAAATAGGAACATTACATTCTATTCGAGGCTGGCTCTATTGGAGTCAACAAAAAAGACCTACCGATAAGCAGGCCTCATACTTATTCATCATATTCATATATTACCATATTATTGAAAACCGAGTGATATCTTCTTGTGATAATTCATTGCCCAACAAAACTTCCATTACCTCTAGATCGCTAACGGCCTTAATGCCATGTTTGATACCAGCTTGAATATGCAACACTTCTCCCGCGGAAAGCTTATACAGTTTGTCCTCCATTAGAATCTCCGCACTGCCTGCTAATATAGTTAGGCTTTCTTCTCGATTGAAATGCTGATGGTAACTCGTTTGTTTCCCTTGGGAAAGCTTCATTAGTTTAATCATACTTTCTTTCCCCGATTCATTCTGCCAATATTTCAAGACTTGGTAAGATCCCCATCTTTTTTCCACATACATAGGCATTTGTGACACTTCAGAGAGCCGTTCCTTGATGAGATGAGCTTTCTCCTTATTGGCAATCAATATGCCGTCTGAATTGGCCGCGACAATCAGATCCGAGACACCTATAATTTCAATGGGATAAGGAAGTTCATTAATAAGATGTGTATCAACGGAATCGTCGGATATTCGCCCTGTTCCAATAACATGATCCTCTAAATAAGGGGTCAGCGCCTTCCAGCTTCCCACATCATGCCATGTACCCTCATATCCCATAACCGCTATTTGCGGAGTGAGCTCAACGACTTCTCGATCAAAGCTAGTATTTGAAAGCTGTTTATACGTAGTCATCCAGCTCTCAACTTGGACCGGATGTCCCTTGTCCTTCAAATAGTCCAGTATGAACTTTAAGGGAAATGCAAATACACCGCAATTCCATAAAGCATCATGCTCGATCAAATGAGCAGCTGCTTGCACATTTGGCTTTTCTATGAAATGCCGAACAAATGCAAATTCATCATTTTCTTTCGGTTGAATGGGTACGATATAGCCAAATTGATCGGAGGGCATGGTCGGTTTTGTTCCAAGGAGAGCAAGATCAGCCTTAGAACGTGAAATAACATCGGGAAATCGATGAAGCAGTCCGAAAAACGCGGAATCTACATAAGTATCAACGGGGAGAATACATATCGTTTCATCTGGATCTACGTGCATGATCTCATGCAGATACGTAGCGGCTAAAGAGACGGCTGGAAACGTTCCTCTTTTATAAGGCTCACTTATGATAGGAATGTGCTCACCAACATAATTACGTGTAATCTCCACTTGACTGTGATGTGTAACGATACAGGCAGCTTGCAGTAAGCCCACCTCATCCAATTGTCTGCATATTCGCCCAATCATTGATTCTCTGACCCCATCTTTGGATTTCAAAAGCTTAAGAAACACCTTGGAGCGAATCTCGTTGGACAAAGGCCATAGCCTTTTTCCCGACCCTCCGCACAATAGCACAATTCGCAAGCCCAATTCTCCTTTCCTTGGGAACATCATGCTGTACCCTTATTTCTTCGTTTGCATGACTTTCTCAACCACATGCTTCATCAGCATCCCCGCACGCTCCCAAGTTAAGTGAAGGACATCGCGCCTTCCCTGTCGTCCCTTACGTTTGCATAATTCGGGATTCTCGTACGCTTTTCGCATGATTATTCTCAAACTAGCATGATCAGGTTCCGCCCATAGCTGCCCTTTCTCCGCAAACAGGTAACTGAATGATCGCGAAATGGCATGCCGGCTGTTCATACTAACTGTAGGGTTCTTCAACTGGTAGGGAATCAGGAACGAGTTATTGTGCGTAAGGAAATCCATTTGACCGCCCCAAGCTGTTGCAATAACGGGAATACCACTGGCTAACGCTTCAAGAAAAGGGAGTCCCACACCCTCGCCTCGCGAGGGAAGGACGAAGGCATCTGCCATTGTGTATAACCCTTTGAGCTGGCTTTCACGGAGTCGTCGACCCATAATAACAACAGGAGCCGTATCTTTGCGAATCCCCAATCTCTTTTTGTAATTCCAAATTTGTTGTTGAATCCACTTCTCATTCTCATAGGATGCATAGCCATTCGTTTTGATGACCAGAATGACGTTATCATTCGAGGAAAATTCTTCCCAGTATGCTCTTAGCAAGCCTTCTGGGTTCTTTCGGTGTTGGAAGCCGAAGACAGATAAGAAGGTAAACTTGCCAGCCGCACGCGGCATATTAAATTTTTTATTGTTCGGATGAAATTCCTGCGTATTTACACCATGAGGTACGATGTAAATCGGAACCATAACCCCGCTATTCTGAAGTGCCCGCTTATTATGCTGCGTAGGCACACAAACCGCGTCAAATTTGTTCATGTGAGATAGCCATTTATTAGGCGTTCTGCTTGTTTCCCAAACGGTATTTAAAATAATGGAATCGTATACGCTTCGCTCGCTACTCCACTGAATAAAGCTAGGTACATCGTGATAGATCAATACTTTTTTGCCTTTGATGGTACGAGATCTAGACCTCGATGTACCGATCCTAACGTCAACACCCATCCGTTTCAGTGAAGCCGCATACGTTCTACTTGCATGACCCAGACCGCTTTCCTTGTGTACGGGTCCCTTCCAAACAACAACATAGGGCTTCATGGTGACATCAGCTTGACGGATTTCACATATCCTTTGCGTTTGTGCAGGGAAATGGACCTATATCTTTTGGCTAGAGAAGACATCCTTGAAGCTGTAAGCCCAGAATTAGGAACATGCAAGTGGATATTCAATGCTGGTTTCAAGATCATCTTATTGGCCGAGGACGAATAGAGGAAATTACCATACGTTTCAAATTCAGAAAAGGCAAACTGCCTGGATTTATTCATGCTTTTCATAATCGCTGCATACCAGCTACTGTTGTGTTTGGACTCAATAAACTGTTTCAATTGCTTAACTTTAGCTTTTTCGAACAGCATGTAATGGGTAACGAAGGACAATCGGGATGCGCGATTTCTTCCCATCAATTTACGATAGGTATTGAAATATTCTCCTTGACTCCAGTTACGGCAATAAAACACCGTTTTGCCGCCAACTTTGAAGACATGTGGACGAATGAGTACGGTATCAGCATCAATGACCATATAGTACTTGGATGAGCACAAGGTATCTCCATTTAACTTAAGTAACTGCTGATAGAGCCATCCGGTCCGATCCCACGTCTTGGATTGATAATGGATGTCCTTTTTCGTAATGGGGAGAACTGTATCTTCATTAACGAAGCGACATCCTTTTCTCTCACATAGATCAAGAATGCGTTGTTTCACCGGAGCTACAATAATGATTTCACCTATCGGGTGCTTCACATATTTTCTTACGGAATCAATCACAAGGGGGAGAGTCCCCAGATCCTTCTCAATCGCTGGGATCAGCACATCAATTTGGGTGGAGTTCACTGGCTCCTTTTTAATTTGCATGAACATTTACTCATCTCCATTATTCAAACGTATGGATTATCATATGTCAGGAGAATGAAATGGCATGGGTGAAGAGGTATGATGATTGCATTAAAATAACTTAAAAAAGCCGCCAAGGAGAGGATCCCTGACAGCTAATACTACTTCAACCTATTTATTCCAAAAGCCCGCCTAACTCTGAAGCTTTGATTTCCGCATTCGTTTTATTCCCTGGCGTCAAACCAAGACGCTGTGTCATTTGCTGGCTAATGTTCCCAAGCCGCTGCGTGTGCTCTGTAGCAGATTGAATGATCGTCCGATTCGACTGTTCAAAGAGATCCAAGGCAGCGAAAAGATCGGTCATACCTCTTTCGATCGAGTCCATTTGTAAGCCTGGTTGTCCAAGCAGCTCATTCGTTCTTTGCGTAGTTTCCTTCAACAAGCGCGAATTGTCCTCGAACATTTTGTTCAATGTTGAGTTCGCGGAATTTACCGCTTCAATCGTCTGTACTTGATCTTCAATAGCCATCGAGATCATCGCAGAGACCGTCAGCAGGTTCTGTGTTTTGTCGATCGTCGCATCCACCGCATCAATGAGTTTATCGTTATTGTCATTGATGATGTCCGTTCCTGCAATCGCCTGTTGATATAGAATGACCATTTCCTGAAAGGACTGAATGCGCGTAACAACTTTGCGAAGGCCTCTCTCCAAATGCGTTTTACGATTTTCATTCTCGGGCTTGGCTATTTCGACCTCGAAAAGCTGCTTTAAATTCTCACCCATCGCGATTCGCATCTGCAAATTGTAGACGGACTCAATCGAATTTTTCTTCAGCGTTTTCATGTACGCCATGTTCTCTTCCAGCGTTTCTTTCCCATTTCGCAGGGATTGCACAATCGCATTTACGTTCGTTTTCACGGATTGATATTTATAGATATAATTCTTTAGAGGTGTCTTCTTCATCATTTTCTCAAAGAAACCAAGCTGCTTGCTCTTGCTTAACGAGTCAATTTCGCCGCGCAGCTTCAGAATATTGTTTTGGACCTCTGAGCGTTTCCCTGACATTAATTCATTCACGGGACGCTCTAGCATTGCTAACGATTGTCCAGCCTGCTCCATGGTTTTGGAGCCCATACGTCCGATAGAATCCATCAAGGTTTCTAACTCCATGGTATCGGTCGAAGAGACTTTCTCGAGTAATTGTTTCGCTTCTTGTTCAACTTTCTGCAAATCTGTTGACTTTAATTGCACCAATTGGGTTGTCACAGTTCCATGCCTCCTTAGTCTGTTGAACGATAACGTTGTTGGATCAGTTCCATGCGAGTCTGTAACTCAATTAAATCTTTCTGTTCAATGGTTTCTACATAATCCGAGAGCTTAGAGTTAATGTCCTTAATTCCTGTAAGAAGTAACCGACGATTCAATCGTTTGGCTTCTCCTCCCAGCTTCAGAAACGGGTTAATCGCACCATTGAGGTCCTTGAAGATCAATCGCTGTATGTTATGATTCATGTTTGCATCGTTTAATTCTTTCAGCTGTGGAATCAGTCTGCCTACCCTAGCTAGCAAGCTTAGCGTTTTCTCCACAATCTCGTCATCTAACGTATTCTTCTGTCCCTCCGAGATCATCGTTTCTTCAATCACATGGATATATTCCGCAATTGGATCCCAGAAAGGATCACTTTCATCTTTGGGCGCAGCTTCCATATCAGGAGTAGAAATCCGCGTAGTTGGTGCATTAGGGGTAGTATCGTTAAGCGGAACGGGATTTGTTGTCCCTTTTAAAGCTATAGAAGTTCGGCTCAGTACAAGAATACTTCCGATCGATAAAGCCGTTGGTACTAATAAATTAATGGACTCTGGTAAAAAAGTAGCGGTTATAAGACTTGCAACATATCCTGCAACGGAGATGCCTGCAGCGACTTTGAATTGCTTATGCATAATACCTTCACACCCCTGTTCCTTTCGTGTTACCCCTTAAAATCATATATCCACTTGCGATTGATGTCAATTTGTTACAGTAAAATGATATTCTTGAAAGAGACTTGTCGTTATGTGTCACTAAGTACCATCACCTGTTTTCATGCCAAAAAGCCAGCATACGCAATATTACGTCTACTGGCTTGGCTGTATTGGTTGGTTTCCAAGCTTTACTTATTATAAAATAGGACGAATGAATTTGGTCAAATTACTTTTCGTTAGATTAATTGTGAGATTAAATATATGGAAGTCCCCCACATAATCAGGGCGGAAGCTTTATTTAGAAAAGTTATAAATGTTCTAGATTTATCTAGTTTCCCAACTTGTCTTCCTACTAACGCAAGCGCCAAAAACCATATCCATGAGACCAATATACACGCCACGGCAAATACTAGTTTTTCTTTCCCAACATAATGGATAGAGCTTGTTCCTATGACACCAATTGTATCCAAGATCGCATGCGGGTTTAATAAAGAAACGGAGGCAGCAAATGCGATTTGCTTCTTGGGCGATAATGCTTTTTCTTCGGATTGGCTTGAGGCAGGTTTACTCTTCCATGTTACGAACCCCATATAAATAAGGAACAATATACCCAGTAAAAACAGAACAGTTTTAACCATAGGCAGCGTAACTATAATCACCGATATACCCAAAATAGCCAAAGAAATGAGCACTGTATCACATAGTGATGCGGTAATAACGACTGGCAGCGCCCGAATAAATCTCGGTTGTGTCACACCTTGATTAAATACAAATACATTCTGAACGCCTAACGGCAAAATGAGACCTGCTGATAAAAGAATTCCTTGAAAGATGGCCGAAAGCATGATGTTTTTCTCCTATCTACAAATCGTTAACTACTAATAAGCACTAAGAACTTCATCAATCGTACGTCGGGATATGGCGGCGAGCCCAGGGTTCTTGTCGATGTAGTATGCGTAAGCAATCAATCCAAAGGAAAGTGCCCACCCGCATCCACGAGTCCAAGTGGCTTCGTCGATCGTTAGCGTTGTACGGAACAACTCTCGGCTTTCCGCTGAGAGGTACGTCCAAGCGACCATAATGTCGCAGGCAGGATCACCAACGCCTAACGTACCGAAGTCGATTACCGCGCTTAGTCGCCCCTGCTCTACTAATAAATTACCCGGATGAAGGTCTCCGTGGATCCAAACGGGCTTGCCCTGCCAAACAGGTGCCTGCAGGGCCTGTTCCCAAGCAGCAGTTGCCACATCTGTATCGATCATGTTGATCAAGCTTGCTATGGCCTGCCGGACAGATGCATCTCGCAAAGCCAAAGGCTCACCTCTGCCAGAATTGTGAGAACCAGGCATGGGACCATCCGTCGAATCAATTTGTTGGATGGCGTTAATGAATTGCGCAAGGACTGTTGCTGCTTGGAGTTGGTTGGCGATTGGTGCGATCGCTGCGTTCTCACCTCCGAGCCACCGATAGACGGACCAGTGCCACGGGTATCCTTCAGCGGGTACCCCCATCGCAAGCGGTACAGGGATAGATACGGGTACAAGCGGTGCTAGCATAGGCAGCCACCGTTGCTCTTTCTCCACTTGCCCGATGGCCCAATCCGCACGTGGTAATCGTACCGCCATGTCTTCGCCAAGACGAAAGATGGCATTGTCTGTTCCTGCCGAGTCAACCGGCTGTAGTCGCAGGTGTGCCCATTGTGGAAATTGTGAAGCGATCAACTGTTGTACGAGTCTTAAGTTGATCTCTATTTCATTAACTTGGCTCACTAGCACACTTCCTTCCGGCAAATACAAGCTCCATGTGTAATTACCTCAACATTTATCCATCAATGACGACCTTTGTCACTAATTTCTCCGTGCCAAACTCATATCCTGCAAACCATATATTAACTTGATTACCAACCTTAATTTCAGTAACATCTACTTTTTTTCCTTTTTTCCACACTTGGGCAAACGGAAGCACTCTATGTTTCACCCCATCAACTTCAATGATGCGCTCCACGTTCACGCCCTCGCCTTTTGTGACTAATCCTGTGAGTTTACCGCTTGCATCACCGATTCCTTTGTCCTGTGCGATTATTTGGAGGCGCAGCCCAGTAGTTTGGCTAGGGTAACTCGATAACATGATTCCCTCACCCCACATGTTGACGGTTGAACCGATTTGAACGTCACTCGGTTGAATCTTCTTCCCTTCAAACTCAATGTGTGCATCATCTGACATACCGTACCACGCGGCACTTGGCATTTTCTTTTCTTGATCAATGAATTTATCGCTGGAAACGACTAAAAACCTTCCCTTTTCGTCAATTGCTGTGATTTTCCCACTCATTCCGGATTGCTCATCAATCGTATAGACCTCTATCTGTAACGGAAACTCGACGCCAATCTCCTCATAGATAGCTTGTTTTAGCTTGGCTTTCTCTGCATCCGACAGCGTTTTGGCATGTTCGCCTACGCGGCGCACCTCCAGAAAGGCTTCTTTGTCAGTGCTATAAGAGGATTGCGGCTTCACTTGGTGTTTTTCAAATACTGCCGCTAAAGTGGCGAGTTGATTCGCATATTTTTGTAAATCTTCTTGAGAAACAGATTTCATCCTTTTAGGTGTCTGTTGGAGCTGAGCAGCTCCTTCGTTACGATCTTCTACATTTCGCTCACCGCAACCGGCTAAAAGGACCCCAACAAGAATCGTACATAGCATCGTAGGTAACCAATATCCCTTTTTCCACATGAAATACACCTTCTTTCTTCCACGTCCTCATTCATCAATTCCAGTGGTATGTATTAGACGATCATTCCCTTATTCATGTTTCTAATTCAAACGCTTCTTTGGTAAAATGGAAAAGACAAGTCATCATAGGGAAAAAATCGAGAAGGAGTGTTTTCTATGGCGTACGAAGCAAAAATGAAAGAAACAGATAGCAGCGTCCTTGAGTTTATAGAAAATGTTGAAAGCCCTAAGAAGCGCGAAGACGCCTATAAGTTATTAGATATTTTCACCGAAACGACAGGCTATGAAGCGAAAATGTGGGGACCGAGCATTATTGGATTCGGCGCCTATCATTATAAATATGAGTCCGGACATGAAGGCGATGCGCCACTAGCCGGTTTCTCACCTCGCAAAGCCAAAATTAGCTTATATTTTGCGACAGGTGATACGGGCCGAGAGGAATTATTGAAGGACTTAGGCAAACATGAAGCTGCTAAAGCCTGTGTGTACATCAATAAAGTAGCAGATATCGACGTTGATGTATTAAAGGATTTAATAAGCCAGTCGGTCTCATTTTTGAAAGAACGCTACCCGAATCATACCTAAGTAAAAAAAGGGGCCGTCTCCGTGTAGATCCATCTACGCGGGGATTGCCCCTTCTTGTATGGTTAATGGAATGGCCAAGCTCAGGTGAGGGGCATTCCAACGCTTTAATGCCCAAAAAGGGCCTTAAATCTCTCGCTTCGGCCGGCGAACTGACTTTAACGCCCAAAAAGGGCGTTAAAGTCTTGGGCTCGCTGCCTTTTCGGGGGCTTCAGGCACTTTAAGGCCCAAAAAGGGCCTTAAAGCTCTAGCTTCGGCCGGCGAACTGACTTTAACGCCCAAAAAGGGCGTTAAAGTCTTGGGCTCGCTGGCTTTTCGAGGGCTTCCGGCGCTTTAAGTCCCAAAAAGGGCCTTAAAGCTCTAGCTTCGGCCGGCGAACTGACTTTAACACCCAAAAAGGGCGTTAAAGTCTTGGACTCGCTGGACTTTAGGAAGCTTCGGGCACCGAAAGGCCCAAAAAGGGCCTTAAAGATCTTACTTCGCTTGAATGTAACCCTCTGCTTTGAGCAACTCGGCGATAAGAACAGCACCACCCGCTGCTCCGCGTAATGTGTTATGCGACAATCCTACAAATTTATAATCAAACATGGAATCCTCGCGCAATCTCCCTACAGAAACACCCATACCGCGCTCTATGTTACGATCAAGATTTGTTTGAGGTCTGTTTTCTTCTTCGAAATACGTAATAAACTGTTTAGGTGCGCTTGGTAAAGCAAGTTCCTGCGGACGTCCTTTGAATGACAACCAACGAGCAAGAATCTCATCCTTCGACGGTTTCTTTTCAAAGGATGCAAATACGGTAGCCAAATGTCCATCCGTTACGGGAACACGAATACATTGTGTAGTAATTAATGGTGCAGTTGCTTTAATAATTTCATTATTTACGATACTTCCCCAAATGCGCAGCGGCTCCTGCTCACTTTTCTCTTCTTCCCCACCAATATAAGGAATAACGTTATCCAACATCTCAGGCCAATCCGTGAAGTTTTTACCCGCACCAGAGATCGCTTGATAGGTCGATGCAACCACGTTAGTTGGTTTGAAATCAAGCAAGGCATGAAGCGCTGGCACATAGCTCTGGATTGAGCAGTTTGGCTTCACAGCAATGAAACCAGTCGATGTTCCAAGGCGTTTTCTTTGAGCAGCAATCACATCAATATGACCCGGATTCACTTCTGGGATGACCATTGGGATATCCGGTGTCCAGCGGTGAGCCGAATTGTTGGAAATAACAGGTGTGCCTGTTTTGGCGTAAGCTTCTTCTAACGCTTTAATTTCATCTTTTTTCATATCAACTGCACAAAAAATAAAATCAACGCCAGTGGCAACCTCTTCTACTTTCGAAGCATCTTGAACAACGATCCCTTTCACATTTTCAGGAATAGGGGTGGACAATTTCCATCTGCTCTTAACAGATTCTTCATACGTTTTACCCGCTGAACTGCTGCTTGCTGCAATCGCTGTAACCTCAAACCACGGATGCTGATCTAGTAATTCAACGAACCTCTGGCCAACCATGCCAGTGCCTCCGACAATACCAACTTTTAATTTTCTCGACATGTTAAGTTCAATCCTTTCAAATTCGTATGATGGTATGAAGTATCTCACTATTACATTCAAATTGCCTGATTTGGTGTGCCAAATGTTGAGGCACATGAGTTAAATTTTCTATTGCTACAACAAAAAAATCCCACCCCCAAGACTATTGCCAGTCTTAGGGACGAGATTAATATCCTCGTGGTACCACCCAGTTTCACCAATATGTCGCCATATCAGCCTCTTCAAGTACGACAAGCCATTGGCATGCGTATACTTTAGCTCTGTAACAGGAGCTCCTGTCACACCATCCCCTACTGAATCGGTTCCGATGTGCTGCTCTGAGGCTTTGTTCAATAAAGTTCTCTTTACTCCTTTTCAGCTAACGGAGCTCTCTGTGAAAGATATCATTTATTTACTCTTCTCTTCAACGCATTTGTTATTGCGATTATATTATCAAATTACCGGAGGTACGTAAACAAAAAATTTTGGGATTTGGTTGATTACTCCGTAATTGCACCTTTCGGGTTCGTGATCCATTTAGGTCCAACCCACGTCTCGATCAGATAGCTATCACTAAATTTACTGCGAAAAAGGCTAATAACATGAACCTTTTGAGGCGAAAGTGCAAGTGTTAGCGCGGTATCAGGGTGCGGCGTATTCTGGAGAGTAGTCGTATCTTGAAGCAGCAAATAGGTATCTGTATGTTCAATATTGCCTAATTGCTGCATCTCCAGTTGTATCCATTGATCTCCGAGCCATGTGGCAACTTGAAACCACTTCACGTCTGTTATTTGTTTAAAACTTAGCAATTCCTTTTCCGTCGCAACGATCCGAACATCTTGTGGTGAAATCAACCCAATCGGACTTTGTGAGGCATCTGGAGAGCTGTAAATTGGTGTATTTTCAAAAAGAGTAACGACGGCAGGAAAGCCTGGTTTAGTAGGAGGACTGAGTTTGATTGCCTCTTGTTCATATTTCTTCATTACTTTTTCCATGATTGAAATGGCTTCCGCATTCGTCAGGTTGTCTTTCGGTCGAAATTCCGTTTGCGTCGCACTGTCCAAGAGGCCATCCCGATAGGCAATTTGAACAAGCCCTTTTTGATGGTCACTGATGTCTTTGTAGTCAACGAATACCTTACCTGCATCTGCTTGTGAGTTATCCCAGCTCCCTTGCACAATGCTCAAGGTCAACAATTTTATTAATCCGCCTACGGCAGTTTCGCGGTTCAAGTGCTGTGCATACATCGGAGCAAGGTTATACACATACCCTTTGATCAGCTCGTCTTCTTTGCCTTTTGGCAGCTTCACGCCCATCTTGATCATCGTCACCCAGTTGCCAATATCGATCGGCTCATCGTACCGCTCAGGGGCCAGTACATAGAAGTAGAAGGAGTTCCACTCCTCTCTCGTGACCGGCCCTTCCATAGAGCTGCCGTCTTTAAACGGCACAATTCGCTGTTTGTACGGCTTTAGCACAGGATCAACCCAATGAGCACTTGCCGCGTACGTCAATAATGGAACCATCAACATCATGATTACAGACAGAATTGTTACTTTTTTGATAAATGGACCTAAACCAGCATAAATCAAAAGTCATCACTCCATACATTAAATTCTAATGAATTAGACGAAGTATGCTGCCAATAGTTTCCATTTCAATAAAAAAATCCGCCACACGGCGGACAATAATCGAACTATATGTCTTTATTCAACATCATCTCGAGGATGAGCTTGTCTATATCGGACGTGGCTTCATTCCCGATCCGACAGAAGTTGTCGATCGTTTTCTCGGCGTCATTTTCGATAAATCCATTCGTAGAGGAGATTGTCATCCCTTTAGAAGCGAGAAGCGCAGATTGTACCGCTGCACTCGTGCAGGTCGCTACCTTCATAGCACAGCCGCCTTTTGCGCCATCACACATCATCCCAGTTACATTGCCGAGCATGTTTTGGATTGCGGCCTTAATCTCATTATTTCCGCCACCTAGTAGATAGGTAATGCCGCAGCTTGCACCTGTTCCTGATACAGTAACGCCACATAAGGCGGATAATCGCCCAAACTTGGATTTGATATGAATGGTGACTAAATGGCTTAATGCCACGGCTCGAATGAGCTTATCCTCCGAAGCGCCAAGCTTCTCAGCAGCCGCGATAACCGGGTTAGTTGCTGCGATGCCTTGGTTACCGCTACCCGAATTCGCCATAACTGGCATGCTAGAGCCAGCCATCCGAGCGTCGGATCCAGCGGCAGCAAGTGCCATGGCATGTGAGATTAAATCATCTGACAAAATGCCTCGTTGCACATTTTCTTTAATCGTCTTCCCTACTTCAAGCCCGTAGGATTTCGATAAGCCGTCTAATCCTGCCTTACGATTCAGTTCAATACTCTGTTTAACCAAATCGAGCTTGCTAAGTTCAACGGAATTCACGAATTGCACGATGCCATCGATCGTCAGCTCGCCGCGTTCCTCTTTGGAACTCTTGAAGCTCGCATTCGCGCAACCTCCTGATTCAACGACCTTCCCATCAACCTCAATTAGCGTTATATTCGTGTGGTTATCCGTGATAACAACCTTCGCATACCCCTGCTCTGTGGTGACTACGACCTCAATATAAAGTTTCCTGCTCGTATCTGCTAGATGTACTACCGAACTACCACGTTCAACCAAATCTTGTGCAGCAACAATATCATCGGGCTTAATATCGGCAAGCACTTCTAATTGTTTGTCGGCATTTCCAGCAATTGCTCCTAGAGCGGCAACAAAATCGATCCCTGTCAGATTCGTCCCTGGAATCCCGACGGCAAGTGCATTCTTGATGATACCTGCGCTGGCATGAACTGTTATTTGCTCAATTGAACCA
Organism: Paenibacillus sp. J22P51; assembly: GCF_059692215.1. Taxonomy (NCBI): domain Bacteria; kingdom Bacillati; phylum Bacillota; class Bacilli; order Caryophanales; family Paenibacillaceae; genus Paenibacillus; species Paenibacillus sp. J22P51. Next base: position 61,444 of record NZ_JCAUAZ010000017.1, on the reverse strand, counting down.
TCCACATAACTGCGGGCTTTCGCAGCAGCTAAAGCAATAGCAACCGGCTCTGTGCACCCGAGTGCGACAACGAGTTCGTTTTTTAATATGTTTATGAATGTATCTGTATGCAAAGATGTACCCCCTTAACATCCAAGTAGCTATAACCCTTGAATGATAATTTAAAATATACTATAGCTGTTTAGTTTAGTTCAACTACTACTATAACGGAAAAGTATGAGGAGAGTATGTTGAAATTATGAGAAAAACTTACCAATTAGCCTTCCGCCACATCAGCCCCCAAAGCACTAGCAACCTCTAACATTCTTGGAATGACGGCTTCATTCGTGCCCGATACGTAAAGATCTCCCTGATAATGCCGGAAAGGTATCTTGATTTCACCATAGCTCCACATGAAGAAATCGCCCTCAATAGACATGCTGGTTGCACCAGTCACTGTAAATACGGACGAATACGTAAAATCTGGTTGGGTCGAAAAATATTGTTTGCACGTTTCCAAAGAAATGGTTTGTGCTTCTTGTTCCAATTGTTGAAATGCTTTGGTAATGCGATAGCGTTGACTCATCGTACTGCCTCCGTTCGTGATTGGATATGATTTCTGACAACATTAGTTAGAGTCTTAAAGATCTCCATCTCATTGAGCAGGACTCAAATTAATGGTTAACTTACGAATAATCTTATGATAGGACATTAATGAAAGAAAGCCAACCAGAGAAATTGGAGCGTGAATAACAAGTGGGTAAATGGAAATCAGGATCAGTTGGATTCTTGTGCGGCGCGTTATTTTTCTCAGGACTCTCCTACGCGGCGACAGAGTCAATCGGCATAGACGTATATTTCCGTAAGCTGCAGTATTATTTCGATGGAGAGAACAAGCAGCCCCCGGCAGACCTACAAGGATTCATTTACAAAAATACGACCTACGTACCGCTTCGATTCTTGTCAGAATCATTAGGGAAGCCAGTCGGTTGGGACGATCAAACCAGCTCAATCTTTGTAGGGGACAAGCCCCAACAGTTGCCAGTACCACCCAAGCAAACCGAAAATTCAACCTTGCAAGTGTTTCCGAAGGATAATCCTTGGAATACAGACATCTCTGCCTTCCCTATTCACCAGAAATCCAAACAATTTATCGACGCAATTGGCTTTAATACCAGTGTTCACGCTGATTTCGGTACGGAATGGGAAGGTGCACCGATTGGGATTCCCTATACAATCGTAGATGGCAATCAACCGAAAGTAAACGTAACGTTTACAGATTACGGCGATGAAAGTGATCCCGGACCTTATCCGATACCCGCAAATGCTCCCATTGAAGGCGGCCCAGCTGGTGATGGCGATCGACATGTGATTGTAGTGGATAAAGACAATGATATGCTATATGAATTGTTCAACGCACACGCCACGCCCAATGGCTGGCAAGCTTCAAACGGCGCGAAGTGGGATTTGAAATCAAATGCACTGCGCCCTAAATACTGGACGTCCGCTGACGCGGCCGGGTTACCTATCTTCCCTGGTCTCGTTCGATATGAGGAAGCAATGACTGGAGAAATCAACCATGCGCTGCGATTCACGGTACGAAAGACACAACGTGGATTCGTCGCTCCAGCTACCCATTATGCATCGAACAGTACGGACCCTAATCTTCCTCCTATGGGACTCCGGATTAGGCTGCGTGCCGATTTTGACATTTCCAGCTACTCTACGACCAATCAAGCCATCCTTCGAGCGATGAAGAAATACGGGATGATTGTCGCCGACAACGGCAGTGATCTCTATGTGAGTGGAGCGCCTGATCCCAAATGGGACGATGATGATTTGCATAAACTCGGCAAAATCAAAGGCAGCGATTTCGAAGTCGTGGATACAGGTCCCATTGAGAAATAGTTGAACTATGACAGGAAGCCTTTTAACGCCTCGATGCTTTTATTTGCTCTTAGGTTCAGTGATTTTTTGTCTTTCAAATCGAAGGATTTCAGCTCGTGTCCGGGATCTAAAATCAATGGATTTAACATAATATCATCGAGTATCACCTTCGCAGCCTGTAATGCTTCGTACAATAGTTCTTTGGTGATAACATCCTTCACTGAAGTCAGAATGAGGACGATCGATTCCGCATACATGAGTTTGACGATGCTGTCCGCGCTTTTAATATGCTTAGATGCGAAGCTTACTACCTTTTTCAAAATGACTATTTCTTTAAAATCCCGGGCTATGGATTCAAGGCTGTTCAAAGCCTCCCATTCTCTAATGGAAAGTCCTCTTGAAAAGTGGTCGATCATTTCTTGCACCCATGTCATTTCTGTCTCTTTCGAAACGGCAAATGATTTGTATTCATCGTGTGCCCCATCTCGAAACATTTGAATCGTGCTGCCGCGATAATAAGTAAATAGTTCCTTTGCTCTTTGTTGCTCTGACTCCATACGTGAACCGCCCCGACATTTCATTGCAAATTTTGTGATTTCTCAAATCATAGTACCATATCCAAGTTAAAATCAGCCATTCGCCTCTTTTTGGAATCAAAAAAGGCTGTCCTTAAGTAGATTGCTCTACTTTTGAAGGACGGCCTTTACTTTCCCTTATTCAGATAATTTCATGTTCTGGGCTTGGATCAAGCTTACTATGCCTGATTTGACCTTCGTATAAAACCTGAAAACACAATACCCCAGCACGCCCCCAGCACTATTGAGAATGAGATCATCCACATCGAAGCTTCCCATAGACAATATGACTTGTAAACCTTCCAAGGTTAAGCTTAAAGCAAATGAACGCATGAGCACACCGAGCAGTGAAATCTGCTTATGTCTCGACAGTAGCATTATAAAAATACCGTACGGCAAAAATACCGCGATATTTCCAAACAAATTAACAACATCATGAGACGATAGCCTTTGGATATTATCAGAAATAGATTCGAATGGCATAAAGTTCGCGAATGCCAAGCGATTCTTAATATGAACAGGATTCTCAACATTCCGCTGAAGTTGATGCCACAGAAAAGGTAAGTCTATTGAGCTGAACTTAAATAAAATAATTTTGAACACGACGTACATATAAACGGCAAATAAAGCCGGCAGCATCATCTCATTCCATACTTTCGTTTGTTTCATTTCGCATTCTCCCTCTCCTATAATTCTTAGGTGCTCATCATGGTAGTACGGTTACTATGACACCATCCACATTATTTCCTGATAGTTGATAGGAACGATTGCTTGGCACATGAATGGTACTATTCTGGGTAATCGGATAATAAGAAATCTCGTATTTCTTGCCTTGAATGGTCGTAGATACGCTCTTTTGCTGTTTCAAATATTCCAAATATTGCTCCAACGCGAAATTCTTCTGCTGCATAATCACACTGTGTGGCAATCCAACATAGCGAAAATGCCAGGGTTCATATTGGATGCCTGTAATGGCCGTTTTGTCCTTCGCATATCGTAAAATAAATCCGTATGCCGGTGCATGCTCGATCAACCAATCTCCCTCAGGAGCTTGATTCATCTCACCTAGGGTAGAACCAATATCAAGAGCTAAGCCTAAGTTATGCTCACTGTGCCCCGCGGGCAAAGCATAATTAGCACCCATGTCTTTGTACAATTGACTTTGTTCTTTATTGTCTCGGTAACCACTGTTGATCATAAAATGGCGAACCCCATCTTTTTCAGCTTGTCTGATCATCGTGATAAAAGATTGAACGACGTTTTGTGATAAGCGAATTGTGTTATCTAACAACCCAAATCCATTAACAAGCTCTTTATGCTGAGATAAATTGACGACATCTGATTCCATGCCTACTTGATGAATTGGATTATCCTGATTAATCAAAACTAGATTTCCTTGGTAGATTTGGTCTTTGGTCACTTTTATTGCCATATCCTTGGCTTGGGAAATCACCTCATATGCTCTATCGTTTTCTTTCACTTGATCATCTTTCGCGGCACCTGAATGCTGTTGTACGGCCTCATAGCCAAGCAGTATAACTATGACAAGCCAAAAAACCCACTTCTTCATCGACTGTTTTCCCTCCTAAACCTTGCTTGCATTTAGAATAAAGAAAACTGTTTAAAAAAGAAGTGGGACAAACATAAAATTTTTCTTAAATTTGATCAATGAAGGGCAATCGCACTTCAAAAAGTGTACGAATGACATTGCTTTGGACTGTAATCGTTCCCTTGTGTTGCTCCACAATATTCTTCGCGATGAATAAGCCAAGTCCCGTACTCCCACCTTGATGAGTTCGAGCTTGATCTCCCGTATAGAACATCTCAAAGAGATTAGGCAGATCGTCCGGGGAGATCATGTTGCCGTAATTGATGACTTGAACAACCGCTTCATCCCCATCACGATGGGCATGGATATCGACAAATTGTCCATCTTTCCCATACCGATTGGCATTCGTCAATAGATTTTCAAATACACGTGCTAGCAGCTCCCCATCGGCCGAAATTTCCAAATGCGGTACAACATCCATTCTGCTTATTAAATTACTTTTTTCAAATACGGGGAACAATTCCTCATTTAGTTGTATGAGCAGCTCGCTTAAATCAATTTGCTTCTTTTCAATAGTCAACATGCCATATTTCATACGTGTAATTTCAAAGAGTTCATCAATGAGCTTCTCTAAGCGTTGCGATTTATTAAAAGCAATGGTTGTATAATGGATCATTTGTTCCCGCGATAACTGTTCATCCTGAAGGATAAAGTCCAAATAACCAATCACAGAGGTGAGCGGCGTACGTAAATCGTGAGCTAAGTTCAAAACTAGCTGATCCTTACTGCTCTCTGCAAAATCCCCTCGTTCTACCGCTTGCTGTAGTTTCTCACTCGCCATATTGATATCTTCTGCGATATCCTTGAACTCATCATTGGAATCAATATGAATACGACTATGAAAGTCACCGCCAGCAAGTCGATGAATCCCTGTCGAGATTTCATTAAAATAAGTGGCATAAGGCTTGGTCAGGAAAAAGAAAAACAAAATGGAAAGCGGAATAAATACCAACAAAAAGAAGTTTAAGTCCCCAATCGTATTAACAAAATGACGTAATCTAGCTACAGGATCTTCAGCTCGAACGCCTGCGTAATAAAGCTTCAACACTCTGTACAGGATAAAGGTACATGTACCGGACAACAGCATGCTGAGCCCAAATAAACCGATCATTTTGGATCGAAAACTGCGCAGTAGGTTAGCCATTGAATGTATACCCCACACCCCATACCGTTTTGATTAGTTTATTTTTGTTGGAATCCTCACCAAGTTTTTTGCGCAGTGTACGAATATGTACCATGACCGTGTTACCACTTTCATAATAGGCTTCCCCCCATACATGCCCAAAAATATGCTCCGCACTAAACACTTTCTTAGGGTGACTGGCTAAAAGATATAGAATATCAAATTCTTTCGGTGTAAGCTCGACCTTCTCGCCATATACAAGAACGGATCTTTGATCAGGATCAATGGACACACCACCCGCTTCCAACACGGGGCTATTGACTGGTGCCGACTGGTTCAATTGCATAGAGCGCCGCAGCTGCGCATTCACTCGAGCCACCAATTCCATCGGATTGAACGGTTTCGTCATATAATCAACAGCGCCCATGACCAATCCCGTTATTTTATCCAAGTCGGAGGATTTGGCACTCAAAAAAATGATCGGCAATGAATAGCGCTCTCGAATTTGCCTAGTCACTTCATATCCATCTAGTTTGGGCATCATAATATCCAAAATCGCTAGATCAATGGCATGCGATTCAATCGCTTGAATAGCCTCTATGCCATTCGATGCCTGAATTAGCTGGTAGCCTTCTTTTTCTAAATGCAGCGCAACGAGATTAGCAATTTCCGGCTCATCATCAGCGATTAAAATCGTAGTACGTTTCATCCTTATCCCGCTCCTAAAAAAACTTGTCCTGCTTTTGTTTACAATTCATTCCTATTATAACCGATTCAGACAAAAACAGCTCTGCCGATGGCAAAGCTGTTCATTCTGACGTTGTATGAAAAAGACATGGCACGCGGCAGCTTATTTGGGAAGTTTTTTAACCAAACAGTTTTTACATTATTTGCGGCTACGTTAATTTAAGAAGGAGTATAAGATAGACTGGCACTAAATGAGAGCTGGGTAATATCAGCTGCTGAGGCATTAGATGCTACATTCGTCCTTATACGAATACCAATACGATCACCCTCTAAGACATTTAATGTATTGAGATTTATATTGGTTGCTGCATAGAAAAGACCAGCAGTAACCGGATTACCAGAACCTCCAAAAGTAAGCGAGCTAGTCAGCGCAGTCGTCAAGTATTGTGAAGCAATATGACTAACCCCATTATTAGGAGATGAAGGTGCTTTGAACACTGTGAACTCATATACAAGAGGTGTCACATTAATCGAAGCCACTGAAGCAACCAATAAATCTGCGCTTATTTGTAGATTTCGAACGGTACCGTTAAAGGGAACTGGGAATGCGAAACCACCTGCTTCTGGTGGCATAGTTGATTCTCCAGAAACGTTAATAACTTCAACCGCGCGATTACCAAAACCCATTAAAATTGGAGCAGCTGATACGACTGTAGCACCAATGAGGATGATACCCGTTGAAAATGGAATTAATCCTCCAGCAGCACCCGCTGGTCCTGTTGCTCCGGTTGGACCTGCTGCTCCCGCTGTTCCAGCCGTTCCCGTTGCTCCGGTCGGACCTGCTGCACCTGCTGCTCCAGCTGTACCCGTTGCTCCAGTTGGTCCAGCCGCACCCGCTGTTCCTGCTGTTCCTGCTGGGCCTGTTGCTCCTGTTGGTCCCGGTGGACCTCCTGCTGGCCCCGTTGCTCCTGTTGGTCCCGGTGGACCTCCTGCTGGGCCTGTAACCCCTATTGCTCCCGCTGGGCCGGTTGCTCCCGTTGATCCCGTAACTCCTATACCTGTCGCTCCTGTAGCTCCTGCAGCTCCTGCTGGGCCGGTAACTCCTGTTGCTCCCCCTGGGCCGGTTGCTCCTGTTGATCCCGTAGCTCCTATACCTGTAGCCCCTGCAGCTCCTGCAGCTCCTGCAGCTCCCGCTGGTCCAGTTGATCCTGTTGGTCCCGGCGGACCACCCGCTGGGCCTGTAACTCCTGTTGCTCCCCCTGGGCCGGTTGCTCCCGTTGATCCCGTAGCTCCTGTACCTGTAGCTCCCGTTGCTCCCCCTGGGCCGGTTGCTCCCGTTGATCCCGTAGCTCCTGTACCTGTAGCTCCTGTTGCACCCACTGTTCCCGCTGTTCCCGTTGGCCCCGCAGGCCCCATTGGTCCCATAGGTCCCATCGATCCCGCTGCACCAGCTGTTCCCGTTGGCCCCATAGGTCCCGTTGGTCCCATTGATCCAGTCGATCCTGCTAGTCCTTCTGGTCCTTCTGGTCCTTCTGGTCCTTCTGGTCCTTGGTGACCTCTTGGTCCTGTTGGTCCCTCTGGCCCTTTGTGACCTCGGGGCCCTTCTGGCCCTTCTTTCCCTTTGTGACCTCTCGGTCCTTCTGGTCCCGTTGCTCCCGTAACTCCCGCTGCTCCCGCTGCTCCTACTGGTCCTGTTGCTCCCGCAGGACCTGCTGCCCCTGGTGTCCCCGTAGGTCCTTGGGGCCCTCGTGGTCCCTCTGGCCCTGGAGGACCTGGTGGGCAATTACATTTCCCCATACTAATCTCATCTCCCTATTTTCAAACGTATTTCATCATATTAAAAGCCTAAATAGATAGACACAGTAAATGCCTATCAAATTATCAAAAGTGGAAAATAAAACTAATTACTCAACAAAAATCAACTCTTTTATGTGATTGTCCCATACCAAAATGACCGCGCTAGCATTATTTATTAAAGATGGATCGATGGCTAGGGAGTGATAGGAATGGACAAGCGCCCGTTAATAGGTATTATGGTAACCAAAAGGAATAGTAGGAAAAGAATTTTGGGTCTTTGTCAACGTTTTCAAAATCAAAACCTGAGACTTTTTGCTTTCACTCCAGCAGATATACATTGGAAAAAGCAACGTATTATTGGACTTAGCCTGAAAAATGGCCAATGGATACAAAGTATGTTTCCTTTCCCTCGTGTCGTCTATAACCGTTGTTATAACAAAGACTCAATGACCATTCAACGCCTAGAGAAAATAATAGGTAAGAATAAGTGTTTCAATATAATCAATCATTTTAATAAATGGGACCTCTATAACCAGATACAACAATCGAGTCTTTCGCAATATGTACCCGACACATTTCAATATAATGAAGTGAATATATCACAACTATTAGACAAACATAATCTTCTCTTTATAAAGCCGATTTATGGATCTAAAGGGGCGTCTGTCTATCGAATTGAACGTCTGGATAATAAAGATATTCACATTTCATTGCACAGCTTAGCTCCAAGAGTAATTTGCAGGAGTAATGAAAGCATTCAGGAAAAATTAGATGAACTTCTTGGACGACAGAAATATATGGTCCAGCAAGGTATTCGAATGAGTCAACTCGATCGTCAATATTTTGACATCCGGGTCCTTGTTCAAAAGGGGAATATTGGGCAATGGATGATTTACAACATCACTTGTAGAGTGGCATTCGAGCATTACTTTAACACTAGTATGTGTGAACGCGTTTATGATGTAGCAGACATTCTCCCGCGACTACTTTCGCCTGAAAAAGCAAATGAAATCCTACAGTCTCTGAATGAAGTAAGTGTAATGGCCGCTCAAGAAGCAGAAGCTCTTATGGGTTCATTGGGAGAATTGAGTGTAGATTTTGTATTGGACAAACAAAGTAAGCTATGGATAATTGAGCTTAACGGAAAGCCCCAAAAAAATATTTACGAAGATCTTAAGGGTTTTAAACATAAGGATCTGTATCGAAGACCAATGGAATATGCTTATTATCTTACTCAATCAAAAATAAACGAACTCATCGCTGCAAGAGATCGATGAGTTCGTTTTTTCATTTTATTCATGCGTACGAATTTCCCACTCACGTCATGCGTTAGGCTCGGAATCCGAGCCTATTCCTGTCTTCCCCCTGCTAACCTGCACTGAGTACACTTCTGATCTGCAGTGATACATCTTTATCCACTTTGTACCAAACTTCCTCTTCACCGGCTAAAATCTGGATACATTCATTGAACAGTTTCATCGTTATTTTGTCGCCATAGGAATAGAATAATAGGCTCTCATCTGAATCACCTGCATCCAATGGACGCGGAATCATATTGATCTGAGCTTTTAACAAGGTATAAATGACGCCCTGAATGCGGTTTTCTGAGAAGAAGATAACCCCATCTGAATCCGTAATTAACATGCCACTCGCGGCCATTTTGGCGAATAACGTTTGATCAGGCAGGAAGTTAGGTTTCTTCACTAACGCTTTGCATAGTTGGTGCAGATACGGACTTGTTCCGAAAGCATGATTAGGCAGTTGATCGAATGTGAGAACTCCGCGTGCAGGTACGGTAATACCATACGTTTCATTGTTCTCAAATTTGATTTGATAATTGCAAGGAAGAATGTCCGAGTTGTAGCTGCCGCCAGAATTTAGCCCGAATAGCTCACGCTGAATGACCAATTCGTTGGAAAAAGCTTGGAGTATCCTGCGATCAGTCACATTAACGGAAGTTTCATCATTGCCTGCTAGTGTTACTTTTAAGCTTAATATCGACTTTCCTGGTTGCTTAAATTGATTTAACCAAGGCTGATTTGTGACAATTTCATCCAGATTGACAGCCTCATGTTTGAGTTCGGCTATAATTCTGGTTAACTCATCTATTTTTTGAGTGAGTTGACTTTGTACAGTCTCAAATGTTGCACTTGGTGCTGCTTGCTCCACAGGTACGGCTTCTTGCTCACACCCAACAATAAAAATAAGGGATAATATAGTGCATATCATTACTCTGCAATATTTCAAACTCAACACCTTCTTCCAAAGTATTTCTATCTATATAGACGTTTATAAGCAAGAAAAAGAACCCCGAAGGATTCTCTAAGTACTACTATTTGTCCCGCTATCACTACTACCGCTACTGCTGCTATCAAATCCGCCACTACTGCCGTTATCTGAACTCCAACTACTGCTAGTGTCTGTAATGCTTGAACTACTATTGTCGATATTATCGCTGTTAAAGTTAATATTCGAATCTGAGTTGTGATGCCCGCCGCTTGATCCACCACTTTGCGAAACAAGTGAAACAATTACGCCAATAATGGCAACCAAGAAAAATATCCAAAAAAACGTCATAACATCCATCCCCATTTACGCGACATGTATTACAAATATTGTATTCGCTGTAAATGAGTTAAGTCCTTTATGACAATAAACATTCATTCGAACATTCAGTCATCTGGTTATTCTCAAAAAAAGATGCCATACGCTTATCACGTATAGCATCCCTTTGTTAAAATTACGGAGCAAGCGGCCCTACATTGGATGTGGTCAAAGGTACATTGACAACTGAACTTGTTGCATACTCATCCGCCCCAACATCATTTGTTCCTGAACGGTTTTGACCATCCATGTCCGTGGTTACAAATGTAAATGAACCTGTCGAAGCGTTAATTGCCGGGCTAGAACTAGAGAGCTTCTGTAACCCACCTGATGTCGTGAACAGTGGATTCACGTTGTTAATTTCAGCTGTTGTTCTAGCCACATTGCTTAATGTGGAGCCGTAACCAATGTTACCTTGGAACGAGGTATTACTTGTTTTCACCTGATTATACAGCGTACCGGTTGAATTTTTCACGATATTGTTAGCAATGGTGCTATCAACTGGCGCTTGTGTGTAATTACCGCCGATCACGATACCTGTTGTGCTATTTACGATTGTATTATTCACAATTTGGGCACGGTAAACTCTCCAGTGTTTACTTAAATCGGAGCTCGTATAGGTAGTTCCGTTCGTGCCTCCATCGAAATCTCCGCCATCTACGTTAATCGCATCCGAATAACCACTGCCTGTTAAATTTTCAAAATAATTATTGAAAACTTTATGATCATTGGCATACAAACGGATACCACCGATGCCCGATTTCACCCCATCACCAAGGAAGAAGTTCCCATAGAAGCTCTGAGCATGCCCATGTCTAGAAGATAGAACACCTTGCGAGTTGCGGAACGTATTAAATCGAACCGTGTTATTTCCGCTTTTTACAGAAATATATTCAGGATCGCCGTCGCAGTTTTCAAAAAGATTGTACTGAATCGTCGCATAAGCATTGGACATGGATAATGTACTGACACCTAAGCGAATCGCTTCCATTTCATTCGTTGCACGAGGACCAATATCGTGGAAGTAGTTATATTCGATGGTATCATATTGCGAAATTTGCGTTGAAGAACCATCAACGGTAATAAAATTACCCAAATCATGCTTAGGTCCGAATTCGTTGTGATCAATTCGATTGTGATGGCTATTCGCGCCTCCGATGTACACCCATTTGAGTGAGTTCCCATTTTCGGTAAGTGCAAATGTATTACGAGTAACACGGATGTTATTGCTTTGATCCAATTTTACTGCAGTATTGCCTGTGTTCGTAAATTTCAAGCCTTCAATCGTCACATAAGAGGAGCTGGTTACTACAAAATACGCCCCACCCGAAATGATAGCTTGTCCCGTATTGGCTGCTTTAATGGTAATCGGGTTCGAAGCCGTTCCATTTTTACCGTTGATGCTAAAATTACCGCCGTTGGTATATGTACCGTTAGCAAGAACAATGGTGGTACCTGCTGTCGCACTGCTAATGGCAGATGTCAGCTGGGCGGATGTAGAGACATTAACAACCGTACCGCCACCGCTTGCTTGCGTTGTTGCGGAAGCTGTGCTGCTGGCTGCAGACGTATTCGTCGCTGCGTCCTTTGCTTTTACAGTGTAGCTGTAGGCCGTTGATGCACTCAAGCCTGAATCGCTATACGATGTCGTAGCAGATGATCCTACAAGTGAACCGGCACGATAAATATCGTAGCCAGTAACGCCGACATTATCCGTCGATGCCGTCCAGCTCAGGTTAATTTGGCTGCTCGAAATGGCAGTAGCAGTAAGTCCCGTTGGTGCTGTTGGAGCTTGCGTATCACTTGAAGCCGCTTGGGTTGTTGCACTTGCTGAGCTGCTTGCTGCAGATGCGTTACCAGCTGCGTCCTTCGCTTTAATCGAATAGGTATAAGCAGTTGAAGCGCTCAAGCCAGAATCACTATAGGAAGTCGTAACGGATGATCCCACGAGTGAGCCCTCACGATAAACATCGTAGCCTGTCACACCAACGTTATCCGTGGAGGGTGTCCAGCTCAAGTTAATTTGGCTGCTGGAGGCTGCCGTTGCCGATAGTCCTGTTGGCACAGTTGGAGCTTGCGTATCACTTACGGCACTGTCCGTCACCGATACGTCGTCATATTCCGCTATGCCATTCGCATAAAACCCAGGAACGCCATTTGTTAGGCTGCTATCTGTCCCTTGAACCAATAATACCCCGTCCACATAACCTTTGACTGACGTCCCATTCACTTCCAGCTGTAGATTATAAAAAGATGAAGTATTCGCAGCGAACGGAACCTGCTGAATCGTCGTCGTGGAACCGCTTACTTTTTTATTCAAAAGTAAATTCCCATTATATAGAATCAGGAAATAGTAGTTATTCCCATTTGTATATCGGGCAACAATCCCATTTCGTACACTCGTAGAACCCACTTTCACTTTGGCTGAATATGTATAATTACTCCAAGAAGAGGTACCATTTGTCATGATATACGTATTAGAAGTGGATGAAGTCTGTGTCGCAACCTTGCTTCCATCCGTCGCAATACTCCAAGTTCCGTTCCCCGAAGCGTTCGTCCATCCCCCTGATGGGAAGCTACTGTAGGATTCAAAATTATCACTTAACAGTGTCGCTGCGAATGCGGGTGTCGCTAGTGGAAGTAGAGAGAATGAAAGCATACAACTAAGTGCAAAAGGAATCATTTTTTTCGACTTTACGATTTTCATGTTTGTTTGCTCCTTAAGTTTAATGTTCATTAGCTGAAGTTATTAATATGAGCCTCCTCTTTTGTATGCGCTTTCTAGTTGTCAAAAGCAAAATGCCTCGCTGCGTGTCTCCGTATAAAGCTTCCCACTCAACTCCTTTTACAAAATAAATTCCTTCCCGTTAACTTAATCCAACAATTACCAATCAGGTTAACAACTTCATTATAAAATCAATCTGAGTTAGATAGACAGGGATTATTCTAGGTATTGTTGTGTTTTATTCAGGAGATGTTCATGAATTTGAAATATTTGCTTTTATAAATTAATTGTCAAAAGGTGTAGAATAGTGTAATACGTTTTTTTCTAAGCATAAGGAGGATTGTCAGATGTCACAGACAACATTAGATCAAGAAGTAGCAGCAACGCTTGCTGCTGAACCCAAATCATTAGACGTACTTGACCAATTATTGAAGCCCGAGGTGCAACAATCACTGACACTTCTGGTAGATAATCTTCCGAAATTAGCTGAAATGGTTACTATGCTAACGAAAGCCTACGATTTCGCTCAAAACGTTGCGACTGACAAAGTTCTAATCAACGATTTTGCACAAGGTATTGGTGAATTCGTAAAACCTGTTCAAGAGAAAGCGAAAAACATTGCATCGGCGGCCATTGAAGCTGGTGAAAGGTCACAGGCTGACGTGGGAACAACCATCGGTCTTTTCGGTATGCTGAAAATGTTGAAGGACCCTGAAGTGCAGAAAACACTTCGTTTTGCTCAAGCATTCTTAAATGTACTCGCTGAAAGAAAAAATTAATCCGGACAAGGGATGATAACGATGGCTAAACAAATACTTATACTTGGCGGTGGTTACGGTGGTCTCTTGACCGCGTTAACAGCCCGTAAACATTTGACATCTTCAGAAGCAAACATTACGATTATCAACAAATTTTCAACTCACCAAATCATTACGGAATTACATCGATTAGCCGGCGGCACGATTAAAGAGCAAGCCGTTGCTCTTCCACTTCAAAAATTGCTAGGCGACAAAAATGTGAATATCGTCGTTGACACCATTAAAGAAATTAAACCTGGTGACAAACAAGTCCATACTAGTAGCGGAGCAGTACATACATACGATGCGCTTGTAGTTGCGCTGGGCAGCGAAACGAATTACTTTGGTATTCCAGGTTTGGAAGCGAACAGCTTTATTCTGAAATCAGCTGCTGACGCTAACCGCATTAGAGAGCATGTTGAAGCTCGTTTGGACGCTTATAAAACTTCTGGCAATAAAGCCGATGCAACGATTGTTGTTGGTGGCGGCGGTCTTACAGGCGTTGAGCTTGTTGGTGAATTCGCTGATAAATTGCCTGAAGTTTGCCGCAGCAAAGGCATCGACTTCAATGATATTTCGATCTACTGTGTTGAAGCTGGACCTGCCATTCTACCCGTATTCCCACAAGTACTCATTGAACGCGCAGTAACGAGCCTTGAGAAGCGCGGCGTTACTTTCTTGACAGGTGTTGCGATCACAGAGGCTACGAAAAATACGGTGGCGCTGAAAAGTGGGCAAACGATTGAGTCTAATACGATTATTTGGACTGGCGGCGTCAAAGGCAACCAGGTTGTCGGCAGCTGTGGGATTGCAGAAGATCGCGGTCGCGCAACGGTAACATCGACACTGCAATCCACGTCGCACAACGATATCTTCTTAGCGGGTGATTGCGCTGTTGTCTTCCCAGAAGGAAGTGAAAGACCTTACCCTCCTACGGCTCAGCTTGCTTGGCAAATGGGTGAAACCGTTGGATACAACTTGTCTGTACAATTAAAAGGCGGCGTGATGGAGAAATTCGTACCTGTATTCTCCGGAACCTTGGGCAGCCTAGGACGTAAAGACGGCATCGGTACGATCGGTGGCAAGAATACCCAGCTGAAAGGTTTACCTGCGACGCTGATGAAAGAAGCAAGTAACGTACGCTATTTATCTCATATTCATGGTCTCTTCGCTTTAGCCTATTAACATAATGAAAGATGTCCCACAGCCTAATGGCTTTGTGGGACATCTTTTTTTATCACATATGCAAATATGTTAGCCAAACTTAAGGACGAATCGTAACCCGTGTCCCTATAGGAACAAGATCTGCGAGCTGCAGCACATCCTCATTGTACATTCGGATACAACCGTGACTGATTTCCCTTCCGATCGTGGAAGGATCGTTAGTTCCGTGGATGCCGTAATGGGGTTTAGATAAGCCCATCCAAAAAGCTCCGTACGGACCTCCGGGGTTGGCTTGTTTATTTATTATCGTAAATTCACCCTTCGGCGTCTTCGTAACCATCTTGCCAATTCCTACCGGGAAAGACCTGACAACGATATTACCATCAAGCAAATACAGGTCCCGGTCGGACAAATCGACGATAATACGATATTTTGGCATTCATATCCCCTCCTAAGAACCATGCTATGCATGCCTCGTTTCGGAAGTGATATGTTGAACAATATCACATCAACGAAGCTGCCGCACACTGAAGCTATCCCCCGTGTCTTCCATTTCAAACAGCTTGCACCTCGAATCAGGCATTTTGAACGGCTGATGAAGGATTAACATCCAAGTTCCTGCAAATGTTTGGAACAGCATCCCATGTCCGCTATCTTCTTTCACTAATGGAGGGAGTTGTTCCCAAGGACCTTCTAGTTTGTCGGTTTGGGATCGAGCGATGGTCTGCACATAGCTGCCCGACTGATAACTTGACCAAAGCATGATTAATCGACCGTTCTTCGTTCGGTATAATTGGCATCCATCTGTTACATAAGCACGAATGTCGCCTTCTGGTAGTTCATCTTCGTTGATCCATGGTGCTTCTGATGCGTTGAACAGACGAATCGGTTCTCCGACTGCTTCGGACAAATCATTCTTTAATCGAACGCCTTCAATCGTACCGTCAATCGTCTGGATCCACTCATGACAATAAACCATCCAAGGGACGCCCTCTTCTACATATAAAGTTCCGTCTAATGTCATCATCTTTTCCGGCAGCAGATGTGAATCATCTTTCAACAATGTGAACGGTCCTTCTGGTGACTCGCTGACGGCTATGACGCTCCCTCTCCAATGCTTGGAATACCCATTCACAGGCTCGCCTTCCAGTCGTTTTTCATTGTTATGCAAGGTGACAAAAAGGTAGAAGCGTCCGTTATACGCATGGACTTCAGGCGCCCAGGCGCCATGCTGCGGATGGGCCCACCCGCCATCGGGCACGGTGAATACGATATAGGGTCCTTCCCACTCGGATAAATTTGTGCTTTTGTACGTGATAACCCCGTATCGTTCCATTCCGTGCAACCGTGGTGAACCACCGGTATATAAGTGATACATTCCGCTGCGGCTGTCAGCCAAAACGTATGGATCGTGTGCAGGAATATCCGCCAAACGGTGACCCTTTTGCGGGTTGTGTACATCGCAAGCCGCATTATAAATAGGCAACAGAAATCAACTCCATTTCATAGATTCGCAGAGAAAACTTCTTTTCATCAATAGTTGTTTAGATTTAGATAAAAACTAAGCTATAGTATTCGTTAAGTATTCGCACCTTCCTTTTTATGTCAGTAGACATGACGAAAATACCGATTTATTTTCCTATAAATTCCTATATACTAGTAGGTATCTGGGAATTGGAGGCGACCTTACAATGACTGAATTCATTTCCTTTTCTGCTACTGAGAATCTGACTACCATCCCCGGAAAGCTAATTTCTGGACATTATCGGCAGTCCTTTGGCTACAAGGTCAAGCGCTCCAACGGTACGAAAGATTATTATTTGACATTGACGTTAAAAGGCCGAGGTTTATTTAACAATGGAAAGGAAACCTACGAATGCCAGCAAGGTGAGGTAACTTTAATTACACCAGGCACTCCCCATTTTTATGGAACGCCAGAGAATACCCTATGGGAGTTTTTTTGGTGTCATTTTGTCCCCAAGGAGGAATGGTTACCTCTTTTACATTTGCCAGAGGTGATTAAAGGAATACGATTTGCTCGCTTTGATACAGAGAAAGAATTAGTCCGCTTAACAGGTGCCTTTCACAATTTGATTCAATATAACGAAGAAACGGATCATTTCTCAGAAAGATTGGCCATCAACGCTTTAGAAGAAAACCTCCTTCTCATTTCCAAAAGTGTCCTACAGACACAGTATCCACTGGATACACGTGTAGATCACACGATACAATTCATCTCACAGCATTATAACCAACCCTATACGGTTGCAGAATTGGCAGCACTGGTCAACCTTTCTCCTTCTAGATTCGCGCATCTATTCAAAACGCAGACAGGCGAGTCCGTCATGGAAATGTTAAATAAAATACGACTACGACAAGCAAGAAAACTACTTGAGACAACCTCTTTAAATATTGCCGAAATTGCAGAGGAAGTCGGGTTTAACCACCCCTTCTATTTCTCCCGTCAGTTTACTGCTTTTTATGGAACATCCCCTGCCGTGTTTAGAAAGCGCATACAACAATTGAGATTAGAATGAGAAAAAGAAACGCCGGAATTACCCGAACGTTTCTCTATGTCTTCCACTCGTTGTTATGGCGTGGTGTAAATATTCGGCTGTGTTGGCGTTGCCATGCCTGTGCCTAGGTAGAAGCTTGTGTGAGGAGGCTGGTTATACGCCACATTCTGCCATGCGATGTCTAGACGGTAAAGCGGATCATGCATTAAGGTCCACAGGCGCGTAGATGTTTCATATGGCGTTGCGTAAATACGTAAAGCCGTACTGTCCGACTTCCGCCAAATGACTTCTTCCCGCCAGTCGCCTAGTAGATCGGCTTGCAAGCTTGGATTCCCTTTGGTGCCGTTGTTGGAATTGGTGCCTGTTGCCGTCAATAAGGTCGTTGTGTTGAGCGAAGTATAGTTCCATTTATCAATCCGGCCAACGCCGTTGGTGCCATCCCAATTATGATCAAGGAGCTCACGGGAAACATCGCCGTCCCACCAGATGCCATAGTTGATGGAGGAAGGAACGGTGGAGCTGATTTTGGTACCGTTGATTTGATACAGACCGACACCATTGCTCGCCCACACTTCTTCGCCAGCATATCGTGGGTCAATATCAGCAGCCATACCTCTGCCCGTGTCAGCGCCGGTATTCACACCCCACTTGATGGCTCCGGTGCCAGCGTTCCATACGGCTGCGCCATACGCAGCGCTTGTGCTTTCCATGACTTTGAATACTTCGAGCCCAGCCGAGTTCGGATCCAAATCGCCGACATGAAGTGCGTCGCCATGGCCTAATGCCGTGTTGTACTTTTTGGCACCATTATCATCGATCGTCATCGCTCCATATACAATTTCATCCTTGCCATCATTGTCGACGTCGGCGGCTGTTAAGTTGTGATTCCCTTGGCCTGCATAAGCGGAATTGCCAGAGGTATTGCTGTCAAAGGTCCATAGTTTGGATAATGTGCCGCCCCGCCAATTGTAGGCTACCAGTACAGTTCGCGTATAATAACCGCGCGCCATTACGATGCTTGGCTTTTGCCCATCCAGATAAGCGACTGTCGCTAAGAATCGATCTACACGATTGCCATAGGTATCGCCCCAATCGCCAACTGTGCCACGCGGAGGATCGTAGCTTGTTGTAGTTAAGACTTTTCCTGTCGCCCCTTCGAATATGGTTAGAAATTCAGGTCCAGTTAGAACTCTTCCCACACTGTTCCGATAATCCGCAGTTGAGCTGCCGATAACGACTCCGGTACCATCCTTCGTTCCATCGGCAGTTTTCATGGCGATTTCGGATTTGCCATCCCCATCTAAATCATAGACCATGAATTGTGTATAGTGAGCGCCAGCACGAATATTTTTGCCCATACTAATCCGCCATAACCGTGTTCCATTCAACTTATACGCGTCAACGAACACTTCACCTGTGTAACCATCCTGCGAGTTGTCTTTCGAATTGGTAGGATCCCATTTCAAAATGATCTCGTATTGACCGTCGCCATCTACATCTCCAACACTTGCGTCATTAGCGTTATAGGTATAGTTAACACCGTCTGGTGTCGTACCGCCTGCTGGTTTCTGTAAAGGAACATCTAGATAAGTATTCGCCCATGGCGTAGCCGCAGCAGATGCGGCCTGCTCCACCCCACCTACCACAGCTTTGACTGTATAACTGGAGCTTGTTGTTCCAGCGTTATCTTGATAATTCGTGCTCGTCGTAATTGGTGAAGCATTGAGCTTAACTCCATTTCGATAGACGTTAAACGAAGTACTTGCGGCCTCTGTACCTAGAAGTCGCCAACTGACAAGTACACCAGTGCTTACCTTGACGGCAACAAGTCCGCGGTCTAATTTCTCCATCTGCCTAGCAACCGCTGCGTGCGCGGAAGGTGCTTGGATCCCGAATGAAGAAATGAGGAGTGAACCCAACGTAATGAAGCAAGCTGTTTTAATAAGATGCTTAGCGTTTTTTAACATTTCTACAACCTCCAGGTAGTTAGTAGTAGTTGAAATTTACTTAGCTGGGACATAAACTAACCTCCCGTTTCACCTCCCTCTACAAATTGTTCACCACCGATATAATTGCGCTTACATTTTCGTCTCGTTCCTCATTATATCGTGAAAATATGTTGGAATTAATGCAGACAATGGCTAACTTCCTGCACAATACTGCTACTTTTTGGGATTTATATGTCACTCGCAAAATGAAAAAACAACAGCCCCGCTCAATTAGCGAGCTGCTGTTGTTTTGCGTACTTATTTTATATATGAATCTAGTAGATAATTGGTCTTCTGTTGTTCTTTGTGTAAAATTCCATGTATTTGATTCACAGTCATTCGGTTGAATTTTCCCCAAATCAAGTTCCGGCATAGATTGTGTGGAAAAGCCAGATCGAGATACATCAACTTCATTTCATGCGTGCTGAGCCTATTCTGTTTGAGATATGCGCGCATCACTCTCACAAAAGCTTGTTGGTTCCAAGAGGTGGACTTTTTCAACATCGTGTACAATACCCGATTCAAATCTCTAGAAGGAAAGTCCAGTCTTACAAACTCCCAATCGATGATATACACACCGAAGGACTCTGTCTGTAACATATTTTGAGTGTGAAAGTCATTGTGACTTAGAACAAAATTTGGCTTTTTATCTTTCCAGGAGAGGAAACAAGCATTATTCTTAAGCCTCTCTTTCAGATACTGGCCCGTTGTAATATAAAAATCTATATAGGCCAGCACTGCTGAACGCCAGGCTTCATCTCTAGGGGAACTGTCTTTTTTCCATCTCTCCAAGAATCGAAGTGCTTCCTCGTACTCCAGCTCCCATCTGACACCGCCAATACATAGTGGACTAATGGAGGATTGATACTCCCTTGAAATGGCATGCATGTTGCCCAATATTTCGGCTAACCTAACAGATTGAGATAAACTTGTAAGTGGATAAGGAACACCATCAATCCATTGCTGTAAGACATACATTTCACCTTTATAGATAAAATATTTCATGTTCTCGTTGGTAGGATATACGTAAGGAATCTGAATACCTCGGTTTCTTAGAAAGTCTTCAGCTTCCAGCATAAATTGCAATCGATGCTCATCGGTACATATACTTTTCAATATAAAAAGGCCTTGGTTTGCAGTTACTTTTACAACAAAAGTTCGAGTTGTGTCACGAATAACCTCAATCTGTTGGATCGCCAACGTGTACATTCTCTCAACGGCTGCTAGAAGTCCATTAACCATCTGTACCACTTCCCGTAACAAGACTCTCAATATCGTTGCTCTTGATAGTTTATGCCCCTTGTCCACAAAGGTTTGGATGAAAGCGGATGAAACGATGCAGAATGAAGAGAATTGAGAAACACGAAAAAAGCAGTTCGCCGCGGCGCCTGCTTTGCTAGATCTTCTACCCATTTACTAATGCGTGAAGAAGACGATTTGTATAAAAAACAATACCGCAAATAAATAAAAAATAGGATGAACATCCTTCCTCTTCCCTCGAACAAATTTTAGAATCGGATACACGATGAACCCAATGCCAATACCTGTCGCGATACTATACGTTAACGGCATCAAAACAACGATCAGGAATGCCGGGAAGGCTTCCTCCAAGTCCTGCCATTCGATTTTGCGCAGCACATTCATCATTAGAAAGCCGACAATAATTAAAGTTGGAGCTGTAATGGCCGGAATACTCGCTAGAACAGCTATGATTGGCGAAAAGAATAAAGTCAACGCTAGCAACAGGCAAACCATGACCGCAGTCAGTCCCGTTCTTCCACCTACTGCAACACCTGAACTGGATTCAATATACGCGGAAGTTGGACTGGTACCCAGAAGTGCACCCGTCGTTGTGCCAACCGCATCTGCCAGTAGAGCTCCCCTTGAGCGTGGGAATTTATTGTCCTTGAGAAGACCTGCTTGTTCAGCCACACCTAGCATGGTCCCTGTTGTATCGAATAAGGTGATTAATAAGAAGGTAAAAATAACCGCGTATAAACCTCCCGTAAAAACACCCTGAATGTCGAGCTGAAAAGCTGTCGCAACTAATCCGCTAGGGGCTGCTACGAACGTATCTGGTAATGTTAATAGACCAAACATCCACGCCAGAACGGCTGTAATCAGCATGCCGAAGAATAAATAACCGCGAACATGATACGCTAGCAGAATAAGTGAGATAATGAGCCCCATCAAGGTAAGGGCAGTCATGGGCTCTCTCAAATTACCTAATGTGAGTAGGGTTGCAGGCGAACCTACGATGATTTTCGCATTTTGCAAACCGATGAAGGTGATGAAAAGGCCGATACCGGCGGTTATGGCATGTTTGAGGCTGGTGGGAATAGCGTCAAGCAAGACATAACGGAACGAGGTAAGTGACAGTACGACAAACAATATGCCTGCGATAAACACGGCGCCTAGCGCAACTTGCCAAGCCACTCCATTCCCTCCGACCACGGTAAAAGCAAAGTAGGCATTCAATCCCATACCAGGTGCAATCACGATTGGATAATTCGCAAATAGCCCCATGATGAGCGTTGCAACTATACTCGCAAGTACAGTTGCCATAAATACACCGTGAAAATCCATACCAGTTGTACTCAGGATCCCTGGATTCACGATAACGATATAGACCATGGTTAGAAATGTTGTCACACCCGCCATGAGTTCCGTGGATATGGTTGTCCCTCGCTCTTTCATTTTAAACAGCTGATCCATGGATGTCCTCCTCATTTGTCCTACCTTTATTGGGTTTATCTCGTATATACAACAGCACTAGTACTAACAAGGGTATGAAAACACAAAAGACGATGTCGAACCAATTATAGTACTTTACGAGAATGTCATTATAAACCGTTATATTAGGCGTACCTGCTATCGTTCCTACCAAAAGGATCATGCCAATGGGGATAGTCAGCATATGACTCTCACTCAACTGAAACAGTTCGGCAAGTCCTGACGTTAGTGAGAAATAGATAAGTAATGTTTTATAAAACACTGAAATGAACCATAGAAAAGCGATTACCGCCTCTACAGGCTCCAAAAAATGCCCAATTGTTATTTTCTGTGCGAGTACGTAGGTTGGATAATATTAATGATACGTTCTATGTTAATTTCAACATTCGGGTCTATAGGAATCGTTGCATCATCAGGCATGATGTTGGTCCCTCCTTATTGTCATCCCCTTCCCCATTATGACCATTTGGGTAGGGAGATAAACCGTGGTGAACGCATACACCAATTCTTGTTATGGACAGAAAAAAGCCGTTACCAATAGGCAACGACTCGAATTACATAGTATTGTGAGCACATATATCCTTTAGTGAGCATGTCATACACAACTGCGAATATACTCAATTAACAACTGAACCATAAGGGTACAACTGACGATTAAAAAGGAGAGGGCGATAATCATGTTAATGACGTTGACATCGGATGGAGATCTATTTACAGCCGCGCTATCTCAAACGACGGTATCTGTCTGGCAAACTGACGCAAATGGTGTTTATTGCGAAGTCGACCGGGGAATTATTGAAGAATTCACTCGAATATTGATTAGAATGAGTACAATTTCCGATGAGATTGCCTTTTACTTCCGAGATGATGGCACTTTGTTTCGTGCAGAAACATAGAACCACACTATAGCTCTAGCTGCATACCCCTATCCGCTAACCATACTTTCCCGCTAAACATAGTCTCTGCTTCCTTCTTCAATACTTGTATATCTCCAAAGTGGGGTAAATGTGAGAGCAATAGCGATTTGACTTCTGCTCCTGCAGCGAGATTTCCTGCTTCGACTGAAGTCATATGTCCATATTGGCTCGCATTGAATCCTTCATAAAATGAGGCTTCCGTAATCAGTAAGTCTGCATTGCTTAGTTGAGGGATGAGTGACTCGTCATAGCGGGTATCTGCTGTATATACGAGTACTTTGTTGTCCGCTTCGATCCGAACTCCCAAGCAATAAGCATCATGATTAGTTCGGAAAAAAGATAGCTCGACTCCGTCAACATACGAGACTTTTTCGTTCTCGTTAACACCGATCCCATACGTACCATTCATTTCAGGCATGGCCCAATCTTCTTCCATTTCTTCAGCTAATATAATTCTTAACGGCTTCTCTCGGCGTTTCAAATCCATATCAATCAAACAGGCGTATTGAAGACACCCTAAGTCGGCCATATGATCATGATGTTGGTGAGAGAGAAACACCGTTGTTAATTCACTGAGCTCCAAATAATTCTGTACAACAGACAAAATGCCGCTTCCACAATCAAGTAAAATCTTATGATTGCCTACTTCCACCAGGTAACCTGAAGTCGCTTCACCTGCTTTGGGATATGCACCCCATCTACCCAGAACGGTTATCTTCATGTAAGAGCCTCCGATTGATTTCAACTATATCTTGAAAAAGACTGCCTACTGGGCTGCGACAATGCAACCTCGATGACAGTCTCTTTACTTAATAGGTTATTTAATTATAACAGATTCTTGTCCCAGATCTTGAAGATTCGTAGATATCCATAACCAAGTTGAAGGCTTTGAAGCCTTCCGGGCCATTCAGACCATAGCTGCGGTCATTAAGTATGTGATCATAGAAATCAGCTATTTGCACGCCATGACTAATTCCCCAATACGATTTTACTCCCAAATTAGTAGCTTCTGGTGAAGTCAGCGTGGTTTGCTCGCCATCGATCACGCGATACAAGGTATCTCCCGTTAGGAGCAGTTTCCCTTTTTCAAAGACAAGCTCGATTTCTGGCGGTGAATTTACCCCATAGGCATTCGTAGCATAAAAGACAGCCGTTGCCCCATTGCGATATGTTAGGTGTGCATGAACGGTATCTTCCACTTCAATAATTCCCTCAAGTGAATCCGTTGACATCGTCCCTTTAATGCTCGTAACTTCGCCGCCTATCCATTGCAATAAATCCAAGGTATGAATGGACTGGTTAATGAGGACACCCCCACCTTCCGTTTTCCACTTTCCTTTCCATTCCGTTTCATAATAGGACGCCGTTCTGCACCACGTTACGATCCCTTTCAGACAGAGCAAGTTTCCTAGTTCACCGGACTCAACAGCTTTTTTCATGAGCTGGGATGCAGGATTATATCTATTTTGGAAGATGACACCTAACTGTACATTCGGATTGGCTTCCGCAGCACGAAGCATCGTTTGTGCCGCTTCTTTCGTTTCAGCCATAGGCTTTTCCGTGAGAACATGTTTTCCAGCATTCAGCGCATCAACCGCCATTGGTGCATGCAAATAATGAGCTGTACATATATGAACGACGTCAATATCAGGATTCTTCAACATCTCGAGATAATCCGTATAATAATTACATTGAAATGTTTCCGCTGTGCTGGCTGCCAGATCGGCGTTCGTGTCGACAACAGCCACTAATTTCGCTGTCGGGATCTGTGAAATGGCTTTCAAATGTACGCTGGAAATCGCTCCGCAACCAATGAGTGCAATACCAATCTGTTTCATGGGAAACCCCTTTTCTGCTTGGAAATGTAATTATACGACATGAGCATATTTCGTATGTATATACTAGGTTCGCTCATACAGCACCAAATCCTTTAAGGTTTTGCATGCGGAAATTGACTACTTGTTGCTTTATCATGACTATTTCAATTTGGCTTTAACGCAACTTCCCACAACATCTTCTTATTCGTGTATCGATCCATTTCGTACTCCTCTACATACAAGTACGTCCACTTTGTTTGATCGAAAAATCGTTCAATCTCATCTCGATCAAAAAACCTTCTGTAAATCCCTTCGTTTTCCAGTAAATATTTCTCCGCACTTGGCGCGTTTTCTCCTATATTGCCAATTTCATTGGTTGAGTTCAATCTGCATAGCAATAGGCCATCTTTCTTCAGCACATGATGGAGATCACGAATAATTTCATCGGTTGTGACTTCATTGAAATAATGAATACTTAGATCTGCGATCAGTACCTGTACGGATTCCTTGTCAAAAGGAAGTCCCTCTGTCATATCCAAACAGCGCGTTTGAATATCAGGCATGAATGCGTTTAATTTCTTAATTGCCTCTTCGGAAATATCGCAAGCCATCGTGGACAGCCCTCGATCGAATAAGTATTGTGTGTTATTGCCGACACCACAGCCTAGATCAACAATAAGATCATCATTGCAGTATGTAGAGAAATACTTGTCCCAATATTTGTCCAGCCAATTGTCATATTTAGGCTTGAGGTCAAGCCTCTGATACGATTCATTCCAATATTGTTCTAACGATTTCATTTCCATGCACCATCCACTATTCGTTCATCTTAACAAGGTTCTAAAGTAAAAAAGTGGCTGGTCCACAAGTAGATCTCTCTACTTATGGAACAGCCATATCTAAAATCAAATTACTCATCCTTTTGCTTCTCTTTCGTATCTTCCTCTAACAATCCCTTAGTTCCTTGTCTAAACTCTTTGATCGTTGTACCGAAAGCGCGACCTAACTGCGGAAGCTTCGTTGGCCCAAATAACAGTAATGCAACACCCACGATCATAATAAGACCCGGAATACCAATACCTGATAGCATACGAATCACCTATCCTTTTCATTATTGACACTACTTAGAATTTTACCATTAACGCGGTCACATACATAATCAGGATTCCTGCCGTAAGTCCGCCGAAATTTAACCAAGATACTGGTGATAAACCTTTTTTCTCGGATTCTCTAAGGATCATTTTCGAAATCACATAGATGACCTGCAGGATCGCACCCGCGCCTATGCCGAAGAAGAGCGCAGCTAATGTATCGTTAAAAATAAATCCTCCAGCCCATGTACCAATAATAGCAGGTCCACCGGCAATTAGCGCTAATTTGACAAAAGTCCGCCAAGTTGGACGATCTTTCAGTAAAGGAGATGCAATCCCAACACCTTCGGTGATGTTATGAAGGGTGAATCCAATGATAAGGAACGTACCTAGCGCCGCCTCACCTACCGCAAAAGCTGAGCCAATCGCAAGACCCTCACCGAAATTATGAAGCCCAATGCCTGTTGCGATTTTGTTGGCCACTCTTGTTCCTGCATACGACTCACTGCTAAGCTTACGCTCATTCGACTGATCTACCGCAATCAGGAAGAGACAACTCAATAATGCTCCAAACCACACTAGACCCGAACCTTGGAAAACGCCAGGCGCTTCCGCAGCCATTTCAAATCCTTCTCCGAAAGTATCAATGACGAGGAAGAACAACAGACCTACGGTTAAGGCGAGAATGGCATGCATGCCTCTAACCGAGAATCTACGCAGGAATGGATACCACAGCAGGCCTAGACCTACCGGAATAACCCCAACATAGAAGCCGATTAACGCATATTGCCAGAAAAGCTTCCCATTGGGTACAGGTGTTGCAGCAGCAGCGGCAACTTCACCTGTGAAAATCAACCCATTGGATGTAATGAATTTCACTTCATGCGGGTCACCTTGTACCCAAGGATAAGGGATATCGACCATGCCTCGTTCAAATCTTTTTAACGTATCACTAGGTGAAAATGAAGCATTCCAAAAAGCTCCATCGACCACGACTTGTGCAATCGTTACATCCTCTGGCCCTGAGTTTAACACTTTAACATGGATGCCATCATCATTTAACGTTATTTTCTCTACATTTAGGACTTCGATTGGAGCAGCGGGCTCGCTCTCGATTCCTGTACCTACTTTGGCAATCGTCGTAATAATGGCAAATAACAATAGTAACGGAAGTAGGCCCCAAAGAATTGCTTTCATTTTAGATGGAGATGATTTCTTAATGGTTTGATCGTTGTTACTCATACTGTACGCCGCCTCCTTTCTTATTCTGCTATGAAGAATCCCATCCAACCTAGCTCAGCAAATTCGCTTTGATGCGCATGGAACATATATCGCCCTGGCGATGGGAAGACAATTTCAAGAATGCCACGTTCGCCTTGGCACTGCATAATCGTATCGGTAAACGCTGGGCGAGCTTCAGGATCTGCCCCCGTTGCGTAATAATTAAAGAAGTTTGCATGGAGATGGAACGAATTGATCAAGTCAAATTCCGTCAGATTGCTCAAATAAATTCGCACAAGCTCTCCGACTTTCACTTTAATCGGTTCTTGCTGATAGGCAAATGCATAACCATTCACGGTGTAAATTTCATTTTCTCCATCGAGGTCCAGATCATAGCCATTCATCAGCATACTGAATTCCTTGGCTGCTGCTCTTGGCTTCTTTGGGTCAATAATGAAATTGCCGTAGAGCCCTTTATGAATATGCCTTGCAAGAGGGGCTACATGACAATGGTAGACATGCATTCCAGCTGGTTTGGCTTCAAATTCATACGTGAAAGTATCACCTGGAAGAACGGATTCAAGACCATCCATATTCGTAGGATGCATACCATGAAAATGAATGGAATGCGGATGTGTTGATGCATTGTGAAATTTCACTCGAAGGACATCCCCTTCTGTGCAACGTATTGTGGGACCTGGAATCGTACCATTGAATGTCCATCCGGGGAAATTGATTCCCTTCGCGATCTCCACGTTAGTTTCATAAGATGTGATGTCATATTCCCTTAGTGTTCGACCGTCAGCAAGCTTACTAACCTTGCCATAATCAAAAGCAGTAAGGGCATGTTGAGCTGCTTGGAACCCTTTTGTCACTTCCGTGCTAGGCACATAGCCATGCTTCATACCTTCATGTAATTGTTCTTTCATGGCATGGTGAATATCATGCTTATCATGTGCTAGTGCAATTGATGACTTACCGAATAACGAGGAAGGATTCAACAATGCGCTCCCTATAACAGCAAAAGCACCTGTCGTTCCTAGCTTCAAAAGATTACGTCTCGAAAGCTTTTTGTCTGATTTCTGAAACATCGCTTTGACCTCCTATTTTTAAATTGCTTGTTTACAATAGTTTTTACCTAGGGAAACATTTAGGGTGAAAATAAAGTTTCCGATGGGACAAAAAGTTTACCACAGGAAACACCGTGTTTTAACTATATGCTGAATGAGGGCGAAAGTAAACCTATTTGTTAAAAATTTCATTCGAAAATTCGAAAAACTTTTCCAATTAGCAGAATTGCGCATTTGTAACGCGAAAAAAGATGCTTTGCAGCATCTTCTCTTCGAGGGTTGCAATCCACTCAATAGGCTAGTTTTTGGGCGATTAATGTACTCATCGCATGTTGATGTGGAATGCCCGACGAATTGCAATCAAATACGATTTCGGAGCTGTCTTTAATCAACCAATCCTGATAGTGTGCCAGCAATTCGCCCGAATGCCACTTATATGCGTTCGGTTCATTCTCAGGTGGCGGCTCAATGAATGGTTTATTTACGAAAACATTAAATACATGAATGCCGTTCATATTGGTATGTTTTTGATAATTGGCAAAAATGTCGTTTCGATATTCGGGCTTGATATAATGCAAAACGCCGCTTGAGAATAAGATGTCAAAGCTGCTATCCAACCGATAGTCTTGGATATCTGCTTTAGTGGCTTTCACGGATACACCGACTTGATCAGCGAGCCTTTTCGTTTTTTCAATACCCGCATCTGAAATATCAATGGCCGTCACATCGTACCCATTTCGCGCAAAAAATACCGCATCTTTCCCCTCACCGCAGCCAATATCTAATAATTTCAAGTGTTGGGTCGGGGGCATTAAACGAAGCACGTCATAACACGCTGAATTGGGCTCAACACCCCAGTAATAGTCTGGAATTCGGTAAGCATCCTCGTAAATGGAAATCGGATTATCTTGCGAAGCATAGCCTAGCAGCTTGTCGATATTGATTTCTAATGCTTGCGACAAGCTTGGTAGTACTGTTATATCTGGCATTGTGATTGCATTTTCCCATTTGGAAACTGCTTGAAAGGTAAGTCCGAGCCTTTGCGCAAGCTCTTCTTGTGTGAGGCCTTTTTGCTTCCGATATCTATTTATATTTCTTGCTAATGTGTCTTTCATTTGTCAGTCACACTCCTTCGTTATACTTATTGTATGAATAAGAGGTGGAACAAACAATAACCTGGTATTTGAACTTCCGCTCGGATTCAACTCACAGTTGAATTGAAGGAATAAAAAATGAGAATAGCCTGACAATTCCTTATTGCAAATAGTGTTTTCGACAAAACTAGCATGATCCCCATCTACATTTTGACAAATATTTTCGGAAAGGTCATTTATAATGAAGTTAGGATTGTTGATTTGGATCTTAAACATTTGTGTAAACACTTGGGAGGATGATCGACATGGACGAGCAGTTTATTAAAAGATTACACACACTTAACCGCCGCGATTCATTAAGGTCTTTACTGCTAATCGAAGGTGTTCGACTGACTCTCAGACGTAAAAAGCAAGTTAGCATGTTCAAAAAGCTATTTACTCGCAAAAAACAAACGATAACCGCCAAAGGTTGGAAATAAGAATAATTGGTAAAAAGTAAATGCCCTCTCCTCTCAATCGTATGTTGATAGGATGGGCATTTCTCGCGTAATGGCGACTTTTATTGTAGAATGGGATTTCAGCTACATGAAATGGATACGGGGTGCAGGCATGGCTATTAGCTTTACCAATTCAATTGTCAGTCAGTTAAAAAAAGAAATCGCTGACCTAGAGAGCAAGAGCATAAACGAGAAGAAGAAAAAAGAACGAGCGCAAGCCAAAATGAAACAAATTCAAAGAGATATGAAATTAAGTCAATCACATAGCGATTTGAGCAGCAAATTGACTCGAGTGAATAAGCTGAATGAAGAGATTAAAACAAGTGATCGTTTGCAAAGAGAATTCTCTAAAGAATTAGTCGCGAAGAAAGCTTCGTTGAAGCTGAATGTAGCCAAAGTGTCGAAGCAAGATGAGTCTTAATCGTCAGCGAGAACAAAACAAACCGCCCCTGCTTAGCAGGAGCGGTTTGTTCATGTTTGCGGGCCTTATGATGAAATGATGTGCAGCTCAGGTATATATGTTCTCATATGTTTCTTCATCATGTCATACTGAGAATCGGCATGAATGAGCTGTTCATTGGTTAACCTATCCATGGAAATAATTTGAAATTGACGTCCTTGACGACTATACGTATAGGTTGGGAGAAAGCTGGGTTGGGTAAGCTCAATTTTCTTGGCATCTTTTTTTGTGGTTTTATTGACCTCAATGGTTGCCATTCCACCTACTTGCTTATACAAATTGATTTGACCGGATAAAAAGTTACCCAACGAGTAAATGACAAAGGTTCGATGTCCATCTTTCCCTTTTACCCATGCTGGCGGTTGCAATACATGCGGGTGGTTTCCGATGATAATATGAACCCCGAGGTCTGCAAGCTTTTGAGCAAGACTAGTTTGATTGTTGTCCGGTAATCGTTGATATTCGTTCCCCCAATGTAAGGCTACCACTATGACATCAGACACTTGTTTCGCTTGTTCCACATCATGATGAATTTGCCTATCATCGATCCGATTGATCAGGAAGGGTTTTCCAGTAGGTGTTGAAATCCCATTCGTCCCGTAGGTGTAGCTCAAGAAGGCAAACGTAATCTCATTCTTCGTGATCGTTCTTATGCTGTCACGGTCATTTTGAGATTTATATGCGCCAGTATAAGGAATTCCGAGAGTATCCCAGTACGTGAGCGCACTTTGAATCACCTTTTCTCCCCTGTCTAGTGCATGATTATTTGCAATCGTAACAACGTCTACCCCTGCATATTTCAATGCGTCGCCTACTTCATGGGGGCTGTTAAATGCGGGGTAACTGGATAGTCGCAGTTCCTTGCCACCGATCATCGTTTCTTGATTGGCAACAAGAATGTCAGGTGCTTGTAAATACTTCTTCACTCCTTCGAATATGGGCTTAAAGTTATATGTGCCATCCTTCTGCTTAGCGTCCAAATAAACTTTATCATGAATGAGAACATCTCCAATTGCGCCAAGTGTAACCTTAGAGACGCGCGGTTCTGATTGTTTTGTAGAGGAAGCTTGATATTTCGGAACTGGCGGTGAGGCTGGTGGTGAGGGTAACTCGACAATGGGCAAGATTCGCTTAGCTTCGATCCGTGTCTCCTTTGGCGTCACGGAACTGCCTATGCATCCGCTTGCCAATAACAACGAAGAAACAATCGCAGCAGTTCGCTTCATCACGAAAACCAGCTCCTTATGCGTCAATCCTAGTATTGTCCAGTAGTATTCCCCCTAAGAAAATCTCTCATGAATGAGGATTTTTACCAATTCCTAGCCACATTAAATTTCATTTGGCGCTTGTAATCCGATCAGCTTTAAACCATTACGCAATGTGATTTGAACGCATGCGACCAAGGCAAGACGAGCTTCACGCAGTTGTGTGTCATCAACAAGGATGTAACATGCGTGATAGAAGCGATTGAACGCTTGAGCGAGATCAATGAGATAACGCGAGACAATCGAAGGCTCCAGCTTCACCATCGCCTGTTCAACACGTTCTGTGAAGAGATAGAGCATTTTAATAACCGCGATGGCTTCTTTATTTTCGAGAAAGGTACCGTCCAGCTCCGATGCTTGTAAGTCATGACCGACTACCTGTTGAGCTTTTCTCAACACACTGCATGTTCTTGCGTACGTATACTGCACGTAGGGACCCGTTTCACCATCAAAATTAAGTGCTTCTTCCCAATTGAAATCAATATCTTTGATACGATTCGCACTTAAATCGTTAAAAATAACAGCACCAACCCCAACTTGCTGGGCAACTTGTTCTTTATTCGCCAAGCTCGGGTTTCTAGCTTCGATGACGCCCCTAATTTTCTGAATGGCTTGCATCAGCAAGCTTTCCAACTTAATCACATTGCCTTTACGTGTCGATAAGGTCCCTCCCTCAATACTCACACGGCCAAAAGCAACATGTTCAAGCTTGGATGCCCACGTGTAGTCCATTAATTCAACAACCTTAAACCATTGCTGAAAATGAAGATTCTGTGCATAGTCGGTCACATAAATCAGCTTGGCGAAATCATACTTTTCCGCTCTATAGATAGCTGCTGTTAGATCACGCGTATGGTAGAGGGAACTTCCATCCTTTTTCAGCATTAAGGCAGGCGCCATGCCGAAAGGATCCAAACGCACTAACCAAGCGCCATCGTCTTCCTCGAGTAGTTGCTTCTCTTTCAGCTCCAGAATAACGGGCTCCATTTTGTCATTGTAGAAACTTTCACCTTGATAAGCATCAAATTGGACGCCTAACAGCTTATAAATCTTTTGGAATTCTGTGATGCTTATGTCTACGAACCACTGCCACAAAGCAAGTGCTTCTTGATCTCCTTGCTCCATTTTCGTAAACCAAGCACGAGCTTGATCCTCTAAAGAAGGATCCTTCTCTGCCTCCTCATGGAATTTGACATAAAGCTGGAGAAGCTCATCAATGGCACCGCTAGTTACTGCTTCCTTACTTCCCCACTGCTTATAGGCAACAATCAGTTTCCCGAACTGTGTCCCCCAATCACCCAAATGGTTAATCCCCACACAGTTGTATCCTAAGAAAGAATGGATTTGATACAAGGCATTTCCGATCACCGTGGACCTTAGATGGCCAACATGAAAGGGCTTTGCAATGTTCGGAGAAGAGTAATCGATAACCACCGTGCTGCCTTGCCCTAGATTTTGCGATCCATATTGTTCGCCAGCTTGAATAATATGCTTAACCAGTGATTCCGCAAAGTGTGCCTTCTTGATATAAATGTTCAGATATCCTGATACGGATTCCATATAGTCGATTTCTTCATCTTGGAGCGCTGCTTTCAACTCATCAGCAATGACTTGCGGTGGTTTACTAAGCGATTTACTCAGTCGAAAACAGGGTAATGTTACATCTCCTTTTTCCGGACTCGATGGGTATTCCATCCAAGCAGCAATTTCCTGTGCGTCGATACCAGCGAGTAATGATGAGATTCTCACAGCAAAATAATGCTTAACATTTATCATGGTATTCCACTCCTTTTTTTGAAAATATAAAAAGCCCCCGTCTCTAATAAAGAGACGAGAGCTGAAGATTCCCGCGGTACCACTCTAAGTGTTAAACGTGTCGTTTAACCCCTCTGTTTCGTAACGGTCGACAGACCGGATTTACCTACTCCATTTCGGCAAACCATTTCCTGGGTCCGTTTCATTCGTAACATCCGTACCGGCTTACACTGACCCGGCTCGCTGTGACTGTCTGTTAGGAATTACTGTCCCATTCATCAATATTTCGATATGAATTTTTGAATATCTTACAAGGGATTCGGGGGAATGTCAAGGGTAATCAAGGATAATCCGCTTATTCACGCTTGATTGCAACCCACACTGTCCCAGGCATCGCCCACGCGAAGAAGCGCTCGGATTCGTACTTTTAACGCCCTTTTGGGGCGTTAAAGGCATCCCGCGCGCGTATAAGCGCTCGGATTCCTACTTTTAACGCCCTTTTTGGGCGTTAAGGCTTCAGCCATTCCATAAACTCGAGTCGATTGCCGAACGGATCATTCACGTAGAAACGTTGGATGCCTTCCTCCGATCGTGCATCATCATCTATAACATGTACGTTGTATCGAGACAAGTGATCTCGTAATGCATCAATACTTTGAACTTGAAATGCTGGATGTGCTTTTGTTGCAGGGGTGAAATCCTTTTGAACACCGATGTGTACCTGATGATTTCCGCATTGAAACCAAACACCACCACGTTGCCTCAAGATTTCAGGTTTTGGGATCTCATCCCAACCTAGTATTTCAGCAAAAAATTGTCTCGCAGCCAATTCACAACCTTCAGGCGCAGCTAGTTGAATGTGGTCAATCCCTAGAAATTGAAATGACATTGTAGTGATCTCCTCTCACGATGTTTCATTACATGAAACTCAGTTTCATTATACTTGTATTATAAGTGGTATCCCTTTATATGTAAATTTAATTTTCAACAAGACGCAGTACAGCACGACAATGATATTCAGAAAGGTCCCTCGCAAATTGTTGATTAGGAAATCCCCTTTGCAACAGCTTTAAACCGCCACAAGTCAAAGAAATATGATGATGAAATCGATAAAATTGCATGCGATTAAGATCCAACGTTTCATTTCGTAAATAACGATAATACTCCCCGAATCGAAACTCTAAAAAACTGTGCTCATGCTCTAGGTCATAGAACTCAGCCCCTTCGATATCAATCAAATATGGTTCTAGGTTCTCATTTATTAACATATGATCCGGTCCTAGTTCCCCATGGATAAAGGTATATCGCTTTCTAGATTCAATTTTCGATTCAAGCTCATACAATTTATCGAGAATCCTATTATGCTTTGGCTTTAAGACATCTATATATTGGCATACATATGCTAAATCGTTCTTGGCATTGTTGATTTGCAGATGATGACATTTACCTGATTGGGCTCGATTATCTTGATTCACTTTTCCAAAAGTGTCCCTGACGTTTCCATGCAAACTTGTCAACATATCTCCAATCCGTTGAAACACCGTATCTCGAACTTGTATATCAGGATCGTGGAAATAGATTTCCGCTTTTTGACCCTCTATATATTCAACAAAAGCAAAGTCAAATGGATAGCGTGTCCTTGTCTTATCAAGCTTATATAATGCAGGAGTTTGAATCCCATGTTGTAGTAAAAACTTATTATTTACTTCAAACAAATCCGCTCCAAAGCTTTGCTCATGAATTCCCGATCTTTCTATTTCTTCACGAAAAAAATTCATAGTGAGATCCCATACATATACAACGCATGAAAATCCATTCTTACAATCCAACTTATAGACGACCTTTTGCGCACCACCGTGCATGCTGGAAACTTTAGAGATCAAATAACTAGATCCAAATATAGTTGTCACATAATCCTGTAAATCAACATGATCAAAATAATTGGTGTAATCCATTGAACAACGCTCCATTCCTAGAATTGCCGGCAACCCAACTATATGGTTAATTTAGGAAAAAGTATAGACTGTTTATTTCATATCGTTTATGATGTTGAATAAGGTCTTTCTAAAAATACACATACAAAAATCCATTGGGACTTCCAATGGATTTTTTCTTTCTGGTTAATATAGTACCCCTAATGAATCTTGCCCTGCAAATACTTCCGGATTCATCTCGTGTTGTATTCTTCATATTTAAATCCTATGTATCCAAAGCATAGGTCAGGTTCAAATTGCTCATACTATCGCGTAGGTGATGGTTAATGTTGGATAAAGCGATATATACGCCACGAAGTCAAGTCATGGAGAAGTTGGGGGTCTGTCAGGATCTTCATCATCAAAACATAGTCATATGCGGATTGCAGCTTGAGCTATTCGCTCTTTCCAGCTTGGTTGACATTGCGGGAACTCTTCGTCGTCTCATTGACATAGATCAAGAAGGACTATGTTCATGGGAAACCCTGCAACTGAAGCTGGGCTCAGAAGAAGCTCCTCCGCACGAGGACATTGCTCAAGGTATTCTTGAGGGCCGTACCCTACTTTTACAGGATGGTTTGAAAGCAGCATGGATGCAATCTGTGCCACAGAAGCTTACACGCTCGGTTACGAATCCACAAAATCAGAATATACTAGGATCTTCTCTAACAGGCTTTATCGAAGATCATATGACCAATCTTGGCTTGATTCGTAATGAACTTCGATCTTCCTATCTGCAGCAAGCACATGTGACCGTTGGAACCATTCACAAGAAAAGAATGATTCTACTTTCCCTAGAAGGTGCAGTTGATTCAGCAGCTTTCTTGGAATCAGAATCAGCTCTGCGTGCTCATAGCAGTGAGGATTTTACATCCCTTAGGCAAATTACGAAGTGGCTTTGCAAAAAGCCGATATGGAGTCCTATCCCCTCTTTTATAAAAACGGAATCGCCTCATGAAACGGTTTACTTCATTAAGCAAGGAAGAATCGTTCTTCTGATTGAGGGCTACGCCGAAGCGATTGTTATTCCCGTGCATCTCCCCGACTTATTTATGTCGGATACAGATCGAGATTATCCAATTGCACTCACATCCATGCTCGTTTTCTTTAGAATCCTTGGTTCGATTATTGCGATCACTGCCCCTGCTGCTTATGTCGCCTTGCTGTCAGTGAATCCAGATGTTATGAAGCTAGAATTGATATATTCTCTTGCCAAGAGCCGCGTTGGTGTTCCTTATCCGACCATTACTGAAGCGCTGATTCTATTGTTCATTATTGATATGCTGCTCGAAGCCATTATCCGATTGCCCAAAAGTATCGGGCCCGCCATGACCATGGTAGGAGGAATTATACTCGGACAAGCAGTCGTCGAAGCCAATCTAGTAAGCAATCTGTTGATCATTGTGTTAGCAGCGTCAACTATCGCTAATTTTACCATTATCGGCTATCATTTCGCGTTAGCTGTTCGAATATGGCGGTATCTCATGCTGTTCTTCGCAACGTTATTTGGTCCCATGGGTATCGTATGTGGGTTATTTTTGCTTCTTTCTTTAGTAGGCTCCTCAACCGTATTGAGTAAGCCTCTCGTTTCTATGCCGCAAACGGAAGGTAGGAAGAGTTCAGAATGAATCAAGGGATCAGTTTCGCTGTTCTATACATCGTTCTACAATACGGACTGCTTATGTTTATTTATCCCCAAAGCATCATTCAGTCACAAGTATCCGGCCACTGGGTCATCATACTGATCGGTTGGCTGGTTCAAGGAGGCTTGCTTCGCTTACTTATTGGTGGATTCCATAAGGGTAACGAAAATCTGTTAACTTCCTTCATTAAAGCTGGGAAATGCTTCCGCATCTTGCTTGTCTGGCCATTAATCGCGGGAAATATGTTTGCCATTACGATCATTATTCGCGGACAATCCCAAATCGTCAGCACGCTATTTCTACCTGAAACACCTCGATGGATTTTGATGGCCTTATTACTAATAACAGCCGTAAGTGTTTCTTATGCAGGACGCGATTCACTCTTGCGACTCGCCTTACTTCTTGGGATTTTCGGATTGCCACTGCTTCTATTATCACTTTCTGCTACATTCTCAAATGTTAGTTTTCACTTGCTATTACCACTTCAACCGAAATTTACATTTCTATTTGATCCTGGCATTTTACCCTTATTGTTCGTTTTCTCACATGTTATTGGTTTAATCGGTTTTTTCGGACCGATTTCTTTGGATGGCAGAAAATGGATCTGGGGAGCATGGGCTTTTTCCTTGCTTTTTTTGCTGCTTTACGTGTACCTCCCTCTTGGTGTCTTCGGTCGTGAAGTGGCTGTACATTTGCGATTCCCGTTAATAACCGTCATGGATTCGGTCAGAGTTAATTGGTTTTTCTTCGATCGGATATCACTGCTATATATCATGGCTACCATGTTCAGCACGCTGCTGAACATAAGTGGACTTCTCTGGCTCACAAGACAGCTTACCACTAGTTCTTCAGTCGTCGCCAAGCTTTTTACGAATCCATTAATGACTGGCCTGATTGCGATCAGCTTAGCTCTATTTATTTCGGATTGGAGGATGTTGGAGAAGATTTTAGATTGGGGAGGCATGTACCGTCTTGGCTTGATATTTGCTGTTGCGCTAGTTGGAGTACTTCTGCGAGGACGAATGAAGCTTGGGAGATGAATGGATGCGTATGTTTTTACGTTATAGGCTATGTTTAGTCGTGGTTTGGATCGGATGCGGATTGCTCCTAAGTGGTTGTTGGGATAGCCATGATATCAATCTTAGAGCAATGCCCGTTATTATGGGTGTTGCCAAAGGTCAATCTCATCGCTATGAAGTTACCCTTCAAATACCGATACCTGTTGAGAAGAGTTTATCGATTAAAACCATTTCCCAAGAGGCTAATACGATTAGCGAAGCTGTCGACAACTTGAAAATAAACATAGAGAATTACGTTGACTTGTTAAACGTGGAATTGTTAGTTGTCCAGCAATCGCTAGCTGAAGCAGGTTTGGAAGAAGAACTAAATTATGCAATCCGTTCCAGAGACTTATCCCCCAAAGCATTATTAGCGATTACCGATGCCGATATGAAAGAGCTATTGTCTAATACGAAGAATGCCGTAATGAATGACGTTACAACTTTTTTTAAATATTCCGATCGAAGAGCTGGCTGGAACCCCAAAACATCGACAACAAGTATTTGGGAAGCCTTCAGTTCCACAAAATCATATACGAAAGACCACCTTTTACCGATTATTCGACCAGGCAAAGAAACTGTTCTTTCCTTTGCCGGATCAGCTGTCATGCGTAGAGGAAAAATGATAACGCGATTGAGCAAAGAAGATACGCTGCTAATAAATATAGAGTTAAATAATTACCATGGTGCAGCAGTTGAAGTACTAGAAGATGCGAATCTGATACTGGAATCTGCGAGAATGCGTTGGACTTCCAAGCTAACCAAGGAAGGTCCTACACTTGAGGGCAAGCTATTTGTGCATTCTTCACTAAGTGAGACGAAGATAAAGACCACGAAGGAAGAGTTAGTTTCCAAACTTCAAGCGCATATGACGAATCACCTTAATCAGTTAACGAAGAAGCTTCAACAGAGCGGCAGCGACCCCATTGGCTTTGGCAATTACTTCCGAGGCAAGATTCCCTTTGACAAACTAGAATTTTGGCGCAGCGAATATTATCCAAACTTAAACGTAACCTATCAAGTGATCGTTGTAATAGATAGCGTAGGGAATTTGGAGCTAGAGGAATAAGGCTTTCTTTGACACTAGAGATCACCAATATAATAAGCAAACACTTGTTCAATCGGTTTAAAATACAAATGTCCATCCTCTTTCCATGGCTGAAAATGCAAGTCCATTCGTGAATCGTTCCAGTTCTCGGGGGTCCCCTTGGTATTCAAACGCCCCTTTACAACAGGTTCCTCTATGACCTTTGGAAATTCCTGATAACCAAATAAGAGATTCTCATGCATCGCAATAATTTCATATTTGTCCCCATAGAAAGCCCGCTCTTCCTGCAGCTGATAATGGTAATAGATATAACTGCTCATCATCTCAGGCTTCAAATGGGCAACCCTCCCTACCCGAGTCACAACAGGGTCTTTTCTTAACCAGTGTTCATAACTGGCTGGCTCATTAAAGTGAAACACATCAATCATACGTATCCACTTCCGAAGACTTTCTTGTCCCGGCCATTCTTTTAAAAAGGGTACCGCGGCCCCTGCGATCTCATCAGGTGACACCTCTCGGTTCAAACACTCATAATAAAGGAATACATGATTTCGCCAACTGAAAGCTGCAGCAGTCATTAGTTCTCCTTGTTTTACCAGCTTTTGTGCTTGTTCGTTTAACACCAAGGTCTTCAAGCCAACAGCCTCTTGTCCAGTTTGCCACTCGGCCCGATACATCCATCTTGTAATCATCTATGACTCTCCTTTGACTAATCGTATTAATTTGATCTACTGGCTCTTTTTTTGCCTACATTGATTAGTTTAATAATAGGAAGTTTATTCACTAGTTATCAATGCAAATCTATTGATTTGAATGCAAAAAATAACCGTGCTAAAATTCGTACAGTATTGACAAGGTGGTGAATGGACTTATCGGTACAACTACGGTTACCTTCAATAAATCTCTTAAGCTGATCGTTGCCCTGATAACTGCCCTTGCAGGCGGATACTTGTTCAACCTCTTGCACATCCCCATTCCTTGGCTGCTCAGCCTCGCTCCAGGTGGCATGGATCAGATGGGGATTATTGCCCACGAAATTAATGCGAATTTATCCGTCGTTGTCGGCTATCAATTATTTCGTACATTTTTCATTTTCTTTGCTGTGCCACCACTCTTGCGCATAATATTCAAATACAGCGCTGCTAAAAGCGTGATCAAAAATAGCCCATCCTGATCAAGGAGTGGGCTATTTTACGATTTCAATCTTTTACACGGTAGGCTTGCTCATGATACTCAGTAATGTAAGTGAATAATTGTCTCCCATCTTGCTGTTGGAACTCACCTAATCTTAAGTACATTGCCCGATAAGTTTCTGGGACCCAAATGTAAGTATGTACATACTCGGTCAAAAGAAATCCGGCCTTTTGCCAGAATCGAATCCGTTCCTCATTTTCCGTGCTAGCTTCAGCCTCCACCTCAATGACGATGCCTCGGCAGCCCTCGTTTTCTGCCCAATTTCGAACGTCACGCATACACGCCAAACCCACACCTTTACCACGCTGCGCTTGGCGAACCGCGATATAGTCGATAATTAGGAGTTTGGCCTTCTGATTCCATGCAGTCAAAGCCATAGCAACCACATCTGAACCATCGCTCCATGTGTGCAGCACACAAATTCCTCTTTCAAACATGCTGCGAATCAGAGCTCGATTCTTTCTTCCATGTTTAGGAAAGGCTGCGTTATATACTTCCTCTGCTTTCAGCCACAGAGCTTCATCCCATATTGTTGTTATTTCATAAACCATCCACTTCGTACTCCCCTAGAGCAAATTCTACCGCATTTTCAGCATGAATTTTCGTAGCCTCAGAAAAACTATTTACTTTATCATAACAGAAGTCTATCCCTGTGATAAATTCAGCACTCTTTATGCTTGATTATGCAACTTTTTCCTTTTTTTGGCGTTTAATTGAATGTTCCTACTTTCGTAATAAAGGAGAATTAACTTCAATGAGACGTAAATCAATTGCAGGTTTAGCTGCGATTCTATGTGCGGCAATGGTTATCATTCCTCTCCCTCTTACCGATGTGCACGCTAACGAGCTGCCCGTTGGAACGGTTGTCGGTAAAGTGGTTACAACAGATATTCGCGCATTCGTAAATGGAGCTGCCATCCGATCGATGAATATCGACGGAAAAACCGCTATTTATGTGGAAGATTTGCGCAAACATGGCTTTCACATCGCTTGGGAACCGAACAAGCGACAAGTCTCCATTTTCCCAGACAATAACGAATTAGAAGCTTCGAGTGACTATCCTGACCACGGCTTTACCGAGGTAGGGGTTGGCAACAAAATCGCTGACGTGCTCTCAACCAATATTCATACTTTTGCCCTAGGCAAAGAGATTCCTTCCTACAATGTAGACGGCAAAACGGCCGTGTTCCTGCAAGATCTTACCCCTCTTCTTGGCGGACTCGAATGGAACGAACAATTACACACAGCCTCCTTCCTCTCGGATACCAACTTGACTACTGATCCGTTGGCAGCCCAAAGTGTCGAATACCCCTTACAGGTAGAACAAATATCGAGCAATCGCATGTCCATTCAGTTTCAGGATGACGGACTTTTCGTTGGAGATGACCTCATTGGGTTCGGTCAAGACGGAAGAGCGATGCTCTCATTATCGAAAATGGCACAATTACTTAACTATCAGACGGAACCCAAAGATAACGGGCTTTATTTGTATGACAAAACTTATGGATTTCACATAAATCCAAACCTCGATACAGTCAGTTTGTACTGGTTTAATGGTAAAACCAACGAGGAAAAATTGACCTTTCCTACCATATCGCGTAAGGGGGAACTCTACGTGTCCGAGTATGATCTGAAGCAATTATTCGGATATTCTGGTATCTGGCATTCGGATACTAGACAACTGGACATTGATTATGCCCATTTCAATGTGAAGGATTTCGGCGTTTCAGCGCATACGAACAACTATTGGTACGCGTTAAAAGGGCTGTTCTTTGGACCAAGTACGATGGAAATGCCGAATCTTACGATGTCCGTTACTAGGGACGGCACTAAGTCCGGAGGTAACTCTTCTACATCGTTAATGGAACAAACATCAGCAACTGGGTCACCGGTATACCAATTTTCATCCGCGGTGCAGCATGACTTAGGTGACAATGAAATCCAGATCGTGTATCACATCGGCAAACGAATTTTGTATAGTAACACCTTCGTCAATACCCTTACACCTACCCTGCTGAATCCCGTTATCAATTACAGTGATTTGTCGACTGGATTGGGCAGCTTCAGTTCGATCACCTTGGCGTCGCCAGAAAACGGCTTGATTCAGACAAATAGCGGCAAGATAGAGCTTAGGGGAACCGTACTCCGAGCACAAGGAACGGGTCTACACGCTGTGATCGAAAAGGAGGACAGTGGCGGCTGGATTGAACCGGAGACAGCGTCAATCCCTTTTGAAGATGCGCAATTTACTGCACCACTACCACTTCTTCATGGAATTGGACGATATCGAGTTACACTTCGCTCTGATTTGTCCATTCCAGCTCCACGTCAATACAATCCCTACATCGATGTTGCCCGTTTTTATGTCGATTACAGAGAGAGCCTCCCCCGTATTCTCGGCATGCAAGGTTCGGAAGGCTTCAGTTGGCGCGACGGGAAGCTGCTGCAAACCTCGGATAAGGGGCAAACATGGGATGTCTTTATACCTGATGGAATCGGCGAGAAGGATCGCTTGATTGCAGCAGATTTTAACAATCCAAGTTGGGGCTATGCATTTTACCTCACAGATGCACAACAACCAAAGCTCATTGCCACCCATCCCCTATATGACGGAGGCTGGGAAACCGGGGCGCTGCCAACGCTTGAGACTTGGGAAACTTCTTCTGATGTAACGCCGTTCTTAGCCAATCTTTACTATGACCCTGCTTATGTCATGCTGACCTCTTCACCTGCGGCAGGACAAATGTTGAAATCGCTGTACCGAACCGACGACCGAGGTAAAACCTGGATACGAATAGGTAATCTAAACGCAGGCATAGGCGGATACCCAACTGGCATCAGCTATCGCAAGGCGAAGGAAGGTTGGATTACCGCGATGAACCGT
Organism: Paenibacillus sp. J22P51; assembly: GCF_059692215.1. Lineage (NCBI taxonomy): Bacteria > Bacillati > Bacillota > Bacilli > Caryophanales > Paenibacillaceae > Paenibacillus > Paenibacillus sp. J22P51. The sequence continues at coordinate 18,273 of NZ_JCAUAZ010000017.1, read as the reverse complement.
GGACAAAATGAGATTCCGCTTTACCGCACACAGGATGGCGGCCAAACCTGGTCTCTTCAACATGTCGACATCCCCGTCGATCTGCAGAGTGGCTACGTCAACGCCTATCCCCCCGTTTTCGATCAGGAAAGCGATTATCACGCTATTTTCATCGCCGAGTTCGTACAGGACAGTAAGAAAACATATGTGTTCTATGAATCCAGAGACGCCGGCGAGACATGGACACCTCTTCCTTATCGACTAGATGACGTGCAAGACATTCCGGTGTTGCACTTCGATGACTTGCTCATGGGCAGAGCGATTTCTCAGGACGGCAAAACCATCTACACAATGGATACCTATAACCATACAAATTGGCAAACAATCAAGTCTAATATTTCATTGCAAAATGCTACGCAATTTTACCTTCGTACGGCTGGTTACGGTTGGGTGCTTTTGAACGGCAGCGTCTTAGTCACGAATGATGGTGGAAGAACATGGGACGAACCGGAACGAAAATAGTCAATGAGTAGAAACGACAAAGCTGCCGCTCTATGAGAGTCGGCAGCTTTTAAATCTAATGAATACAATCAAAAAACAAATGTTACCGCATTTTCTTCTCCATCATGGCTTTGATCTCATGTACGAGCCCAATCGAAGCTTCGATTTCAACTTTTCGTGTGGAGACACTTTCAACGCTGCACCCGATTGGAATCCCTTTTTCCAGGCCGAATTCGAAAATTTCTTCAAATATTCGCTTGGAAACCGCTACTGATTTATCCAAGACATCATTAGAGTATTTTAAATCATTTTCCAACCATTTCGGTATGCTAATCCCTAGCCATTTCATAAATTCCAGAGTTTTTGTGGATCCGCAAGGCGCAATATTCATTAATATCGGCACCATGTCTAGTTTATTTTCTTTACAGTGATAGTAATAATCAGATAAGAAGTTTTTCGATGCTTCCACATTATAGGTTGCCTGAGAAATGAAAAACCGACTTCCGCTCGCTATTTTACTAACCATTCTAAGATGCTCGTCATCTTTTTTCATGTGTCTTTCAGGAATGACGACTGCGCCTAAAGTTAGCTTATCATTCAGCTTTTTGCTTAACTCATAAGCTTCTGGCAGCCCCATACTTACTTCTTGCTTACTGGAAGATGCCCCGACAAAGACGGAAAACCGATCTTCATCTAGATCAGCTTTAATCCATTCAGACAATTGTTCCTCTGTATATTTGCCAACACACCGATAGATAATTTTCGGGATATTTAATTCCGCTAAATACTTCTTACTGTAAGTAGTCGGGTCAACCGTTTGCAAATAAGGAAAAGGCCGATTTTGATCAATCCGATCACTTTCCTCCTGCACATCATAGAGAATTAAGCCATCTATTTGAAGCTTCTGGAGCCGTTCACATTGCTTTTGTGAAATCTCAGCCATTTTCTCTAGCGATTGCGTTTCCTTAGGAGGCGTCATCCCGTAGGTCATGATCCCTGTTTCTCTTCTAACTATTTTGTCTTTTAGCATATGCGTCACAACCTTATCTTCCTAATATCCGAAAAAGAGAAATCACAGTTAGCTACTCGGTATTCTATATTTTCGACCCCAATTAGCGAATTCCTTTCCTATCGATACGATCATCAAACGAACTTTCCTCTCAAAAAAGCCAAGCTAGCAGCAAAATCCTTCTCTGGATCTTCAATTTTACACTCTGCTGAAATCATCCCAGTGTAGCCTGAAGCCTTCAATGCCGTAACAAATTGATCGTACGGATACTGCCCTGTCCCCGGCGACAATCGTCCTGTATCGGCAAGATGAATGTGCTGAAGCCAATCTTTATTTTCGATGAGGGTATGTAACTGATCCTGCTCTTCATCCATATGATAGAAATCTGCCAAAATCCGAATGGACGGATGGTTTACTTGTTTGGCAAACATAGCCGCTTCCGAGACTGTGTTAATGACGTTCGATTCCTTGTCATTCAATGGCTCAATAGCTAAATTAACACCTGTTCCTTGGAACTCCTCACCGATCAATGCTAGTAGTTGTAGAAGCTGTTGCTCTGCACGATTTCGCTCCCAGCCATCCGGAATATGACGCGCTTTCCCGCTTCCTAGTACGGCTGTCTTGGCTCCGATCTTATTTAAAGCGTTTGCAGCTTTGTGGACATAACGTCGTATTCGTTCCTCATCCGCTTCTGGACCCACTACTTTCAAGTCTCCCGGAAAAAATATGTTGAACGCCTGTACCGGAAGCGGACTGTTCAAGTACAAGGGAAGCTTAGCCGCGAAATCTGCTTCATCTTCTAAATTTAATGATACGAGCGCACATTCAATATAGTCAAAGCCCAGTTGTTGAAGTCTTTCGGCATCCTGAATTCCACTGCACCATCCAAATGTGTACATGAACATTCCTCCCAATCGTTATATCAACTCCAATATAACAAAATATCCCAACAATTAGGATCATGAATTTATCCAAAACCATGGTTATTTTATATAAACTGTCGTATTTAAACGAAAAGAAGAGCTGCCTTATGGCAGCCCTTCAAACCAACTAGCAATTATGTATTCTTTTTAACGTGCATTCGAATCCGCTTGTGAAATCCCTACAATCGTTCCACTAGGATCCGTAAAATAAGCCAGGTAGCCCATACCAGGCATACTCATTTTCGGAACAACAATCGTTCCTCCATTCGAAGTAACTGCTGTTAAATAATTATCGATCGAAGTAACCTCAATGGAATTAATGGTTCGGGTCAAGCCATCAGGTGACTTCAATAATCCCCCATCAATGCCTGGAACATCACTGCTTCCGGTTTTAATAAACCAATAATCTTGCGGTCCTGGAAACTTCGTGAATTCCCAATTAAAAGTTCGCGTATAGAACTCAATGAGTTGATTAGGATCTGCTGCCTGCATTTCAAATCTTAAAATCCTGCTCATAACAACACCTCCTTTTCTTCATTTTATCAATTGAGTCGCTGTTCCGCAAAACCCATCCTACACATCGAATAATCGAAGCTCGTCTGCTGAATTTTATCACATAGATCCCACAAATTGTCTATGACTCGAACCTCCACATTTCTTCTAAATAGCTCACCGAACAAATCTCGTATTTCAATACGATGTATAGGAACTTGTGATTTCTCACTCACATAGTACCCCGCACTAGGATCTTGCGAATAAAAATCTGACGAATCAAATTCGTATACATATAACGTTGTATTCTTCATGATCTCAAACCACTTATGCTCAATCGCCACGACATGATTCGTTGAACTCGATGAAATAAAGTGCCTTTTATCCTCATCTGTGGTTGCTGAGTGACAATGATAGGTGACTCTCGGACAATTCCGAGGTGTTAGGAAATTGGGCAAGCACTTCTCATTGATCGCCCATACCAACCCTTTCTCCGGGTCCAGATCTTTTCTTGTGGGAATTCTAGGGTTGAAAATAGGAATGTCTTTTTCTTCGCTGACGTGAAATAACTTCACTTCTGCTCCCCCTTAATAACTTCAACTAGACAATAGCACCTGTATATATTTGCATGGGAATACCTACAAAGCTGCCGGCGACATAAAGAACGAATACCACATATTCGTCATGAAAACATCAAGAGCAACGAAGTAGAACATCTCCAGTCCAACATTCCGTTCAGACAGTCCATTTCTCCAAAGACGAGTACAAAGGTAGGAAATCGAGGCAAAAATGAGAAGTAACAGCAAACTAACCCACACCGATTGCAAGAAATCTGGCATCACCTGTAGCGCGATTGTCTTTCGGTAATCTCCGATAAATAACGTCTTCACCACCAGATACATCGCGAGTGATATTCCAAAATGCCTCTTCGCATACTCATCATAATGATATTGCCAAAATACACTGATGACGACTAAATAAAGGCCAGGTAATAAGATCCATTTTAAGCTTATTAGTGCCGTGAGAACGCCAATCCCCCAAAAGAGCGGTAAATTTCCAGCTGCATTTTGTAAGTCTTCTCCTCGCATACTGTTCATTCGCTCTTCATAAGGAAGCTGATCAGTAGCATAGTAAACACGAAATGATCCCGTATTAACGGCATCCAGCCAAATCGCTAATGAACTCGCTTTATTCGCAGCATAAATTGGATAAGTAGCGAAACCGCCGAATTGACTGATTCGAGTGGCATCTATCATTTTACCATCCTTAAAACCAACCTTATAAACCTCTTGACTTGTTTGACGTCTATTCTTCTCATAAACCGACGATACCACAAGGGTTACTTCATCAGAAGTAGAATGCGTAAACGTGGGATGCAAAATCGTATCGGAATCTATCCCCTTCGTAACAGGTATGCTAAGGATTTCATCTTGCACCTTGTCTGGTTGATTGGGCGGGAATGTAATCATATGTAATGTACTTTTTCCAGATTTGCGTGAGCTGGTCGTATACACGGTGATCAAAGTTGAACCCTGAACACTTAGTGCCATGTCATCCAAACTACTTGATACAAATTCCAAGTCCTTCAGTTTGTTCTGCGTAAGCAGCTTCCATGAATCAGATGCTAGCTTTGCGTAGTGAAAAGATTCATTCCCTTCCTTATTTACTGCGTAAACTAGGGAAAGGCTGCCGCCAGAGGTATCAATCACACCTTTTATATGCTTCATATTCGCTATTTCGAGTTTGGACCAACTCAGCTTTTCATTCGGATGAAATGAGCCCACATAAAGGGCTGATTCATTGTAAGCCAAGAGGACGCTTTCCCCTTTTGAGCTATTTACCGTTTGGATTCCTGTGATCTCATTTTCATTGATTGCGCTCTTGGGAGACCATGAACCGCTCTTCCACTCACTCGCATACAGCTTATTGTCGTCTCCGATCCAGATCACATGATCCTTACTAATCAGCTTATAGGAACGGAATGAACCAGCATCAGGCAAACTGCGCGTCTCCGAGCTATTCCGCCCCTCGTCATCAATTGTGACATTTTCGAGCGTATTCCCAGCTCGATACGTAAAGCTGCTCTCGCCAACCATTTGCACGGGTTCACCGAGTGTAGCTAATTGAGACAACTCCGTTGCTCGGCCGAACGGCTCCGGATATGGCTTCACATTTTCATTCGCCAGCATGAATGTTTGAACCAATCCTATGACTAGAAAGGCTGCTAGAAACGGCACATACGTAAACAACTTCCATCTTGCTCTTTTCACTTTTCAAATTACCTCCAAAGCTTTCTTACTGACCTATATGAAAATAGATCATGTTTCGCTCGTTAATTTTCCATTGTTCAATAAACACTCAACCCAATGATAACATTGATTCAATTGCTCATCACTAATTAAATCCGATCGATGCTCAAACATAATTTTCACATGATCGTTTTCTTCGGCAATAATCTCAAGATATTCATCAATTGGTGCCCAGCCATCATGAGGATCGAGCTCAGGTAAGACAGGTTGACGATGATTAGATATGATTTCATTTACTTGTACATTACTCAGATGGACCGAATAGGCAAAACGAGCAAATTTACGAATGACTTTTTTAGCATCAAAAAATGGATCCAGCTTTTCCTGCAAGTACAGTCTTGCCGTATCTAGACATAGCTTTATTGCAGGGTATTTCGACAATAGGTCGTCTAGGAAATTCGTTTCGTAAATGGTTCGATTCAGCGCATCGAATTCCAGAACAGGAATGAAATCATACGCTTCGCCTTTCCTAGTAAGCCACTGAAATAGTGCCTCTGTCCGCTCGATCAATTCCTCAAGTGAAATCTCACTTTCATACATATACTCTGATTCGTCTGAAAATCTCCATTGACTCCAATCTACTCGCTCGTCTAATATGACAGGCTTAGGATAATGAAATAAAATGTATGTAGGCCTTAGACATGTGAGGTAATCTAGCTCGTTTTGAATCCAATCAAATGCTGAATTTCTAATTTCGAGAGTAGTAGCAAGGAATAAAGCATCCCTAGCTTTAGATAAACTAGAGCGTAAAGGAAAATGAATACCAACATGAAAGTCGTTCTTTTTCGACTCATTTACTAGGAACTGAACATCTTCCTCCGGATCAAATAAGCAGGCTTCTATCCCGAAAAAACCGCATCGGAAGTCCCGTTTATATTTGTTCTTATCAAAATTTCCATATTGACCAATCATGAATCGGTTCATCAAGGGCAGCTCCCTGGTCTAATTTATATCCCCTAAATAAAGTCCATTTGGTATACTCCCATTTGCAATTTGAACGAGCTGAGGAATCAATTCTTTTGGGAAAAACCTATATTCATTGAGGCTTGCTACTGGAATCCATTCAATGCCCATGTGATCCTCGTCGGGAGCTGTTCCCTTTCCAACAAATTGTTCATCAACGATTTCACAAATAAAGATGTGGTCCACGACATGCGTATTGGGATCTACGGAAGAGCTGCCATGATGATTTTTACCTATATACTCTCTAAGAAAGGCGAATTGTTTCACCGATATGTGGCAGCCTACTTCTTCAAGAAACTCCCTCTTAAGCGCTTCAACTAGATTCTCACCATGCTCTTGACCACCACCAGGTAAAGTAAAATCAGCACCAAACCTGTCATCATGTTTCTTGATGGTTAGTAATCGATGGTTCATAATGACAATACCTTTCACGCCACAACGGACATTCAAATGATCCCCTCCCAAATTAAGGTAAGTCGTTCATTTATTCTTCAATTTCAAAAATAGAATCCACAATAATCGGCAGGTTATCTCTAACCGAAACAGCCCCGAAGACAGATCTCGCGTGCATCCCCTTTTCGCCGAAAACATCCAACATAACATCCGAACAACCATTCAACACCTTGTGATGCTCCTCAAATTCAGGAACTGCGTTAACAAATCCTTGTAGTTTAACAACTCTTTTAACATGATCCAGAGAACCTACAGCAGATTGCAGAACAGCGAGAATCTCTATGCCAGCTTGTCTAGCAAATTGATACCCTTCTTGGGTAGTATACTCCTTACCTAATTTCCCTTTTGGGCTGCCCGAGGGTCCTTTTCCTGAAACAAACAAAAGCCCGTTCACTTTCACATAGTTGGCATATTTCGCTGCTGGTTCACTTGCCTGGGGTAGTACGATTCCTAGTGCTTCTAATCTTTGAGCAATGGTTTGTTCTGGCATGTTGGGTCCCCCTAAAATTGTTTAGTTTCTAGTAAACGCTTTATAATGAACTCGTCATACTCTCTATTTCATCTTTACTCTTCATGGCCCAGAACTCAAGCTCTTTATTTGGTATTCTCCCTCAGTCTTCTGAAGCGTAACATAAAGAACTCGGTTTTTGATCCAACCATCCTCAGTTCGTTCACCACCGCCAGCAAGTATGAAATCCAGAGAAGCCGGCAATGTGTCATAGGAGACAATATAATAGGTACCCTCATCATTTTTTAAAATTTGCATATCATCATGAATCTTATAATTTAAAATTCTTCTGCCTGCGGATACCGTGGATTCCTCTTCCTTTTCTAATTTCTCAGCAAAAAGTTTTTTTACGATCGGCTTTAATTCATCTTGATGCTGAGTACTCACCTCATGGCTCGATCCTTTTGCAGCATAGGCAGAGCATCCAGCCAAACAACTAAAACTTACAAGTAAGATTAGAGTTTTCAACCATTTCATAGCATCGCCTCGCAAAATGAATTTATCGTTGGTTCATTTTAACCCAAAATTTAACAATTCACTTCATTAGACGATGTTAATACGGATAAGTTGCAACCCATTTCAATTATTTACAAACATTCATCGGGCTTGTTAAAATCACGGGTCCCAACCTCCCCGTTTTTGTATTCGAAAGCCGAACCTCCATCGTACTATTCGTTAAATCTGCCGTGATATCATCGATTCTCCCTGCCCATGTCGGACCACCTTCCTGAGGCGTTGGGTATAATCTGAACCGCCAACTAATCTCATTTTGAATATAAGTAAAACCTTCATACCCATCATAATCTCCTATTGAAAATGGCACAGGAAGATGATTCGCAAGCATGCTGATACTGGTACGAGGAAAGCTTGGCGTTAGTTTCACTTTGTAGACGAGCGCTGCTCCTTTGGCATTGGCATTGTCCGCAATTACTGGTTCTAGAACGGCACTGCATGGCATGGGTACATCAGCTTTGCCCTGCTCTGGACGAATCAGGACACTTCCCGCAATCAACACAACTACAATAATTTTCTTCACAAGAACCCTCCACAAATGTTTTGTGGTTATTTTTCCCACTTCGCCAATTCCTATGATGTTTATTTGAAAAGCCACCTCACGGTGGCTGAAATAAATAGTCGTTATCGTTGAATAACTTGTTCCCGTCTTGGCCCCACAGAAACCGTTGTAATCTTTACCTCGATTACGGATTCTACGAAATTGATGTAGGACTTTGCCGCTTCTGGAAGTTCCTCCATTCGTCGCACTTGTGAGATATCGCATTTCCAACCTGGCATTAGAGTTAAAACAGGTTTAGCCGAATCCATCAAAGCGGTGACTGGAAACCGATCAACGATCGTCCCGTCCGCTAATTCATATCCGACACAAACCGGAATTTCATCCAAGTATCCTAGCACATCCAGATTTGTTAAAACAACACTCGTCGCTCCCTGCAGCATGCACCCGTACCTCGTGGCAACCGCATCAAACCAACCCATCCGTCTAGGGCGCTTCGTGTTTACACCATATTCCCCGGCATCGCCGCCGCGACGACGTAATTCCTCAGCCTCACTGCCTTCCAACTCCGAGACGAAAGGACCTGCTCCGACACAGCTGGAGTAAGCTTTAACGATCGCGAACACATTCGAAATCGCACTGGCAGGGAGTCCGGCACCGACTGGAGCAAAGCCTGCGAGGGTTGAAGACGAAGTCGAATATGGGTAAATACCATGATCCGGATCTCGCAATGCACCAAGCTGACCCTCAACCAATATGTGCGCTCCATTTGCATTCGCATGTTGGAGAAGTGTTGTCGTATCACACACGTATGGAGCTATTCGTTTTGCTTGACTCAACAGCTGCTCCATGAGTTCATCCGTCTGGATGGCCGGACGTCCATATAGATGCGTTAGTAATACATTTTTCGCCGTGAGCAAATGCTCGAGTCGTTCCTGCAACCGAGTTTGGTTAAATAAATCGGCCACCTGAATGCCCAACTTTGCATACTTATCTGCGTAAAATGGTGCGATCCCGCGCTTGGTTGAGCCGTAGCCATGAGCACCAAGGCGCTCTTCCTCTAGCTCATCGAAAAGTTGATGTACCGACAAAACCACTTGCGCCCGCTCAGAAATACACACCTTCGGATTGGGCACACCTCTTGCTGCAAGTTCATCAATTTCTCCTAGCAATATATCGATGTCCAGTGCCGTTCCAGGCCCAATCACATTCGTAACATGAGAATAAAACACGCCTGATGGCAACATGCGCAACGCGAATTTTCCGTATTCATTAATGATCGTATGCCCTGCATTGCTCCCACCTTGGAACCGAACAACGAAAGATGATTGTGCCGCTAACACATCTGTCATCTTCCCTTTCCCTTCGTCTCCCCAATTCGCTCCAACAATCGCAGTTACTGTCATATCCAACGCCTCCACACTTGTTTTGCCTTACAAAGCTTATTATAATAGCGTCAATGACATTAGAATAATTGATATAAGTAATATCCGATATAAGGTGAGGTAATGTGTGTGGAGGTTAATTTAGAGTGGTATCGTGTCTTTTATTGGACCACGAAGACAGGCAGCCTATCGAAAGCAGCTGAAGAGCTGCATATCACCCAACCCGCAGTTAGTCATACGATTAAACAGCTGGAAGCCTCGTTGGGAGGTCAACTTTTCTTCAGAACGGCTAAAGGAGTCACGTTAACCGTTGAGGGAGAAGTCTTATTTCGTTACGTCGAGCAGGCCTTCAGCTTTATGAAAATCGGTGAAAAAGCCATTGCTGACATGCATAGCTTACATAGCGGGGAAATCAACATCGGGGCAAGCGATACGTTGTGCAAGTATTATCTCTTACCGTATTTAGAAGCTTTCCATGAGCAGTATCCGGGAGTTCGAATCCGTGTTACGAACCGTACAACACCTGAAACCTTGGCATTACTCAAGGAAGGCAAAATCGATTTCGGTATCGTCAGCCTTCCAGCCTCGGACAAGCAGATTGACTTCCGTGAAAGCTCTTCGATTCAGGACTGTCTTGTCGGTGGGAAGGCTTTTGCCGGGTTGGCAGAAGGTCCGTTAACCCTAGCAGATTTGCATAAATACCCCTTGCTATTATTGGAAAATGGAGCAAGCACGAGGCGCTATATCGATGATTACGCTACCTCCAACGGAGTTACCCTCTCGCCCGAGTTCGAGCTTGGCAGCATCGATCTACTTGCGCAATTTGCCAAACGTGGCTTTGGACTCGCTTTTGTAATCGGAAATTATGTGTCCGAGGAGCTCGCTGCTGGCGACTTATTCGAAATTCCGCTAACCCCGCCAATCCCTGCGCGTAAAATAGGGCTCGCCACCCTTCGAGGTGTTCCACTCTCGGCGGCATCGAAGTCTTTTATGGCATTGTTGCCCTGACTTCACCAACAAAATCGAAGCTGCGGCTCATTCAAATTTGCTCACTTCAGGCTGAGCTCTCAATGGACTGCGGTTGAGAAGATAAGCAAGATAAACTTGCTTATCTTCTCTCCTTACTGCCATTCCCCCTAGATAAGACCGCCGAAAATGCTTATTTACTTCGATAGGTCCCATTCTTGTCGAATAAGCGAATGATAAGCACTTCTACCTTGCTTATGTCCCCCTAACCAGCTTTCACCAGACGAATAAGCACATTTCATTATCTTAATCGCAACATAAACTGAAAAAGCAAGCCCTGTGAATTGGACTTGCTTTTTTTATATTATTCTACAGTCACAGCTTCAACCTTTGATAACCAATTATCAATAGCTTTTACTGAATAATACATTGTCTTACCTATTTTCACATACGGAAGTTGACTTGATGTTACTCCATTCCCAATTGGCTTCGGCCCCAATTTATTGATATCTGCTTCACTAATACCTAAATATTCGGCTAACTCTGAACGAGTTAAAAGTTGATTCTGAGGTTTAGAACTAGAAGTAGGAGTAATAGCATCGACGGCATTGGGTTGATCGGGATTTGAAATAAACCAACATCCTACTAGGATACAAACTCCTAGAAAGGCTACAGATAGTGCATTTATATAGTTTTTCATTAGTTCCTCCTGCTCTTATAATTCCTTAATAATGCAATGAAGCACCAGTATTTACTAGTTGAACTCTAGAAAAACAACTTCTATCTCCCTTAAAACAAAGCAGGCGCCACCAACTCCACTTTGATACGATCCGGATCCTCAAAGAAAACGGCGTAATAATCCTTACCTCCAGCATAAGGATGCTTATCCGCATACAGAATGGGCACTCCTTTTTCGGAAAGCTTCGTTGTCAGCTCATCTACTTGATCTCGTGAATTTGCATGAAAAGCAAGATGATTAAGCCCGACGCGGCTTCTATGATACGGGATCTCCATAAACCTTTCCTCCGCCTGGACAAATACGATATAAGTTTCACCGATTTTCCAACTCTGCCCGCGTTCCCATTCTTGATACAGATGGTACCCTAATTCATCTAACAGCCATCCCCAGAATGCTAGGGACCGCTTCAAATCGGAGACATAAAGCTCAATATGATGAATGAGGCCTATTATTCATAGAACACCATATGAGACTTATCCTCTTTGTAATAGGATAGTCGGTCCTCTAACGTTCCTGTATGGAATTCGAATTTATGCCCGTCTGGGTCTGCAAAGTAAATGGATCTTTTATCTCGCTCGTCTCGTGTTCGACCTGGAAGCAGCGATACATTCAATTGAATAAGCTTTTCTTTGATAGTCTCAAAATCATTCTCATCTACTGTAAACGCAATATGTGTATACGAATATTGGATGTCATGACGGGGAATATCCTTCTCTTGATTCAAAGCCAACCAGTTCCCGTTCAAGTCAAAATAGGCTAAATTTCTTCCTTTGACCAGCAGCTTAGCCCCAAAGACCTGTTGATAAAAGGCAATCGATTGCTCTAAATCTGACACTGAAAAAAGCAAATGATTAATCGCTCCTATTTTCATGAAACTATCTCCCTTCGCTTATTGATGACTTCCCCCAGCTTCTGTACCGGGACACTAAACAGGATGAGAACCGCTGCTAGACCGTCCATCCAAGTCAGCCTTTCCCCTAACAAAATCATGATGAAGACAAGTGTTACAAAAGGAGCAAAGAAGGTAAAGCTCGCGATAAGTGACGCTGACGAGTACTTCAAAGCCCTGAAATACAGAAAAAATCCGAAAACGATATTGCTCAGACATAGCCATAATACGCCATAGAAATCCGTCATTTGAAGGAAAGTTCCCTGTGAATATACCAGCATGCCCACAATCGCCAATAACCAGGCTACTACCGTGATCACAAAGGTGCTGATTAGCATGTCCTTCTTATTTTTCTTAACAAGATTCGTAAACAAACCCCAGCTCACAGCTGCAAGAATCGCGAACAAATCACCTTTTATGTTCGTAAAGCTGAGATTGGCGAAGTTCCCCTTCGAAATTAATAGGATCGTTCCTATAAACCCCATAACAATGGAGAGGGTTTTGTACCGATTCAGCTTCTCCTTATGGATCGGAATGGCAAATACCACGATAAAAATCGGAAATAAATAATTCAACATGGACGCTTCTACAGCTGGTATGAGTTCTAGTGATTTTAGATAGAGAAAGTCATATAAGAACGTAAATACTCCACACGCAAGCACCAACATCCACTCTGAAAACCTCCACAACAGGAAGGTGCTCCACTGCGCTTTGACTACTAAAATGACTGCAAATATGACCACGCCAATGCCATACATATAAAATAATACCTGATAGCTGTCTAATTCATTCAAAACAAGCTTACTAACTGCTGCAACTGATCCCCAGATCAACAATAATATAGGCATGAGTACAAAGGGGCTCTGGGATGCGTTTAATTTCTTTTCACTTTTTATCAAAATCGTTTGCTCCTAGAGTAGGTTATGTTCCTTGTAAGCCCTAATCTTACATGATAGAAAATGGTAAATTCAAGCGAACAGGCACATCTTCTAGGAAATTTGTTAGCTTTAAATAGAAGTTATACTCATTTAACTTAAAATATAGCTGGTCATCCTCTTTCCATTCAAATAGTATCCCTTTAGCATTCAGCTTGGTTACGATCTCTTGCAAATACGCCATGCTGCTTACCCCAAACGTAACAATCATGTCTGGTTGTAAAGCCGTCATTGCAATTGGAATCCACTTACGCTTCTTCGACGGAATTACCGCATGTGCGGTTCCCCCAATCGCAAAGCTAAAGTTCTCCGACACTTTATCCAACTTGAAATCAAAGAGATATACCATCAACTGTCTAAAATCTGCTACATCGTCCACTGGAAATCCGATCTCTCGCAAGTATAAGATTTTCAGATCCCCATTAGTTGTCAAAATATCTTCCTTTACATAAGGATGAGCAATGATTTCTAGTAAATTCCCGTCACCATCACGAAAGTACACATTCTTCCCGGTTCCGAAATGGTCAATGGTTCGGCCATCTGGCCATTTTAAAAGAATAACACCCGTCGCTCGAAGCTCGCTAACAACAGTATCAAATTCAGAAAAAGGCACTTCGAAGGCAAAGTGCGCAGGACGTAAAGCTACTTCCGTTTCTCTAAATGTCAATGTGAAAAATGCGGTAGGCTGGAAGCTAATCTCATGCTCGGATTCCGAGATCACTTGGAATTTCAACTGTTCCTGATAAAATTGTTTCACGCCTTGAAGGGATACCGTAGGTAGTTGCAGCTCAGCAAAATGAGTAATCATGGCTAGTCACACCCTTTCTGGAGTCTCTATTTATGTTGTTAGACTTAGTATACATCTATGTTTCGAAAGTACAAATCATATTATTTTATACAACCTTCATATTCCAATGATATTCCCCGAATATTCACTTGCTACGCTAAAGTTAAATTGGAACTACAGGAGGGATTCATATGCGTCTCGCGTTGTTTACCGACACTTTTGTTCCTCAAATGAACGGCGTTGCACTCACGCTTGGGCGACTAACAGATTATTTGAATCGCCGTGGGGTCGAGCATCTTGTTTTTTCACCGAAAAGCACAGCAGATATGGTGTACTCCGATCACATTCGCTCCATTACGAGCATCCCCTTTTTCCTGTATCCGGAATGTCGCCTAGCCTTACCCAACCTTGCAGCCATACGTTCTGAGCTCGACCAATTTCGTCCAGATTTACTTCATCTGGCAACCCCTTTTAACCTCGGCTTATGTGGCCTGCATTACGCTCGCAAGCATCACATTTCACATGTAGCTTCCTACCATACTCACTTTGATCGTTATCTGACCTATTACCGGATGAAGGCTGCTGTCCCCCTCTATTGGAGTTATACGAAATGGTTTCACAGCTCCTGCGATGCTACCTTCGTGCCGTCACAGGATACGATAAACACCCTGCAAAATCAAGGTATTGATCGCCTATTGCTCTGGTCGCGTGGTGTAGATTGCTCCTTATATACACCTGATAAGAAGAGCGATGAAGTTCGGGCACGATATGGTATTACAGCTCCCTTCCTTTTCTTATATGTAGGTCGAATTGCTCCTGAAAAAGACATCGACACCTTATCGGCCATCATGAGATTCTTGCCAGCCTCCGTGAAAGATCGCGTTCACTGGCTTATTGTAGGGGATGGACCACAGCTTCCAGAACTGCGTGAACAAGCACCCGCAAATGTTACATTCGCAGGTTATAAGAATGGCGAAGAGCTTGCACAGATTTACGCTTCCGCAGACCTCTTCGTCTTCCCTTCCAGTACGGAAACATTTGGGAATGTCGTACAAGAGGCTATGGCTTCTGGGCTCCCAGTAGTTGCTGCCAACAGCGGCGGTGTGCGAGAAATGGTGCTCTCTGGTGAAACAGGCGTACTATGTGAACCGCGTCAGCCGGAATCTTTTGTTCGAGAAATTTGTGCATTGGTGGATGATGTTGATCGCATGACAAGCTTTCGCACAGAAGCCAGAAATTTCGCTCTCGAGCGTTCATGGGATGCCATCTTTGATCAACTGCTTCATGATTATGAGCAGATTATTGATTTCCGCCGCTTTGGGAAGATATCAGGATTCTAGTCAATATAAGGGGGATCACACATGCGATTAACGATCATAGGAACGGGTTACGTCGGTTTGGTGGCTGCTGTTTGTTTTGCAAAGCTGGGGCATATGGTAACAGCGGTCGATCGTGAACATGTGATCCAAGGCTTACAAGTAAATAAATTGACCAATTGGGAGCCTGAACTGCTAGAAATGCTTGTTGCATGTAGAAGCAATGAGACCTTGTTCTTCGACTCCGACATAGCAAGAGCATCAGCTGGAGCCGATGCTCTTATGATCGCTGTAGGAACCCCTACTCGGGAGGATGGACAGACCGATCTTAGTCAAGTGGAGGATGTGGTTGCCCAGTTGATGCTGGGTGGCGTCTGTCCTCCTCTTTTGATTATGAAAAGTACAGTTCCCGTGGGTACCTGCGATAAGCTTGAGACGAGTCTACTTGCTTCAGGACTCCGGACTGAGGTGGCATTTAACCCGGAATTTTTACGACAAGGTAGTGCTGTAAACGATTTTATGAATCCCGATCGTATCGTAATCGGTTGTCGATCACGTCAAGCAGAAGCAGCTCTTCGCCAATTATACAAAGGGATTGATGCCCCTATTCAAGTCTGTGATCGACGCAGTGCGGAACTTGTCAAATATGCATCCAATGTATTCCTTGCTATGAAGATTTCATTTGCTAATATGATGTCTGATGTATGTGAAGGCTATGGCGCGGATATTCGCCAAGTCATGCAAGGCGTAGGCACGGATCGACGCATTGGTCCTCACTTTTTGCAGGCTGGCGTTGGGTACGGAGGATCTTGCTTCTCCAAAGATTTACAGTCCCTGCTAACTTCCGGAAAAGCAATTGGCCGCTCGCTTCCCTTACTAGAAGCAACAGCTCAAATCAATGATGAGCGAATCCCGCAGATGCTGGATAAGCTCATTTCGCAATGGGGGAATCCTCGTGGAAAGCGATTAGGTGTGCTTGGAATCTCCTTCAAACCGAATACCAATGATGTGCGCGATGCGCCATTTCTCACTTTGGTACAGCTCTGTCACCTCTATGGTATTGATATACAGGCCTATGATCCAGTCGTTCAACATGTTTCGATGGATGGCGTCATGGTGATGGATTCTGCTTATGAGGTATCGGCCGGTGCTGATGCCCTCATCATCATGACAGAATGGCCGCAATTCGCCGAATTGGATTGGGCTCTTATGGTTCAGTTGATGCAACAGCGTATCCTGCTTGACGGCCGAAATGTCTTATCGGATAAGGTGATATCGAGGTTGATGACGATAGATGATGTTATCTATTTGCCTGTTGGTAGATCAGTGGTACGAAGTGGCGAACATGAGCAGGAACGAATTATGAAGTCTATTTCGGCAGGTTAATATTATAACTGCAGCCAAAGACGAGAGAAAAGTCTTTGGCTGCAAGCGTATCAGCTTCAATTCAAAGTATCAAATATTTACAATATCTCGTAATATTTTCCGCGCAACAGCCTCTGGTTCAACTAAATTCCCGTCTTCTTGCTGTTTTGTGAAATAACGCGATAACTCGAAAACAGTTTCTCGTGCTGTTTGTTGCATCCCCGTATTCATCATTCCTGGGTCTATTGTAAGTAACCGAACAGGATTCGCTTCTACGCCTTGCTCAAGCTCCACACATTTCGTGAACATGGTCAGCGCAGCTTTCGTCCCGCAATATAGACTCATACTGCTTGCTGGATATTGCCCCGAGCCTGATGAGATGTTAACAATCGTTCGTTTAGTAGTCCAGTTAGTCGTTGCTCTTATAAAACTAGAAGTAAGAATAATCGGAGAAGTCAGATTGAGTTGAATGGATGCGACAATTTCAACTTGCGAACAATTTTGAATATTTTTAATTGGGACTACGGTTGCAGCATTATTAATAAGCGTGATCGTTTCAATATTTGTCGCATTCATTGATTCGATAATCTCCAATAAGATTGCTTCTATAGTATCCACCTGTGTGAGGTCAACAGAAATGAATTTATAGCTAAATCCTGCAACAAGTGCAAGTTGTTGAATATCCTTGTTCACCGTCCGCGATAATCCGAATACCTGATTTTCCTCCGACAACAACTGTCGTGATACTTCTGCCCCTAACCCACTTGAGGCCCCCGTAATGATGTATACATGTTTAACCATTCAAAGCACCTCCTGCTACTCGTTCATTTTAGGATCGAACCCTACTACAATCACCAATGCTTCTCCAAAGCTTCCTCACTTCGAGTGAACCCATTTCTCGCATAAAACTCACCGCTTTGGCTGCTTGGCCATAGTATAAGAAACTCGACATGATTGTCATTTGACCAATGTTCCATAGCTCGATGAATTTGGGTCCCTATGCCTTTATTTCTAAACGCTGGACGTGTATATACATTGGTCACATATCCAAAGATGGGATCTAACGATTTACCAGGTCTTGGTACTTTATGTACCAATTGAAGATACATATGTGAGACGATCTCGTCATTCACTTCTGCAACCCAAATGTACCAGTCACCGCCTGTGATTGCTGAAAGTAAAAATGTTTTGCAAATCAAGATGAACTCCTCAAAGTTTGCCTCGCTCCTGTTATCTTCTTCTGAGAAATCCCAGCGCATTTGTGCAAGTTCATCAACATCAACTAATGTAGCCAAACGAACATTTACCATCTCATACCCTCGCTAACTTAGCAAGATTTCTCAACCGCCAATTTACAAATCAATGCATACTTCTCAAATAATTCGTCTGTTTGCGTATCCCAATTGTCCCATTCGATTCCGCGCGGTGCACGTAACGCCCGAAAAGGGCGTTAACGCTTCGTTTCCGCGCGCTTTCTCGCTCGCGCGGGGCACTTAACGCCCGAAAAGGGCGTTATCGCTTCGTTTCCGCGCGTTTTCTTGCTCGCGCGATGCACTTAACGCCCGAAAAGGGCGTTAACGCTTCGTTTCCGCGCGATCTCTCGCTCGCGCTGTGCACTTAACGCCCGAAAAGGACCTCTGTCAACTAAGTAGACACTCGCTAAGAGAATTAACCAACGACTCTGTAATAGTTTTTTTCAAATTGAACTGGTGAAAGGTAACCCAAAGAGCCATGGATCCTTT
>NZ_JCAUAZ010000016.1:0-117929 GCF_059692215.1 Paenibacillus sp. J22P51 | reverse complement strand
ATAGTTGATCGACCTTCCTCACCCAGCCGTAGTAGAAGTATTGACGGATTTTATCCATTTTCATCTTCTGTGGTGCAGCGATGATCTTGCGCTGCATGAACGGCTAACGGGCAGGATAGTGTAATCGCTTAGTCGAATATTTTAAATATGGAATTATTGCGGAGGGGGAAATCGTTAAATACAAGAAAACGATGATTTACATTCAACTAATCGTCTTTATTGGATTGGTCAGTGTCATTTTTTTACTCTTAAATCAACAATCTCATAAAGAAAAAATAAACAAAAACAAGTCAATTATTATTAACTTTGACCAAGTGGATTTGGACCGTGTAGATAAAATGGTGAAAAGATTTAATGAAGGTAAGGGAGATAACTTAATGATTATTTCTCCGACAATGGACAGCGGTCCAGAGATTCATGACGTAAATTCAAATGGTAAGGAAATACATTGGATAGTTGATAACACAAGAGACGGATGGAGTGCAGACAAAGGCAAGACGGAATATGTCTGTAAATCAATTCGAATGAATGAAAGAGATGACGAGTTCTTTGATGTTGAATTATCTAAATGTAATAATTTCAAGGAAGATGAACAACTGAGGTTAATATCATTTAGAAAAGAGATATTATAGTAGATGTTTAGAAGAACGCATTAGCGTACGTTAGTTGAGAATTAAGGGGAGTTGTTTGCCACGATCAGCAACAGCTCTTTTTTCATTAGGCCCTGTTAAAGTTAGTTGTTGATAATTGGATTATCAGAACAGATGTTTTAAAATAGTGAAATCATTATATCTTAAAGTTTAAATAAGGGGTGATTATGTGGAAGTTTTCGGAATTATGGGGTTCATATTCGGACTTGTTGCTTTTACGAATGCATTGACCAGTATTAAAAAAGTAAAAGAACTTGAAAAGAGAATTGATGATTTAGAGGGAAAATCGTGAACAATGTCTCAAGCAAACGGGTGCTTTGATTGAATAAGACTATATTACAAAATAGATCTCCCAGACAATTGGTAGTTCTATTTTTTTTTTTTTTTTTTTTTTTTTTTTTTTCACTTACTATCAACATTAAAATTTAACAGAGCCTTTCATTGAAAGTAATGGGCAGGATAATTGAATTTCAACAAATTTTAAAGAAACTTTTTCCAATTTTTGTGCGTCTAACCAGTTATGCTGACATACTAAATGTGGTTCAATCATCAGCCTCGTTTTGCACAAAACTTTATAATAAAAGTGGATTATGCATCCAATCATACGAGGTGAGGCTAATAAACATGAAAGCTAGAAAGATGCTCTACATCACTATACTTCTTATAGCAGTAACGGTTGCAATTCTATGGTCATCGGGGTTATTCAGCTTATGGTTTGGTGGAATGGCTTTTCTTGCAAACAATACAGTAGAATTTACAGATAAAAATGGTCACCAGATAGAAGGAAGGTATTCACTTGAAGTCGATTTGTCAGATTTAGAAAGTAACATTGGAAAAGTGATCTATAATGATGGAGAGCATAGGATTTACATATCATGGCTCAAGGTGACACACAATGGAGGATTTGATATCGGATTTAGATCAAGTGGACAATATTCTTTATCAGGTGCAACGCTAATCTCTGCTCTCCACCATGAGACGATCAACATTCATTCCTTCACTACATCTTCAACTACAATATTGACAGCCGAATATAATGGAAAAACATACAACGCTCAGCTAACAGGTCAATGTGGTTTAAATTATAAGGATGGAGATTGTTTTTCTTTCACATTCTTTTTGAGTGACGTTCCAAATGAAGATCACATTAAAGATGTTGGTATAGTTAATCTTATAATTGCCGATCTATATAAAAATATTTGGATAAAAAAATAAGGTGCTGGACTAACTGGGAACTATAGTTAAACAACACTAATGGCATCGGTCACAATGATCAGCTGCCTTTTTTCATCTACTTGGCAGGTTAGTTAAAACTTTATCTTCCAATATATGAGTTATGATGGTGGAGGATGAGTTTTATATAAGGGGGAATCAAATGCAAAAATTTCAGATTAATATTTGTCTGTTTGTTTTGACCATTACTATTTTAACTGGATGTACAAATCCCTTTTCGATTTCAACGAATACACCGATAACGTCAACTACACCTGCGCTTAACGCACCAACACCAACACCAATACCAACACCAACACCAACACCAACACAGACTCTAATACCAACACTCACTGACAATAAAGTAAAAGAAATTCTCAAAGAACTTATACCAAAAGCGGTAAATGTTTACGGAGTATTTAACGGAACTGAAGCGATTAAATTCGATGAAACTAAAACGATTCCAGGCGACAAAGAATATTTGCTTGTTACAGGTGAGAAAATTAAAATGGGTTTATTCAATAACGTTAAATCAATGACGGATTTTAAAAATGTAATTGAAAGCGTATTTACAAAAGATACCGCCCAAAAGCTATTTTATAGTCGTTATCTAGAAATCATAGACGATGGTAATAAAGAACGTCCCTATTATAAGGGGTATGAAGGACAGCTTTATGTATACAAATGGATCGGAGGACATGGAGGGGCGAGAGATTTTCTGACTGATACCGCCAAGCTGGTAGAACAACACGGTAATATTGCGAAGGTTGTTTTAGATACTACATTGTTTGGCAAACCGGATGATAAATTGACACTAACGATTGAATATGTAAATGATAAGTGGCTTCTGGCATCACCACTTGTACCTACTCTGCCAATATAGAAGACACAATGGAGTGCTGAACTAACGGAGAAAGATAGTGAAGGAGCTTACTTCGCGGAAGATCTTTTTTTGTTCGTTCAAGTAAAGGGAAGATTAGCTAAATGATATAATGTGGTTAGCGTTGTTTATCGATTGAAGGAGGTCTCTATGAATTACATATGGTTTAATTATGAAACGCCAATCTTAGAGCAGTTACCTCATCCGTTTAAAGAAGCAGCGATATTACTCAATCCGTTTATTATAATGCCAATTGGTTGGACAGATATGAAGAAAAAGAGTGAATACGAACATGTTTATCCAGAATTAGAGGAGTCAATAAAACTTGGCAAACCCAAGCCTTGGAAAGAAGTCATGCATGAGACAGGGATAAAATCTTATGAAGAACTTGCTGTTGCTCTAAAGACATCTATATCAGCATTAAAGAAAGAATTTGCTCGAGAAGATTTAGCAGAATTACTTAATTACAATCTATCCAAAGAGTTTTACTATCCTCGCGAAGACAATATATCCGAATATTTAATTACGGGTATTCTCGAGGTTCTGAGTTCTAATGGAGCAAATTCTTTCATGTATTCTGATCCGATTTTTGATCAATCTGGTGAGTTGCGAATAAAGGATGCCACCGAACTGGAAATGTGTGAGTTAGCTCCTAAAGAAATTGTCATAACAGACGAAAGAATGGATTATGCGTTTTTAAGTGTTTACGACTCATTTATTACCTTGTTCCTCTCCAAAGAAAAGAAAATTGAAGAAATCATCAATAAAAATAAATGGGAAGCAGTAATCTGCGGACCAGAAACCTATATTAGTTGGTATTTTGGCAAAATAGAATTTGGCTCAATTGATTAAGCTAATGGAGAACAATAGCACCATGACGAACAGGCAGCCGGCATATCGGCTGCCTGTTCAACTATTGGCTAAGATATTTCAATAGACAAAATATCGGAACATCAAATCTATATATAGGTGATGGCTTGTTTTCCCATTTGTTCCCAAGCTGCAATGAACTTACTTTTCGCAAGCTTTTTATTTTTTCCGTAGGAATCTAGCGGGTCATTGATATAAACGTAATTCGCATCATAGCCAGTAACTAAAACCGAGTGTTCATGCCAGGTGATTTTGACGGGTCCCGACTTCGTATACCATGTCTCAAACGAGTTCGGATCCAGTTGTTTAAATCTCGTGTTGGTAATGATCCAGACCGGAGTTCCTTTCGTTATCCCATTGATGACGCTGCTGAAATCCGAGCCGGTTAAATCTGTGACTCGACCCGGCATGTATTGCGAGGCTAATTCGTAGATCGGGCCATAGTACACCCCGTATCCCGGTTGATTGAGATCATACATATTCCCGACAAAACCCTCGTAAGGGTTTCCGTGAAAGCCATCCTCCCTATAAGGGGCTTTTTTAACCTGAGAAGCAAGTGTCATTTTATCAACATGGATGCCTGCATAATTTAACATCATTGCAAGAGAAGTCACTTCACATCCGCGTGGCAATTCAGGCAATTGAAGGATATGAGGCGCGTCAAGCAGCCTGCCAGTAGATGATTGTATGTAGCCTAATGCGGACCAAGTAATCGGCCCCACTATGCCATCTACGACTAAACTAGTTGCTTGCTGGAAAGCCTTTACGGCTTTTAATGTGCGGTTGCCAAAAATCCCGTCCGCGGCTCCCGGATCTAAGCCTCTGGCGGAAAGGGCTTTCTGCAAGGTGATAACATCATTACCGGTATCCCCAATACGCAGTGTTTTATTAGACATGGATGCACCCGCCAATCTTATGAATTTTAGTAGTGAGTAGAATAGAATATGCATGAATGGGTCTCATGGAGTGGACATGTAGCCTTGGCCATAAGAAATAAACGCCAGCCTCAAGGGCAGACGTTTATTTTCGTTGAGTTCGAAAAATAGTTGACTGAGAAGGGAGTAACCCGGCCCTCGAATTTCTTGTTGATGAACGAACGATACCAGAAGGACTTCGGCGTGGCAGTCCTTCACTCCGCTAACGGGCAGTAATGTTGAATAAATAAAAGATTAACTTATGGTCACGGGATAGGTTATTATGAAAGTATTCTAAGCTATACGGATTGGGTAGCAACCAGTCGTGATGATAATGTTAGTTGAAATTGATGGCTATTTTCACCGAGTTCATATTACAGGTGCCAAGTGTAATAAACAGGAGTTAATACAAAAGTATTTACAAGCAAAAAGGCTGATTTCTAATATTAGAGATTTACCTGAAGTATTTTGCAATCTCCATAGTTTTGAGCAAATACCTCTTGTGATGCAGAGGTTGATTTCGTAATTGATACAGATACTGATAGGATATACAAACCGATTTATTGAGCTAACGAAGAACGATAGTTTGCTTACGACATGATGGCAGCTGGTATATGATCGGCTGCCGTTTTCTATTGAAGTAACGGGCAGTAGAGCGTGGTGGATACTTTTGTATAGAGTTATTTGTGACCTCATAATAAGACCAACGAAGAGTGGGCAAGATTGAACGCTTTATTAACTCCAATAATGTTGTAATATAGACTTAACTCAAAAAATTGGGGTGTGATGGTTTTGAGGTTACAAATTAAAGATTTGAACGGTAATTCGACTCCAACGGTTTTCCATAGATTTTCAATGATTGACAGTATCAGGGATTTCAACCTTGCAATCGAGTCAGGCAAAATATACGGATTAGTTGGTTCTCTTGGAATGGGAGGATGGCTAGTAAGCTATCTCCTCGCAGGAAGAGACCCACGGTTTTTTGAAAACTTGGGGTTATCGAATTCTCCAATAACAATTGATGACCGACCAGCCAACAATGAACTTCTAAAAAGCATTTCTTGTTATATTGGTGAGGGAGTAGCAGAAATTCCTTATAAGGAATTTAACTCATATCCCTCAAAGTTAACTTGGAAATTAAGAAAGATAAAAACAGTAGCAGAGCAGATATCTGAGGGGATCACAAGTAGTGCAAATATCTTATCTTTACAAGAAATTGCAAATCTATTTGAACTATCAGGTATTAATGAGCCTGGATCTGGAAGAATTTATAGACCCCTTGAGTTTAATAGTGGCGAACGATGGAGAGCTACACTTGCAATAGGATTTGCTTTCCAGAAGAAATTGTTTTGTGCACCATGGATTGAGCCACATGGCATTGAGTACATATTAAGCGAATATAACAGAAAATATTTAAAGATACTCCAGGAGGCAGGAGCTTCAATAATTCTGCCTGTTAGTAACGTGAAATATGTAGCTGGAATTGCTGATGAAGTAGTCTACCTTAAAGAAACATTTATCTCCACTACTCAGAGCTAAAGTAACTCATTTTACGCGTTGGGTTGTTGGAACTTAGTACCACTTAGAATCCGTTATGACTAAGCTATCGGAGAACGATAGCTCAATAAAAACGAAGAAACGTTAGCCTGTATAATTGGTTGACGTTTTCTCAACTAAAGGGCAATTTTGTGGAACAATGTTGTGGTAATATGAAGAAGGGGGACCTGAATTTCACAAGGGGGATACTATGGGGAAAATTTTATTGTCTGAAGAAATGACGGTCCAAGTAGAAAGCAAATTAAGAACTGTATGGGATATCAATAAAGCGTACTGGTATCCCTTATTTGATTGTAAGAGAAATGATGTAATTGCATTTGATTCAGAATACATTCACGTACCAGTGAAATTAAAGTTATTAAAGGAAATATTTGAAGAACATAATATAACGACAGCATATGAAATAAGGGAAGATCGTTCTTCTTTTATAATTTCTGATTTTTTTAAGTATGAAATGTGGGATGAAGAACCGTATTTTGAGGTTAGTGAATGTTATTGGTTTGATAATAACATGGATTGGATTATATACGTTTCCCATGAAGGTACAACTACTTTTGGTGGTGAGTGGTTACTGTCAAAAGTAAAAGAAGAGTGGAATGATTGGAAAAATCATATTTCTTGGGATACAAAAAATTAAGATAGGGTTTATTACGCTAACGAGAAACGATAGTTCAATCATGACATGACGGCAGCTGGTATACGATCGGCTGCCTTTTCTATTTACGTAACGGGCAGGATAGCGTGGTCATTTTGCGAATACCTTAAGGTATGGCGAATAATGGAGTTTACGAAGATGAACTAGCCCAAGTGCGAGGTGCATAAAATGAAAAAAGCTGAGTTGATTAAACAAACACAGAGTGAATTTGATGCAATGTTATTAGACAAATCCATCGAAACTCTGAAGATATGGAATTGTAAAATTAAGGACTTTTCAAAACTAAACACTCTGAACGACCTACGGGAATTAGAGATTTTTTCATTTGAAACTGGAACATTAAATAATCTCAAGGAATTGAAGAACTTAGAGAAGCTTAGAATAATCCATCTGCCTCAAATTCATTCACTTGAAGAACTGACTAACTTGGAGAGTTTAACCGAATTATCACTCGAATCATTACCTGGTTGGGATTCATCAGGAAAGACTTTAATTTTTGATAACTTGAATTCTTTAAGTTCACTGACAAATCTAAAGAAACTTGTATTAATGAAAGCTAAAGTGCTCAATCACGGATTATCTCCACTTGAAAAACTAAATAAATTAGAAGTCTTTGAGACTGACAATACATTTTCAGTTAGGGACTTTGCAAAATTGTCACTGAAATTACCGAAAGTAAAATGTGCATATTTTAAGGCATATCATTCAGTAAATTATTCAAAGTGTAAGAAGTGTGATTCATTTAAAGTGAAATTAACAGGAATAGAGAATAATAAAATGCTTTGCCCGATTTGTAATATAGATAAGTTAAAAAAATATGAAATTGAATTTGAGAAACTAAAGAATGAAGGATAGTTCGAGAAGCGACCCATTAAGCTAACGGTAACGATAGTTGAATATCTGCACAAAGATGCTGCCCGCGGGATTCGCTTGGCAGCGTCTTTACGCTAACTGGCAGAATTACACAACAAATACTATTGTTTTAACGTCTAATTGTTAGGTTTCAAGGCTTCAAACTAAAAATGAGGTGTTATATATATATGGCAGTGGAAGCTGAAGTCTTACCATTATTAAAAACAGGGTTTGTGATTATAATGAGCCTGATATTCCTAGTGATTATTACCCTTCTAGTAAAATACAAAAAAGCTGGATATGGATGGTTATTAATGCACTCTATTTTATTCAGTTGGGCATGTTGGGGTTTGATTGATTTATTAGGAGTTAGAGGAACTGATGGCACTATGGCTTCAGAAGAAAATTCTTTGAAAATCGGAATGATTGGTATTATCTGGGCAGCCAGCATGATTTGTATGGCAATAGGATTAATAAAATTAAGACCATCACAGCGTAAAACGGAATAAACAGGGGCTACGATAGTAGGGCAACTTGTCAGAAGTGTTATTACGCTAACGGATAACGATAGTGTAAGATGAATATTCAATAAAAGTGTTGTATTGGTTGGAGGCAAAATGAATGATTATAAGAGAAATGATTGCAGATGACATTACAGAACTTGCACAGTTATATAAACAATTTTGGGACGAAGAATCTTGTATTGAAACAATGCAGGAGCAGTTTAATAAATTGCAAAAAAATAATTCGTACATATTCATAAGTGCGATTGAAAATAAAAAGCTAATAGGTTCTGTTATGGGAGTGGTTTGCGAGGAACTATATGGTGATTGTAAACCTTTTTTAGTTCTTGAAAACATGATAGTTGATAAGAATTATAGGAAAAAAGGCGTAGGGAAAGCATTAATATCCAAGCTTGAAGAAATTGCTACTAAGAAGAATTGTACCCAAGTTATACTTGTAACAGAAAGTAATAGGATTGATGCATGTATGTTCTATGAGTCAGTAGGATATACGCCACAAACTAATAGAGGGTTTAAAAAGAAGCTCAAATAATGTAGTGAATTTACACATTTGTATTCAACTAACGGGTAACGAGAGTTTAATAACCAATTAGGAGATAAAGAACGTGGGAATATTTGATTTATTCAAGAAAGATATAGGAAAAGAGTATATTGAAGAAATAACTAATAAATTGGGTTGTGACTATTGGATTATTAAAGAGAAAGATATTAAAGGTATTATGGCACGGTATCGTCGAGCCCTCATAGAGGGCAAAAAGGAAGGATATAATCCACTTATCATTATTCCTTCAGAGATGATGTTAGAGATTGTTGATGATAGCAATGGGGCTAAAGAATACTCTAAAGATAATCGAGAAACAATCATAGCCAAATCAAAGGAAATTGATGTAAAAAAAATATTAAAGAGACAGCTAGATGAAGTCATGCCAGAGGAAGACGATACTATCACTGGTGAGTTTTCTATTAAGGAACATGTAGACCATTTTCTATCACTTGAGGAAGGCATTAATAAGAAAATAATGATTGTAAAAATTCCTACGGATAAACCTTGGGAAGTAGCAGCTTGGGTTCCGATGGGGGGATTTAATGATTGTCCTATGCCCGAAGAGCAAGTTGCAATATTCAAATACTGGTTTGAAAAATATGGAGCTAGACCGGCTTTAGTAACTTCTGAAGTATGGGAGTTTTTTGTTGAAAACCCACCTAAAACACAAGAAGAATCAGAATCTTTAGCGTGGGAACAATTTGGATTTTGTGGTGATATAGTTTGGCAAGGGGTGGGGACAGTAAATTCACTTGCAGGAACACTAATTAATTCTTCCCAATGGTATTTTTGGTGGGACTAAACAGCAATCTGATAACCAGATTAGAGTTAAGGATGAAGCTTGGCTATTCTAGGTGGCATATGATTAACCTAACGGATAACGAGAGCTCAATAAACAATAAATGATGGCTGCCGATAACAATGGATCGGTAGCCTTTTCTACTAACGTCACTGGCTGACGCACAGTCAGACGTACCTCTTTTTTTTGAAGTATTAATCGTGGCTTTGCTCGGCTTCCGCAGCTCGGTTCCGAAGTAATGGGATGACAGCCCTTCAATAATTGGTCTATAGACCTAACACCACGTCTGCCGATAATTAATAAACTACTCTTGAAGTGACTTGACTCCAAGGGGATGACATTGTCGGATGGAAAAAAAGGCGACGAGAAAACGGCAGACGCATGTTCATGAATTTGAGGGAAGCACGAAGCTGGCAGAGGAAGGAGCGGACAGACATAATCATCGATTTGCAGGTGTAACAGGGCAAGTGATTCGGAGCGGCAAAAGCCATATTCATGAAATCGATCTATCGAATACGGACTTTTTAGACCATTTTCATAATCTCAAAAAAATCAGAACAGGGCCCGCCATTCCTGTCGGCAACGGCAAGCATGTGCACTTCGTCACCGGAATGACGACGCAGAATGATGAGCATAGACACCAATTCAATTTTGCTACGTTAATTGATAGACCGCTTGTATAAACAAACAAAAAAGGCCGGCCAGAGCTTTCTGGCGGGCCTTTTTGTCGGGTGCACTCCGCTCCGTCAAAACTCTCTAAACTTTGACAATATTTCACCTTTGAGGGAAAAATAATTATTTAGCACAACAAACAAGGAGCAGTTTGCCGCGGCAGCTGCTCTCTGTTTTCATTTAAGTAACGGGCAGATTACGCTAATGATAAGTGGTATAATTCAAGTCAACGTGTACATGGGATAATGACGGAATAATGAATCGATTTATGAGAACTAAAGCGGAAATTTTATTTGAGGAAGCGCTAGGAGAAATATATAAAGCAAATAATTATCGAATAATTGGTGAATTGATTGATGTTTTAGAAGATAATACTGAACACGAAGA
Organism: Paenibacillus sp. J22P51; assembly: GCF_059692215.1. NCBI lineage: Bacteria > Bacillati > Bacillota > Bacilli > Caryophanales > Paenibacillaceae > Paenibacillus > Paenibacillus sp. J22P51. Next base: position 107,413 of record NZ_JCAUAZ010000016.1, on the reverse strand, counting down.
AGTCATGTGGGGGATAATTCATACAATAGAGTATTTATGTAAATTTTCACCGTATGATGCCTTGAAGCTCCAGATAAACTCCATTCCAGATAACATTGAAAATTGCAGAGAATGGATTGATATTCTTCATTACAGGATTCTGAACCACGATGAATACAGAGTAGTATTTGCATCAGTATTAATAGATGTTAAAAAACAAGTCCAGAAAAAAATTACGTTATTAAATGATATTAAGAATGAGGACCCTGGAAAATTCGAGGGAAAAGTTAAAGAGGGATTAACAATCTGTATAGCTGATTAGAAAAGGTAGACTGATACACGGACCTTATTAAGCTAACGAGGAACAATAGTTGAATAAGTAAGAGGCAGACAGGAACATTGGTCTTATGCTCCTAGCTGCCTACAATTGAAATGTAGCTCACCAATTTAAGACGTTATTTTGACCGATCGGATATAACAGGAAAGTGATCAAGTGCTCATCTTTCGACACAATAGCATAACCGTCATCTTTGAAGGTTAGCGTATTATGGTTCATCAATATATTCTTCTTCATTCGGAATGCTGTTCAAAAGGTTTGTATCTTTTCTTTTCTGATCTTGCTCGGTGTCGCAGTTAACAATACACTTCATGATTTCTTCGGAGTTGTCTTGAATGTTAGTGTACTCAACCATGGATGTACCTCCTTTCATCGAGATTAGATTTTCCAATATCAAGAAAATTATTCGAGTGGTGATATGGATGCTTTCATTGAAGGGGCAACCCATTACGCTAACGGAGAACATTAGTTCAACATTCATATCTAAGGAGGCTACCGAAGATTTGCTCGGTAGCCTATTGTGCTTTCGTGCAGTATTAGGTAATAGAATTGTATTGGAACTTCAATATCTGCGTTCGTAAAATAGAACATTGGGACAATATCGATCAATACGAGTACCGAGCCGACATAACCTTTGAACGGCAAAATTTCGCGCGCACATGCTGAGTAATAATTACTAATACCTCAAAATGGGTTGTGGAAAGAATTGAGGTTATTAGCGATATGACAAAATAGTTTGAAACATAAAATCAAGAGGAAACGATTTTTTTGAAATATTATTTTAGATATTCGACAAATAGTAACAACCTTATTGTATCTGTCTGTTTTATAATATCTTAGTCGACTTATTGAACAGAAACGGAGATACGTGAAATGGAGCAATTCCTCTTAGAAAAAATCGAAACAGTGCGTCTTCAAATGGTTCAAGAAGCATTAGTACAAGGCAGTCTTACAAATGAAAATGTTGTTGCAATTAGCCACGAATTGGATAGATACATCTCTTTATATCAGAAGCTAAAAGTGGATACAGTACGAGTAATTGAGCAATATGAGAAGTTAGTAGTTGCATATTAGGAAATACGCCATATTAACGTTACTTTTTTAGATTAAATAAGTATACGTTCTGGCACGAGAATTTCCTTAAATCGTGAAGAAGCACCGATATAAATGGTAGTCATTTTTGCTTTTGTTTTTTCATTACAGTTCCTGTCGGATGACAAGCTCAATGTCCGGATCAAGTTCTTTTGACGTAGGTGCATTCAGTTGAAAATTGAATTTCCGTTACGCTAACGGAGAACTATAGCTTAATTAACCAAAGGGCTGCCGCGTGGCAGCCCTTTGCTCAACTAACGGGCAGATTTGTTTAATTGTGCAATAATGAACACTTCATTGCGTATGTATAAATAATACAATTTGTGGAGTTGATGGAAGTGCCAAAACACATCATTATATTATCTTGGGTTCATTTTTATTCTTGTGCATTTGGACAGCTATTGCTTTGTTTGGAGTGATTAAAGGAAGAAGTGTGGGGTAAATAGCAGATGGGGGTGTGTTAGTTGGATGAAGAAACCAGATTTAAAGTATATAAGGATTGGGCAGAGCGATTTGATTGTGATATTTCATCAATGACTATTCCGAACGTCATAGTCCGTGAACACTCCAAGACTTTGCAAGGATATAATGGTATTTATTGCTTTTTTAATGGAACGACAAGCATTATATCGTCTCCCACTAAGTATACCTCATATATAAAAAGGGCCATCAGTGGTAGACATCCAATGGAAACTTTTGATGCGAATTTTCTTGTAAAGTCAATTGATATAGGTAAATACAAGGTTATTGGTCCTGCATTTCAGGGATACATTGATAGGGCTTCATTTCTTGAAGCATCTTCCATTGAAGTTGTAGAACTTGTAACTTCAGATCAACTATCTCTACTTAATGATTTGCGTAAATCTTGCTCTGAAACAGAGTGGGAGCATAGCTCCATGGAAATCAATAGACAACCAATACTAGCAAGGATATCTGATGAAAGAATTGTAGCAGCAGGTTCTTGGAGAGTAGAGGAATCTGGTTTTCTTAGCGTAGGTATTTTAAGTCACCCAGATTTTCGAGGTAAAGGAAACGCCAAAGCAGTTGTAAGTGCTTTAACTAGGAAAGGGTTAGAAGATGGTTTCACGATGCATTATCAAACTTTAATGTCCAATAGTTCGTCAGTAGCTATTGCTAAATCGCTGGGATTTGAAAAATTAGCTTGTACTTTGGCTATAAGGATTCTTGAGTAATTCTTGGATTGGTTTTAGTCGGTAATTAATTTAAGTGGTTAGTTATTCTAGTGCTAATGAGGAAATATAGCTAAATAAACATTAGGAGAAGGCTGCCGAAATTAATTGATCGGCAGCCTTCTCAGCTAACGGGCAGTTATGCAAGCAACAGCACATAACCCTGCACCACGTATCCTAAGTGTATGTAGAGGGCATTATATGAGCATGTTTCGTGTATGGGGTGAATGATAATGATTGGAATATATGCAGCCCTTGTTATGTTCATCATAATCGGTACTATCGGGTATTTGATGTATAGGGAGATCAAGTATATTGATCGTGAAAATGTATCCGGCTTAGACTTCAATCAGATCAAGGCTGCAAAGCAAGTGGAAGAGGTAGCCAAGGACGTAGGCGAAAGCCTTGAAGAGCTTAGAAAGATCCATGCTGATATGGTCCAAAGGCAAGATGAAGAGAAAGTAAAGACGAAGGAACCAAACAGTCATTAAGCTAACGGGTAACGATAGCACAATGATCAACAGGCTGCCAGAATAATTGGCAGCCTGTTCAGTTATCGGGCAGATTTGCTTATCAACAGTAATGAGCTGAGAGAATGCTTGGCACAAATTTTTTAGGTATTGTAATTAGCCACGCATCGTATTATGTATTGTAGGAAATTCTATCTTCATCAGGAAGGAGTGGGTAGGATGAAACAAGAGTCAAAAACTGAAACGGGATCATTGAATGACAATAAAGAGGATTACGATTTGATTCGCGAATATGCTCAACAGCTCAATTGGGGAATAGAAGCTCTTGATGAGGATTCGGAAGTTACAAGTCACCAATCAATTGATGAATATAATCATATTTAAAGAGTTATTCCCAGCTGGTTTCGACTGAAGGACTATATTTTCTCGTCTTTATGGTATGGGACTCTTGACAAAGTATTCAATAAAAAGCCGATGATCCACTACAAAATATAGTGGATCATCGGCTTTTGTAATTTTATAGGTAGAGGGTGATGAGACATGTCTGGAGATTTTTATTGTGATGAGGTTTTAAGTAACCGAACTCCTGTAGTGAAAGTAATTGTTGTCAAAAAGGTAGCTTCCAGAGTGGTATCCGAATATGGAGCTTGTAGAGTAATAACGAATCTTGGGAAATATCAAGATTCGAAACATCTCCATTTCCACGTGGTTTACGGTCAGCCCATAAACGGAGCAGATTGAGCTAACGCAGAACTTTAGTTTAATCATGACATGACGGCAGTCGGCAAACGATCGGCTGCCGTTGTCTGTTGAAGTAGGGGCAGTTTAGCGCAACTATTGGTGATTATACGCGTCTTGATATGGGGGGATTTGCAAACACGGAAACAAGCTGATGAGGTGAAATATGATTCAGGGAGTAATTATCGAAGGGTTATCTAAATAAACATGAAGAAACGGCAACCTGCATATAACCGCATTATCTCCTCTGCTTCCCCAATTAGGAAACAACTATGTCTAATGGACGGTCTATAAAGTTAAAAACCGCCTCAAGGCGGTGAAGAGTACTTACATCAATTGGCTCGACGATGGTTATGTTTAGCTTTAATGATGCGGTAACAGAGCTTGATAGAATTCGGCACGGAAAATACTTTTTCAAAAAGATATGAGAATGCTGAACGGTTTCCTCGTTTCGTGTTGCATTCAATGCAAGAAGCGAGTAAGTTTTGGGGAAGATCTGAGCCTCCTTTGCTTGAAGGGACAATATGATCTACAGTCGTTGCGGGACGTCCACACCACAAACAAGTGTAATGATCCCGTTTTAATGCAGCTTTTCGATAGTCTCGAAATAAAAATGGGTTGTAAAGTAATTGGATTGTCTGCTCGTCAATCCAGACTGCACGGGCTCGATTAACTTCCCTCCAAGCCCGGTGAAGTAAACATGGGGTTAGTTTTTGGCCATCCACATTGAGTACTCGTATCATAATGAATCGCCTCCTAAGGCTAATTTTAGTATAACCACAGACAATTTGTTTATTTGATACGTTGTTATGTCTGTTGGAGGAGAGAGGAGTGTCGGATAAGTTAAATACCTTAGCAGCTCGATAATAGAAGCCTCGCTGGGAAAGCTCCCGCGGGGCTCTTTTTGTTAGGATCTACCATTTGAAAGCTTGGTCAAAGAACGAACAGAGCATGATTGGGGCCCATCGATTTAACACAAAAAAGAACCTTGATTTATCATTTATCAAGGTTCTTTTTCATTTGTGGAGATCTTCTTGTTGTATTTTTCATGACATGTCTTCCGAATTCCCTTATTTTTTAACCACAGGCACCCAAAATTCGCCGTAGAAAGTGCCGTCGCCGTTATCTTTGCGATAAGTCGCATTTGGACCACCAATGTAAGCATAATCAGTGATTTGGCTCAAGACTTCGCCAAAAGCACGGTAAGTCAGCTTATCAAACAAAGTTTCCTTGTCGCCATTCCCTGCGACCACGATGTACTCGCTCTCTGGAAACTCGATGATGCGCGTTGCGTCAGCCACTGATTTGCCAGCTTCTACCGCGAAATAATTCCACGGTTTTCCTTGATAAACCTCATTGACTGACCATTCGCGATCATCTTTTGCAGCGCCTTTGAGCTTATTAAAACGCCCGTCAGCCTTTAGTTTGTCCCAAAATTCGGTCTTTTCTTTTTGCAAAGCTGGCATGTCTTGAAAATTCGACTGGATTGAAAAACCATAAGCGGTCAATGTGAATGATTTTTTGTGTTCAAGTGTGTAAACTGTCATGTGCGTGCTCCTTTTATCGGTATAACTTCTGGGAGGTCAGGCTCTATTTGTTTTTTTCGACTTTATTTACACGAAGCCACATTTCGCCGTAGAATTCACCTGTTTCATTTGCTTTAACGAACGTTGAGTTACCAGGGCCAACGTATTTGTATTCTGTGATTTCTTGGATAAGGCCGCCGAAAACTTTGCCTGTGATTTCGTCAGCAAGGCGGTCTTTGTCAGCGCCTGTCCCAGGCACGACGAGGTAATCGCCAGCGAGGAAATCGAGGACGACCGCGCCTTCCACGTTGAACTCACCCATTACGCCGAAGCCGCGCCAAGGCTTGTGGTCGAGGTTGTAATTGATTTGATATTCTTGCCCGTCAGCGAGTGCGAGAAGTTTAGCAAGCTTGCCGTTTTCAGTGATTTCAGCTTTTTTCGCTGCAGTTTTTGCTGCATTACCTGCCCAGTCGTTGTAGTCGTCAAATGAAACACCGAAAGCAGTCATTTTGTAGTTTTCTGAGATTGTTTTGATGGAGTAATTAGACATTTTGTTCTCTCCTTTGTGGGATTTAATCTTTACAAGACTGATTCTATTCGCCAAATGTATCAAAAATTGATACTCTTTATTGGAAAGCGGAAATGTAAATCCGTCGATGCAGACATTTTATGCTACATTTTTGATATAATAAAATCATGAAGAAAACAGAACGAGTGAACCTGATCATGCGTTACATTAATAACCGCGCGCATTTTACGATTGCCGAGATTCAACGAGAGTTTAAGATTTCCCGCGCGACGGCGATACGCGACATAAACGAGATTCAAGCAATGGGTTTTCCGCTGACGTCCGAGCTTGGGCGCGGTGGTGGATACAATGTCCTGCAAAATCAATATTTGCCCGCCGCCCGCTTCACGCCAGATGAGCTGAAGGCGATATTTATCAGCTTTATCGCCTCGAAAAATTCGCAGCTACCTTATCTGCAAAATCGCCGCTCAATCACTGAAAAACTTATCGGCATCGCATCGCAAACCCAGCAAGACGAGCTGATCGAGCTGAATAATATCTTGCTTTTCGAAAATACAAATCCCGCCAATCCGAATCTTTTGGAGCTCGATGATACGGCACCTGCGGAGCTAAACCAGCTGATTTCGCTTGCTGTGAGGGATAAACATTTACGCGTGACTTATGAGCTGAGTCTTGGTTGGCCGATGTTGCTGGACGTTTTTTTGCTGCATATATTTAACTCGAACGCTCAGTGGCTGGTCGAGGTTTATGATTTTGATACGGATGAGTTTCGTTATTTGCCTGTTGAGATGCTGCGGGATTCGGCAATTTCTGAGCAGGAGATGAAGTTGTCTAAACAAGAGATTTTAAACAAGAAACTGCTTCGTGCACGTGAATCTAACCTTGTTGTGAAACTTGATACAATTGGGATTCAGCGCTTTAAGCGTATGCACCCACCTGGAATAATTTTGTCCTTAACTGGGATGTTTCAGTCGAGCGGGACTTTCAATGTTCAGTTGGATGTGACCGATGTTGAGGCGCTGGCGTATTACGCGGATTGGCTTTTGTTTTTGGGGAAAGGGGTCGAGTTTGAGCGGATTCCTGATGAACTGCGTGTGATTTTGGAAGAGCGTTTAGCCAATTTAAGATTCTCTTGAGGCTTATCTGAGATTTTTCTTTTTGCGATAAACCAGTAGGTACAACGAAAGTCGCATAGTACGCGGCTTTTTTTATTGATTGTATCGAAGTTCTTGTCGTATGTTCAGAGAAGGGAGGATTGGGTTTAAGGTTGTTTTATAATATAAAACATGGAGGACGAAATGGCCTGGAGTAAATTGAAACAACATCTAGAGAGTTTTCTCAGTCCTGCGCTATATGGAAGGGTCGAATACCTTTCAACCAGCTATCGCTATTTACCAGATAAAACAGGACTTTGTTATATTGCGGTAGATAAAAAGAACGTACTCAATATGAGTAATACCTTAATCAGATGGTATCAGACAGAGTTGGAAATTAAGAATGATTCAGATATCCAGATTCCAATTAACAATGAAGAAATCGAAGCGGTCAGGAAAGAAACCAAAGGGAGTGTTCCGGAGGATCGTTTAAAAGTAATAGCAAGAAGTAGAAAAATATCGGAATATGCAAAGGAGCTTTTGTCAGCACAGTCATCATTAAGTAAATCAAATTTTATCGTTATAGCAAACAAGTTTTTATCCATTTCTATAGAGGAAAGCATAGAGAGCAATGATATCTTATTGAATATTCTAGCTTTGGTTGACAGACGAGTTGGAAAAAAACGAATTTTAAACATGACCGAGAAGATGAAGTTAAAGCATCCAATTGTACAGTATTTTTTTGAACTACGACTTCGTACATATGAAAAATAAATAACTCATTCACCTACAAACGGGAGGTCTTTTTTGCGAACATTCTTGTTGTTTTTTGGAGATAGTAACTTCAATAAAAAATATCATTTCAGAGTTGAATAAAAATATTTTTGATTGGAAGGGAATTTGTGAGAACAAGAGGGAAGTACCTTCTAGCAGCATTGGTATGTATAATGCTTGGGATCGGTTCGAGGATGAATACCTCCGCGCTGCCCGAATTTGTGGTGAACCAGTTCGGTGACGCTCTCTGGGCGGCTATGATTTATTTCGGCGTTCGTGCAATATTCATCCGAATGTTATCTTTGAAAGCCCTGGTGCTTAGTCTTGGCTTCTGTTTTGTAATTGAATGCAGCCAATTGTACCAAGCAGAATGGATACGTTTTGTAAATCAAAACGAGGAGGTACTTTATGAGTTCCATTCTTTACGCTAACGCAGAACTTTGAGGAGGGGCTAACAGTTGGAAAGTAGGTTGCCATTATTTATTGTAACGGGTGCAAGTGGGTCAGGAAAAACATATGTGCTTAACGAATTACGCAGAAAAATGCCTGATTTTGATATATTTGACCCAGACAATATCATTGAGTTTATTGGGCATGATTGGGAGAAAATGCGTAATATTTGGTTACGCGTTGCGCGAAATATTGCACAAAGTGGACGAATGACTATCCTGTGTGGAACTATGATGCCTTGGGATAAATCCACCGATGCCTACTATTGATACAACAAAAGCTGAGGTAAGTTTTATTGCATCACAGATAAGGGATTGGGTTTTCCAAAACTCCGATACGGTTATAGCTAACGAGGAACTATAGCGCAGGAGCTGCACTGAAGCGGCTCTTTTTTATATAAGAGCTAATGAAAGGGAAATCAACCTATGAAGAAAATATGGACCGATTTTAAATGGTTCCATTAAGCCTTTTCGGATTCGGTGAGCCAGTAGATCGATTTATTTCAAGCAAATAATTAACAATGCGTGATCTCACAAATTTGGGTTAAAAAATGTTTAATTGAGAGCCACATTAAGAATAGCCCTCCTGCAAGAATAAACACTGCTCCCGCAATTGCAATCCAAATATGCGTCTTCGTTCTACCGATCTTGTTTCTATTTCTGTTATTCCGTTCATCCGTAGGTTTTATATAGCTCCCTCCTCTTCCTCACCAACCATACTCACCCCATACCGTGCCAACGCCTTCGTCGACGTCTCCAACATACGCATTTTCAAAAAATCCCCCTCAATAACCCGAACACGTTTCCCTAGAAAACGGATCTTGGAGAGGAGATACTCTACTTCGTCGCCAAACAAGATGACCCGCACGCGGTACAGATCATGCTCCGAATCGAATTCAACGTCTTTTTCGAAGCTGGAGAGTGCGTATAGGATACGCGACAACTCTCTATTGTAATCACGAACCACTTCAAGGAGAACTTCGCTTCTCCGAGCGTCGAGGGCCATCTTAATTTTTACAAGGATGCTTTCTGCTTCAATAGTTTGCAATGCCTCTGCAGTGACGGAAGCAATCTTATCCAATTTGGTACGCATGAATGTGTGTAGCCGAAGGTGGAACCAGAGTAGATACCATTCTCTTTTGACCATGGAATATTCTAATTTATAGGGCAGCCCTGACTGGTCCGAATGAATGCGTCCACCTTTGATCTCGTAAGATAAACGGATTCCACTTTTCTCAGTTATAAGCCTTCGTAAAGAACGCAGAAGCGGGTGATAGACCTGTTTCTCCCTGCTGCGGGCTTTTTCAATGAGATGGTCAGAGGTATCCATGACTCGATCTTGCCCTAGGATAGCGCGCAGCTTGCTCAACGTATCAGGAGTGAAAGCCTCAACTGCCGCATGATGCCCGAGCATCGTTTTCAGCCAGGCTCTTTCGTGCGAGGTGACCATGAACGTACCCGAGTCCTCAAGACGGGAAATAATCTGATAGTTAAAAATCTTCTCAAACAGATTCATAGTAAGCTTGAATCTCCTTCCATTCAGCGATCATTTCTCTGCGGAACTGATTAGGTGCAAGTACCTCACAGCTAGACCCGAAGCTGCGCAGCCACGGCTTAATTTCAGTCGTCCCGTTAACCGTGATCTCATAGATGAAAGAATGCTCGTCTTCATCCACGATTTGTCCCCATTGGCCTTGCAGCAATACGCGCTCCCTAACAAAGTTAGGCGCAGAACCTTCTGGATTGTAAAATCGGGCACGAACCATCACAGGTTGCCCGGTGTCAATCAGCCAGCTATAGCGAATTTTCTCCATAAGCTCGTTCGTCCTGTTCGCAAACACATCCTCGGGCACGGGTTCATCTTCTTCAATCTGTGTAATTCCTTCCAAACGATATTTCCGAATCCCCTCTCTGCCACTTGCGAGTAGATACCATCGTCCGTACTGGTGATCGTAGACCACTTTGATGGGGAGCGTTTTCTCCATCTTACCGTTGGTATCCCGTTCGAATAACGGGTTAGTGTTCTTGGAGGCGTAGCTTCTTTCGGACTTTGGTGAAAAATATAAGAATCGAATCTTACGAAGGCTGCGGATGGCAGTGAGGATCGTGAACAAATGCGCTTCATCTAAGATTCGGGAATAATAGTGATACTTATATAAAAAAGGCTCAATGGCCTGCTTCTCGGCTTGTTGGCGAGTAAGATGCTTCTTCAAGCCATCGCGCAGCAAATATCCTTGAACAGAAGGTACCTGTGTGTTCGCCATGACATCCACGAAATCATAGAGATCATAAAGTTCCTCGTCCGACAGTCCATGGATCAAATCATTTTGGATGCGGTAGCGATATGGACGAGCACCCGCCTTTCTTGTAATGACACCAACTTCTTCCAAATATTTGAGGTCAGAACGAATTGTTTTCTCATCTGGCAGAGATAAATCGGCAGACTGACTGCTACAGATGATGTCTAACAGCTCCATGGCTGTCAAAGCTTGTTCGTTCATCGCGGCTAAAAGCAACGAGATCCTCTGAGATTCCGATTCCTTCAGAGATTTGGCTCGAAATAAGAATAGCAGCATCGGATCGGTGGACTCGTAATAGCTGAAGCGAATCGTTTCGGCGAACTCTTTTCGCTCCTCCTGCGGTAAGTGTTGATATGAGGAGCTTGCGATCTCTTTTAACCGTCGAATGGTCTTGTCAAAAGTATGGATAGAAATGCCCAGTCTCTCTGAGAATTGCTGTCTGTTGTAGGCACCACTCGTTAGCACGAGCATGCGTAGGAACTGGATTTCTTTATCAAAGCTTTCCTTAGCCACCACAATCCTCCGTTCAATCTACATCTAACTTCATTGTAACAGGGGATGGATTTGGGCGAAATGGGAAACTTTCTCTGTTGTCGTAATACTTTTACCATGTTCGATTGGATGGAAATGAGCGAAGATAGGTACATAAGGCCGACACGATAACGTGTTGGAGATAACAATCATCGAGGCGCCTGGAAGGGTTACTTCGACTCCTAATCGGCAGGTCGTTGGTTCGAATCCAACTTCCTCTATTGTAGAGGAATAGCTCAGTGGTAGAGCAGCATGTGCCTTTCCGACACATTTCCTCGATGATTTTACACAAAAGTATAATTGGTGAGGCGCTGAGATGGGTTACTTCGAGCTAAATCGACGAATAGTATTACCCGGGCAATATGGCAGGTTCGACTCCTGCAGACTACCTATCTCGCCTTTTCCTCACCAGTTTTTAATTAAGGAGGTTTTTGAACATGAGCATAGCTAAAAAGCTGTTCGGGTCGCTTAGACCGAATACGGTTAACCATGACAACTTTCCAGCATTCGCGCGATCTGTGGAAGAGCAGTATCTACAGACACTTCTAACCAATACAATGAGCAATACGTTTTATGCGGATCAAAATGAGTTATTAACCGAGGCAGCGCAGCTTCATCACGAGATGGCGAATGCGAATCCGACGTTTATGGCCAAAGCGATTGTTTTTGCTCGAAATGAAGGCTTCATGCGGTTGCAGCCGTTGTTCGGTCTTGCGATTTTGTCACAATACCGTCCAGACTTGTTCGCCTTAATCTTTCTACAGGTCATCCGTATTCCATCTGATTTGTCGGACATTCTAATGATTCTGAATGGGCTTGGACGAGGAGAAGGCGGCCGTGCTGTGAAACGGCAGGTGAACCGCTTCTTAGCGGGCGTATCTGAATATTGGGCGATTAAGTATAACGGGCACGGTAGAGGGTATAGTCTAGGAGATGCGATCGCTACTGCACATCCGAAGCCAGAGGATTTGAAACAGCAAGCGTTGTTCCGTTATTTGCGGGGACAAGAGGCGAACCTTTCCTTGCTTCCGCAAGTGGAAGCGCTGGAGAAGTTGAAGCTTTCCACAACCGAGATAGATCAGATCGCATGGATTGAGCGTGGAAAACTGCCGTATGAAACCGTGACAGGTGTCATCAAGCCATCAAAGGCAGTTTGGGAAGCGCTGCTCTATCAGATGCCGACATTTGCGCTGCTTCGTCATATGAACGCATTGCTGCGGGCTGGGGTTTTAGATAATAAACAAAATCTGGATTATGTCATTCATCGCATCACTGACAAGCAGGCGTTACGTAAAGCCAAAAGCATGCCATTCCGGTTAGCAACCGCGTTCCGCCAAGTGGAGCACTCGGACTTGCGAGATGCTTTGCGTGAAGCGACGGATCTTACTTTTGACAATCTGCCGGAGCTTGGGGATCGTACTGCTATTTTCTTAGATATCTCGGGCTCGATGAACGGTCAGTATCTAGAAATTGGTTCAGTATTTGCCTTGGCCCTGTACAAAAAGACGCAAGGAAACTCCCTATTCTGGCTATTCGATACAGATGTCGTGGATGCAAAACCCTCTCGTAAGGATAGTATCCTCACGCAGGCGGCACAGATTCACGCTCGCGGCGGAACGGATACTGGGGCACCGGTAAGAAAGCTTATCCAAGAGCGCAAGAAAGTAGATCAAATCATCATCATCACGGATGAGCAGCAGAACAGCGGCAGTTCCTTCTACGAGGAGTTGAGAAGATATCGTACGAAGGTGAACCGTGATGTGAAAGCCTTCGTCGTCGATATAGCGCCTTACCGGCATGCGATGGTTCCCGTTCAGGATCCGCAAACCTTTTACATTTACGGGTGGAGTGATACCGTGCTTGCTTACATTGCGCAGTCGGTGCAAGGGTATTCAACACTGGTGGAGCGGGTAGCAGCGATAGAGTTAGAGGGTTGAACTTATACATGAACAAAGGAGGAAGAACCGCATGTCCGATGTACAACAACAAATCCTAGAAGAATTGAAACGGATCGAGAAGGAAGAAGGCATAGGCATCTTGTATGCTTGTGAATCAGGCAGTCGAGCATGGGGCTTCCCGTCCAAAGATAGCGATTACGATGTAAGATTTATATACATCAGGCCTGTGGATTGGTATCTATCGATTTTTGAGAAGCGCGATGTCATCGAGCGACCGATCAGTGATTTGCTGGATATCAATGGATGGGACTTGAAGAAGGCCTTGAATTTGTTTCGTAAGTCGAATCCGCCTTTACTAGAGTGGTTACAGTCTCCCATACTTTATATGGAGAATTTCACGATTGCCGATCAAATCCGTCGCATTTCGCCACTCACCTTTTCGCCAAAATCTTGTATGCATCACTATCTGCACATGGCAAAAGGGAATTATCGGGAATACTTGCAAGGTGATCATGTCAAAATCAAAAAGTATTTCTATGTCCTGCGTCCGATCTTGGCCTGTGAATGGATTGAGCGAAATAACACAATGCCACCCATCGAGTTTCAAGATCTTGTCGACCGTTTAGTACCAGAAGGCAGTCCGCTGAAGGCGGCTATTCAAGAGCTGCTTGCTCGTAAAATAGCAGGTGACGAGATGGATTATGAGCCAAGAATCAATCCAATTAACGAGTTTTTAGAGGCGAGAATAGCCTACTATGATCGAACCGCATCCACCATGCAGGTTGGTGAAGGTGGTCAGGATCGGCAGCTAGACGATTTGTTTCGCTCGGCATTGAGGGAAGTATGGGGATAGGGTTTACAATTTTCAAATACAGGAGCTGAACTACATGGCCTATCAAAATATAGACGGCGTACGTGTCTGGGGGCAACCAGATGAAGGCGCTTTGTCACAAGCGAAAACATGTTCAGAAACAGGAAGAGTCGTTCAAACGCTTTTAATGGCTGATCATCATAAAGGGTATAGCCAGCCGATAGGCGGGGTTGTCGTATACGATGGTCAATTATCCCCATCAGGCGTAGGCTATGATATCGCTTGCGGGAATAAAGCCGTTAGAACAGACTTAATGGCGACGGATATTAAGCCTCGCATGGTAGGCATGATGGATCAAATTGCACGTAAAATTTCCTTCGGTATCGGGCGTGTAAACAACGAGAAGGTTGATCATGCGTTGTTCGATGACCCAGATTGGGATGTGTATAAAACAATTGGTAAACAAGAGCATGACAAATTAAAGGCGCTAGCGCGTGATCAGCTTGGAACCGTAGGCAGCGGGAATCATTTCGTGGATGTGTTTGAGGAAGTGAGCACGGGCCGAGTGTGGGTGGCGAATCATTTTGGCAGCCGCGGTTTTGGCCATAAGACAGCGAGCGGTTTCATCAATCTGTCGGCCGGTCGCGAATTTCTGGGCAACGCACCAGGTGAGAAGATGGATCAACCGCCGATTCTTTTAGATTTGTCGAGCGAACTGGGAGACATGTACTACAGAGCCATGAAGCTGGCAGGGCGGTATGCCTATGCGGGGCGAGATTATGTGATGGAGCAGGTACTTGCTACTTTAGGAGCAGAAGCGGATTTCGCGGTGCATAATCACCACAATTTTGCATGGAAAGAGGTTCATAATGGTCAGGAGACCGTAGTGGTCCGTAAAGGGGCTACGCCTTCTGCACCTGGGCAATTGGGCTTTATCGGGGGCAGCATGTGTGATATCTCCGTGATTGTCAGAGGGAAAGATACCGAGGAGAACAGGGATGCTTTCTACAGCACCGTGCATGGTGCAGGCAGGGTTATGAGTCGGACGCAGGCAGCAGGCAAAATGAACTGGAAAACCCGCACCCGTAGCGGCGGACAAATATCAACAGATCGCATGATGGACGCGGTCAACGATTACGGTGTTGAGCTCCGTGGAGCAGGTACGGACGAAAGTCCCTTTGTCTATCGGAAGCTGGAAGATGTGCTGGGCGCGCATGAGGAGACGATAGAGGTTCTGCATGTGTTGAAGCCAATCGGTGTTTGTATGGCTGGGGCGGATGAGTTTGATCCGTATAAGGATTAAGTATAAGTTGATCGTAAAGCCCTGAGAAATCAGGGCTTTTTAGAGTTAACGTACTGTCAGAAAGTGTCGGTTATGCTATACTAATAGATGCTAGTTTACGAGAGGAAGGCCTATTTCATGACATACGATGACCGACACAATCCATTTAATACACAAAAAACGATTGAGGCTAATTTCATTCGTTCCTTACAATCGAAATCTAACGTAAATCTTTACAACGAACTTATTGAAATTTCTAATAAAGTGGGGGCTAACACGAAAATAGTAGAAGATATCAACGCTTCCATTTCGTATAAAAAATTAATTCTATCTATTAATGTGTTAAGTATCAAATTAAAATCGGTTTTGGCAAAAGAGCAACACATTGGCGTCTTTTTGCCGAATGCGATCGGGAACATTGTTACGATTTTTTCGTTGTTTCGGATCGGGAAAACACCAGCCATGCTCAATTTTTCAATGGGAGCTGAATCGCTAAATGATTGTTGTGAAACCGCTTCCATAAAAACCATTTTAACCTCCAGGCTATTTATAGAGAAAGGCAATCTTCATGGCGTAATTGACCACCTTTCAACAGGGTATCGTATTCTGTATTTGGAGGATATTCAGAAGGAAATTACGTTTGGTGATAAACTGAAGGGCTTGTTGCTGTATGTAACTGGGAAAAAAGCCTATTGTGAGGTCAACGAGATCATCCAGTTTACTTCAGGAACCGAAAGCAAACCGAAGGGCGTTGTGCTCAGTCATGACAACCTGTTTATTAATGCTAAGCAGGCACTTGCTGTGCTGGATATTAACAGCCAGGACAAAGTGTTCAATTCTTTACCCATGTTTCATTGTTTCGGTTTAATGCTGGTCATCCTGCCGGTGTTAAACGGATTACCGCTATATTTGTATCCAAGTCCGCTACACTACAAAGAAATTCCTCAAATGGTCCGCAGAACGAAATCGACGATCATGTGCGGAACTTCCACGTTTTTGGAGGGGTATGCTACATACGCAGGTGATCAAGATTTTTCAAGTATGCGTTATGTGATTGCCGGAGGAGAGAAGCTTAAAGAAGAAGTTGCTGGGCTATGGCACAATCGTTTCGGCATTACGATCCTAGAAGGGTATGGCGTTACAGAGACATCGCCGATTTTATCGCTCAATACGCCCGAGGCTATTCGAAAAGGAACAGTTGGACGTTTTGTGCCGGGAGTCGAGTTTAAGATTGTACCGGTTGAAGGTATAACAATGGGAGGCAACCTTCATGTGAAAGGTCCCAATGTCATGAAAGGGTATCTCATCCATGGAAAAGGTTATGTACCACTTGACGAATGGCATGATTGCGGTGACATAGCTTCCGTAGACGAAGACGGTTTTATAAGTATTCATTCAAGACTGAAGCGCTTTGCGAAAATTGGAGGCGAGATGGTTTCGCTGAATCTAGTTGAGAAGCTGGCGATGGAATGCTTTAGTCATACAGGCTTTTACGCGGTCAGCGTGCCCGCAGAGAAAAAAGGAGAGCATGTCATTTTATACACGACAAAAGAAGATACCGATGAAAAGGTACTTCGAAAATACATTATTCAGCAAAAGCGCTCAGCTCTTCTGATTCCAGCTAAAATGGCTTATACGCATTCCGTGCCTCTTCTTGGAAGCGGGAAAACGGACTATGTGACCTTTGCCGAAAAAGCAAAACAAATAAGTCTATAAAACATCTGAGGGAGACTGACATGTATAAATCGGGAGTCGTCACTTTTTCACAAAGAAAAGAGCGAAGAAAGCGTTGGCCACGGGTACTAGGCAGCATTGTTTTAATTATCGTTTTATTGGTTGCTTGTGCAAGCGGTTTTCTGTATTGGCTGGTGAACAAAAGCTTACCGGTCAGTACAGGGGAGTTAAAGATTAGGGGGTTGGAAAAGCCCGTCTCTGTTTGGCGGGACGCCTCGGGGGTGCCGCACATTGAGGCTCAGAGCGAGCATGATTTGTACATGGCACAGGGCTACGTGACGGCGCAGGATCGGATGTTCCAGATGGACTTGAGCCGACGTCAGGCGTCCGGACAATTGAGTGAAGTTGTTGGTGAAAAGGCGATCGATCGCGATAAGTTTTTCCGAGCGTTCGGACTGCGCCGAGCGGCAGAAGATTCGCTGAATGTGTATTCCGAAGAGTCTAAGAAGGTAATGGATTGGTATGCTCAAGGCGTGAACAATTATATCCGCCAAGCTAAGGAAAAAGGATCGCTGCCGATTGAGTTCAAGATTCTAGGCTACGAGCCGACGGAATGGTTGCCAGTCGATTCGTTGACCATTGGTAAATATATGGCTTACGATCTGGGCGGACATTGGCAGGGACAAGCATTTCGCTATCAGCTTGTTCAGCAAGTTTCCCCGGATATGGCGCAGTCGCTGTTCCCCTCCTATCCAAAGGACGGAGCTACGATTATTCAGGCTATGATGGACAATCCGGTGGATCTAACGGCATTAGCTTCGGCTGCGGTCATTCCAGATCCGTTCAACGGCAGCAACAACTGGGTCGTGTCGGGCGCTAAGTCAGCTTCTGGCAAGCCGATGCTGGCGAATGATCCGCATTTGGGCTTAAGCACGCCATCCATCTGGTATGAAACGCATCTGCATGCTGCGGATCTTGATGTGAGCGGTGTAATTTTCGCAGGTGTTCCGGGCATTATTCTTGGGCACAATCAGCATATTGCCTGGGGAGTAACGAATCTCGGACCTGATGTGCAGGATCTTTACATTGAGAAAAGGAATCCGAGCAATCCACATGAGTTCGAGTATATGGGCAAGTGGGAAGCGGCGAAAGTATATAACGAGGAGATTAAGATTAAAGGACAACCTTCTGTGCCTTATGAAGTCCTCGTAACGCGGCATGGGCCGATCATTTCCGAATTTGCAAAGGATCAACAACAGGGCACAGCGCTTGCTATGAAATGGACTGCGCTGGAGCCGACGACTGAACTGGAGGCTGTTCAGCGTTTTGCCAAGACTCGCAATTGGGAGGAGTTCAAGACAAATCTGGCGTACTTCAAGGCTCCGGCGCAGAACTTCGTTTTCGCATCGGATGATGGCACAATTGCTTACCGTGCGAACGGAAATATTCCAATTCGCAAGAAGGGCAATGGTTCACTTCCAGTACCAGGCTGGACGGACGAGTATGAATGGGAAGATTATATTCCGTGGGATAAGCTTCCAACAACCGTTAATCCGCCGAAGGGGTACATTGCGACCGCGAACAACAAGGTCATAGATGACAGTTACCCGTACCATATCACGGATAGCTGGGCACAGCCGTATCGCGAGGCGCGTATCCAACAGGTGCTCGAAAGCAAGCAAGTGCTAACGCCGGAGGATCTGCAGAAGCTGCAGTTCGACCGCAAAAATCTGCAAGCGGAGGAGTTTCTCAGCGGTCTGATCGCCAAGGTGAAGGACAGTGCCGCACTGCGTCCGATTGATCGGGAGTCGATCCAGCTGCTGCAGAATTGGAATAAGTTCAATGATCCAGAGCAAGCGGCACCGCTGGTGTATGAGCTGTGGATGCAGCGTTTTGACGATGTGGTGTTCAAGCCAGAGCTTTCCGATGACTTGATGAAGCTATTTGAAGATAAAGCGATTGTGAAGGATGAGTTGATCCGCAAATCGCTGAAAGGACAGAAAGAGCCTTGGATTGACGGCAAAGGCGGTCTTGAACAGGTGGCGATGAAGGCGCTGCAGCTTGCTGTCGATCAAGCGGTCAGCTTACAAGGCAAACAGCTGACAAAATGGCAATGGGGCAAGTTCCATCAGGTAGATTTCGCACATCCGCTTGGCTCCGTAAAACCACTGGATCTGATATTTAACGCGAAGCCAGTCGCAATGGGCGGCAGTCGCGTTACCGTTGGTGCGGCGGGTTGGGATAAAACGACCGGAGAAGTGAATCACGGAGGCGCATGGCGTACAGTGATTGACCTTGCGGATCCGCTGAAATCGTTTAATGTGGTCGGTCCCGGTCAGTCGGGGCATGTGCTGAGCCGATGGTACCACGATCAGGTCGATGACTGGACGACCGGCGGATACCATGTGACCAGCATGACGCCATCTGTTTATCAGACCGGAAGCTATCATCTGGCATTGATTCCTGAATAAGATGTAAAAGAAACCCGAAAGAGAGCACTTTAACAGTGCCGATCATTCGGGTTTCTTTTTATGGACTTTGCTTCGAAGGTTTGCGTCACTTTGTGGGGCAGAATAGCGGTCGCTCATCATTGAAATTATGTAGAGGATTCAGTTCTTTTCTTTATCAAAATTTTATGGAGGAATTGTAAGTTTTACCATACAAAACTATTGATTGAATCGCAATCATTTTGATACAATACGTATCGGACTGCACCAATATCTTAATGGGTGTTATCCAATCAAGGATTACATACAAATTTATTTGGCGAGGAGAATTGTTGAATGCGCAAAAAGGTATTGGCTTTATTGTTATCTTCAGCTTTAATGCTCACTTCGTTTGGAACTGCATTTGCGGCAGATAGTACCGCCGCTCCACAAACGTGGAATGTTTCCGTAGGAAAGGAGCAAGATCAAACGTCTTTGGATTCGATGTTTCCGAAAGTCATTTATGTTCATGAAGGGGATACTGTTAAATTTACGGACGGTGCGAAGTTTACGCCTCACACGGTAACGTTCCTTGCAGGGTCAGCACCGATTAGTCCGGAAGATCCGAAAAATCTAGCGCCTTCCGCTCCTAGTGGAAGCAAGTGGGATGGCAAAAGCTTGATCAACTCAGGCATTCTGACACCGGGTCAAGATTATTCGATTACATTTACGAAAGCTGGGGCATATGGTTACGCTTGTATTTTGCATCCACTCATGACAGGGACGGTTGTAGTTCTTCCAGCAGGTGCTTCCATTCCAAATCTCATTGAACAAATGGCTAGTGTTAAGTCCGATGTAGACGATCTTCTGGCACAAGTGGATGTCTTGAAACAAATGAATATGAATGATCACTACATGCATAATGCAGATGGCAGCACAATGTATATGGTGAATGCGGGTATGGGCCATCGCGGCTTCACGTTGAATACGATGATGCCAGAATTTCTATATATCAACGAGGGCGATTCCGTAGAATGGACGAACGACAACTTATACGAACCCCATTTCATTACCTTTAATAAACCGGCTGATCTAAACTTTTTCGGCCCGATGGGGGATTTGAATCCCGCATTTTTTGCTCCTGCTGGTGGGGGTAAATTTGATGGCAGCGGGTTTACCAATTCTGGTATGCTCATGGCGCAAAAGTCGTACACACTGACTTTTACCAAAGCGGGTAGCTATACCTATGAATGTTACTTGCATTCAGGCGGTAAAATGACAGGTACAATTGTTGTTGCGCCAAAAGGTGCAGTTAAGCTTATGGTGAACGGCAAGCCATTCACTACGGCGTCGGCGCAGCTGTATCATAATCATGCGTATGCGGCGATTGTCCCTGTGATCGCGGCTTTAGGCGGGACTACGGTATGGAATGATAATCTGCACGCCGTGGTTGTTAACATTGGAGGCACACATGACCTGCCTGCACAGCTATTACCTACACCAGGCGTTAAGGTCATCATCAACGGCAAACAGTTTCTATCCGATCTTGCACCACAAATCATAGACGGACATAGCTACGCTGCGATTCAAGATATGGTTAGTTTGCTCGGCGGCAGCTATAGCTGGAACGAAGCATTGAAATTAGCCACAGTTACAATTAATTAATTGACAATTAATGAGGACATGAGAGAAGCGTTACTGCTTCTCTCATGCTTTTTACCAGGAGGACTGCACGCGATGAATACGATAGGTTCGAATAGATTGCTGCGCCGAGCGTGTCTTCTCTTCTTTTCCGCAGCGATTATTGTGTTAACCGGCTTCCTATATTTCCAATCTCAGTTCGCTATGGCTGAGGGTGCTGTGACAGTTAAGAAGTTCCATTTGTATGCGACAGACGGCTATTTAACGTTACCCGATCAAACTCAGGTGTATGTCTGGGGATACAGTTTAAAGAACGAACAAGGAACTGCCGTATATCCTGCGCCAACTTTAATTGTGAACGAAGGGGATCAGGTAGAAGTTACGTTAACCAACATCGGACCCAAAAAAACGGGCATAAAGCGGTTAGCCCATACGATCCATTTCCATGGACTCGATACGGATCAAGCCAATGACGGGGTACCGCATACCTCAACAGATATTTTGGTGGGTGATAGCTTTACTTATCATTTTACGGCAGACCATGCAGGTACCTATTTTTATCATTGTCATGTGGATACTGTGGAACATTTGCAGATGGGCATGCATGGTGCATTTATTGTCAAAGCAAAAGACGGAGCAAATCAAGCATGGACTGGCGGCCCAGCCTATGACAAAGAATATACGTTTGTTATGAATGAAATTGATCCTGTTTGGCATAAAGCCGTTGAAACGGGCACTGCCTACGATCGTACCGATTTCCATCCGCGATATTGGACGATTAACGGAAAGGCTTTTCCAGATACAGAAGCCGATCCAACAACCTTAATTGAAGGCAAAGTCGGAGAAACGATCCTAGTTCGCGTGATTAACTCGGGCTATCAGGCACATGCTTTGCATTTGCATGGTCATCATTTTCAAGTCATTGCTTCTGATGGGAGGCCGTTACCGGCTTATTTGGATAAGGATACAATTAATGTCGGCCCGGCGGAAAGATACGACTTGCTAATTACCTTCACACAGGACGGCGATTTCCCCTTCCATAGTCACAATATCGTAGACAATACGAATAATGGCGTGTATCCAGGCGGATTGCATACGATGGTCAGCATCGCTTCTGCAGCGAGTAAATCGATTGTTTTGCATGCCGGAGATGCGATTGTACAAGTGAACGGGCAACCGACCGAGTTAGAGGTTCCGCCGCAACTGATCGACGATACGACATATGTCCCGTTAAGGTTCATCGGGAATGAGCTGGGAGCCGAGATTCGCTGGATCGATGAGGAGAAATCGGTTGTTTATTCGACCAAGGATACCCGAATTCAACTATGGATTGATCGACCAAAAGTCGTAATAAATGGCAAAGAGCTTACCTTGGATCAGCAGCCAATTAACCAAAATGGATTCAGTATGGTTCCGCTTAGATTTGTCTCTGAGAACCTCGGAGCTAAAGTTAGATATGATCCAGCAACGGGGAATGTCACGCTCATATATGATCCGGATAAACATGAAATGAACATGCACGCGGGCATGAACATGGATATGGGCACACACTCGCAAACACCTGAGGATGCATCCGCTATAACACAATCAGGTGAGCAAATCGTGACGATCAATCAAGCAGCTTTTTCTATCAAGGAGCTCAGGGTAAAAGCAGGTACCAAAGTGACTTGGATCAACAAGGATACGCAAATTCATACCGTTACAGATCTTAACGTTCAATTTGAAAGCCGAAACATTATTCCAGGTGATAAATTTAGTTATACTTTTACTCGGCCAGGCACGTATACATACTATTGTTCTACCCATACGAGCATGCAAGCAACAGTGATCGTTGAATAACACTATCTAACCTAATGGAGGATTTAATACGCATGCGTAGGAAGAAAATAGCAATCATCGCGCTTACCGCAGCGCTCACATTCAGTCTGGCAGCACAGGCGTTTGCCCATGATGGTTGGTCTCAAACTAACGCTCCAATCATGGCTCAGGGCGAAGTATCCTATGTGGAACTGCTGCTTGGCAATCACTCGAATGAGCATAAGAGTTATCGGATTGCTGGTCAGTGGAGCCCAGATACCTCCAAGGTATATGTAACGACGCCTGCAGGTAAAAAGGTAGATATTACAGCCACGCGTTTCTACACAGGCGAAGCGGCCACGGACAAAGAGCCTGCGGTTAATAATGGCTTTGTCGCTAGCTTCACATCATCTGCACCCGGTGCCTATGTGGTTACCGCCGAAGCAGATAGCATCAACACAACGGCGGCTAGCCGGTCGCTTCGCAGTGCCAAATCATTTGTGGCCATAAGTGACATTCCGACGGTCGACCGGGTTAAAGCATTGCGTGGATTCTCTAAGCCAGTCAATCTTGACCGTGCCGAATTCGTCCCGCTTTTTAACCCTGCAGCCGTTACGCCGAATGAAAAGGTTGCTGTTCAGCTTCTTATGAAGGGGAAACCAGTAGAGAATACGGAAGTATCGCTCATTCGTCGAAGCAATTCCGAGGCGGAAACCTTTCAAACAGATGCCAATGGTCTGATTACCTTCCAAACAGGGCCAGCAGATGACTATTTATTGAGAGCTTCCATTTCAACGGACGAAAGCAAAGTGGGTGAGTACTCCAAAGTAAATTATTCGCTAACGATGACATATAGGGTGCAGAAGGGTTCTGTTCATTTGCCCTTGGGTCAGGTAAATCCGATTCCTCATGTTTATGTGAATGGGAAATTAATTGAAGGGGAGGACATTATCAACCAAGAAGGTGTAACTTATGTTAATGCGTCATTTCTGCAGGAACATGTGGATCCAGCCTATAGCAAAGAGGGGCTAGTAGGACTTCGAACTGCTGCAGAAAGCTTGGGAGCAACCGTCGAATATTTGCCTGCAGTAGGGGAATCTCGAGCAGCGGTCCTGATTTACACCAAACCATAGAACCATACAACAGAGCCCATCATTTCCTATCATGCGGCTCTGTTTGTTCTGGAAGGATGTGTGCTGTTGAGGTACCCATGGTTGAGATTTGCTTTATGCCTGATCGTTGTCTTGCTGGGGCTGCCCTCTCAAGTAAGTGCTCATGCCAGTATGGCGCGATCTACACCGTTGAAGGATGCAGTTCTTAAGGAGTCACCTACTGAAATTCGTGTTCAGTTTACGGAAGCGGTTGACTCGAAATTGAGTCAAATTACGATTGAGGATCGAAATGGCAAATTAATCGGCGGCAAGTTAAGCGCAGCTGAAGATCGATGGTTGATTTATACAATCCCAAAGCTGGATGATGGAATCTATAAGGTGAAGTGGCAGGTCCTGTCTGCTGATACGCATGTGACTGAAGGCTCTTTCCGATTCTCCGTTGCGGTTCCGATAAACAAAGAGAAGCCGAGCGAAACCATTTCACTAGAGATGGCCGTACCCTCATCTGAGCCAAGTGCAGCGCCTATTAAAGCGGAGTCAACGCCAGAGATAAAGCCCGAAATAAAGTCCGAAATAAAGTCCGAAATAAAGCCTGAATTAAAGCCTAATCCTGAATTAAAACCCGAAATTGAAAAGCCTGCTCTTTCATCACCTCAACCACAATCGAGCCCCAAACAACCGCCTACGTCTTTGCAAAATGAAGCCCAGGAAAACAAAGAGAAGATCAATAGCGGGATTACTACTGCTAACACAGAAAATCCCATTCATTTGGACAATGGTCAGGATTCAACACCAGTTATCGAGATGTCACCGGAATCCGAAGCAGGGAAGATGAAGGAGACTACAGAGAGTGAAGTAGAGTTGGAGTCAAATGTACAGCATCCCGAAACTGAAACTTGGCGAAGTAACATCTATCATTTACTGCGGATTTTAGATGTGCTGGCAACGATTGTCCTATCAGGTGTACTGTTTATTAAATTTGTTAGTTGGGATTTTCCTCAGAAGGTAACCAGGGACATACGTTCACAAAGCAATGAGCGTCGGATATATGTCATCGTATTGGTCCTTTTGTTTATGTCGGGGGCTTTGCATGATTGGATGTTGGCGGACCAGTTGAGCGGAGGCAGTTTGAAAAGTGTTTGGAATAACTTGAGAACAATCATACCCTCAACGATGATCGGTATGACTTCGTGGATACGACCTGCTTTAGTAGGTTGGATGCTTGTATTAACCTTCGTCCCGACAAGGGATGAACGCAGGACTTTCTTTTTGAAAGCGACATTAGCCATTCTACTCATTGTCACGTTTCCGTTAACTGGACATGCTTATGCTTCTGTATCCGGTGTTTGGTACGGCGTTTTGACACACGGACTACATATGATTGCCGCAGCTATATGGTTCGGAGGATTAACTGCTGTATGGGCTGCAACAAGTAAACGCGACTATACGCTCGAGAGTTTAACTCGATTGAACAAATTGATTGGGCGATTTTCCTCATTCGCACTACCGGCCATGGGTGTCGTATCCATAAGCGGAATTATACTTTCTTTGTACCGGCTAAAAAGTTGGGAAGCACTATTTCAGAGCGATTATGGCCAATTAGTGCTGGCCAAATCATCGACATTTATAGTCATTATAATGATTGCAGGCTTTCACCGACTGATACTGATGCCTCAAATGAAAGCTATGATACTGAGGAATACGGTTGCTGACACGATTGTTCTCAAAAGATTTTTATGGGGAGTTCGTCTGGAAATTGTGCTAGCTATTGTAATTTTTTTGCTTGCTGGCATGCTTTCAACAACAGCTCCGCCTGAATTATGAAGGAGGGACGCGTGTCCCTCCTTAGATGTTTGGACAAAGCCTCAACATTTTACTGATAAGGAAAGTAAGGGATCTGAACGTGCTCGATTTTTACACCTACGGGTTTAATAATGATATCCTTGGAATCTAGCGTTTTTTTTGGCAATTGAATTGTACCGCTTCCATCATAATACATAGGCTTGTCTTGTTCATTTTTCATCCTTACACCACCCTGTAAAGTATATCTTACAATAAATAGCGTATCATTTTTTTGGGGATTTAACAATCAATAAAAGCTATCGTCTTTCGCTAAAAATCGATTGAATGACATCATTTCGAACGGCACGTGGCGGCATAATGGGAGCTTCAGTTTAGCTCTCATAAATATATTTTTAAATATTCAAAATGAAGAAGGAATTTCTCCAAGAATGTCGAAAAATCTAAGGGATTTTGTATTTTTCACATTTCCATCACACATTTTTTACAATTTCATCACAATTAGAGATTTGGAGATGTAAACAACGTGTATCAACTCTATCAGAAATACAAAAACAACGAATGGATCTATATCCTCCCCCTCGTACTACTTTCACTGAAGGAAGTTTTGCATTACTTTTTTATTAAATTGAACTCAGAGAAGGGATTTCCGAAGTCGGAAGATACAGAGTGGTATCTAAACTACGCATATTCTTTGTTAAAAGATTTTAAAATTGGCTTACATATGAATGACCTTTTATATTTGGGCTATAACCTCATTCTCACGCTGCTGTTAGGTGTGTTTAAGGATCCACATGCCGTTATTTTTATACAGGCTGTCACGACAGCGTTGAGTGTTGTCCTCGTATATCTCATTTCACTTTCCTTATTTAACCGAATAACAGCTATTATTGCCTCGTACTTCTATGCCACCTCATGGAACATTATGATTTGGTCGATGTACATTCTTTCAGATAGTTTTTTCATGAGTTTAGTTCTGCTTAATGTCTTTTGGCTGCTTAAAATGCTTGAGAATTATAAGAAAGTTTATGTCTCGTTGTTTGCGATTTCATCGCTCATCATGCTGGTATTCCGGCCGACGGGCGTGCTGACACTAGTTTTTATTTTCCTATATCTAGCCATACATTTTAACAAATATAAAATAATAGACTTGCTGAAACGGTACAGGTATCTCTTTGTATGCGCTTTATTCATTGCGCTAGCTGCGGTCGTTTATCTGGCGGTTGGTCATACGTATAATCCATTCATTGCATCTTTGCAATATAACGCGAAGCTGATCCTCTATAATATTTATGCCAAAGGGTGGATTTATGATAGCCCCTCGAGTCATGACTATGTGTATCGTCCAGATTATCGCATAGATATTTTTGGCAGCGTGATCCTAAGCTTTCTTATTCATAATTGGGACCATGTCCTGTTGTTATATGGTAGAAGGGCAATCGCCTTCCTCGGCTGGTGGGTATGGAAGACAGATTTGCGGAATATGGATGGGATTATGAAGTTTGGCAAAGATGTCATCCCATTGCTTCTGTTTCTACTCGGAACGTATGCGGCAATAAAGAACCGTATTTTCAGAAAAGCATCGATTATGTGGTTGGTTATTCTCTCGATATTTATATTTTGCATGGTCTTGTTCATGGATAGCATGTATCGATACAAGCTGCCTGCGTTACCATTTATCTGCATTGTCTGTGGGTACGGGTTGGACAGATTGATCAGCTTCATCCTTTTCATAGTCAGGAAACTTAGGGGGAGGCTGCGTCTATGGCAACGAAACAAACACTGATTGTAATTCCGGCCTACAATGAGCAAAGCAATATCTTGAATGTAATCAAGGATGTACGAGAGAATCTTCCGAATTGCGATATTCTAGTCATCAATGATTGCTCTAAGGACAGCACTTCGGACATAGCCAAGCAAGCAGGAGGAGTCAAAGTCGTGGATCTCTCCTATAATTTAGGGATTGGCGGCGCGGTGCAAACCGGCTTCAAATATGCGGATGCTCACGGTTATGCGTATATGGTACAAATTGACGGCGATGGTCAGCATCTTCCCTGCGAGGTAAGCAAGCTGTATGCTTCCATGACGCAAACGGGCTGCGATATGGTTATCGGCTCTAGGTTTCTAGATATTAAATCGTTTCAAACAACATGGTCAAGACGGTTAGGTATTAAAGTGTTCTATTATTTGTTCCGCTTATTGATTCAGACGAAAATTACGGATGGGACTTCAGGCTTTCGTATGTACAATCGCAAGAGCATTGAGCTATTAAGCCAAATCTATCCAGACGATTATCCAGAACCTGATGCCATTATTCTGCTAAGCAAACATGGGCTTCGGATCGGTGAAATAGGTGTTGAAATGAGAGAACGTGAACATGGCGTCTCATCCATTACCCCGATCAAAAGTCCCTACTATATGACGAAAGTGATCATGTCAATCTTATTCTCCTATTCAAGGACAAGAACAAGGACAAGGTGGGAGGTATGATGATGAGCGAAAATCATCTGTATAGTGTGCAATTAATGGGTGTGATTTTCAGTTTAATTCTAATTAGTACCGTGTTTATGATGGTTAGAGCAAGAAGACTTAGAGAGAAATACGCCATTGTATGGTTTGTCATCGGCATATTTACGTTAGTCATGTCCATGTTCACGAATCTGATGGAGTGGTTCTCTGGTCTACTTGGCATCGACTATGCGCCTTCCGCTTTTTTCGCCATTCTCATCGCATCTGCCTATCTACTCCTACTGAATACGAGTATCAGTATTTCGGGCTTAAAGCTGCATAACAAAACGCTAACACAAGAATTAGGTCTGACGAAGCTTAGACTGGAAGAGCTGGAGAAGAAGATTAGCAAGGAGGAAAAGTCATCAAATATATCATGCTAGTTGCTAGTGTACTTATGACTGTTGTGGCCAGTACATTGCTTAAATTGGGTGGCCGAGCTGTCAATTTTGAAGGCGGGATCATGGCGATTGCCTTAGGCTATATGACGACACCATTGATTGTGACCGGCTTTGCCTTTTATGCGCTGGCTGCGTTTATTTGGATTTATTGCCTATCCCAATTTGATCTGAGCTATGTGACTTTTGTGTCGAGTATTCAATATATTTTTATGATCCTCGTTTCTATTATGATTTTCCATGAACAAATTAGTGCTATAAAGTGGGCTGGATGTGTGTTTATCATGATTGGCGTTATTTTATGGCTGAGAGGATAGTCCGTATGTACCGTTGTTTGCCATTTACAAAAGACATGAGGGAAGAGTGGGACAGGCTTGCATGGTCTCAGGGGACCGTTTTTCATACGTTGGCTTTTAGACAGATTCTACTCGATTCGTTCGGTTATCGTTGCTTATATCATGCTGTTGTTGATCAAAACGATCATATTTGCGCCTTAATTCCATTGATCTGCGGCCGAAACTTAGGGTTCAAAAAGGTAGCTGTTTCGCTTCCTTTCGTCAATTACACCGACATTTGTGCCGTAAATAAGTTGGCTGCTCACTTTGCAATTGCTGCACTTGCTGAACTTAAGGGGAAATATCGTCTGAGCTACATTGAGCTGAGACTTAAGGACGGGACGAGCTCTAACATAGACGCGCAAATGTCGCAGTTGCGTACACAACTGGATACATGTCATGGCAAGCTGAACCTTACCAATCACACATTTGTGTTGCCACTAACCGAGGAAGCTGAGGTATTGTCCCTCTCCACTCGAAGCAATAGAAATCATGTTCGGAAGGTCTACAAAAACAATTGGTTTCAGGTTTCCTTCGATAAGGGGAATCTGGAACAATTTCATAAGGTGTATGTCCGGCGAATGAAGCAGCTCGGTTCACCAGCTCAGGATATCCGATTTTTTCAGAGATTCTTTGAATATTTACCCAATCATTCCGTTCTGTTAACGGTCATTGATGTGGAGAGCGGCGAGGTTGCAGGCGGTATGCTGCTAGTCATGAGTCCGGGAGATTCAACGCTTTATTATCCATATGGCGCTAATCTGACGCAGTATAATCATAAGTATCTGAATAACTTTATGTACTGGGAAGCTGTGAAGTTTGGTATAAAGAGCGGTCTCAAGAAGCTTGATCTCGGTCGTTCTCAGACAGGTTCGGGAACGTATGCGTACAAAGAACAATGGGGGGCCAAGGCGGAGCAGCTGCAGTATTTCGTTATGGGTGCTGATGAGAAGGAAGGTCCTCCAGACAAAGAAAAGCTTCGCTTATTTATAGAGCTCTGGAAAGTAATGCCTAACTATATGACAGAACCGGCTGGCAAGCAGCTTATTAAGTATCTGATGCCGTAACGTTTAAACTATATTTGTTATCTAAATCGGGGGAAATAAATCATGTCTAATCTTAGCTGGAAGCAGTATTTTGACAAGCGGGCAGAGGTTCATGGAGCGTCTGTACAATCCTCTGACTATTATAACGAGGAAAGTTTCTTTCTGCAGCGAGATCACACGTTGCGTTGGCTGGGGGAGCTCCAAGGCAAAGAAATTTTGGATGCGGGCTGTGGCGTAGGCGCCTTTAGTGAACCTCTCGCCCAGAACAACACGGTGTATGGGGTGGATTTCTCGGAGAGAAGCCTTGCATTCGCGGCGGAGAGAGGTCTGCGAACATCTTCGGATGATCTAACGGCTCTTCATTTTGAGAAGGGCAAGTTTGATCTCGTATTATGTATTGGTGTGATTCAGCTCATTGACCAATATCGAGCGGTGATCGGGGAACTAACTAGGGTGACGAAGCCTGGTGGGACACTTCTGATTGAAACCTTGCATCGCAGGTCATGGCAGAGGAAAATGCTGCGTCTATTCGAGAAGACCAAGAAGTTTGATCACATGTACGCTATGGATGAACTTAAGAAAGTATTCATCGAGCACGGATTTGAGCATATCGAGTTCTTAAAGATCTATCATCCCTTCCCATACGTTTCCAAGGGAAGCGCAGAATGGAAGGTGTATGATCGTTTATGCACCTCATTCGCCATTAAGGGGAGCAAGAAGCATGTCTAATTCCGCGAAGCCCATGACAAACATCCTCACGTTTGATATTGAGGAATGGTTTCATGCGAACTATGACAACGTAAGACCGGATCGCAGCAAGGGTTCTAGCTTCCGAGCGCATATGGATACACTGCTTCAGATGTGCAGCGATGCGGGTTGTAAAGCGACCTTTTTTACACTTGGCTGTATTGGTGAGGATTACCCAGATATCGTGAAGGCGATAGCGAATGAAGGTCATGATGTCGCGTCTCATGGTTATGCCCATG
Source organism: Paenibacillus sp. J22P51 (assembly GCF_059692215.1). Classification (NCBI taxonomy): domain Bacteria; kingdom Bacillati; phylum Bacillota; class Bacilli; order Caryophanales; family Paenibacillaceae; genus Paenibacillus; species Paenibacillus sp. J22P51. Next base: position 76,690 of record NZ_JCAUAZ010000016.1, on the reverse strand, counting down.
AATTGGCCTATAAGCAAACTAGAGAAGAGTTTCGTATGGATGTCCAAAAATCAGTCGATATCCTCGAAAATCTAACCGGAACGAAGGTATTGGGGTATCGGGCGCCGTCGTGGTCGATTGTAGAAAGCAATCTTCACTATCTCGAAGTATTGGAAGAGATGGGCTTACGCTATGACGCTAGTATCTTTCCTGTTAAAACCTTTTTGTATGGTATTCCTACAGCTCCGACTGAGATTCATAAGCCTACGGTTAATGGCAGAGAATTGGATCTATTCGAGATTCCAATGTCTGTGATGAAAGTGGCTGGAAGAAATATCGGTTACTCCGGCGGATTTTATTTTAGATTTTTCCCTGAATTTTTAATTAGAAAGGCTATTCAATCAGCCAATCGCCAAGGGAAGAGCTCCATTGTATACTTGCATCCACGGGAAATTGATGTGAAGGAGCACAAGCTGGAGCTTCCCTTCAAAGAGCATTTCATCCATTACTATAATGTGAATGGAACGAAAGAAAAGCTAGAAATCATGTTGAAGGCATTCACCTTTACGTCGATTTCGGAGCATTTGAAAAGGGAATATAAATAAGCCTCCCGTCCGATACTCTTTATAAGTTGCTCACATATATATTAAAGTGTACATTTAATATTTATTAGGCATGTTAATGTAAGAGCAAAGGAGTACGGAAACTATGATGTATACCACCAATAGAAACAAACTAACTGACGTAAGCCAAGCGCTGGCTAAGGTTGCCATGGGAGAAGCAGCGGCGGATCTCGTTATCCAAAATGGTACCTTAGTGAATGTGCATTCGGGTGAACTCCTTGCACATATGGATATAGCAATTGCTGCAGGACGAATTGCCTACATAGGGAAAGCTGACCATACCATCGGGGCACAAACGAGTGTCATCGATGCCACTGGGAAATACATGGTGCCTGGCTTGCTGGACGGCCACATGCATGTGGAAAGTACGATGCTTTCCGTTACGGAATTTGCCAAGGCTGCTATTGTCAAAGGGACAACTGGGATTTTCATGGACCCGCATGAGATTGCGAATGTGTTTGGTGCTGAAGGTGTTCGTCTTATGCATGAAGAGGGGCAAGGGCTGCCGCTTAAAGTGTTTACGACTTTTCCATCCTGCGTACCAGCGACGAATGATTTGGAAGATGCCGGTGCTACGCTGGAGGTAGCGGATATTCAAGCGGGTCTGCAGTGGGAGAACGTGGTTGGACTGGGTGAAGTCATGAATTTCCCAGGTGTCGTGTACGGTGATCCGAAGATGTGCGGAGAAATCGAAGCAACGCTGCAAAGCGGAAAGACGGTTACAGGGCATTTCCCAAGTGACGATGATCGTATGCTGCAAGCTTACCTCGCAGCTGGTGTTACGTCAGATCACGAAACGGTAACTCGAGAGCAAGGTCTGCATAAGGTTCGGATGGGGATGCACCTGATGATTCGGGAGGGCTCTGCGTGGCATGATGTCAAAGAGGTGATCAAGATTGTCACCGAAGATGGCGTCAACACGTCCAATATTTCCCTCGTTACAGATGACGTGAATCCGCAAACGCTGGTGGAGAGAGGGCATCTCAATCATGTGGCACGACGCGCCATGGAAGAGGGCGTTAATCCGGTCACCGCGATCCAAATGGTGACGATCAATGCAGCGCGCTACTTCAAGCTGGAGCATGATTTGGGTTCAATCACACCTGGCAAGTGTGCGGACATCCTGTTAATGGATGATCTGCAGAAGATGGAGCCTTCCACCGTGATTACGGATGGTCAAGTGATTGCTGAGCAAGGGGAGCTCGTGGTGGAATTCCCAACTTTCACTTACCCGGAACATATACGCAATTCGATGAATGTGAAGCGGGAGCTGCAGGTGGAAGACTGTAGGCTTACGAGTCGCGTACAGCAGAATACGACGAGAGTCAATGTCATTAAAACGATCGAGAATAGTGCGAGAACAGAGAAAATGACGGCGGAACTTCGTGTCGTAGAAGGTATCATTCAACCAGATGCATCTCAAGATGTGATCCGTTTAGCTTGTATCGAGCGGCATAAGGGTACAGGCCAAATTTCACTTGCTTTTGCGCATGGCTTTGGGATTAAATCAGGTGCGGTCGCATCGACGGTGGCACATGATAGTCACAATCTACTTGTAATGGGACTGGATGAAGCAGATATGGCTTTCGCAGCGAATGAGCTTGTTCGATTAGGCGGCGGTACGATTGTTGTTGAGCATGGTGTCGTGCTGGCACAAGTGCCGCTGACCATTGCGGGTCTCATGTCGGATAAACCGTTAGCCGAAGTCGTTCAAGAGGTTGCACAGTTGGACCAAGCATGGAAACAAATCGGTTGTTTCATGAACGCTCCGTTCATGACGTTCTCGCTGATCGCTCTACCTGTGATTCCGGAAATTCGCATTTCCAACCGCGGGCTTGTCGATGTGACCCAGTTTAAGCTGATTGATGTGGAGATTGTTTAGCGACTCAATACAATTCGTTATGCCGGATACACTAATGGCAAATACGACATTGTCCGTAATTACATTATGACATACCAAAAAGCCGAAGGAGTCAGCGGGTGATTTGCTGGGATTCGGCTTTTTGGTATGACCGCGCGATGAGGTGCCGAGCACTGGACTATTCTTTCTGGGGATGATTTGTCTTCCATTTGTGAAACTCCAGAAGCTCCCGAAATTGTTCTTTATTCACACCTGATGCCATCGCTTCTAACACGAGTTGATACCAACCAGCGTCTAATTCTCCTCCTTCAGTTGTTTCAACTAGAATGGATTCAATCGAGACCTCTAAAGCCGCAGCAATTTTCTCAATAACCTGGATCGAAGGGTTGGATTGAATCCCCCTCTCCACATTGCTTAAATAAGACTTAGCGATGGAGGCCTTCTCGGCTAACTCAGATAAGGACAGCCCTCTTTCATTACGGAGTTGGTGGATACGCTGACCGATCATAATAAACTTCCTTTTTAGAGTTAATGTAATGATTTCATTATAGCAAATGTTTATTTAAAAAAGTATAAAACTGATAAAATTTGTAAAAATGAAAACGAAGCAAAATTCTACATAAAGATGCATAATAATTTGAAATATACCTACGACAAGTGACAAACTTTGTAAGGCATCCTAGTTATAATAGGACTATAGCTGCATATGAAGAGAAGAGGACTTCTTAGGAGGACGCTACATTGGAAAATAAGGCGTGGTCAAACAGTTCAAGCGAGGAAGAAGAATGGATTCAATTAATGAAGATAGCTCGTGATCAAGGATTAATGATGGAACAAGTAAGAGGGATGTTGGATGAAATAGCAGCGAAGAAAAAGGCTCCCACTGAAGAATCGGATCTTAAGCTTTATTCGAGGAAGTTACGATTTTTAATGAATCGTGTTCCAGAGTCTCGGAAAGGTGAAAGCAGTGGCTTTTTGTAATATTAATGATACAAATTGTAACAAAGTAACTCCTTAACTCCTGCGGAGATTCATGGTGCAGGATATCTTTGATCTCAAGCCAACTTGAAAGAATGGGACAAGAGTTCAGATTTTTGTGAAGTAAATACAAAGAAGCCCGGGGATGCTTTCCCACGGGCTTTTTACACGTAAAAATATATATTTAAAATTAAGAATTATTTATAAATTTATTCCGTTTTATTGGAGAATTTGCCGATCCACTGATTCTCAAGTAAAAGATGCGGATGCCCCCTAATAAAGTCTCATTTCCGTTCACTGATAATTTATTTTTTGAAATAAAAGGAAACCTTCGATTTCAAGAGATAATTAAAGATATTTACGGATTTATTTGGGGAAACCAAGCGAAATAGATGTATTTGGCGTTTTATTTTGGTTATTTTTACCTATATAATCAGCCTATCGGTTCTTAATAAAGAACGAAAATAAAGAAATTAGTGAACAACCGATGTGTTCTAGGCGTTCTTTAAAAGAAAGTTTATCATGATCGCCGGTCAAGCCCTTTTTTAAGGATGAGATTACATACCAGAAAATTTGGTATCTTAATCGTTTATGAGATGAAGAACACGGAGTGATTTAAAAATGCGTCGTAAGCGTTCTTCTAGGAATCGTGAGGATAGTATCTTGGGCCAGCATCATATTATTACATCAACATTAACAGGTGTCTTCTGCCTACTATTGATTCATGGCTCACAACTAAAGGTTATTGATACTACATATGCAAGATTCAATGATATTGAAAGTATTTCAGGAATAATATCAACACTACCGAATTTTGGAAGGTGCGGTCCCATTGGCACAACAGTGACCGGAAGCGTGTACAATACTTCGGCGTTACCAAACAATGCGAGTGATGCAACGGTAACTGGCTATGTGTACAACACCCAAGAGATAACTCAACCAACACTAATGAATGCGCCAACAGTCCCTAATAATGCGGGTGGTTCAACGGTAACTAACAGCGTGTACAATACGCAAGAGATGACCCAACCAACTCCAGTAAATATGCCAATGTTACCAAGTGATGCAATTGTAGCCGGTAACGCGTGCAGCTCTCCAGTTATTACACAACCGATAATAGTAATTACACCAACTGTACTCAATGGTGACGCGACCGTAACCGACAATGTGTACAAAACACCAGTTACTACACAACCAATACAAGTAGTCACGCCTATGTTGCCTAATGATGACGCAACTGTAACCAACAACGTGTACAAAACTCCAGTTACTACACAACCAATACAAGTAGTCACGCCTAGATTACCTAATGGTGACGCAACTGTAACCGACAACGTGTACAACCCTCCTATAATTACACAACCAAATCCGACACCTGTGATTTCGTTGACTGCACGATCGAAAGAAATCTTCAATCAACATCATGTAAAAATTCGGATAGGAAATATAAAAATGACAGAAGGAGTGATATCCCCTAATGAAAATAAAGAAATGGTTTAGTGGTTTTCTAACAGTTACTTTGTTCATTCTGATGCTTACCACAGGATATGCTGTATTTCTTTCTAAGGCATCTAAAGGTGAGCCTAACATATTTGGTTACCAAATAAAAACCGTACTCTCCGGTTCCATGGAACCGGGAATTAAAACTGGATCAGTCATTGCAGTCAAACCTGGTGGTGATACGACAAAACTAAATACAGGTGATGTGGTTACTTTTAAACAAATGAATGATGGGAAACAAATTCTTATCACTCACCGAATTATTGATGTTATCACAAAAGGCCAAGTGATGTATAAAACGAAGGGTGATAATAATCCTGCACCCGATAGTGAACTGGTATTACCCCAAAATGTAGTGGCTATATATACAGGACTAACTATTCCGAAGCTAGGCTATGCCATTGAATTTGCTAAATCAAAATCTGGTACTATTTGGTTCCTTATTGTCCCTGGAATACTTCTTGTAATTTATTCCATTATAAATATTTGGAGTGCGATATCAAAGTTGGAAATCAAAAGTAAAGAAACAATTGTTGACACGAAAACTAACGTTTGAACTTCCTTATCTCAAATAAGGATTCAATATATAAAAACCCCCAGGGGTAAAAAATGGAGGAATTCACAAATGAGTATCAAGCAAAAGTTAGGAATGGGTATGTTGACAGCTTCACTAGGGCTTTCATTAATTGGAGGCGGTACATACGCATACTTCAATGATGTTGACACGATCAACAATAGCTTTGCATCAGGCACATTAGATTTGAAAGTTACACAAGGTGAAAATAGCCCAATTAATTTCGATCTCAGCAATTTGAAGCCTCAAGACTCTGTTACCAGACTATTTAAATTAGATGCAGATGGTTCATTATCCATTCAGAAAGTCTTACTGGAACTTAAAGCTAGTGGAAGTGATTTTGTTGATGGATATACAGGTGCAATTGGAAATGTCAATGAAATGAAAGATTTCTTAAATCAGTTCCGTGTAACAATGTTTAAAGGTGTAATTGCACCTGATGGAACTGTTGGCTTTGGTCCAAATGGTGATATCGTCAAAGCGGGACAATATCTAACGCTGCTTGACCTTTGGGAAGCTAACCCTACTCAAGGTACCGGAGTATTGTCAGCTAAAATTGCAGCTCCTTTCTATGATTCTCTAACCGATACTATTAATTTGGCTCCTACAGGAATATCAGTTAATCCAAATGATCAAGATGGAGTACAAATGACAATTACATTTAATGATGATGGTACTAACCAAAATCGCTTCCAAGGTGACTCTGCGAAGTTCCAATTCGTACTTACCGCAACACAGGCTGCAGGAGTTGCTGTAGGTGCTGCACCTAATAGTAACGGGAATTTATCAGGTAATGAGGCAATTGCACCTACTTCAACGGTTACACCTGGTTCAACAGTATCACCAGCTGTAAACCCAGGAACAGATGTTCCTGCTGATAGCTAATATTACTTAAAAGTTAAAAAAAGGGTGGGATTCTCCCCACCCTTTTTTTAGTGTAATCTCCGGACAGGGGTTATCATTATGATTAAAAAAGCGGCTTTTTTCTCAAGAATAATTAGCTTTCTTTTGGTGGGTATTTTACTAATTACTGCTGGGCTAATTGCTGTAAGTGCAGCACCGATAGGTGAAACGTGGGCAATAAACGGTCCAAAAGTCATTGATATAGCAACGACACCGACACGCACCTTATTTAACGTCAACAATATGAAGCCCGGAGATTGGGCAACACAAAGGTTGACCATAAAAAACAATGGGAACATTGATTTTGTTTATACGGGGAAAGCTGACTTTACGTCAGGTAATAAAAATCTATACCGTGAGTTACTACTTAACATAAGTTATAATAATTTAATCTTATACGAAGGAAAACTAAGTGACTTTAAGACATTTGCACCGCGATTCTTAGCAAACTTTAGTGAAGAATCACTTGACTTTACAATTAAATTTCCCGAATATCTCGGAAATGAATATCAGGGCGTATCTGTCTCTTTTAAACTAGATTTTCTTGCGGAAAACAACACATTAATTGCTACAAATTTAACTTTGAATGGACCTTCAAGCGGAGACTATAATGATCCGGTCACTTTTATCGCTCATTTGACAGATGATTCAAGGGTACCTGTTCCTGGTGCACGACTTACCTTACATCTAGGAAATCAAAGTTTTAGCTCGATTACCGACAATATGGGTAATGCCTCCTTTACCATTATTCCAAATCAGCCTGCGGGTCCATATACGTTATCTGCCAGCTTTGCAGGGGATTCAACCTACGTACCAAGCCGGACCTCAAAAACATTTATAATAACTCTAGAGGAAACCACACTCAATATCATTTCTTCTAGTACCTTGCCGACGGGTGCAGTTGAAGTCAAGGCGCAGCTGAAAGAGGATGGAATTACCCCTATTGCTAATCGTACAGTGACCTTTAAAGCTGGGGGAGTACAAGGAAGCGGTATAACGGATGCAAATGGTATCGCAACAGTAACGTTACAGTTATCTTCGAATCAATATGCACTGAATGCCAACTTCGCTGGGGATGCTTACTATGAACCAAACTCCGCAGCAGCACAAATCTTATATGTGTATCAACCTTCACAGTTTGTCATTTGGGGCGGAAACTTTCCAAATTTATTGGACGCAGTGAAACCTGGACAAAATTACGTTTTCTGGGGAGCCCAATGGGCTAAGCAAGTTACCGCGGGAGATTATCAGGCAAACCCAAGTTTTAAAGGATATGCTTCTAATGTAGGTTCTGACATTTGGGTAACATCTCCTGGGAATTCTAGTAATCCACCGCAAAATATATCGAACTATATTAGTGTCATTGTGGCAACACACATCGATAAGAATGGAAGCTCAATAACAGGTGACATTGCGGAAGTTGTGATATTAAAAGTGGATAACCCGAATTCTTATGGACCGAATCCAGGGCATAGCGGTTCAGGAACCATGATTACTGTAGCTCAAAGGTGAGATAGTAAAAAAGCGACCGATCTAAATGATCGGCCGCTTTTTTGCGTTAACGCAAATGGCGTTTCCAATATTTATAATTTTTTCTGGGAAATAGGGCAAACTGAAACGAACATAGCACATATCACATCTGGGTGGTGTACACATTGTTATCTGATCTGAAGCGATTGTTAATTGGTCAACCCCTGAAGTCACACGAATTGGGGGAGCAGAAGCTTAATAAAAAGAAAGCCCTAGCGATTCTTTCATCGGATGCGCTTTCCTCGGTTGCATATGGACCTGAGCAGATTCTGCTCGTGTTAATAACGGTTAGTGCAGCGGCTTTTTGGTATACAATCCCTATCGCTTTCGGTGTTCTGTTTCTCTTAGTAGCTCTTGTTTTGTCGTATCGACAAATCATCTTTGCTTATCCGCAAGGAGGGGGAGCCTATGTCGTTTCGAAGGAAAACCTCGGAATGAACGCAGGATTATTCGCTGGAGGCTCCTTATTAGTCGATTACATTTTGACCGTAGCAGTAAGTATATCCGCGGGTACTGATGCGGTGACGTCAGCCTTTCCAAGTCTGCACGCGTACACGGTCCCTATTGCACTCGCACTTGTGCTCTTTATTACGATTCTCAATCTTCGCGGAATAACAGAGTCAGCCTCTATTTTAGCCTATCCCGTGTATTTGTTTGTGGTTGCGCTGTTTATCCTTATTGGTGTCGGTTTGTATAAGATCTTTACAGGTCAAATTTCTCCTGATTTGCATGCTCCCTTAGGGACACCTGTTACGGGTATTTCCTTATTCATATTGTTAAGAGCCTTCTCATCGGGAAGCTCGGCTTTAACGGGGGTCGAGGCCATATCCAATGCCATTCCCAACTTCAAGGAGCCTGCCCCGCAAAATGCTTCCAAAACCTTGATGGCCATGGGCTTGCTATTGGCTATTTTATTCGCGGGCATCATTTACTTAGCGTACTACTATGGCATTACGCCACTTGAAAAGGAAACAGTCGTTTCCCAAATCGCAACGGTCACGTTTGGGCGAAACGTGATGTATTATGTGGTTCAAGGTACAACGGCGATGATTCTAGTTCTCGCTGCGAATACGGGATATTCCGCGTTCCCCCTGTTGGCGGTTAATCTGGCCAAAGATAAATTTATTGCCAGAATGTTTACGATGCGCGGAGACCGATTAGGGTACTCGAACGGGATCATTTTCCTAGCTGTTACCTCGATGCTGCTAATCATCTTGTTCAAAGGGCAAACGGAGCAGCTAATCCCTCTCTATGCCGTCGGTGTATTCATCCCATTTACGCTTGCACAGACCGGTATGCTGATGAAGTGGATACGGGAGAAGCCGAGCGGCTGGTTGCTTAAATTAACAATAAATTTGGTCGGTGCGTTCATGAGCTTCATTGTCATGATGATTTTCTTTATCACCAAGTTTGGACAAGTGTGGAGTGTGCTTATCTTCCTGCCACTGATTGTTTTCATTTTTCATCAAATCAAAAAGCACTACGATGCCGTCGGCGAACAATTGCGATTATCTTCTTGTGAACCAGCGATTCCGATTGAAGGAAATGTCATGATCGTACCTGTTGCTGGCTTCACATATGTGGTGGAGAATTCGTTGAACTATGCCAAATCGCTGTCCCCAGATCAGATTATCGCGGTGTATGTGGCTTTTGAGAGAGATGATGAGAAAAAGTTTGAGGAGAAATGGATTAAGTGGCAGCCTGATGTGCGTTTAGTCACGTTGCATTCCCATTATCGAAGTATTGTTCATCCGTTGACGAAATTTATTGATACTGTTGAACATAAAGCCGCGGAATCTAATTACCGGGTAACCGTTATCATCCCCCAGTTTATACCGAAAAAAAACTGGCACAATATCCTTCACAATCAATCGAGTTTGCTGATCAGGGCATTCCTGCTGTATAAGCGGAATCTTATCGTAACGACGGTGCCGTATCATTTGAAAAAATAACATGCCTGAAAAGGGTAGTACTACTTCACAGTAGGGCTACCCTTTTTCATTAAGTTTTCCATCTGATGCTCTTCACTCACCCGTTTCATGAATGCATGAAGCTCTTCCTCTGTTTCACAAATGGCTGTATGCTCCAACCAAACAAAGAATTTCTTCTTAAGAATGGCTGAAGCATGAAGGGGGTATCTGTCCCGAGATTTAATGATATACAAACCTGAGGAAACTTCATTCCATGGTGACTTGAAAATCGTACGAATGGATAATCGAGTCCGAGTCTCCCAGTCCTGTTTCTTTTGCTTGTTTCTTATCGACTCATACATTCTCATGATGATCTGATGATCGGATATTTCGGTCCATTAGCCATAATACACCGAACCACTCATAATCTAAATCAATCGGATTCAACAAATGGGGTAGGATCCCTAAATAATAACGGGGGGAGGAAGTCATGACATTTCTCCTTCTGACTCTTTGGTCGTAACAGCGGAACTGCCAAAAGTCACTTTGCTTGATTGAAAACCATCACTTTTACGAAATAATTGTAACGTTGAACCGTATAAAAAGGGGGTAAAGAATCGATAGCAATCGTATAAAAATACAATAAAAAGGCAAATCTACTGATTTTCTCAAAGCCGTGGGAGTATAGGCTAATTACTACGAAATGACAAAAACGGAAGCGAGCCGAAGCATTTATATCAAAAATGGATGTTTTTTTAATTTGGATCCGCTTTCATTTGCCTAATTAGCTGGAAAATACCAAATAAAGTCCCTCCACGGCGTTTTACAATCTTAGCTATAAGGCGTAACATTCGGTTCAACAACAGATCATGTTAAAGCATAACGCTGAGTTCCCGTAAGGGAAACGGGGGAACCAATAGAAGCCGATTGGATACAGCATCGGTTTCTCGGGGTGAATCTAAAGCAAGCGCAGCTTGCTAAGGTAGGGCACTTCCAAGCCCGAATCCGACAGCTAACCTCGTAAGCGCATTGGGAGAGAACCGCCTTCTTTTCGTGCCTTCAACAGCGCGTGTATTAACGCTGCTCCGAAGCCCGAGAGTAGAGATTCTCTGCTCTTTGGCTTCTTTTTGTTGTTCACAATTGAGGAGAGTGAATCTATTATGTATCCCGAACCCCTGACTCTAATAAGAGAATCAGATGAATGACGAAGGAATGTAAGATTACCCGCATTGAATGTTTTCGATTTGATTGTGAATTATCCGATAAACTGGATCCTGGGCATGGTACAGACTGTCAATGCGGTTTACTGACGATTTCAACGAATCTTGGAACATGCGGTTTAGGGCAATTCGTGATTCCATGCGGCAACCTTAAAGGGGATTTCGTTCAATGGGCGGCAGTTTTCCAGAAGCTCAAAGGTTTAACCCTTAAGGACGGTTTGCAGTACGTTCATCAGAAACAAGAGGCATGGGGAGAAGTACGAACACATTTAATTGCATCTGCACTAACGAATTTATCTGAAAAGCTAGAGAACTCATCACATGCAAGTGAACAAGAACTATCTTGCCTATCTGATCGCACTTATTTATTTGATCATTCTGGGGCGTACGTCTCTTTCTAGGGGCGACGCTTGTTGGCAAATTAAAAGAGCACCTCCATCCACTTGTGATACGAGTGGTGAGGTGCTCTTTTAATTTAGCTAGGATTGGCTGGGACGAGAATATATTTTTATACTTTTTTTATACGGATGCTATAGATTCTTTACCCCCTTTTTATGCGGATCGGCGTTACAATGTTTCAGGAAAGGGGGCGGTGATCGTCATGCAAAGTGATTTTTTGCTGATAGCTGCGCCAACCAAAGCAGGCGAGGAGTTTATGAAACATACGAAATTGGTTGGCCTTCCTTTTGTTGCATTAACTAACAACAAGATGGAGAGAATCAAGTTAGAGAGTCAAGGAGTGAAACAAATTATCCAAGTGGATACTTCGGATCCTGGGGCGTCCATCATTCCCGATTTTCCGATTGGGAATGTCGTTCTGTTCGAGGAAAGCTTACCTTTATGCTGCAGGTATATCCGGATATGCCGTAGTTGGACCTCCAGGTCCATTTATGTCATCACGCAAAGCGTGAATCCCCGGTTAATTTACAAAGGATTGGGTGCTGATTATGTCATTTATTCTAAAAATGGTGATGTCAAATTTCTAATATCATCCCTTAAAACAAATAAAACATAAGTTTGTCTGATTTGAAGGAGGTGTGTCATGTACAACGATGTAACGATGATATTATTATTTGCACTAACTTTTCTAGGGTTTTGGGGATTTGCGAAATATTGTGAAAAAGCGTAAAGGAGGTAACCATATGATTGTTATAGGACTCATTGGATGTGCCATTATGGTATATCTCGGTTTTGTTTTAGTAAAGCCAGAGAAATTTTAATTATAGAATATGAACTTATGTAAGCAGGGGGAGAACCTACTATGGGTATGGGATTGTTACAAGTAGTCGTCACACTAGGGATTATCATGCTTTTGGTAAAGCCTGTGGGAAGTTACTTGGTAAAAGTTTTCGGCTATGAAAAGAGTGGCCTTGATCGTGTTTTTGGTCCTTTCGAACGTGTATCTTATCGCATTATGGGCGTTAAAGAAGACGAAGCCATGGGTTGGAAAAAGTATTTAGGAGCTGTACTGTTAGTTAACTTTGTCATGATGCTGCTCATTTATGCAGTATTTCGGCTTCAAAGATACTTACCGCTTAACCCTGATGGTATAAGTAATATGCCTCCGGCATTAGCTTTCAATACAGCTGTTTCCTTTATTACAAATACGAACTGGCAAGCCTACAGCGGTGAAAATACCCTGTCATATTTCTCTCAAATGGTGGCCATTACGTTTCCGATGTTTACATCGGCGGCAACCGGATTCGCTATTGCCGTTGCATTCACACGCGGTCTAGTTGGCCGTCAAGATAATCTTGGGAACTTTTACGTGGATATAACAAGAGCGATTACACGCGTATTTCTACCGCTAAGCTTCATTGTTGCTTTAGTTTTAGTGTTTCAAGGTATTCCACAAACATTACTAGGAGCCGTACAAGCTACAACTATTGAAGGTGCTCAGCAAACGATTACTCGTGGTTTAGTTGCTTCTCTGGAATCGATTAAACATATTGGCACCAACGGTGGTGGCTGGTTCGGTACGAATGCTGCACATCCTTTTGAAAATCCGACGCCTGTATCCAACTTGATCCACATTATCTGTATGATGCTGCTTCCTACTTCACTGGTGTACGCATTCGGACTTATGATCAAGAACAAGAAGCAAGGCTGGACGATCTTTGCTGCTATGGGAATTATCTTTATCGTGATGTTGTCAACGGTTTTCTATGCCGAGTATAAAGGGATAACTGCGATCGATGCGATGGGTGTGCATGGCAATATGGAAGGCAAGGAAGTTCGGTTTGGTGTGTCTGAGACTGCCTTATTTACAGCAGTAACTACGGCAGCAACCACAGGCAGCGTAAATGCGATGCACGAGTCGCTTACTCCGCTCGGAAGCATTGCCCCTTTTGCAGAGATGATGCTGAACAATGTGTTCGGGGGTAAAGGAGTAGGCTTGTTAAACGGATTGCTTTACTTGATCTTATCCGTCTTTATCTGTGGACTCATGGTTGGTCGTACACCTGAGTTTTTAGGTAAAAAAATTGAAGGTAAAGAGGTCAAGTTAGCCGCCATCGCGATTCTGATCCATCCGCTCATCATTCTGGCACCAACAGCTTGGGCGCTGATTCGCCCTGAATCTGTTACTTCTATAGCGAATCAAGGCATGCATGGTCTTTCGGAAGTGCTGTATGCCTTCACATCGGGTGCATCCAATAATGGATCTGCCTTCGGTGGTTTGACTGCCAATACGAACTTCTACAACTTGGGTATTGGTATGGTCATGCTGTTTGGCCGTTACATTTCAATCATCGCGATGCTGGCCATTGCGGGTTCCCTTGCTACGAAGCGAGTCGTTCCTGTGACGACAGGTACATTGCGGACAAATACACCCTTATTTATGGGGATTTTAATCATGATTATTCTAGTTATTGGTGCTCTAACGTTCTTCCCGGCGCTGGCATTGGGGCCGATTGCTGAACACTTGGCGGCGCGTTAAGGGATAGACGTAGAATCTGAGAGACTTTGAGCTACGCTCAAAGGTCCCTGTAACACCCCACAAAGTGACGCTAAGCTCAGAAGCATATTCCGATTACTTTGCGGGGGCCCCAAATGAAACTTTAGGAGTGATTTACTTGGCTGCGGAACGTAAAAAAACAATGACAAAAGACATTATGAATCAAGCTATCGTTGATTCGTTTAAAAAATTAAATCCTTGGGTGATGATCAAAAACCCGGTTATGTTTGTAGTAGAGATTGGTACTGTAATTACCTTACTGCTTTCACTCGCACCAGAGTTATTCGGCAGTACAGAAGTAGGGCGGGGTTATAACATCGCGGTGTTCTTGATCTTATTGTTCACCTTGCTTTTCGCTAACTTCGCAGAAGCTTTGGCGGAAGGCCGCGGTAAGGCGCAGGCCGATTCTTTACGGAAGACGAAATCAGATACAATGGCTCGCCTGGTTCAAAAGGATGGTTCTTATAAGCAAGTGTCTTCGACTTCTCTTCGTAAGGGGGATGTGGTTCGTATTGAAATGGGAGAGATCATCCCGTCCGATGGCGAAATCATTGAGGGCTTAGCTTCCATTGATGAGTCAGCTATTACAGGGGAATCTGCTCCGGTAATTAAGGAAGCAGGCGGCGATTTCTCATCTGTGACAGGCGGTACGCGGGTAGCTTCTGACTACATTGTAGTGAAAGTGTTGACGGATCCCGGCGAATCATTCTTGGATCGCATGATTGCGCTCGTGGAAGGTGCCAAACGGCAGAAAACACCAAACGAAATTGCGTTAACTACGCTGCTTGCTGTATTAACACTGATCTTCTTAATCGTCATTATGACGATGGTTCCGATGGCATCGTATTTAAACGTAAAATTAGAAATTTCCACGTTGATTGCGCTGCTTGTTTGTCTCATTCCAACGACAATCGGCGGTCTCTTGTCAGCGATTGGTATCGCAGGTATGGACCGTGTGACCCAGTTTAATGTGCTAGCGATGTCCGGTAAGGCGGTTGAAGCCGCTGGCGATATCGACACTATGATATTGGATAAAACAGGGACGATTACGTTCGGTAATCGGATGGCTTCCGAGTTTGTACCTGTGAACGGTGTAGCTGCGAAAGAAATCACCTTTGCAGCGCTGCAAGCCTCTGTGAAGGATGAAACACCAGAAGGACGATCCATTGTAGAGCTTGCCAATAAACTTGGCGAGTCTTGGCAAGCGAGTGGCTATGAGGGTGCAGAAGTGGTCGAGTTTACCGCTGAAACGCGTATGTCTGGGCTTGATTTAGCTAACGGCGTGAAAATCCGCAAAGGCGCGGTAGATGCGATCAAAAAATATGTAGCTGCGCTTGGCGGCAAAATTCCAGCAGACCTAGAAACGATAACGAACAAAATTGCGAAAGCCGGAGGCACTCCGCTGGCCGTCGCGGTTAACGAGCGGATCTATGGCGTTATTTACCTCAAGGATACGGTAAAACCGGGCTTGAAGGAACGTTTTGCGGAACTTCGCGCAATGGGCATCAAAACCGTTATGTGTACAGGCGATAACCCATTAACAGCTGCAACGATTGCACTCGAGGCCGGTGTTGATGAGTTTATAGCTGAAGCGAAGCCGGAAGATAAAATTGCTGCGATCAAGAAAGAACAGCAAGAAGGCAAACTCGTTGCCATGACAGGCGACGGGACGAATGACGCTCCTGCGCTTGCTCAAGCGGATGTAGGACTTGCGATGAATTCAGGGACGATGGCTGCCAAAGAGGCGGCTAACATGATCGATTTGGATTCTGATCCTACCAAGCTGCTTTCTGTGATATCCATTGGTAAACAACTCTTAATCACTCGTGGAGCTTTGACGACGTTTTCGATCGCCAACGACATTGCTAAATACTTCGCAATCATCCCTGCGATGTTTATTCTAGCTATGCCGCAGCTGCAGGCCTTGAATATTATGAATCTGGCGTCGCCAGAATCGGCCATTCTATCCGCCTTAATTTTCAATGCCATCATCATCCCGCTGTTGATTCCAATAGCAATGAAGGGTGTTAAGTATCGGGCGATGTCGGCTGATAAATTGTTATCGCGTAATGTTTTGATCTACGGTATCGGCGGTGTCGTTGTGCCATTTATTGGGATTAAAATTATTGATATGGTACTTCACGGCTTAAACATCGTGTAAAGAGAAAGAGAAACGAGGAGATCGCGTTATGAAATCGGTTATGATAGCTGTTCGTGTGTCGTTATTGTTCATGATCGTCTGTGGGCTAATCTATCCACTTGCTACGACAGGGGTGGCTCAAGTTTTATTTCCCAAACAAGCAAATGGAAGTCTCATAGAATCAAGCGGTACGGTCATTGGATCGGAATTATTGGCTCAAAGCTTCGAGTCTCCAAAGCTTTTCCACCCAAGAGCTTCTGCAGCCAAGTATGATCCTACGGCATCATCAGGTTCAAATACAGCAGTAGCATCAAGCGATTATGCTGCGGCAATGGCAGAGAAGATTGATGCCTGGAAGAAAGAAAATCCGAAGCTAACGGAAGTTCCGGCTGACTTGGTTACTGTCTCTGGTTCCGGTTTTGACCCTGACTTGTCTCCAGAAGGGGCAAAAGCCCAAGTCCCTAGAATTAGTAAAGAAACGGGGATTGCTGAGAGCAAACTGAATGACCTAGTTGATCAATTTACGAAAACAAGGCAGCTCGGAATATTCGGTGAACCTAGAGTCAATGTGACTGAATTGAATATGGAACTGCTCAAGCAAGTGAAATTGTGACCGCAGGCAACCACTCTCGATATGTGAGAGTGGTTTCTGCACGTTTAGAGAAAGGGGGAGGAAGTGACTAGTATGGATGGTTTCAAAAGAAAAACACCAGAAGAGATCCTATTATCCATCTCCAAACTGCACCGCGGTACCTTTAAAATTTATATCGGGGCGGTCAGCGGATCTGGTAAAACGTATCACATGCTGCGAGAAGGACATAATCTCAAGGGACAAGGAATCGATGTGGTGATATGTGCGGTTTCGACGCTCCAACGACCGGAAACCGTGGAACAATTGGGGGATTTGGAGAGGATACCAAGCATTCATTGGATGAAAGACGGCGTGGAACAAAAGGATCTGAACATGGATGCCTTACTCGAGAGAAACCCTGAAGTTGTTCTCGTTGATGGGCTTGCTCATCAGAACCGAGAAGGCGCCAAATTTCCAACCAGGCTCGAAGATATTAAATATTTACTCTCCCACGATATTAGCGTGATCAGCACGGCGAATGTCTATGAGCTAGAAGGGACGATGGAAGTTGCTCATAAGCTAACAGGCATTGAAGTAGGGCACTGTGTTCCCTCGGATACACTAGAACTGGCCGATGAGGTGAGGCTGATCGATGCAACGCCGGAAACGATTTTAACGCGGCTTGGAGAGGGGCATTTAAAGGGGAACAAAGATGCAGCCTTATTTAAACGCGGTAATTTGGGTGTTCTGCGGGAATTGGCTCTTCGTCTTGTTGCCGAGGATGTAAATGATTCTTTGGAAGCACATCGTGAACAAATGGGGTTTCAGGGGCCATCCGGAGCGACGGAACGCATTCTGGTTACAACGCAATATCACTGGAATGGATCCATTTATGTACGCCGTGGTCAACAAATCGCGAAGCGATTGAATGGTGATCTGCATGTGGTCACGCTGCGCAAACAAGGTAAAACGCTTACCAAAGAAGCGGCTACTTTTCGAAGGTCAATTATGAAGCTTGTAGAGAAAGTAGGCGGTAAATTTGAAGAGCTGCCGCTTTCTTTTCGCCGCTGCATTCCTAAGATCTTAGTGAACTATGCGAATGCAAATCATGTTACACGCATTGTATTAGGGCATTCCAAACAAACGAAATGGCAAACTTTTTTACAAGGCTCGGTTATCAATGGCGTGTTAAAAAGAACCCAAAATATCGATGTGTTTCTGGTAGCTGATCGTGCTTCTCAGGAGGGAGAGCGTATTCTGCCTGCTCATATTCACACGCCCAAGGAGCCTTACAAATATAGACGTCTGAGCAAACAAGAAGTGGAGGCGAAAATCGAAAAAATCAGACGCGGCAGATTCAAGGTTTACATTGGCGCTGCGCCTGGTGTCGGTAAAACGTACACGATGCTGCGGGAAGGAAATGATCTGCTCAAAAAGGGGATCGATGTGAAGATTGGCTTGCTTGAAACCCATGGAAGAAAAGAGACGACCCAGCAAGTGGGTGATCTTGACATCGTGCCGCGAGCCGTAAACCAATATCAAGGCGTAAGGCTGGAGGAAATGGATACAGAAGCCATTATTCGTCTGCGACCTGAAGTGGTCTTAGTGGATGAGCTTGCGCATTCCAACGTACCAGGAAGTAAGAATAAAAAACGCTATGAAGATGTGTTGGAGATTCTGGAAGCGGGCATTTCGGTTATCTCGACTGTAAATGTTCAGCATTTGGAGAGCCTGAATGATGCAGTTGAGCATATAACGGGTATTCGCGTGCGGGAAACTGTACCAGATAGCATCCTACGTACAGCAGATGAAGTTCAGTTAATTGACGTTTCCCCAGAAGCGCTGCAGCTTCGTATGAGAGACGGCAAGATTTATGCGATGGTCAAGGTAGATCAGGCGTTAAACAACTTTTTTAAAACGGGGAATCTGATCGCTTTGCGTGAATTAGCGCTGCGCGAAATCGCGGATGATGTGGATGAACGTTTGGAATCGATGGAGCGTAAGAGCTCTCTGCGTGGTCCATGGCGGCGGAAAGAAGTCATTTACGTGTGTGTGACGGAAATCACGCAGGCTGACCGATTAATTAGGCGGGGGTTTCGCATTGCACATCGGCTTAAAGCCGCTTGGCATGTAAGCTTTATTGCGGCTCGGCATACGGATGACGAGTGGAAGACAATGCTAGAGACGCTAGAGAAGCTGACCCTTCGCTTGGGAGGCGAATTTTCCTATCAGGAGGTAATGAATCGTAATCAAATTCCACGTGTTTTTGCAGCGAAAGCAAGTAACGCCGGAGCTACGCAAATCATCGTTTGGAAAGACGATATCGTCAAAAAGCTTTTGCCTCATGCAAGCACAATGGATGTGCTCATTGTTGCCGATTATGACTCGTGGCAAACTTCGAGAAATAAGGTAAAATAAGCCTATGGAAACTCAAAAAAGTGAAAATGCAAACTGGCAATCGTATGGTGTGACTGCTCTTTTTATCGTCCTGTTGACGATATTTTTAAAAGGTTTTGAATTTTTCTTCGACCTGGTCAATATATCGCTTCTTTACTTATTCCCTGTTTTGTTTAGTGCTGTTCGATGGGGGAGGGGGCCCTCTTTCTTTGCTGCGGGACTAGGTGTGTTGGCATTTGACTTCTTTTTTGTCCCACCTACCCTCAGTCTAACGGTTACTGATTTGCGTTATGTCCTAACCTTTGTTGTGTTCTTATGCGTGGCTGGCCTTACATCAAGCCTTGCTTCAAAGCTTCGTAGTCAGTTCCATCAAGCGCATCAGAAAGAAGCGAATACCGCTGCCCTGTATGCGTTAAGTCGCAAGATTACAGCGATTTCAGATTTAGACATTTTGCTGGAGCAGATTGTTCAACATGTTTCCGATACGCTTGATGCGAAGGCTGCTATCATTTTGCCAAACCAAGACGGTGAACAGCAGGTAGAAGCTTTTTCGAAGGCTAGTGGAGATTGGGCTAGCGATGAAGCCCACCTAACTATCGCCGGATGGGTGAATCGTAACAATACGATTGCGGGTCGAGGGACTCGAACTTTGAGTGAATCATCGGATCTGCATGTCCCCTTAGCTACAGACCAGCAGGTACATGGTGTGCTCGCTGTACAAGTTGGCGATCGATTAATGTCCGATATGCCAGAGCTTATTCGGATCATCGAAGCGCTCTCAGATCTTGTGGCTGTTGCAATATCTCGGGTTAAGCTTGCGGATGAGGCCAAAGTAGCGCAATTGACGGCCGAGTCTGAGAAGCTGCGCACAGCCTTGCTAGATTCGCTCTCTCATGAATTGCGCACGCCGCTGGCTACGATTATTGGCTCGGTCACGGGTTTACTCGAGGGAGAGGACGTCTTTAGTCCAGATGATCGACGAGAGTTGCTGCTGACGATTCGTGAGGGTTCCACACGGATGAATAGACTCGTTGGGAATTTGCTCGGTATGGTTCGAATTGAAAGCGGTATGTTACGTTTAAATAAGATGTGGTGCGGAATCGAGGATGTTGTAGGTGTTGCTTTAACACAATTGAAAGATTCTCTGCAGAATCGAGTAGTGAGCATAGCACTTGATCCGGAACTTCCATCCGTACCGTTGGATGAAGTACTTATTGAGCAAGTACTGATTAATGTGATTAGTAATGCCATCAAGTATTCGCCTGAAGGAAGCGAAATCCGTATTCAGGCGGTGGTGAAGGATGGCGTTATGCTGAGTCTAACAATTGCAGATGAAGGTATGGGCATTATTCCAGCCGATAGGGAGCGGATATTCGAGAAATTCTATCGGGGAAATCGTACCAAGCATATCCCCGGTACAGGGCTTGGACTCGCCATCTGCAAGAGCATCGTAGAAGCGCATGGCGGTTCGATTATCGCAGGTGCGAGGAGTGACGGTAAACAGGGTACCGTTATTGAACTAAGCTTGCCTTTACAATTCGCTGAGAAAGACGGGGAAAACCATGACAACCACAGGGGCGAAAATTTTAGTCATTGATGACGAGGCACAAATACGGAAATTGCTGCGAGTCACCTTAACCGCACACGGATTTGAGACGTCGGAGGCGGCAACAGGCCAGGAAGGCCTGCTGCAGGCTGCGATGTTCCGGCCAGATCTGATTGTTCTAGATTTGGGGCTGCCGGATATGACCGGCATGGAAGTGCTGGATGGGATTCGGGAGTGGTCGCAGGTTCCCATCATCATTCTGACCGCGCAAGATCAGGAGACGGAGAAAGTCTCCGCCCTAGACCGCGGCGCGGACGACTACGTGACGAAACCGTTCGGCATGGGCGAGCTCATGGCTCGGATGCGTGTTGCCCTTCGGCATATCGCCAAAGCACCTGATGAGCCTGTGCTGAAGCTCGGGCAATTGGTCATTGATTTGGCGAAACGCAGCGTCGAGCTCCAAGGTGAGAAGCTGAAGCTAACGCCAACGGAATATGATTTGTTGAAAGTGCTCAGCGTCAATGCGGGCCGTGTCATGACGCACAAACAGCTGCTCAAGCAGGTTTGGGGCGGTCAGCAATATGAATCTGACAGCCAATACCTTCGGGTGTATGTTGGACATTTGAGGAAGAAGATCGAGACAGATCCGACGAGACCTCAGTATATTTTGACGGAGCCGGGGATTGGGTATCGATTTGCTTGGCAGGAAAATTGAAGTCGAGGAGCGCCAAAAAGCTTCCAACCCCACGATGGCGTGGGTTGGAAGCTTTTTGGTATGCGGAATTAACAAGTAAACGAGTCGATAAAGCGTAAATCAACGCCAAAGAACATCCAAGAGAATCCAGTCCAACGGAAGCCAGCAATCGAGGTCCGCCCAACGAACACTGGATAATACCAGTATTGTTGTCCGTTGCTTTGCCATATATACGTGAATCTGAATAAGCAACGAGAGATGCCGCCTGGATCTACAGCGTATACACCTGGCGCTTTAAGCGGCTTTTGCGGTGTGTGTCCTGGTGGCGCAGAAGTTGGCGGTTGATATCCGCCAGGCCCTGGTCCGGGACCACCTGGGAAACCACCAGGTCCGCCCGGGAACCCTGGTCCACCTGGGAAACCGCCTGGTCCGCCTGGTCCGCCTGGAAATCCTGGGCCACCTGGGAAGCCGCCCGGTCCGCCCGGCATACCCGGCATACCCGGCATACCCGGCATGCCCGGGAAACCGCCCGGTCCACCGAAACCACCTTGTTGACCCGGGAAGCCGGGCATCATGCCGCCAGGGAAGCCGGGGATACCAAGACCGCCCAAGCCGCGTGGATCATAGGCAGGCACCCAACCGTAATATTGCGGTACTGGATAGCCGTAAGGGTATGGCGTATTTTGCGGATAATATGCAGTTGGGTAGTCCGAGTCCGTTGCCGCGCTTTGTGAAATCGCATTATCAAGCTCTACGTCGCGCAGTTCTTGTTTTTTATTCGAAGCCATTCGTGAAGTCCTCCTTAGGTAAAAGCGGATAGTCGATACTTACTATATGCAGAGGGGTAGACGGATGTCACGAATTGCAAATAACAAAAGTAAGAGGAGCTAGACCTATAAGAAATGATATATCAAGAGTGTCTGGGAAATTTAACCTAGATAAATTGTCGAAATATAGGTTAAATATCCCATATAAATGAAGAGATATGTCGTATATAATTGAAAATGGAACGATTTTGAAATTATTGGAGCGGGATTTCTTGAGAGACCTACTGGGTAAAAGATTAAGATATGATGTGACAACAAGCTATGGGCTAGTCTTAGTCCCCAATCATACCGTTCTCAATCAAGAGCACTTGGATTTATTTAAGCAGCATCGCATTGATCCCATGGATATCGTAACAACGAGCATGTCTGATCACCAGATTGAACCCGCACCCTCTCAAGACGCTAATCGTCTTGTTCAAAAAGCGACACAATATGCCAAAGACTTATTCGAGCGTATTCAGACGCAAAAGAAAATACCGCTGCTTGAGATCAAGAACGAATTAATCCCAATCGTCCAACAGGCGGCCGAGAACCCTGATCTATTTCAATTATTTCAAGCCGTCAAAGCCAAAGATGAATATACCCATCAACATAATATCGGCGTAGGCATACTATCGACACTGATTGGTAAATGGATGGAATTAGCGGATGCAGAAGTAGCTTTATTATCCTTAGCAGCTACCATGCATGATGTGGGTAAAATCAAGGTTTCCCAAGAAATCCTAATGAAGCCAGGGAAATTAACGACGGTAGAGTACGAAGAAATTAAAAAGCACACCATTCTTGGTTATAATATGCTGCGTGAGACAGTAGGCATTAACTATCGCGTTGCTCTGGTTGCCCTTCAGCATCATGAACGAGCAGACGGCACCGGATATCCCCTGCAACTACAAGATAGTCAACTGGACAAAATGAGTCGGATCGTCGCTGTTGCAAATGTCTTCCACGCGATGTCATCCAAACGTCCCTATCAGGAAATGCTGCCTTTTCACGAGGTAGTTAGCCGCTTAAGGAAAGGTTTCTTCGGAGAATTAGATCCACATATTGTTTCCGTCTTTTTACAAAATATCATCTACAATCTAGTAGGCCGGCAAGTGCTACTTACGGATGGTCGTTGGGGCGAAGTCGTCTATATTAATCCAACAGATGATACGAATCCACTTGTGAAAATCGAAAATTCCTTTCTTGATCTCAGTCGAGAGAGACACATTCATATAAAGGAAGTTGTCATATGAAGCCAATGATCTCAGATAAGCCAGATGTATTACTTCAATTTTATTCCAATTACGGTCTAACCCAACGTGAAACAGAAATTCTTTCGTTACTAGCGACATATGGATACACGAACAAGGAAATTGCCGAAAATTGCTGTATTAGTGAGAAGACAGTGAAAATACACCTTGCCAATATCATGAGTAAAATCGGCATTGGCTCCATGCGAAAGCTGCTAGCTTTGCTGTTGCAGCAGGCGCTGTTGGTCTCTAGGCTGGGTGCGAGTGAGTCTGTTCGAGTTGCGTCGGTGGGGATTAGGTAGGGAGTGTGGAAGATAAGAGGAAGGCCTTCTAATCATAGGAGGTCTTTTTTTATTTGGACAGCGAACAAGGAAATGATAAAAATAATATGATTGGATATACGAGAGAGGGTATTGAACCCTTACAAAATTTGTTGTCTATGCATATTTTATATTATTTGATAATCAATAAGTTCAAATAGAATATAGGAGGAGTGAATAGAATGGTTTTTAATCCCAATATACCCATGAAACGAGATTCGGCTGGGAACCTTATCCCACAATTTTGGAATGATGCAATTCAAGATTGGGAAGTAACGCAAGGATCAGACGGTGCTTTAAGAGTGTTGATTGCAGGGGCACCAGGCTCACAAGGACCAACTGGGCCAACTGGACCTATCGGACCAACCGGCCCCCAAGGAATTCAAGGATTAAAAGGTAGTACAGGTTCTACCGGACCACAAGGAATAAAGGGTGACCAAGGAACTGTTGGACCGCAAGGAATAAAGGGTGACCCAGGAGCCGTTGGACCGCAAGGAATAAAGGGTGACCCAGGAGCCGTTGGACCACAGGGAGCAAAGGGTGACCCTGGAGCTACTGGACCTCAAGGAGCAAAAGGTGATACAGGAGCTAACGGTTTACAAGGGCCACAAGGTATCTCTGGTAAAACGGGAGCGACCGGACCAATGGGGCCAACTGGTCCATCGAGCTCTCAAAGTGATTCAAGTGTGATCAATGTTAAGAATTATGGGGCTGTTGGAAATGGAACAACAGACGATACAGCCGCTATTCAGCGAGCAATTGATGCTGTTCCAGCCACAGGTGGCACGGTTTATGTACCAGATGGTACTTATTTGATCACCGTTGCAAATCCATATACATCTAATCCTGGTAGTTTACGTCTTAAGAGTAATATGACATTTAGAATGAGTAAGAACGCGATTCTTAAAGCAATTACAAATGCGCTAGATAACTATGATATTTTAAGGGTTAGAGCCATCGACAATGTTAATATTGAAGGTGGTATATTGGTCGGCGAGAGGTATACGCATACGGGGAATCCAGCAGGTCAATGTGGCGTTGGGATTTGGCTAGAAGGTGCATCGAATGTTCGCATTATGGGGATTACTTGCAAAGAATTTTGGGGAGATGGCATTTATACAAGATATCATGACACACTAGGGAATAATGAAAATATTTGGATCTCAGGCGTTCTAGCTATTGATAATCGCAGACAAGGCATCTCAATATGTGCTGTCGATAAGATGACAGTTACCAATAGTATTTTCGAGAATACGCAAGGTACCGACCCTGCAGCCGGTATCGATATTGAGCCAGAGCTTGGAGGCTCCGTTTCAAATCTAACGATCTCTGGATGTGTATTCTCTGGTAATAAAATTGGTATACAGGGACTTGGTATTGCATCCTCAACCATAGTGGGTAACACATTTGCAAACAATACAACATATGGTATATACCTTGGAACTTCTCAATACTACACTATAACAGGAAATATTATTTACGGAAGCGGGTCGCATGGCATTTATCTCAATTTTGCTACGGATAACATAATTGCAGATAATGTCATACATGATAATGTTATGCATGGTATATACCTCTTAAACAGCTGTTTTAGAAACTCTATTACCGGAAACAGATGTGCGAAAAATGGTGGGAAAGGGATACTACTTGAAAAAGCACATAACAACGCGGTAGGAGAGAATCACTGTACAGAAAATAGCAGCAGCGGAATTAGTACGGAGAATTGTAATAATACCAATGTAGTAAATAACCATAGCTGTAATAACATACAAAACGGACTTTATATCTATGGAGGAAAGTTAAATAATGTATCAGGTAATCTCTGCAACCAAAATGGTCAACATGGTATACGTTTAACGGATAGTAACGACGCTCAAATTAATAATAATTTTTGTTCGGAAAATAGCCAAACGACAACTGTAACGTATGATAATATTTTTATCTCTGGTGCTAGTAACAACTGTGTTGTCCAGACGAATACTTGTAGAAAGGGAACAACAACTAAATTACCGCGATATGGAATCCGAATTGATTCAACAAGCGTAATTGGTACACTACTTCAAGATAATGATCTCAGAAGCGGTGGACAGACTGCTGATTTAAATGATCTTGGTACAAACACAATTGTGCCAACAAAAACGGGAACAGTGGCACCAACTGCAAGCGCTAACTTCATTGGACAAGAATATATTGATACTAAGTTAAAGAAGATCTATATAGCAACAGCGCTAGGTACTGGTGCAGCTGATTGGACGGTAATCAATTAAATCGTGTTCCATTTATTAAAAAAGAATAAGTGCCATCAGGTTCTCCATTTACCAACAGATAATTATGTTGCAGGAGATCCTGATGGTTTTTTGCATTTAGAAATGATATTACATAGTTAAATCTGAGATGAAGGAAAAATAAATTTTAAAGTATTGACAAAATACATTTTGTATCATAGATTATTAAAATAGATACATATTGTATCTATTGCTTGCTTGTTAAATTAAACGAATTCTAAAAATAGAGAGGGAGTGATAGCTAAAATATATATGAGTTCCAAAGTACGCTAAGATTTCATTTTTGATTACTTTATAACGGAAGACAGCAAAGGAAACCTTAAGGATGTGTCTGCATGAATCGTTGGACCATTTACGTGACAGGTTTCATCCTCGTTGGATTGATTAGTGTAGGCGGTTATTTATATTTGAAATTCGAGCCTAAACATCATTTCAGTCAATTGGAAGTACCTGTTTTGAGTGAACCACTTCCTAGCACGGAACAAATACTGAAAACAAGTGAGAAAAGCGCTGTAGAAGAGCAAACCGAACAGAAATCAACCTCTGCTCAAGATAAGGTTTTTAAAGCTTTTAACGTTCTGGTTCTTGGCATTGACGCGAGAGGTAAAGAAAACTCTAGGACAGATGTCATGATGGTTCTTCATATTATACCGTCGGAACGTAAGGTCAATATCATTTCAATACCAAGAGATACGCGGGTCCATATTGATGGTGTAGGTTATACAAAAATTAATCATGCTCATATATTGGGCGAAATGAAGGGAGGGAATGAAGAGGGAACAAAAGCTGCAATCGATGCCGTGAGTAATTTCTTAAATGTACCTATTAATTATTATATGAAAACAAATTTCGAAGGATTCGAGAACTTTATTGACACGATTGGCGGCGTAGATGTTCAGGTAATGAATGATATGTATTTGTCCGATAGTCAAGAAACAATTCCTAAAGGGTTACAGCATATTAACGGAAAACTAGCACTGAGCTTGGTGAGGGAGCGTTATTCCAATCCAGATGGGGATTTTGGTCGTCAATCAGAGCAATCTCAAATATTAAAAAATGTAGCTCAACAAATATTGAAACCAGAAAATATTGGAGAAATTGCTAACCTGCTTACCAAAGTGAAAAATGATATCGTGGATACGAACTTTCGTGACGATGATCTGATAAGTCTAGCTTGGCTATTTAAAGGAATGAGTATGGATGAGTTTATCTATAAACAAATTCCTGGACAAAGTGGCTATGAGTTGGATCCGCTTGTTCAAATGCGCTTATATTACTGGATCCCTGATAAAGATGAAGTGAAAAGGTTAAGCGATTATCTACTGAAAGATATACCTAGAAATTAATATGTATTCGCAAAGGAGCGTTGTCGTAATGCAAGTTGTTCAGCCTATTCGCGATCAAGATAAAATTGAGCAAATGCAGGACATATTAATTAGACAATCCCACAGAGATTGGCTCTTATTCACAATCGGAATTAATTCAGGGCTGCACTTGAGTGATTTACTTACCCTAAGAGTGCAGGACTTAAAAGGAAAACATAGGGTTACATTGAAGGAAGAAAAGACGGGGAAAGAAAAAACGTTCACTCTCCATAATCAATTAATGGAGTCCATTTTTGAATATGTTAAGTATATGAATGATGAAGATTATGTATTCCGTTCGCAAAGAACCGGTAAACCGATCAAGCGCATTCGCGTTTATCGTATATTAAATGAAGCAGCGAAACAGGCGGGGCTTAACGATATCGGGACACATACACTTCGAAAGACATTTGGGTATCACTATTATCAAAGAACAAAAAATATATCAGTGCTTCGTGATTTATTTAATCATTCTGCTCCATCTGTAACTTTGAGATATATTGGTGTGAATTCGGTAAAGCCAGGTTAGATGTGATACATTTTGTATCTAAAATGTAATGGCAAAAAGATCATGCTGTGAAGCAAACATGACCTAGAAAGGAGTTATTTATGGAGAAGAAATTACCAATCTCGCTTGAGATTTTAACAATTCTTAAACAAGTAGGAATCGATCCAGACAAATTTTCATTTAGGAATAAACACCATGTAGAGGTGGAGTCGTTTTCTAGTCAAGAGAACGTTCAGCCCTAACAAAAGCGATAAAGCGCCGTGCTTCTTCAGAAGATAACTTCTTTCCGTCAATGGTCAAAGCAAATTTCTCTAAAATCTTTTCGTCGGATAGTTCTAAATTATCTACGAAATCTCTAATTTCCTCATCTAGTGTTTTTTCAAATTCATTCGTTCGACCCAGCAAATAGTCTATAGAAACGCGGAAAAATGAAGCGATTTTATTGATTGTATTGTAATCCGGTTCTCTGCGAGAAGTCTCATAGTGAGATAATGCAGCTCTTGAAATCCCCAGCTTGTTGGCTAGATCTTCTTGGGTAAGTGCATGCTTTTCCCTCAGAAAGGCAATTCTGTCCCCGTGTTTAGTCATTTAAATTCCTCGCAATTCAATAAGAATATTAATATTATTACCTTTAATCATGATGTTAGACCTATTATAACAGTGTTCCGCTAGATATGAAATGCTAAATACCAAGATTGAATTCGTTTTCATAACTTCTCGTAGATTCGAATTAGAAATTCAGCTTGACATGTTACAAAACGTATCGTAAATTAAAGATACAAAACGTATCTAACATTAGAGGGACGGAGCGTGAAGAATGAATGCGTATCCTAATAACTGGCTCCGCTGGTTTTATAGGCTTCCATTTAAGTAATAAGCTCTTGGATCTGGGTTACACCGTCGTAGGTGTAGACAATCTAAATGCCTATTACGATGTAGAGCTGAAGAAGGCTCGGCTTAATTTATTAACCCAACGTGATCAGTTTCATTTTGTGAAGGAGTCGCTTGAAAATCGTGTAAAACTGGAAGAGATATTTGCGGAACATGAATTTGATGTTGTTATTAATTTAGCAGCACAAGCTGGTGTTCGGTACAGTCTGGAATATCCCCAAACTTACATCGATTCAAATGTGACAGGGTTCCTCAACATCTTAGAATTATGCAGAACGTATCAAGTCAAACATCTTCTTTACGCATCATCAAGTTCAGTCTATGGTGCAAATCGTAAAGTGCCTTTCTCAGTTGACGATACTTCCGATCACCCTGTTAGTCTGTACGCGGCTACCAAAAAAGCAAATGAAATGATGGCACACGCTTATAGTCATATTTATCGTCTACCGGTGACGGGACTAAGGTTCTTCACCGTTTACGGACCGTTCGGTCGTCCAGATATGGCTTATTATTCTTTTACACAATCTATTATGGAAGATAAGCCGATTAAGGTATTTAATGAAGGAGAAATGTGGCGTGACTTTACATATGTTGATGACGTTGTGAATTCAATCGTTCATTTAATTCCGCTAGCACCAACGGTTGATGAGACCTGGAATGGATTGGATCCTGTTTCTGGTAGCAGTAACGCACCGTATCGGATACATAATATTGGAAATCATCAGCCAGTCAAATTAACTGATATGATTGATCTCCTTGAACGATATTTAGGTAAAAAAGCACGCATTGAATATCGTCCGATGCACCCTGGGGATGTGGAAGTAACATATGCGGATACTATGTCATTGGAGAAGCTTGTTGGATTCCGGCCGGAAACGACGTTAGACTCAGGCTTACTCTCATTTGTGGCATGGTATAAGGAGTATTATGTGAAATCAACAATGAGTACCGTACATGGATGAAAATAGAGGGGATAGAATATGAGTAAAATTGCCATGATTGGTACGGGGTATGTTGGACTTGTGAACGGCACGTGCTTGGCACATATTGGTCATAACGTACAATGCTGTGATGTGAACAGAGACAAAATTGAACTGCTTCAACAAGGCAGAATTCCCATCTATGAACCGGGTTTGTCGGAGTTAGTTCTAGAAAATGTGGATGCTGGCAAATTGACATTTACATCTGATCTCCCATCAGCCATAGAGGAGTCTGATCTATTATTTATAGCTGTTGGTACCCCTATGGCACCGACTGGAGCAGCAGATCTAAGCTATGTTCAAGCAGTAGCAGAATGCATTGGCCGTCACTTAACAAGTGACAAGACTATTGTCATTAAAAGTACTGTTCCTGTTGGTACTGGACAAATGGTGGACACTTGGATTAGATCACATATGCATGATCCCAATATCAAATTTGAGGTTGTGTCTAATCCTGAATTTTTAAGAGAAGGCTCGGCAGTTTCTGATTTTATGAACATGGAGCGATGCATTGTTGGATCGACAGATGCTGAGGCTGCCCAGAAAGTAGCTGTTTGTTATGAAGCACTTGGGATGAAAACGTTCATAACAAGTCGTGAAAGCGCCGAGATGATTAAATATGCTGCGAATGCATTTCTTGCAACAAAGATTTCATTTATCAATTCGGTCGCTAATTTATGCGAGAGATTTGGTGCAGATATAGAGGACGTGGCCGAGGGGATTGGCTCGGACAGTCGGATTGGTCGAGCATTCCTGCGAGCAGGCATCGGTTACGGGGGATCATGTTTCCCGAAAGATACACACGCGTTAAGTTGGATGTCGGAGCAAGCAGGTTACGACTTTGCTTTGCTGAAAGAGGTTATGAACACAAATGAAGAGCAGAAATATGTGATATTACGCAAATTGTCTCATGTACTAGGAGATTTGTGTGATAAAACGATTGCTGTATTAGGTTTGTCTTTTAAACCAAACACGGATGATATGCGTGATGCGCCTTCACTAGCCATCATTCCAGCCATGATTAGCTCAGGGGCAAATGTACGGGTATACGATCCCGTTGCTATGTCCGAAGCTCATAAATGGTTTGGAAGTAAGGTGACTTACGGTGACGGGATTATAGATACAATTATGGGCAGCGATGCATGCGTCATTTTAACAGAATGGCTAGAGTTTGTTTCAATTGATTTAGTTAAATTAAGACAATTACTAAAACGACCGATTGTTATTGATGGCCGAAATTGTTTCGACTTGGAACGCATGCGACAACATGGATTTGAATATCATTCCATTGGCAGGGCTGCCGTATGTATGACGGAGCAATCTAATCAGCACTATTTAGTAAAGTAGTTTTGGATGGAAAGTATCTAAAGTGATGTAATTATTGATACAAAACGTAACACTCACTAGTTTCAATCATACTGTGATTGTCAAAAAGGAGATATACGATTATGCAAGTAAAAAAAGCAATTATTCCGGCTGCGGGACTAGGCACTCGTTTTCTACCAGCTACTAAGGCTCAGCCAAAAGAAATGTTACCGATTGTTGATAAGCCAGCCATTCAGTATATCATCGAAGAAGCTGTCCGGTCAGGTATTGAGGACATCATGATTGTAACGGGTAGGAGTAAACGGGCTATTGAAGATCATTTTGACCGTTCGCTTGAATTAGAAGAAGCGCTGCTCTCAAAAGACAAACGAGCGGAATATAACGAGATTCGTCGAATTTCCGATCTTGCCAATTTACATTACATTCGTCAAGGAGAGCCTCTCGGTCTCGGCCATGCCATTTGGTGCGCAAGAAAGTTTATCGGCAATGAACCATTTGCTGTACTCCTAGGCGATGACATCGTGAAATCGGATATTCCATGCTTAAAACAGCTAACAGATGCCTATGAAAAATATGGAACGTCTATTGTTGGCGTACAGAAAGTTCCAGAGAAGGATCTTTCAAAATATGGGGTTATTGCACCGGTAAAACACATACGGCATCTCCATGAAGCGATGAAAATTCAGGATCTAGTCGAGAAACCACCACTGGGCACTGAACCTTCCTCTTATGCAATAATGGGACGCTATGTTTTGGAGCCAGAAATATTCGGGCATATTGAAAAGTTAAGGCCTAGACCTGGCGAGGAAGTTCAGCTCACGGAGGCTCTGCGTTTATTAAATCAGGAAAAGTCGTTACTGGCATATCCATTTAAGGGTGTACGCTATGATGTTGGCGATAAAATTGGATTCTTGAGAGCAACCGTCGATTTCGCTCTCGATCGCAAGGACCTACGAGACGAGACACTTGTATTGCTACAAGAAGTCTGGCAAAGAGAAGATGTTGCGAAGAGAACATGGGTATGAATCTATTTTCAAGTTACGTAATTCTATGCCAAGTTGGCTTAATACGAAAGAGAGAGGTTGTAGAAACACATGAATCCTAAAAAAGTTCTTGTCTCAGGAGGAGCTGGCTTTATCGGCTCACATATCGTAGAACGATGCTTAATGAAAGGTTGGGAAACCATTGTTGTCGATAATTTATCGAATGGAAAAATTGAGAACGTACCTATCGGTGCCAAGTTCTATCAGGCGGATATTAGTTCGCACGAAATGGAATTAATTATCGCCAAGGAACAACCAGATATCATTGTGCACCAAGCTGCACAGACTGACGTTCAATACTCCCTTCATGAACCGCTTAATGATGCAAATACGAACATCCTATCTACAATTCGATTGCTTGATCTCTCCGTGCAGTATGGTGTTCAAAAGTTTGTATATGCATCCTCTGCAGCTATCTATGGCATGCCAGAAGAAGTTCCAATTGTTGAATCTCATCCCAAAAAACCAATGTCATGCTATGGCATATCTAAGTATGTTCCCGAGATTTATATTCAGACCTATGCGAAATTGTATGGTTTGAAGTATAGCATTTTACGCTACGCGAATGTATATGGGCCGCGACAAGCCTGTGATGGAGAGGGAGGGGTTGTGGCAATATTCGTCGATCGCATGCTGCGTGAAGAGAAATTAGTCATTTATGGCGACGGGGAACAAACGCGGGATTTTATATTTGTCGAAGATGTAGCTGATGCCAATATTGCGGCCATCCTTGCAAAGCAGAATGTGTTGGCAAATGTAGGTACGAGGAATCCTCTAACCGTTAACGCACTTGTGGCAACACTCAATGATTGCTGCGATGTAAAGGTTATGGTTGAGTACCGTCCGGCTCGGTCAGGTGATATTATGCACAGTTGCTTGGATAACAGACAGGCGATTGAAGTGTTGGAATGGGAACCCAAAGTTCGAATGGAAGAGGGGCTCTGGAAAACATACGCTTATCGATTATCACTTATGACCCAAGAACGTGGACTCAAACCCGCAGCACATAGTTGAAATTTCTAAGCTAGTGAAATAGACAAACAAACGCAAGGGTGAGAGCGATGAAGGATCAGTCCAAAGTAATCAAAGAGGTGTTCATATTAAGAAGTATTGCATGTCTTGGCATTGTATTGTTCAATTCACTGGATACAGCAGCAGCTCACTTCAATCTATCAGCTTCAGCAGGATCGGTGACATCAGAAGTCATTCATACCATTCAGATGCTTCTGTTATTCTCGACACCCCTGTTTGTGTTTATCTCCGAATTAATACTAGCAAGATCGTACAAGGATCAGGTATCAAGTGGATTTATTAAAAAGAGAGCTAAATTTATATTAATCCCTTATGTTACAATGGCAATTTTGTTTTCAATTGTTGATGTATATGCCGAAAGCTCATCTCCTACCCTTAAACTCTATTTCATTGAATTCGTTAAAAATTTATTGCTTGCTGATTTTTTCGGGTATTTTCTCTTGGTGATATTTCAATTTTATTTACTACATGTATGGTTTATCAGGTATGTATACAACAGATTTAATATGAAAACAGTGCTTGCATGGTCCCTCGCTATTAATCTCATCTACCTCAGTTTGTTTAATGTATTTGACCTCTCATCACTGCCATTTGCGAATTATTATTTCATTAATTTTCTGAATAAGGTACCCGTATTTGCATGGGTTTTCTATTTTACAATGGCGCTATATGCGGGTAGAAATTATGAAAGTTTTGTAGCGTATCTTAACAAAAACATTAAATGGGTGTTTGTACTGGTCATTCTCTCGGCAATTGTGGAGTTGACATTATACCATACAGGTATATTAGACCATATGTACTCAAAGCGAATGGATGTTTTATTTTATACGACTGGTGTCATCTCAACGATGCTTTATTTTTTTAATAAAATTCAAAAGGTACCAAAGGTACTTGTTATAATAAGTCAGTACTCCTTTGGGATTTTCTTGCTCACACGATTTGTTTTATTCGGAGTCAGTAAATTGGCTCCAGCCGAGTACTCGCCTTTACATTTATTTGTGTTTATCGTCGGAGCATTCAGTGTTGCTATTGTTGGATCCATTGTAGTTATTCATTGGTTAAATAAATTCCGATGGGGCCCTTTTATCGTTGGCAGGATCGGAATTGGTGTTGAAGATCGACAATCACGGTAAGCGAAAGTGATTGTAATCAACGGAAGAAAGGAAAAAAGTTGCGATTGACAAGATACGTTTTGTATCATAATATTTAAATGTAGGGACAATTAGTTACCTTTTGTAACATATGACGGTTGAAAAGAGGATATCTATGGAACTCAAACAAGTACTTAAAGTGCTCAAGTCAAGAATTTGGTTCATGATCATTTTCATATTACTGGGAACGACAGCAGTAGGAGTGTTAAGTGTATATTTCATAAAACCTGTCTATGAAGCATCAGCAAAATTAATTTTGAAGTCTAATGGAGCAGTTGACGGTAAATTAATTAACTATGATGCACTCTTGGCAAATGTCATGTTGATAGAAACGTATCGTGATATTGTAAAAACGCCAGGGCTTATGGAAAAAGTTGTAGAGTCCTATCCAGAGTTAAAAGTGACACCGGAACAGTTGATTTTAAAAGTGAAGGTAAACTCCTCGAATAATCAAATTATGTCAGTTGTTGTAAAAGATGATTCTTATGACAAGGCCGTACAAATCGCAAATGCAGTTTCGAATATCATGGTTCAAGAAATACCCAAAATCATGAATATTAATAACGTATCCATTCTAGATAAAGCAGCTACAATAGATAAACCAGTACCCGTCACTCCTAATCATGTAGTCAACTTATCTATTGGCTTTATCGTTTCGTTTTTACTAAGTATTTCGCTGGTGCTAATCGCAGAATTCCTGAATGATACAATGAAGTCAGAAGAAGTTATTGAGCGTGATCTGGGACTTTCTGTCTTGGCAGTTATCCCTAAGATGAAGAAAGAAGAGGTACTTCCAATGGTAAGCGTGATATCGGAAGAGAGAGTAGGTGAGCGTTCTTATGTCGCAATTAAACAATAAAAAAGCAAATAACAGACAAACATCACCTATATTCGAAGCTTGTTGGAAAATTAGAACAAGAATTGAATATTTCATGTCAAGTGAAGCATGCCAGGTACTGACCATCACGTCAGCAGGAAAGTCTGAAGGTAAGACGACAACTGCGGTGAACTTAGCTTGTTCCTATGCTCAAAAAAATAAGAAAGTGCTACTCATTGACGCAAATCTCAGAAAGCCTACCCTACATAAGATATTTGGTTTATCTAATGGAAGTGGACTATCGAACGTATTGACCGATCGTTATGAAAAAAATGATCTTGTCCAATATACCATGATCGCTAATTTGTTCTTGATTTCATCTGGTGCGAATACAGTTAATCCAATCGAGCTGCTCACGTCAAACCAAATAATCTACTTCCTTGAGAAGCTCAAAAAGGAATTCGATCTGATCATCATAGATACGCCCCCGGCCTTAGATTGGTCTGATGCGCAGATCCTATCATCGTTGAGCGATGGCGTGTTGTTGGTTATCAAGGATGGGAAAGTTAAAAAGGAACAGGCTATGAAACTTAAACAGGTGATTGAGCAGGTCAATGCAAAAATTGTTGGTGCGGTACTAAATGACGTCAATCGTCGCAAAGTAGCACGATACTAAATGTAAGCAGCATGATTTGCAACGTGGGAAATGGAATTATTGCGCCACTAATGATACATTTCGTAACTTAATAAAACATAATGTATCAGGGTAATGTCTACTGAACCCGTATAACTGTAGGCACTCGACCATGCTGTGGGAAGGTCATCCTTAGACATTAATCGTCAAGGGTGTGGTGTGAGGAAGGGTTAATGCCAATCATCATAAACATTGAGGAAGAGAATATGAAAATAATGCGGTCCGCGACTAATCCACTTAAACATGGATTATTAAAAAATGAATTTATTCGAAATGTGTCTGTTGTGATGTCTGGAACGGCAATTGCACAAGTGATAGCCATGATCATAGTGCCCATTTTAAGCCGATTGTATAATCCTGGGGAGTTGGGTGTATTTTCACTCTATGTATCCATCGTTACATTATTTTCTGTAATAGCAGCATTTAGATATGAGGTAGCCATCGTATTACCCAAGGAAGAAGATGAAGCAACACGTATTTTTATCATCGGCTGCATCATTATTTTTCTATTAAGTTTCATTCTGTTCGTCATGAGTCTCATTTTTGATGATGCCATTGCTCTTTTACTTGGTTCACCTGAGTTAAAGCCTTGGTTGATTTGGGTACCATTAAGTGTTTGTGCGACTGGTATTTATCAATGCCTAAATTATTGGAGTACAAGACAGCAGATGTATAAAAGAATGTCGGTGTCATTAGTTGTACGTTCAAGCAGTGTAGCAACAACGCAAATAGCAGCGGGGTCTTCTGGTTTGATGTCAACTGGTTTGATAGGAGGTCAGATTGTTGGCCAGCTCCTTGCATCCTTCATATGGTCTATTAGGACCTGGAAAGAGAATGCAACGATGTTTAAACAGAATTTCAAGCTAGACGAGTTGAAACAAACGGCTAGAAGATATTCGGAATTTCCCACGTATAGTACACCTCAGACATTAGTGAATTCATTGTCTCAAAATTTGCCCATTTTTATGTTGAGTTATTTCTATGGTTCTGCCGTAATTGGTCTCTATGCGCTGGGATTAAGGTTAATCCAATTTCCAGTCACCTTAGTTGCTCAATCCGTGAGACAAGTTCTTCTCCAACGGATTAGCGAGGCTAATCAAGGTGAGATCAACCTAAATAACATGTATAAAAAATTTACCGTTACACTAGCTTTGATTGCATTAATACCATCACTTATTATCATTTTTTTCGGGCCTCAATTATTTGAAATCATTCTTGGTGCTGAATGGATGGAAGCCGGCATTTATGCCAGTTGGATGGTCGTATGGATGTTTATGTCATTTATTAGTGCACCTGCTTTGGTATTAATGACAGTATTCGGGTTGCAAAAGAGGTTATTAATCTATGAAACTTTACTATTGGTGGGTAGATTCGGCGCTTTGTATTTAGGAGGCTCTTATTTTTCAGTAGTGGAGTGCATAGCCATATTTACTATGGTAGGTGTCATATTCAATGTGTATTTAATCGCATCCATGCTTAAAGCGAGCAAAGAGAGAGTGAGGAAATATGGAGGCTAATCTTCAAGCAAATATGAAAGTTCATTTAATTTTCACAAATATTTTTCTGGCCATATTTGTTTTCACTATTATTTTATTTTCTTTCAATCCTAGTTTGACCTGGATTCCACAAGGTTGTGCATTGTTATTGGTTACCACGTTTGCATATGAGGTTCTCCTAAAAAAGGGGGATTTTAAGTTTATAGTGCCACTTCCCTTGATCATTTATCTTGTATTCATCATCTATGCTTCGTTAAGTTTACTTTGGACGAATCAGAGTGTCGACATGATGTCCACCTTACTTCAGCTGTTCTTTATCTCATTTATTATGATCAATATTGTTAATTACCAGGGTCATTTTTATGCAATTACATATGGTTTTTTGGCTGCATTATTAGTAGCTACCATTGATTTGTGGAAAGAAATGGGGGGGCTTGTAAATACAAATGAATCCATTCGAGTAACGTCGTTTTTAGGTAATCCGAATACATTTGCTATCGCGTTATTTATTGGCATGCTGCTTGCAATGGAAGGTTTGCTCAAAAAATCAACTGGTAGCCGAATTTCAATTGGGGGAAAAATTATCAAAGTCTTTTTAGCTGTTCTATTACTACTTTTCTCCTATGAGATTATTTTTTTGACAGGCTCTCGCAAAGCAATGTTATCCGTATTCATGTTAGGATTCATGATTTTTTTGAAATATCTAACTAAAGTGAAGTTCTTACAAAAAATCATGATTATCGGATGTGGCATTGGATTATTAACAGAGCTGTTCTTTCTATTAAAAGAATCGGTTTTTTTCGTAAGATTACAAAGAGTATTCGACATGTTAGCAGGAAAAGATGTTCGAGACGGTAGTTTAAGTGAAAGATCGAGCATGATCAGTGATGGGTGGGCTCTATGGAAAGAAAAACCTGTAACTGGTTGGGGAACGGATCAATTTAGATACCTCACAGATTATCAAACGTATTCACATAACAATTTTGTGGAGCTATTAAGTAACAATGGTCTTATTGGGTTGATGCTTTATTATTCCATATTTATCATCATGTTAATTGCTGGGATCAAATTGTTGTTGAGCAGCAAAGACGAAGAGAAGCATACTGGCTTTTTTAGCGTAGCTACACTTCTAATTTTTATTTTTTGGGACTTGGCACATGTATCTTATTACAGTAAATTTCATTGGATCATGTTATCCATTCTTATGGGGATCACCTGTTACATCAAATCAAATCCGGTACTGAAGCAAACCAAGGTTGCAAAACAGTAGAGCGAAAGGGGTGAAGTTAGTGAAAACTAAGCTGATGTTGATGACGCCTAACTTACTGGGAGGCGGGGCAGAAAAGGTTATGGTTAATTTATTAAATCATTTTGATAGGGAACGAATTGAGCCCGTATTTATCACAGCAAATTTGGTTGGGCCTTATACTAAATTGTTGCCTAAAGATGTCGAGGTCATTGATCTTGGTGTAACTAGAGTGCGATATGTCATCCCTAAGCTATTGGGTGAGATTAATAAAATCAAACCAGATGTTATCTTGTCTACGTTAGAAAGATTAAATTTTGCCTTGCTACTTGCCAAGCCATTCATCCACAAGAAAACTAAAATTGCAATTAGAGAAGCAAACCTCCCTTCCAAAACAATCGACTTATATCCTTCTTATCAAAAATTCATTTACCAAAACATGTATAGAAAACTATATCCTCATGCTGATCATATCATTACACAATCAGATCGGATGAGACAAGAAATATTGGATTTAACAGGTGTCCAAGAGGAAAGAGTAATTACGATTAACAATCCAATTGATGTCTCGTTAATTACAGATTTAGCGAGTAAGTTTCACCCATTTGTTGGGGCTAACGGGAAAACGATAGTTTCAGTGGGAAGATTAGAGTATCAGAAGGGATTCGATATTCTAATAAACGCATTCAAACTTGTAAATAACCGCTATCCAGACTCGAATTTGTATATTTTGGGCGAAGGCAGTTTGCAGGATGAATTACTTCATCTAGCTAGATCCTTGGATATTGCAAATCAAATACATTTTATTGGTTTTCAGGAGAATCCGTATCCATATATGAAGCATGCGGATCTATTTGTTTTATCATCGCGTTTTGAAGGATTTCCTAACGTGTTATTGGAGGCCTTAGCGTGCAACGCAAAGATTATCGCTACGGATTGCCAAAGTGGTCCAAGAGACATATTGATTAAGCCGGAGTATGGTTTGCTTGTAGCTGTGGAAAATATTCAAAACTTAGCTAATGGAATGTTACGAGGATTAAATGACACAGTGCTTGGAAGTAAAGGGTATACCAGAGCTTTGGATTTTGATTGCCGAAAGATTACTGATTTATACGAAAAAGTTCTTATTAGCTGATGAGGTGAATAATCGATGATGAGCGAAGAAGTTGTAAACAATCTGTTTGTACTCTCAGGTACACGTTATAAGCAAAATTTATATTACCAATATGTAAAAAGAGTTTTGGATGTTCTAATCGCGGTATTTGGATTAATTCTTACGTTACCGGCTTTAATCATTTTCGCTCTAGCGGTCATCATCGAGACACCAGGCTCTGCTTTTTACCTGCAGGAAAGAGTGGGGTTAATGGGAAGAAGTTTTAATGTCATCAAATTGCGGTCTATGGTCACGAATGCAGAAGCAAATGGGTTGCAATGGGCTGTGAAGAATGATTCGAGAGTTACGAAAGTTGGCGCATTCATAAGAAAAACAAGAATTGATGAACTTCCTCAACTTTTGAATGTCTTAAAAGGTGAAATGAGCATCATAGGACCTAGACCCGAAAGATCATATTTTACTTATCAATTTGACAATGAAATACCTGGTTTTGTGAATCGATTGGTTGTGAAACCTGGCCTAACAGGTTGGGCACAAGTAAATGGCGGTTATGATATTACGCCAAAGCAAAAGTTAGAGTTGGATATGCAGTATATAGAAAAACTATCCTGGTGGTTTGATATCAAAATATTATTGAAAACAGTGAAAGTCGTTATTACCGGTGAGGGTGCCAGATAAAAAAACGAATTCAGCGGAGCGGAAATATGAATAAGAAAAGAAAATATCTGGGAGCATTTATTATCATCATTGCCATCATCATTGTATATTTTCAATTACAAACCCGCGACAATGAGGCAGCATCTACAAAGCCCAATGATAATGGCGCAAAGACATGGAGTCCAATTGAGAGTAATGATACGGGGAATCATATCGGAATTGATATACAAAGTTTAATTGACCAAACCGCAGCACAAGGTGGGGGAGATGTTAATATTCCTTCGGGTAAATATTATTTGACCAAAACGATTATCGTAAAACCAACGATTACCTTAAAACTAAACTCTGGTGCAATGTTAATCCCAACTAAGGATATAAACGTAATTGAGCTAAAAAGAAACTCGGCAATAAATGGAGGCATTATCTATACCTATGATTTTGAAGGATACACCCAATCAGCCATTTACCTGGATGGATCTGAACAATTTTCTGGAACGCTAAAAACGGCGGCTATTTCTGATATTAAAATTGTTGGTCGACAGGGCTTTGGGAATGGTGTTTATTTACATGCTGCCAAGGGAAATGACCATGTTAGTTGGGTAGAAGCTCATAATCTAAACATTACCGGTTTCGAGAAATCTATTTATTTCAAAACGGAGTCTGTAGATAAACCAAGTAAAATATGGATCAACGGTAATAACTTTTCCCAAATTTTCCTGAAGGACTCTTATTATGGAATCTATCTGGATGGGCATAGTGATTTGCCTAACGAAATTTCTGGAAACAATTTTACTAGCGTACAAATTCAAACTTCTGAGAAGACAAAGCAAGCTATCTACGTAAAAGGAACAAAAAACTACATTCAAGCGATGATATGGGATTATCATCTAGGTGCAGAGGCTATTCATTTCGATAAAGATTCCCTTCGTAACCAAATCCAATCGAATGTCTCGGTTAGTGATCGTGCTTTTATTGATAAAGGTAAAGACAATTTGTCTGTTTCGGCCGAATAATTATGGCTAAAAAGATCATTGTTATCCTGCTGATCTTCATCTTAGTGCTAATCATTGTTATATGTTTTTTTGGAAGATTTCTCGTCGTGAACGAAACACCTCATAAAGCCGATGTCATTATTCTGTTGAGTGGTGACGAAGGCAGATTGGAAAAAGGTGTTGATTTAATGAATGAGGGTTATGCGAACCGTATGATCGTAACGAGAACTAATGGTCGAGGGTACGGAGAAATTAAGTTAGGCTCGGTCATAAAAGCGGGTGTCCCATTGTCATCGATTATTCCGGAATATCAAGCAACAAGTACATACACCAATGCTGTGTTTTCTAAAGAAATTATGTTACAGCAAGGATTTAAAACAGCAATTGTCGTTTCTAGCAACTACCATATGCGCCGAGTTAAATATA
The DNA here is from genome assembly GCF_059692215.1 of Paenibacillus sp. J22P51. NCBI lineage: Bacteria > Bacillati > Bacillota > Bacilli > Caryophanales > Paenibacillaceae > Paenibacillus > Paenibacillus sp. J22P51. The sequence goes on along the minus strand of NZ_JCAUAZ010000016.1, from coordinate 34,907 downwards.
TTTTCCAGAAAATATTTAAACAAACGGACATTCACTTAACATATTCATCCGCGCAAAGTCCAAACTTTGATCCCGTCTATTGGTGGAGCCAAAGGAAGTATACCCAATATGCCATTTCAGAATATATCAAATTAATTGGTTACATGATCAAATACTAAAGCAACAGTAGGATTTGTGCTTGTAAATGTATAGATGGGAGAAAAAAGATGATTAATATTAAGCGGAAAGCTTGGGAATTAGAGTTAATGGTTAAGGGGAATACATTAAAATATAAGCAGAAATTAGATGAATGGCAGTGGCTGAATAGAGAAGGTATTTTGAATCTGCAAAATAATAAGCTTAAGGCTTTATTACAGCACGCTTATAATCATGTTCCGTATTATCGGAATATTTTGAAAGAGTCAGGGACAATAGATAGAAATGGAAATATCCATTTGGAGCATTTTACAAAGATTCCTTTGCTGGATAAAGAAAAGATCAAGTTACATTATGAATCGTTAAAGTCAGATGATTTACATTCACGTTCCTGGTTTGAAGAATCATCAGGCGGGTCAACAGGCGCACCCATTACGCTTATTCAAGATAAGGAGTTTATGGATTGGAGCAGCGCTGTAAAGATCCTAGATGATGAATGGACAGGCTTGACGATGGGCTGCAGACGAGCATATGTATGGGGGTCTGTCAGAGATACTTTGGTCGGCAAAGAGACGGTAAAGACGAATCTAGGAAGATGGATTAGAAACGAACGTTGGTTAAATTCCTTTCGAATGACACAGGATCGCATGGAAGAGTTTGTGAATGAACTTAATGAGTTTAAACCTGTCCAAATTACGGCATTTGCAGAGAATTTGTTTGATTTGGCTAAATTCATCGAGGAAAGAAGATTGTTTATTTACACACCCAAATCAGTGTTGACCTCAGCTGGTGTACTTTATCCTCATATGCGAGAAATTATTCAGCGCGTTTTTAAAGCGCCGGTTTTCAACCGCTACGGATCTCGAGAAGTTGGAGATATTGCCTGTGAGTGTGAACATCACAAAGGTCTTCACCTTTCAGCTGCGACTCATTATATCGAAATACTTAATGAAAACGGTTTGCCTGTTCAGCCTGGTGAATATGGAGAAATTGCTATTACATTGCTGACGAATTACTCAATGCCTTTAATTCGGTATCGGATTGGTGACTTGGGAGTTATGTCAGAAGAGGATTGTACATGTGGTAGGGGAATGCCATTAATACTAGATTTAATTGGTAGAACTACGGATATTTTCATTAATAAAAATGGTGATCGGATTGATGGAAGGATGTTTATCCGTTTGTTAATGGCATGCTCTTTTATTAAGAAGTTCCAGGTTAAACAATACGAATACGAGAAAATAAAGATTATCGTTGAACCGGCGGTAAAAGAGATAGATCATTATAAGGTTTATATGAGAGAAATAACGGATTTGATTGCAGATTCCAAAATTATTATGGGTGGTCAATGTGAAGTTGAATTCGAATTTGTTGAGTACATCGAAACAACGGCCTCAGGCAAATATCGATTTACCATTTCACAAGTACATTAAGTTGATAAATATTAGAAAAAGGATGAATTCAAGTATGACCACTAAAGGCCATTTTATTATTTCACTTGATTTTGAACTATATTGGGGAGTCAGGGATCTGTATCCGATTAGTTACTATCGTAAACAAATGTCCGATGAAAAGAAGGTCATCCCCAAGCTGTTGAAACTGCTAGAGGAACATAGTATACATGCAACTTGGGCAGTTGTAGGACTAATGTTTTTTGAGACTGTGGAAGAGATGAAGGACGGAATCCCCGATGTACAACCAGAGTACATAAATACGAATTTATCACCTTATCCCTATATTGTGAGTGGCAAGATGGGGGAAGATAGGTCAGAAATTTCTGATTTCTTTGCCCCAAAATTAATTAAAGATATCCAAATGACCAAATTCCAACAAGTCTCTACACATACATTTTCACATTATTATTGCTTGGAATCGGGGCAAGATATCGCTCATTTTAGAGCAGATTTATTAGCGGCTGTGCGCATTGCAGAAAAGAAAAACACAAAAATTGAAAGTATCATTTTCCCGAGAAATCAATTTAATGAAGCTTATGTGAGTGTACTAAAGGAACTCGGCATTCGATCCTACCGCGGGAATCCCTCTCATTGGATTTATAAGAAGGGAAATAGCGATCACGATTCTCTCTTCAAAAGAGCACTCAGATTAATAGATACGTATTACAATGTGTCAGGTCACAATTGTTTTTCTTCCAATGATGTGGAACTGATAGCACCCATCAATTTACCTGCTAGTCATTTTCTTAGACCATATTCAAAAAAATTACGCGTATTAGAACCACTTCGTCTTAGAAGAATTCTCTCTAGTATGACATATGCTGCTAAACATGGACTTGTCTATCACTTATGGTGGCACCCTTACAACTTCGCTAGTGATCAAGAAGAGAATATGGATTTTTTCAAGAAAATAATAGACCATTACAATCTGCTTAATAAGCGCTACGGGATGATAAGTACTACCATGGAGGAATTAGCAGATACTCTCCTTCCTTTCGAATACGAGGAGAAATCACTATTAAGGAACGTTCATTAATTGTATAAAAGGAGACTCTTCATGAATAAAGTACTGTTTCTCATAACAGGATTAGATCACGCAGGAGCTGAAATGCAAGTCATAGAATTGGCAAGAGGTTTGTTCCAAAAAGGGTGGTCAATATTAATTATATCGCTAGTTACTCCTACACTTGATATTGAGGAATTAAAGAAAGAAGGAATAGATTATAATACTTTGGATATGAACAAAGGTTTTCCGGATCCACGTGCAATATTGAAGTTAAGACGGATGATTAAAGATTTCAAGCCTGATATTGTCCACAGCCATATGGTTCACGCAAACTTATTAGCTAGAATAACTCGTCTGTTCACAACCGTTCCAGTGTTGGTATCTACAGCTCATAACACGAATGAGGGTGGTAAGTTAAGAATGCTACTGTATCGTGTAACTGATAGATTGTGTGATTTAATGACTAATGTTAGTCAAGAGGCAGTGGACAGTTATATCAGAAAAAAAGTAAGCCCCAAAAACAAATTAATATTAGTGCCGAATGGGGTTAATTTAAAAAAGTTCAGTAAAAATATTGACGACTATAAACAGATTCGACAGGAGCTTGGGCTTGGAGATGAGTTCATTTGGCTTGCAGTAGGGAGACTATCAGAAGCTAAGGATTATACTACATTGGTTAAATCTTTTGATCAGGTTTTAAAAACAGACAGTAATTGTATATTGTTAGTTGTTGGCATTGGCGAGGAAAGGGAAGCACTGGATAAGTTAACAAAATCACTTGAATTAGAAAATAAAATAAAATTTTTGGGTATTCGCAACGATATCCCAAGCTTAATGAGCGCCTCAAACGCGTATGTAATGTCATCCCTATGGGAAGGTATGCCCATGGTCCTGCTCGAAGCTTCGGCTTGTGAGCTTCCGATGGTAGCCACAGATGTTGGTGGAAACCGTGAAGTAGTCAAAGAAGGTATTTCCGGTTATTTGTCAAGGTCAGCGGATAGTAATCACTTGGCAACCAGAATGCTTTCCATTATGTCACTTTCACGCGAGAACAGAGAGGAAATGGGGAAGAATGGTCGCAAATATGTTATGGAGCATTACGAAATGGAGAACATAATTGCGAAATGGGAAACTCTCTACAGCCAGTTATTCAAAACTAAATTTCGAATCGGCAATGTGCAAAAGGGGGATTAAAGTGAGTAATCCAAAAGCGGCTTATATAGCAACCGTTTATTCTCATTTATCTGTATTTCATATTCCTTTTATGAAAATGTTGCAGAGCCAAGGGTATGATGTACATGCTTATGCAAATCCAGATCATTGTAAAAAAGACGTCGAAAAAGCCTTCATAGAATGTCATGATATCCCGTTCAGTCGTAACCCATTTTCCATGCGGAATGCCAAAGCGTTGAAGCAATTAATCTGTCGCTTTAAAGCAGAACAATATGATCTAATACATGTACATACTCCTAATGCTAGTGTCGTATGTCGTGTTGCTGCCAGACTAGCCGGTTGTAAAAATGTTGTCTACACCGCGCATGGGTTTCATTTCTTCAAAGGCGCACCATTATTGAATTGGTTAATGTATTATCCCGTAGAATGGCTTTTATCAAGATGGACGGATGTTATTATCACCATCAATCGAGAGGATTACGAAAGAGTTCGGAAATTTCCAGTTCGTAATAAGGCTTTGTATATCCCAGGAGTTGGTGTAGATGTTAAGTCATATCAACACATTGAGAAACAGAAAACGGATAAGATTCGGAAGGAATTGGGGATAGAAGATGGTCAGTACGTCGTGCTCAGTGTCGCGGAGCTGAATCGTAACAAAAACCACGAACAATTTATTTATGCCCTTCATTCCATGATTGGGCAAGGAATACCTGTAGTTGGTTTGATTGCTGGAGTCGGGAGTCGAGAATCTATCTTGAAATCGTTGGTCCACGATCTGAATTTAGAAAAAAACGTTAAATTTCTAGGCTTCCGCAAAGATATTCCCGAACTGATGAATACTTCGGATGTTCTGGTTCTAATGTCAGAACGTGAGGGCCTTCCTAAAGTATTACTTGAAGCCATCGCAGCAGGAAAACCGATGGTTGTGACAAATGTTCGTGGAAATCGAGAACTTGTGACCAAAGGTGAAAATGGTTATATTGTTTCGGTAGGAAATGTGGCAGAAACTGCAAAAGCGTTGACTGAACTTTATTTTGACCCGGCACAACGTGAGAAAATGGGAAGAAATAGTTCAAACAAAGCTAGTGCGTACGATATAAACAATATTGCAAATGAATTGAATAAACTCTATCAAAATGAAATTAAAACTCCCGTACATATTCCGCAAATACCCATTAATACATGAGCTACCCCCTAAATCAGACAACCTTCCGATAATCTACATTTGATCATTTTTCGCGATTAATTTCCAAAAACAACTATGAAATAGTAAAACTGCTTGCCAAGATACATTTTGTATCATATAATTAAGTAGATACGAAACGTAACTATCTCGAGAGGAAATAGAGCTTTGAAGGAGTGATAAAATGAATTACTCAAATGTAGTTTTTTGTGTTGAATGTAAATCAATGATATTGAAAGATAGTGCTCACAAAGTTTTCAAAACAGGATTTTATAAAACAATAATTCCTCTTGCACACTGTGAGGCTTGTGCTAATATCGTCAGCAAGAAATCGTTAGAAGATATTATTATCACACAAAAATGTTATTATGACATTGAAATTAATCAAGGTGAATATGTTTTTAGCCATATATAAAATGAAGGGAAGATTGTGAGATATTTGGGTTTAACAATACCTAATTACTGAGGTGTAAAATGAATATAAAGGAAGTAATGAAAAGAAACTCTTTTGTTGTTGACGTGGTTAGAAAAACAAAAAATAGTTTCAATAATTTCTATCAATTAATACCAGACGAAACTTATTTGAAAATGCAATACAAAAAATTAACAGGAAAAGAATTAAATATTGACAATCCTAAGACTTTTAATGAAAAACTTCAATGGCTAAAACTTTATTGGAAAATACCTATCTTGAATACATGTGCTGATAAATATGAAGTTAGGAGTTATGTTGAGGAAATATTAGGCGTAGAAGTATTAAATGAACTATATGGAGTTTATGATAAAGTCGAGGATATAGATGTTTCGACTTTACCGAACTCATTTGTGATAAAAGTAAATCACGGAAGTGGACAAAATATCTTTTGCAGAAACAAAAATGATTTAGATATCAAAAAAGCGTTTTCGGAAATTAAGAGATACTTAAACTCTAACCATTACCATTATGGTAGAGAGTGGTCATACAAAAATATTAAGCCATTAATAATAATTGAAAAGTATCTTGACGATGCAGGAAATCCACCGAATGACTATAAGTTTTTCTGTTTTAACGGGAAACCAGAGTTTATTCAAATGGACTTAGGTCGATTTGGGAATCATACAAGAAATATATACGACCTTAACTGGAACTTAATGAATTTTCGTTTTCATTATGATAATTATTTTGAAGAAGTACCCAGACCATCTAACTTAGATGAAATGATAATCTATGCTTCAAAACTCTCTCAAGGTTTCTCTTTTGTGAGGGTCGATTTTTATAATTTTAATAGTAAAGTTTATTTTGGAGAGATGACATTTTATCCTGAAAATGGAACTGGACGATTTTATCCTGAAGAGTATGATAAAATTATAGGAGACAAAATTATACTACCTAAATAATTTGTTCTATTTTCTATCCAGATCGAATCGACATTCGAAAATTTTTTCTCCCTCGGGGAGAAATCTTTTTAAAGAGTTCACATAAATGAATTGACAGACCTGAAGGGGTTCTTCTCAAGTTTATAAGCTTGAGAAGAACCCTTTTTCTAACTCAACAAATGCTTAAACGCACTATAATCAATCTGCTGCTTCTCCAGAAAGCTCGTCAAACTCCGATAATCTCGCTTCGGCGTTGCTAATATATATCCCTCGATACAGTGCTCTCTTGTAACTTCCTCCGCGTTCGCCTCTAATGCAACTTGTCCAATTCGCGCTGCGATGGAATGCTTGGCAATATCTCGAAAGGCCGTCGGTACAGGTGAAACCAATTGATCTAAAAACGCTTTGGATTCCGCGGTCCATAGATGCCTTGAACTGTCTACATAATGATTTTGCCAATCGAGTTTCGATTTGCCATCTTCTTTCGGGAGTACCTTGATAAACTTGCGAAACATGAAGTATCCGCCTACGGACATGAAGAAAAGCAGCACGCATACCCAGAAAATGATGAACCACATGAAAAAATCATTTGCCATTTATTTGTCACCTCACTAATTGCTTCAAATCGATAGTAAGAATTATACCTTATTTCTAGATTTCTTGCGACAATACGAGTAAAATGGGAAGGTAGCAGCTACTAATAAAGGAGTTATGGACTATGCCCAAAATTGGATCACACGTTTCGTTCTCAGATAAAGGATTACTAAATGCAGCAGAAGAAGCCGTTTCCTACGGATCATCCACGTTTATGATATACACAGGCGCACCGCAGAATACGCGTCGTAAACCCATTGAAGAGCAATATATTGAAGAAGGTAAAGCTTTGATGGACAAGCATGCGATGAATGAAATCGTTGTCCATGCGCCATATATTATCAATTTGGGTTCTTATAAGGATGATACCTTTGAACTCGCGGTGCGTTTCCTTCAAGAAGAAATCCGTCGCACGGATTATATTGGTGTACGCAATATCGTGCTTCATCCAGGTGCTTACACGGACAAAGATGCGGACTATGGGATTGCCAGAATTGCAGATGGTTTAAATGAAGTGCTTGCTGGGGTCAAAGATACGAACGTTAACATTGCTTTGGAGACCATGGCTGGCAAAGGTACGGAAATCGGCCGCAGTTTTGAAGAAATCGCGGAAATCATGGAGCGCGTGGAGTTCAACAATAAATTGACTGTATGTATGGATACTTGCCATATTCACGATGCTGGCTATGATATTGTGAACGATTTGGACGGGGTTTTGCGCCATTTTGATCGTACGATTGGGCTCGAGAAGTTAGGCGTTATCCACTTGAACGATAGTAAAAATCCACGAGGAGCCAGTAAGGACCGCCACGCACCACTTGGATCTGGTTGGATTGGCTTCGAGGCTATGAACAATATCGCGAATCATGAGAGCTTGCAGCATTTACCGATGATTCTCGAGACGCCATGGATTGGGAAAGAAGACAAAACACAGCGTCCGATGTACGAAGCGGAAATTGCTTTGCTCTCCAGTAATTTAAGTGGTCGTTTTGGCGGCGAGTTCCTGGATCATGTGGAGAGAATCGACTTTTTGATGAACAAAAAGGATATTCACTTCCGTGATTTCGTTCTAAAGACATGGGAACTGCTCAAAAACGATGCCAAAGCGAAGAAAGCGGATGGACGCGAGCCGTTGGAGCGCTTGTACGATATTCTTCACGAAGAACAACTATTCGCTGATCTTAGCGAAGAACAAATTAATCAACGTTTGATTGTCTGGCTTGCTGGAAATGACATCTTGAAGAGGGCTTAGCCTTCGCTCAGACTGAAATCGCTAGGGGGATAAACATGGAAGCGGGAACCACGAACAGCTCGATTCGCCGGGAGAGCGAATTGATGAATAGAGCAAGAATGCTAATTTCTTGCCCGGATCAGCCGGGGATTGTTGCAGCTGTATCGCAATTTTTATTCGAATATGGTGCGAATATTGTGCAATCTGATCAGTACACGATGGATCCTGAGGGCGGAATGTTTTTCATCCGAATTGAGTTCGATTTGGCTGAGTTGGCGAGTCGAGTAGAGAAGCTAAGAGCGGATTTCTCGATTGTTGCGGAGAAGTTCTCGATGGACTGGAGCCTTTCCCTTGCAAGCCAGAAAAAGCGAATAGCGATCTTCGTATCGAAAGAAGACCACGCATTGCTGGAGCTGTTATGGCATTGGCGTGCCGGCGATCTTAACGCGGACATTGCGATGGTTATTTCGAACCATAACGATATGCGATCACTGGTAGAGCCGTTCGGGATTCCCTTTCATCACATTCCGGTTACCGCGGCTACCAAAGCGGAGGCAGAGCAGCGCCAGCTTGAGGTCATTGGCGATAGCGTCGATGCGATTGTGCTTGCTCGCTACATGCAGATCGTTTCACCTTCGTTCATCCAGCATTATGCGAATCGTATCATCAATATCCATCACTCCTTCCTACCTGCTTTCGTAGGTGGAAAGCCTTATGCCCAAGCGCATAACCGTGGGGTGAAGATTATTGGAGCTACGGCGCACTACGTGACAGACGAATTAGATGGCGGACCGATTATCGAGCAGGACGTTCAGCGCGTTAGTCACCGTGATAACGTCGAGGATTTGAAAAGAATCGGTCGCCATATTGAACGGATTGTACTTGCGAGAGCAGTAGCTTGGCACGTTGAGGATCGGATCATTGTTCACAATAATAAAACGGTTGTTTTTAACTAGAGTGAAACGGGTTGTATCCGATTATGGGTACAGCCTATTTACATATAGGAGAGAAGTATAACGTTTTAACGGGTTATTGTGGCAAAGCTTTAAAGCAAATGGTACAATAATGCAAGCGAGAAAAGTCACTTGTATGTACAAGTTAAAGGCTGACGAAAATACAGAAATCATGGAGGGAATTATCGAATGACTGTATCAAACAAAACAATTGAACAATTAGCCGTCGACACGATCCGTACACTCGGTATCGACGCGGTTGAGAAAGCTAAATCAGGCCACCCAGGTATGGTAATGGGAGCTGCTCCAATGGCTTACGTGCTGTGGAAGCAGCATATGAAGCACAATCCTTCGAATCCTAAATGGGTAAACCGTGACCGTTTCGTTTTATCTGCAGGACACGGATCCATGCTTCTATACAGCTTGCTTCACTTGTGTGGATATGATCTACCAATGGAAGAGATCAAGAACTTCCGCCAATGGGGAAGCAAAACCCCAGGTCACCCAGAGTATGGTCACACAGCTGGTGTTGACGCAACTACGGGCCCACTTGGACAAGGCGTTGGTATGGCCGTAGGTATGGCAATGGCTGAAGCGCATTTGAGAGAGACGTATAACAAAGAAAACTTTCCAGTCATCGACCACTACACGTACGCGATTTGCGGCGATGGAGATATGATGGAGGGTGTTTCTTCCGAAGCAGTTTCCCTTGCGGCTCACTTGAAATTGGGCAAATTAATCATGATGTACGATTCAAATGATATTTCGCTGGATGGCGAATTGAATATGGCATTCTCTGAAAATGTTCAAGCACGTTTTGAAGCTTACGGCTGGCAGGTTATTCGCGTAGAAGAGCAGAATGACCTTGCTGCGATTTCCAAAGCGATTGCAGAAGCGAAAGCTGACACAACGCGTCCTACGTTGATTGAAGTGAAAACGACAATCGGCTTCGGCAGCCCGAACAAAGGTGGTAAAGGCGGACATGTTGGTCCTCACGGTTCACCACTTGGCGGCGACGAAGTGAAATTGACGAAGCAAGCATACGGTTGGCCGGAAGAGCCGGATTTCTATGTTCCGGACGAAGTACGTGCTCACTATGCTGAAATTCAACAAGAAGGTACTGCCGCTGAAGAAGCTTGGAGCAACCTGTTGAACGATTACATCAAAGCTTACCCAGAGCTTGGCAACCAATTCAGCGCTGCTGTCAATGGTGAACTTCCAGCTGGCTGGGATGCTGATCTTCCTAAATACACAACAGAAGACAAACCGATGGCTACACGTGTTGCTTCTGGTAATGCAATCAATGCTGTTGCAGGTAAATTGCCGCAATTAATCGGGGGTTCCGCGGATCTAGCGAGCTCGAACAACACGATGATCAAAGGCGAATCCAACTACAGTGCTAGCAACTATGCTGGACGCAACGTATGGTTCGGTGTTCGTGAATTCGGTATGGGTACAGCAATGAACGGTATGGCACTTCATGGTGGGGTCAAAGTATATGGAGCAACGTTCTTCGTATTCTCAGACTACCTGCGTGCATCTATCCGTCTTGCAGCGCTTATGCAGCTTCCTGTGATCTACGTGCTAACGCATGATAGTATCGCAGTTGGTGAAGATGGACCGACGCATGAGCCGATCGAGCAATTGCCGGCGCTTCGCGTTATTCCGGGCATCACAGTAATTCGTCCTGCTGACGGTAACGAAACGTCCGAGGCTTGGCGTTATGCGATTTCTGAAGCAAAAGGACCAGTTGCTTTGGTATTGACTCGTCAAAACCTGCCGATTCTGGAAGGTACAGTTGAAGGAGCCAAAGCGAACCTAAGCAAAGGTGGATATGTAGTATCCGACGCTGCAAATGGTAAACCGGATGCTCAAATCCTGGCAACGGGTTCAGAGGTTCAATTGGCTGTCGCTGCTCAAAAATTGCTGCAAGCCGAAGGCATCAACGTTCGCGTTATCAGCTTGCCGAGCTTGGAGTTGTTCGAGAAACAATCCAAAGCTTACAAAGATTCCGTTATCTTACCTGAAGTGAAGAAGCGTCTTGCTGTTGAGATGGCTTACCCACTTGGCTGGGAGCGTTACACAGGCGACGAAGGTTCCATCCTTGGTATCACGACATTCGGAGCATCCGCACCGGGGGATACCGTTCTGAGAGAATACGGTTTCTCACCTGAGAACGTTGTAGCAAGAGTGAAAGCATTGTTGGGCTAAAATATCGCAGAGGCCTCACTTAGGTGAGCTTCGGTTATTTCATAAGAAATACGTCCACGTGGGTCGGGATGGGAGACGTTACTTTCCGTTTGCTCATCCCACTTACGTGGACTTGCACTTATTCGTAGTCATTTTAGAGGGGGAAATATGAATCATGTCCAGCTTTGAAAATGTAACCGTACTTACGAAAGCCAATGTCTATTTCGATGGAAAAGTAACGAGCCGCACTGTGCAATTCGCTGACGGCACGAAGAAAACGCTTGGCATCCTGCTTCCAGGTGAATACGAATTCGGAACAGATGTGAAAGAAATCATGGAAATCCAAGCTGGTGAGCTGAACGTATTGCTTCCAGGCAGCAACGAGTGGATTACAATCAGTGGCCAAGGTGAATTCACCGTGCCAGCTAACACGAAATTCAAGCTCGAAGTGAAAACTGTGAGCGACTATATTTGTTCGTATATCAGCGAGTAATCGGTGATTATCTAAACACTCTCGCCTTCTCTCGGTGTAAACCGGGGAAGGGCGGGAGTGTTTTTGTGTTTGGGAGGTGGGGAAGAGCAAATGTGAGTGAATCTCGCGAGGCCCGTCGTCTACACACCTTATAATCTTGGCCCCACCCGCCAATCCGAAAGGCGTTAGCACAGTAACCTCTGCCAGCGCTCGCTCTAGCGGGAGAAGTGAAGAATAAGAGTGGTCAACCACTCTTATTCTGCCCTAAACCGCGTGAAACGCGGAAATAAGAGCGGTCTACCGCTCTTAAAGTGCCTGCCAGCTCTCGAACTGGCGAGATAAGAGAACAATAATAGTGGCCAACCACTCTTAATCTACCCTAAACCGCGTGTAACGCGGAATTAAGAGCGGTCTACCGCTCTTAAAGCGACCGCCACAGCGCGCTCTAATTCCCGCCAGTCGTCCCTGCGCCCACTTGATCTCAACCCACCAGAGTGGCGCTCCCCAATCACACTACAACAAATACGGCTCCGCAGACATATTAAGTACGTAAGATCTTATCCGACGCTCCCCACTTGCCGGACGCAGTAATCCCTTCGCGTGGAGCCGCCGCAACCAAACTCGAGCCGATTCAGGCCGTATGCCGAGATGCTCGGCTACGCTCCCTGTTTTAAGCGGCTCCGCCTTCATAGCCGCTAGCCTAATGATTTCTTTTTCCCGGTACTCCAAGGAAATGGACTGATCACTTTCACCATACCAACGCCCTAGCATGTGTAGGATCATTTGCTGACAGCGGCGCTTTTTATGCGTGAGATCGTCGTAGGAAAAACGGATGATTTTCCAGCCATCAAAGACGAGCTGATTTTGCCGCATCAGATTATCACCAAAGCGCCCACGGTCAATGTCTCTCGCATGGGGACCAAATCCATCGATTTCGAGGCCGATTCGATATGGCGGACGAAGAAAGGCGAAATCGATGAAACGAGTTCCATCTTGAAAGTCTTTGACCTCATACTCGGGGTGCAAGTGCTGGAAGTGCCCGATAATTGGCCACCATACGCCTTGAAGGAATAATTTTTCTGCGTGACCGTGTCCTTCCTGAAGTCTCCTTAACCGATCTCCTGATCTTCTCTCTTGATGCCATTGCACGAAAGATTCATAGGCCACTTGAAATTCCATTCACTTTACCTCCTCCAAAATAAAAACACCGCCTCTCCCATTGCTGGAAAAGACGGTGTACTTCACACGTCATAGTCATGTATGTTTAAAAAAGTAAGATCCCCTACACCGCACTAGCAATATGATCCTCAATATACTGCTCCAGCTTAATCCGCACGTATGGCGGCAAGCCTGACAGCATGCAGCCATAACGGTAGCTGCGCCCTTCTGTCACGATGCGAATCACGCGTCCCGTGATAGGAGGTAGTCCCGCCTCCTGCGGGAAGTGGATGACGACGAACATATCCGGCGCAAGCAGCACATTGGTTGTGATCTGCAGTCCGCTCTCCGATAGATCGAAGAGGGTACCGTCGATGTTTTGTCCGGAGAAAGAGCCTTCTTGCTCCCATTGATAAATGGACAGCTTCAGGTTAATGTCCAGCTGCACACGTGTATTTTTACGACGTTCGCGGCCCGAGAGCGGAGAGGCGGCTTTCACCGGTTCCGATACAACAGGCTCGCTATGTTTAACAACCTGCTGCCCCATCCATTCCTCATAGCACTTAATAACAGCGCTGAGATCCTCTTCACCTAAGCCTTTGCTTAGGCCGATTTGGAATAGATTTGTTGCGGATTGCAGCATCGGCGTTGGTAATTGGAATTTGCTCGTAATTTCTTGTGCGAGCAGTAAATCCTTCAGCATCAGCTTCAATGAGAATTGGTTGCTGAAATCACGATCGAGAATTTTCTCACCTTTGAGCTCGACTTGCTTGCTATTAGCTCCGCCAGAGCGGGCGATTTCTAAGAATTGACTTGGGTTAATTCCTGCCTTGGTTGCGATAGACAAGCCTTCTGCAAGCCCTGCAAGGTTAATGCCGACCATCGTGTTGTGAGCAAGCTTGGCATAAGAGCCAGAGCCGCTCGGCCCGAGGTAAAGTGCTTTGCTGCCAAGTACTTGGAACAAGTCCAACTGCTCTTCAAATACTTCTTGGCTGCCGCCGACCATGAACGTAAGCGTACCTGCTTCAGCAGCAGGCTTCGTGCCGGTTACAGGCGCGTCGAGAAAGTCGACGAAATGCGCTGCAAGCTCTTCCGCCAGCTTTTGACTTGTTTGGGGAGATACGGTACTGGAGTCAATAATGGTAAGTGCCGGGTGGATACCGCTCAGAATACCTTGCTCACTGTAAAAAGTTTCGAGAAGCGCAGCATCGTTGCTGAGCATCGTAAATAGGACGTCTGAGTTACGAGCGACTTCGGCAGGCGTATTGCCAGCTTCAGCCCCCAGATGCACAAGCTCGTCCACTTTTTCAGCAGTGCGATTATATACAGTTACCATAAACCCTTTTTGAATAAGGTTAGCAGCCATGGGCTTACCCATTGTGCCAAGTCCAATAAAGCCTATACGTTTCATGTCCCTCACCTCTGACTTCATTTTAGCATGGGAGTTAATGCCTGTGAATTACTTTGTAGGACTTTTGGCCTCCGACCAAAGTCTCTCTGCTTACGTGATCGCTCATCGCCCGAATGTCATTCAATATAGGATCGCTCACTTGCTTTTAGACAAGCAAATAAGTATGCTAGAAAAAGGTAAAAAATAGAGATGGAGGCGAACCTAATGAGTAAAAAGCTACAATTTGATTACAGTAAGGCATTATCTTTTTTATCCCAGCATGAGGTCGATTACTTGGCAGCTCAAGTCGAGCTAGCACATGATCAGTTACATAACAAAACAGGTGCAGGCTCTGATTATTTAGGCTGGGTCGATCTTCCTGAGAACTACAATCGTGAAGAGTTTGCCCGCATTCAAGCATCCGCGAAGCAAATTCAATCGGATTCCGACGCGCTTGTCGTGATCGGTATTGGCGGTTCTTATCTAGGTGCACGTGCTGCACTTGAAATGTTGTCTCATTCTTTTTATAACATTTTGCCAAAAGATAAACGTAAAACACCTGAGATCTATTTCGTGGGAAATAATATCTCCTCCACATATGTCACGCATTTGCTTCAATTGCTAGAGGGGAAAGATTTCTCCGTCAATGTGATTTCCAAATCCGGTACGACAACTGAGCCAGCGATTGCTTTCCGTATTTTCCGCGAACTATTGGAGAAGAAATACGGTAAGGAAGCGGCTCGCAAACGGATTTATGCAACAACGGATCAAGAGAAAGGCGCGCTCAAAACACTAGCAACAGCAGAAGGCTACGAGACTTTCGTTATTCCGGATGATGTTGGTGGACGTTACTCCGTTCTGACCGCGGTGGGCTTGCTTCCAATTGCGACAGCGGGCATTGATGTTGAAGCGATCATGAAAGGTGCGGCAGATGCGCAGCAAGAGTTCTCTAATCCGAAGCTAAGCGAAAATCAAGCCTACCAATACGCAGCAGTGCGTAACTCCCTGTATCGTAAAGGGAAAACGATTGAAATCCTCGTGAACTATGAGCCATCCTTGCACTTCGTTTCGGAGTGGTGGAAGCAATTGTTCGGGGAGAGCGAAGGCAAGGATTACAAAGGGATTTACCCTGCTTCTGTTGACTTCTCAACAGATCTTCACTCCATGGGGCAGTTCGTTCAAGATGGCAATCGCATTTTGTTCGAAACGGTTATCCAAGTTGACCAAGTGGCTGATCATATCACCATCGGTACGGACGCGGATGATCTGGATGGACTGAATTTCCTTAGCGGCAAAACGATGGACTTCGTGAACAAGAAGGCTTTCCAAGGCACGATGCTTGCGCACACAGACGGTCAAGTACCGAACCTGATCGTAACGCTGCCGGATATGACGCCTTACTCTTTCGGATACATGGTCTACTTCTTTGAAAAAGCCTGCGGCATCAGCGGTTACTTGATGGGTGTGAATCCGTTCGATCAGCCGGGTGTTGAAGCGTATAAAAAGAACATGTTTGCCCTTTTAGGCAAGCCTGGCTATGAGAAGGAAAAAGCGGAGCTTGAAGCTCGCTTGCAACAATAATTTTCAACGTAAGCGAAAAACGATCAATCCTATCGGATGGGTCGTTTTTTTGCACCTTTTTTACATTATTTGTGTGGTAAATTTTCTTTCCATATTGTCGAAGTCCAAGCATGTGTGTAGAATATAGTGAAACAGTTGTTTCCTTCTACCGAGAAAGGTCGGCTATGCTAGCATATTATAAAACAATCCATTCGTATGGCTCGTCTGAGATTATCATCAAGAAGTCACGTTTCATCGGTCATGCTAAACCCGTTGAGTCAGAAGAAGAAGCAATCCAGTTTATTGAAGCGATCAAGAAGGAACACAGGTCGGCGACGCATAATTGCAGTGCGTATGTCATCGGCGAGCGGGATCAAATCCAGAAGCAATCCGATGATGGTGAACCAAGCGGTACTGCAGGGAAACCGATTCTGGAAGTGATGAAGCATCAAGGGCTCAAGAATACCGTTGTCGTAGTTACTCGTTATTTTGGTGGCATCATGTTGGGTGCTGGAGGACTCATTCGTGCTTATACGGATGGAGCTGTGGCAGGCATAGAAGCAGGAAAGCCGATTTATAAAGTAAATCATCAGCTCGTGCTGATTGAAGTCGATTATACATGGTATGGCAAGCTGGAAAATGAACTGAGAAATCAAAAGATGCTGCTAGGGGACATCGGGTTTACGGACAAAGTAACCGTTTCTTGTTATCCTTTGGCTGCTGAAGCGGAAGCATTCATGAATTGGGCAACTGATATTACACAAGGTCAAAGCTTGATCGTCGCTGGAGAGAACGAATACATCGATCATGAGAGCTTGCCTGAATAGGCAGGCTCCAGAAAACCAAACAAATTACATATGAGCTGAGGATGCGGAGGGATTGGAATGGCTAGGAAAGCAGTCGCGCAAGAGCTTAGCAGAGAACGAATTCTTACAGAGGCGCGGGAATTATTCGCTTCTTTCGGTTATCGCGCTTTAACGATGCGAAGCATTGCTAAAGCAATGGGGTACAGTCATGGGGCGTTATATTACCATTTTAATGAGAAAGCTGAATTATTTTATGCACTAATTAAAGAAGATTTCGCCTTGCTGCTGCAGCGTCAGCGGGAAATGATTGTTCGTGAGCATGGGTTTAGCGTGAACTTGCTTCAGAAGTTAATGATGGAATTCGTCTGGTTTGGATTAACTAATCCGAATCACTACGAAATGATGTTTATGATTAACGAGCCAGAACTACAGCAGTACTCGCGTACCGAACAAGCTCAGTGCTTGGAGATGTTTGCTATTGTGATTCGTGAAGTCTTGGCAGATCAACCAGGAGCTGAGAGTCGCAAGTTTACGCTTCCGTGGAATTTGTTTATGTCTCTACATGGCTTTATCTCCTATTGTATTCAGTTTAAGCTATCATACGAGGAAGCACGCAAATTGGCAGATGAGCATATCCGACTGATCTGTGTTAGTCTGGATGTGGATTCGATTGAATTACAGCGTCCGCTAGTCAAAATGGTTGGGCCGAATGTACGGAAATCATTCGTCATATAGAAGAAATGAAGGAAGAGAGACGATCTGTCTTTGCTTCCTTTTTTCATACTAAGACAAACTGTATTTTACATTACTCAGCCTGTGCTTTAAAATGATGAAAAGACACCGATGGAAGGATGATTACGATGGATTTGAATATATGGTCGGAAGAGAACGTTGAATTTATGTTTGAAGGCATAACGAGAAAGCTGCGCATGGCAACAGGAGGTTCCATTAAAGCCTCCAATGTGAAAGAAGAGATGTACGAGGATTTGAAGGATCTTTATGATATGGTTACTAGCAAGGACCGCTTCAGCATCAGCGAGATTGATGCGATTACAACGGAGCTTGGGAAAATTCGTAAGGCATAATACAAGCACCCATAAGCATGCCGCTGTTTCTGACCTAAGTCGGAATGGCGGCTTTTTTGTGGTATCGTTTTCTCATTTGAATGGCAGATACAAGGTACAGAATAAGCGTCACACTAAATAGATTCCAGACACTGGGTATAGTTGCTACGGATAGATAGAGCCCGAAGGGGAGTGACCAGAGAAAAGTTACCAACATGAGTTTCCAATTTCTCACTAGTGAGCTGATCAATCCTAGTCCGGCAGGTGCAACCAACATCACACTCATGATTAGAATTGTATCCTTACTAGCGACAGTTTCTGAATAGGGATTCCCGAAAAGGAACCAACAGCAGAGTAGCATGCTGCCTAAAGAAGCGCCAACGCCAACGTAGAAATATGTCCATTTCAAATAAAGGCCCCCTTATTAATTACCAGCAAGCTCCAATCGCCAATCATTACATTGCATGAAATGTCCTGGGGGGTACTCAAATTCACACTCACGCATCAGCGAAAACTTAAGCTTTCGACACACAGTATTCGATGCTGGATTGTGAATCGAGGGAAAAGCATGCATCCATCCAAATTTAGCCTCTACACTTGCATGAGAAATAGCTGCCTGTAAGGCGCTACTAGCTATCCCTCGTCCTTGATAGGCGGGAAGCACACTCCAACCGACTTCGTAGATGTTTTCCTCTTGCCATTGGCTATCCCAGTATCCGATACTACCGACGACTTCACGGTTAGGCAGCATAACGATGCTAAACATATGCCCTTTACCTTTTTCGCTGATTTCAAGATACCGCTTATGGCGAGTCCGAAGCTGCTCCTCCGTTTCCGGTCCTCCAAGATGCTCCATCATCTCAGGAGCATTGATGAGCCGCAGAAGTTCGAGATCCGTTTCGGACCAAGGCACGATGGTAACCTGTGGCAAACTCACTTTCTCTGACATCTTCTCACTCCTTTTTAACTAGTAAACTTGCAATTTAATTTCTTACCGTTATCCCCATCTTAATAGAACGTACGTTCCGTGGCAAGGCGTATCTACTCTCCTATACATACTAACACACGAACAAGGACAAAATAGGTAGAAATTGGAACAAAAGGAGAGCGCGAAATTGACTCAACACGGAGAGGGTTCCCCTGTTACTTTACCACAATTTCCACAATCATTCTGGCTCGACTCTGTGGACAAGATCCCTCAGTTTACCAGCCTGACAACTGATCTGAAAACCGATGTAGTCGTCATTGGTGCAGGTATTACTGGGATCACAACGGCGTATTTACTCGCCAAGAGAGGCGTTAAGGTCATTGTTCTAAATGCAGGTCCTATCCTCGAAGGTACGACAGGACATACCACCGCTAAAGTTACCACGCAGCATGGACTTATTTATCATGAGTTTCTTTCCCATTTTGGAGAGGAGAAGACTCGCCTCTATTATGAGGCAAATCACGAAGCACTGATGCTCATCAAACAAACGGTTAATGAGCTCGGCATCGAGTGCCAATTTACCGAAGAAGATGCTTATCTATATACGAGTGATGATGCTTATTTAAAACAACTACAAGACGAATACATGGCATATGGGGAATTGCACATCATTGGTGATTATCTGGAATCAACCCCTCTGCCTTTCGAGACGAAAGCAGCCATCAGAATAAGGGCGCAAGCTAGGTTCAATCCTGTGCCCTATCTGATCCGACTCATTCAGGAGATTACCCAGCTGGGTGGCCAAATTTATGAAGGAACTACAGTCGTGGGTGCAACTCATGATAAGCCATCTATTGTCACAACAAAGCAAGGACATCAGGTCACTTGCAATTATGTGGTCACAGCTTCCCACTACCCATTCAACGATTTCAAAGGCGCTTACTTTACTCGTCTGCATGCAGAGAAGTCGTATGTGATCGCTGCACGCACGGAGAAAGCTTTCCCTGGCGGGATGTACATCAACGTGGAGCAGCCAACTCGGTCTCTCCGAGCTGTCACCATTCATGGGGAGCCTGCGGTTCTGATTGGCGGCGAGGGGCATAAGACGGGGCAAGGCTTATGCACCCATCAGTATTATGAAAATCTACAGAAGTTCGGTGAGGAGACGTTCGGACTCCAAGAGATTCTGTACCGTTGGTCGGCGCAAGATGTGTTCACATTAGACAAAATGCCCTATATAGGGCAGCAATTCTCTGATGCGCCTCATCTCCTCATGGCGACTGGCTATCGCAAATGGGGGATGACGAACAGCATGGTAGCGGCAATGCTGAATACGAAATTAATCCTCGGGGAGCAAAGCCCCTACGAAGAAGTATTCACACCGCATCGTTTCCATGCTGATCCAAGCATCAAGACATTTGTCATGCAGAACGCGAATGTCGCGAAGCATTTTGTAGCTGGAAAGTTTGATTTGCTGCATAAGCAGCCAGAAGAGCTGTCGCCAGATGAAGGCTCAGTCGTTCGCGTGAAGGGCAAGAGAGCTGGCGCTTATCGAGAGCCGGGTGGGCAGCTTCACGTGGTTGATACGACTTGTACCCATTTGGGGTGTGAAGTCGAGTGGAACGATGCGGAGCGAACATGGGATTGCCCATGCCATGGCTCCAGATATTCCTTTCAAGGTGATGTGATTGAAGGGCCTGCGAAAAAGGCGCTTACCAAACTGCCAGTAGAGTAATTAGTCCCCTCAGGACATGAGCGTATTTTTGCATGAAAATGGACAGCTATCCATGCGATGTTCCCCCAATAGCCATACACTGTAGAGCAATGTATCTCTGTTGGGTGAAGGAGGTGGACGTTCGTGGCATCCAGAATTCGTAAAGAAGATGTTCGTAAATTGATCGGGAAAGACATTTTGGCTGTTAAGAAAGATGGTACACAAGTAACAGGCAAATTGGTGCGGATCAGCGGTAACACGTTGATTGTTGCTCCTCAAAAGGGCAAAAAAGTGCAAGTTAAAGCGATTATCCCGTTGGTACTATTTGATCTGTTGGCGATTGGCACAGCACCTTATGCATATGGTGGTTTCGGCGGTGGCTTTGGTGGTTATGGCTTTGGCGGCGGCTTTGGTGGTTATCCGTATGGCGGTGGCTTTGGCTTCGGTGGTCCAGGACTCTGGTTCTGAGAATGATCGAAATCGAAAACTCTTTCCTTCTAGGGAAGAGTTTTTTGTTGTTTTAGAAACAAAATAAAGAGGCCCGCACCAATCGGCAGCCCCCTGAATAGGCTAACATACAGGTTTACAGATGATGCCCCGTACATCGGGGAGAAGCTCTGGAACCAACCGCGGACAGGAGTGAGCAGCATGCCGAGTTCCATCGTGTTTAACATGATCAATATTAATAATCAGAATACGAATGCAACGATCGGGATCGGAGAGAATGCACAATCCAGCTGGGATTCTCATAGTAAAAACAATTACGGCACCGGCGAATTCATCGGTAATTCGATCGCCTGCAACTTCGTCAATACCATCTTTGATAATGACTTTATCGATGCACCAATTAATGATCAGGACTTCAAACCAGCCGTGACCAATCAAGTTTAGGTGAAGGGGTGTAGGCGATGCAGAAACTGCTGCCCGGTCCGTTAGACCCGCCACTGATACAATTTGATGCTATTCACGTGATCTCGATATCCAATGGGTCAGGCATTTTCATTGGCACGAATGCTCAGGTGAATTGGACAACAAGCAGTAAAAGCAATAGCGGCATTGGTGAAGTGAGTGGTGAACATAACCTGGTGTGGAACAATATGAACACCGTTTACGATAACGATATTATCGATGCGCCGTATACCAAGGGTGATTTGATCATTGGTCGTGTTTGAAAAAAAGCTCCGCGACAGTCTTAATCGGCTGTTTGCGGAGCTTGTGTCGTTGTTTCTGTCGGAGCTGCTGCTGTCCCGACTGATGACGTAGTGAAGCCCGATGTCTGTGCTTGCGAGGTAATCATCTCCTGCAGCCACTCCGGTGTTTCGTTATCACCCACATTGAGCATATCAAGGAAATCCGAATCGTTCAGCATGGAGCGGGTACCCACCAACTGATTATGATCCCCTTCGACGGCGCCAAAGCCTTGAACCGTTTTTTGATTGCTTTGAAAATCGGTTGGCCAATTATTTCCCATATTGATGCAGGAGGCACTTTCCACGGACCCAATACGGATGGAGCCAATAATAAATGTCGGAGACATGAAAGAAGACACCGTAAATCACCTCATCATTACGCTTTTGTTTGGGGCGGTGTGTAGCGGTAGCCGGTTGAGGTTCGCTCAGGTCCTGTACCTTCTTGAGCTGGCGATGAATGCGAGAGACCGTTTGTAGAGCTCTTTGGTTGCGACTCTTTCGTCACCTGTGAACGCTGGAAAGCCTTATCTACAGCTTCATCCTGCGTTTTACCATTTGGCTTAGCGCCGAAATTGTTTCCTAAATTCAATGAGCCGCTCAGTTCCTTAATATCGAGCTGATCGAGTCGAAAGGTCAAATTTTCGAGAACAGGCTGATGGACGTGAAGGTTATCGATATGAATGCGCGGGTGCTTGGCAGTAAGGTCGGCCAACTGATCTTCGAGCTTTCGCAGCCGTTGTTCCAATAAGTGGACGGTTTGCGTATGTACGGAAGACGAAACAGTCTCGTTTCTTATAGGAGATGACCCTTTTGGAGGTATGGAAGGTGATCCAGGCGGCGACGCTTTCTTTTTTTGAAACCACATAGGCAGAGTCAGCTCTTTCGTGTATTCGGTTTAAAATCAAACGTATCATTATCTAGAACCGTATGCTTCCCGCCCAACACCGCATTGTGATCTCCTGTCAATTCACCGATCCCTTGATTCGTCTTGGCTGAATGCCGCCTTCCGCTGATCCGATTGGTACCCTTGTTTACGCTGGCGTTCTGGCTTATGTCATCGATATGAATGGATTGAAATTGAATCCGAACCATCGTCATTCCCTCCAAATCCTCAATTTCGCAAAGACCTCCCTTTATTTATATGGGGACAAACGCAGAATCATTTCTTTTTTTGCAAAACAAAAAGATCACCGTGCTCCCCATGAGGTGGAATCGGTAATCTTTCATGTTACGTAAACTGTATAGGGATGACCTTCTCGCCATCTGGAGGAGCAAGCGGTATGCGGATAATAAGCAAACCATTATGATACTGCGCTCGCATCTGATCAGTCAAAGCTCTGCCAGGTAAGCGGATCGCTCGCTCAAATGTGCCAAAATAACGCTCAGACAGCCGCATTTGCTCATCACTGACCTGATAAGGACGAACGAGCATGCCTCGGATGAGGAGGGATTGGTCGCGAAAAGAGAGCTGAATGTTCTCAGGGGACGACAGTCCTGGCACCTCAGCGACGACAACGAGCTCCTGTGGCGTCTCATACATATCAACTCTTGGTCCGGTTAGCGGAATAATACTGGCAATGTCCTGCCAGAACTCGGGGCCCAGCACATCGCCGGCTTGCGCCGAGAGTCCTTTCCAATCGGGCTTTGACGAACGGTTGCCTGGAGGATTCATCTGCCATCATCACCTGACTTCACCATTAAAAGTAGAGCTGCAAGCAGCTTGCTACTAGTTTATGTGCTCACGAGGCGGATTATGGCTGACTCATTCATTCAGGACATGTTTACTACTGTGGAGGCCGCTGATTCGCTAGCTGCTGCTGCGCCATGCGTACGAGCTCCTTCACCATGGCTCCTCCGATTGGACCGCCGACCCTGCCTGCGTCTTCTGAGCTAAGTTGCCCATTATAGCCTTGCTGCAAGGGAACTCCGAGCGTGCGTGCTACCTCATATTTCACTAGATCAGGTCGTTCTGGATTAACGGCATAACCTTGGTTTTGCATGACGTGAGCTTTAAGAAGCCCTAAGCCATGCTCGGATCCGGGCACCATGGCCCGGTTTCTTCTTCTTCGTGACATCGTCTATCACCTCTTAGGCGTTAGGATGCCCTGTCACTTTTCAGATCATGAGTACGGAAAGTGAAATATTTATGCCCGACATAATTGCCAATCGTGTACAAGCCATTGCCAACCAGAATAGCACCATTATGGAGCCAACTCGTACTGGCATTGGTCAGGTAGGATCCTAGAGCTTCGGCAAGAAGCCAGCTGATCCCATAGGAGAAACCGTAGCAGACAAGAATGACAAGTCCGAACTTCCACCAACTGCTGCCAATGCTCGCTTTCGAGCGGAAAGTAAACGAACGATTAAGCACGTAACTCACCACGGCACCGATTGTATTCCCTCCAAAGGTCGACACCCAATAGTTAAGATCCAATAAGTTAAAGAGAGCAAAGCTGGCGGACAAGCCAACCAAGGTATTCAACACGCCAACGAGTAAGAAACGCGCGAAGCTGCCTGTTAATAAGGATGTTATGGAAGTCATCCGTTACCGCCTAGCTTTGGCAGGTTGGATCGTCTGCAATGTGACAGCTTCCGTATTCTGAGCCTGCTCCGTCAATTCCTTTTCGATAACAAATAGGGGACGCTGCTTCACTTCTTTATAAATTTTACCTATGTATTCGCCGATCAAACCGATAGCAAGGAGCTGCACTCCGCCAATGAACCAAACCGAGAGTACCAGTGATGTCCAGCCGGTGACGTTCGCGCCTAGGAACTTGCCTACAATCGCATAAATAGCAGCTACTACGCTCAATGCGAAGAGGAGAAAGCCCATGACTGTGACGAAACGTATCGGAGTTACACTGAATGAGGTGATACCATCGAAGGCAAAAGCCAGCATTTTGCGCAGTGGATATTTGGATTCACCAGCAAATCTTTCTTTTCGGTCATAATAGACCTGTGTGGAGGGAAATCCTAGCAGAGGGACTAAGCCGCGGAGGAATAAGTTAACCTCTTGAAATTTCTCCAAATTATCCAGCGTGCGTTTGCTCATTAAGCGGAAATCTGCATGATTGTAATGTATTTTCACACCGAGAGATGTCATGAGTTTATAGAAGCCTTGCGCTGTAGCTCGCTTGAAAATGGTATCTGCTGAGCGATCCTGACGAATGCCGTAGACAATGTCGTAGCCTTCATGGAATTTAACGAGAAATTCACGAATGACTCCT
Source organism: Paenibacillus sp. J22P51 (assembly GCF_059692215.1). Taxonomy (NCBI): domain Bacteria; kingdom Bacillati; phylum Bacillota; class Bacilli; order Caryophanales; family Paenibacillaceae; genus Paenibacillus; species Paenibacillus sp. J22P51. The sequence continues at coordinate 10,123 of NZ_JCAUAZ010000016.1, read as the reverse complement.
GTATCATCTTGAAGATCAGCATCGATGGAAACGACACAATCCGAATACGCTTTCGCTTTCATTAGCCCGGCAAGTAAGGCGCTTTGATGACCGGCATTTTTCGCAAGCTTAAGCCCCGAAACGAATGGATTGGAGAGGTGGAAACGCTCAATCAGAGGCCAAGTTGCATCTTTACTGCCATCGTCAACAAAAAGCACGGTACTACCCTGGGCAATCAGTTGTTCCGTAATTAAAGAATCTAACACTTCACTAAGCTGAAATACCGTTTCCGGGAGTACTTCTTCTTCGTTATAACAAGGGACCACAATGGTCAAAATCGGTTTAGACACAATACCTCGTCTCCGTCCTGAATAGGTAGTAGATGAAATTATATAGCTTAAGATTTAATTATAGCTAAAAGGGCTAAAAAAAGTAAGCGGCCGGGACAGAAATCATCGTCCCAAGCCGCCATGATGCACTATATATTACCAACCAAATCCGAAAGTAGCAAGAACGATAACCAAGAGGACGTATAGAACGAGGACTACAGCAGCGCTAGAACCAGTACCGTAACCACAACTCATGTTAATCCCTCCCTTCACAAAATTACTATATGTCATTCATCTAGAGGTTGTATGGATGAATGCCCTGTGTGCGTAATAATTATTGGGCAACGTGTCCAACTTGCAGCACCCCTGCACCACAGGCGCCCGACAAAGGCACTTCATAGGACCCCAAACTCAGGTTTTACTAGTTGGCAGAACGAACGAGATAAGGAGTTCACATTCAAAGGGAGGAGGCAATCAAACACATGCGTTACGATGAACGTCAACCGGATGATACCTTACAACGATATATTAAATGTTATTGGTACTTGGAGCGGGATTACAGCGCGGCGGAAGAGGGAGAAACCATGTGGCCAGATGGCTGCCAAGAGCTGATCTTCCATTTTGGAGCCGATTATTCCACAGGTGGACAAGTGATGCCGAAGGCGTTTTTTATAGGTACGCTTTCGCACTATCATCTGCTATCGGCAGAAGGTCCCATCCGTGTATTCGGTGTACGTCTGCTGCCTTGGGGGTTGCATGCATTCAAAGAGATGGATAATAGAATGCTCAGAGACAGATTTCTTCCGCTAGCTGACTTATTTCCCGAACATGAGCTTATGGAGCTAGTTGCTAAGTTGGCAGAAGCAGATTTTGACGAGGGTATCGCTATTTTGACGGCCTATTTGTATCGTCATCTTCAACCAGAAACCAAACATGCTGCGATGATTAATATTTTGTCCAAGCTATACCGAACACCGATGGAGCAGGATGTTCCCGTCAGCGTAGCCGAGAGCGGTTACTCTCAGCGGCATTTTGAACGGATCTGTTCGGAGCTCGTTGGCATGTCTCCAAAGCGATTAAATTCCGTGTCCCGATTTAATTTGGCTCGGCTCCAAATTTTCTTCAATCCGACGGTGGACATTCCGAGTTGTATGGCCCAGTTCGGCTATTATAATTATGCGCACTTTTCCAAGGAATTTAAGAGGTGCCTCGGCATTACACCGACAGAATACAAGAAGTGGCTGTTGCGGCTTGCCGAGCACAAGGGTAGACTGCAGGAGAGGAACGTCATTATTTTATCAGATCAGGAAGGTTAAGTTTTCGATTACCGAAAACTACTTTCTGCTTGGCGAAAGACCTTCTATTTGGCAATCATCTGGCATTTAACTGGATTTTTTCCATTTATAGGCCAAAAATGCGAAGGAATGCCCGAAATAGCTGGAATTTTTCCAGTTAAAGTTATTCGGGTGCTATCTACGATAAGGTTTCCCACTTCGCCCACATTTCCCTAGGGTTCAACTCGTAGACTTCACTTTCTCGAAACATAAACTGGTGCATAATCAACTCACGGCGCAAAGTAGCAAAATCCGGATGTAAGTTTTTGAGGAAGGTGTTAAGGTCCTTTTCAGCGTAGGAGCGCCCTTTTTCAAGCTCGTTAACCAGATGCTCGAGAACAATAAGCTTTTTCTTAAGCTGTGCCGGAATGTGCTTGAGCTTGCCCTCGTGGGTAAAAAAGTTCCTTAGAACGGACTGCTTGAGACTTGAATTTTTGTCTGCTGTTTCCATAGAAGCGGGAACCTCCTTTTTATTTTTGAAAATGAGGTCAGCAGTTGCCTGACCATGACTGCGTATGAAGGCACCATTTAATGTGAAATAAATTGTATTTTTGTCTCGACGCTCATGAATCAAGTTGGCTTCGCGAAGTTTGGAGGCGTGATGGGTAATGGTTGCAGGCGTCACACCCAGCTTCTCAGCGAGAGCTTGCCCATTAGACTCGCCGTCCGCTAACAAGATGAGCATACGAATACGCGTCGCATCGGACAGTGCTTTGTGATAGGTGATGATTTTATCCAATTGCATGCAGTGAGCTCCTTTATAAAGTGATTAGATAACTATTTAATTAGATGATATTTAAATTAGATGAACGTGTCAAGTACGAAAGTTTCCTTCTGGACAGTGGTCATGTAAAATATGAGTATAGAAGTCAAAGCTTAAGGGGAAAAAGATGCGAATACTTGTCATGACAGCAGTCGCTCCTGAACGAGATGCCATTCAACGCGGTATTGGTCAGGATAGCAGATTCGAATATGCATTAGCTGGCGTAGGTCTTGCCGCTGCAGCAGTGAATGGAGTCCTAGAGTTGGCTAAAGCCGACTATGACTTATTGATCATCGCCGGCATTGCAGGCGGCTTCGTGGGTCAAGCGAACGTCGGCTCGCTTGTTATCGCGAGCGAAATTATCGCCGCCGATCTTGGCGTCGAACTGCTGGATGGCTTCAGCAGCTTGGACGAGCTGGGCTTCGGCTCAACGCGTATCAGCGTTGCTGCCGACTTAGCCCAGCGGGTGACGGCGGCACTGCAAGCCGCCGGCCTGCAGGCGCAAGCGGCGCCGGTGCTCACGGTGGCCACGGCCACCGGCACAGCGGCAACCGCCGCTGCGTTGGCTGCGCGCGTGCCTGGCGCTGCCGCCGAAGCCATGGAAGGCTTCGGCATTGCGACAGCTGCGCAGCAGCGCGGCGTGCCTGTATTGGAGATCCGCGCGATCTCCAACGCGGTCGGGCCGCGAGACCGAGACGCCTGGCGGATCGGTGATGCATTGAAAGCTTTAGAAGCAGCAGGTTCAGTCTTAGCGGAGGTGCTTTAAAATGAAAATAGCGTTCTCACCATGTCCGAACGATACCTTTGTGTTCCATGCCTGGGCACATGGCTTAATCCCAGGCGCACCAGAGCTTGATGTCCTCTATGCGGACATCGATATAACAAACCGTCTGGCTGCCGAAGGCAGCGGCCCCGACGTGCTCAAGATCTCCTACGCAGCACTCCCATGGGTGCTGAAGGACTACGCCCTGCTGCCCTGCGGCGGCGCCTTGGGCCGTGGCTGTGGACCGCTTGTGCTGACGCAGCCAAGCGACGGCTTTACGGCTGACCCGGCTGCCCTTAGCGGCCGCCGTGTCGCCGTGCCAAGTGAGCGCTCGACCGCGTACTTACTGTTCCGCCTATGGGCGGAACAGAACGTGCCCGGCGGCGTAGGCGAAATCGTGGTCATGCCGTTCCACGAGATCATGCCCGCTGTGCGGGACGGCCTCATCGATGCCGGCCTGGTCATTCATGAAGCGCGATTCACTTACCCGTCGTACGGGTTGGCGCTTCTAACGGATCTAGGCAGCTGGTGGGAGTCCGACACCGGGCTGCCAATTCCGCTGGGCGCCATCATTGCTCGGCGCACCATGGATCTAGAGGCGCTCGCTGGCTGGGCTCGCGCCTCGGTTGAATACGCGTGGGCGCATCCGGAAGCTTCGCGCGACTACGTCATGCAGCACGCGCAGGAGATGGACCCACAGGTCGCGCGGCAGCACATCGACCTGTACGTCAACGAGTTCACCGCTGATCTCGGCGAGAGCGGCTATGGCGCCGTCTTGACCTTGCTCCAGCGGGCTGCTGAGACAGGTCTTGTGCCGCAGATGGATTATGCGGCCTTACTGAAATAGCTTTGGATATGGAGTATCCGAAGGAACACAAAAAGCTGTCTATTCCGTAGATGAAATCTACACGGAAAGACAGCTTTTTTTGTAACCTTATGATAAGTAAGCATACCCGATTTTCCCCGCCATAGTGATGAAAAACATCACTACAGCGGCTTGGAAGAGAGATTTGATCGCTGTAGTGATGAAATGCATCACTACAGTCACGGAAAAGCTCAAAATCCACGAATTCTCAAGCTTTAGTGATGAAAAACACCACTACAGCGGATTGTAAGTGATTTTTCCCTGCTGTAGTGATGAAATTCATCACTACAGATATTTAAAAATCCCAAATCCACGAATTTCAAGCCGGCTCTCTCCCAAACCTACCCAATCACATTCACCGGCCGACCTTCTACAAACCCACGCGCATTACTGCTCGCAACAGCCATCAACCTAGCTCTCGCTTCCTTCGTGGCCCAAGCAATATGCGGCGTAATAATCACATTCTGCGCATGCAGCAAAGGATTATCTGGCTTCGGCGGTTCAATCGTCAGGACGTCAAGTCCTGCCCCAGCGAGGCGACCTTCATTCAAAGCTTGCGCCACGTCCGCCTCGTTAAGCAGTCCACCTCTAGCTGTATTGATCAGAATGGCAGACGGCTTTATCAAAGCGATCCGCTCCGCGTTTATCAGCTCATTCGTCGCTGGTGTCAGCGGACAATGGAGACTAACCACATCTGCGCGCTGTAGCAGCTCCTCAAGTGATACCCATTCAATACCATCCACAGGCTGTGGCACACTACGTCCGCTGCCTGCAGCAATGACCTTCATGCCCATCGCTTGTGCGATGATTGCCGTTTGCTTACCGATTTGACCTAGTCCGACCAGTCCCATTGTTTGACCGCTTAACTCCACGAGCGGGGACCTGCTGTAGCTGAAATCGATCGACGTCGCCCAATCCCCCTGAAGCACACTGTCGCTATGGCGCTGCACCCGATGGCAGAATTCCAACACCAGAGCAAAAACCAACTGAGCCACGGAATGCGTGCTGTAAGCAGGAACATTCGTAACGAGAATGCCTTTCTCCTTCGCAGCTTGAACATCTACAATATTGTAGCCAGTCGCCAAAACACCGACATATCGCAGCTTGGGCAGCAGTCCAAGGGTTTGAGCGGAGAGAGGCGTTTTATTCGTCAGCACGATGTCTGCGTTAGCGGCACGCTCAATGATTTCGGACTCAGCGGTCCGATCGTAGACCACTAGCTCACCCAAACCTTCAAAGCCGCTCCAATCCAGGTCACCCGGATTTAAAGTGTAACCATCAAGTACAACAATGTTCATCGATTTACTCCCTATTTTTCACTCATAATAAATTTGTAAATGAAGGCGCGTCCCAGAAGTTGATGCTACTCTTTATTATTTCTTCACACCGGGCTCTTTAAAAGGGTTTAAAAACACCTTCGGAATATGCGTCTCAAAACGCATTAACTTGCCAGTCGTCGGGTGCAAAAAGGCTAGCACACGCGCATGCAAACCAAGTCGATTGATCTCCTTCGATTTGGAGCCGTACTTTTTATCGCCAGCAACCGGATGTCCGATATCCTGCATATGTACACGAATCTGGTTTTTACGGCCAGTCTCCAAGTTCACCTCAAGCAGTGAGAAGCTCTTGTTCGCTTGCAGCGTTTTGTAATGCGTGACTGCATGCTGTCCATCGTTAGGGTACGGTGTGGAGAACATTTTGAGCGATTTGGCGTGCTCCTTGAGCCATGAAGAAATCGTACCCTCTGGCTTGCGCACCATACCTTCCACTAGCGCAACGTACGTCCGCTCCTTGACGCTCTCTTGCCAAGTATTTTGCAGATGCTGCTGTGCTTGTTCGTTTTTGGCAAACATCATGACGCCAGATGTATCCCGATCTAGTCGATGAACAACGAAAATCCGCGCCTTCGGATCATGATTCCGCACATGCGCCGTGAGCTGGCGATAGGCTGTAATCTGATTTTCCTGCGAATCCGTCGCGATGGATAGTAGGCCAGCATCCTTTTGAATCACAATAACATCGTTATCTTCGTGCAAAATCGTCATGCCTGCCAGCGGGATATCCTCTACGACTTTATCCTTGTTAATCGTGACAGTCATCTCAGGTTGTAAAGGGTAATTATAAGCAGTTACCGCTTTGCCATTCACTGCGACTTGTCCGCGAGCGAGAATCGCTTTTACAGCATTCCGGCCTAAGCTCGATAGCTTTTCTAACAAAAAGGGCAGCAGCTCGATAGGCTCCTTCACCGTATACTGGCGGGTGCTCGTCTCTTGGCTCACTTTTGCTGTTTGCGCTGGCTGGCCCTGTGGTTTATGAGAACCGAATTTGGGTTTATGGCTAGGGTTGGATTTTGGACGTGAACCTGGTTTCTTCTGCATTTAAAAAGACCTCCTCTTGCGATCGCTTACCTTCCGGTCAGATCATTAGACCTTCAATATACCACGTTCGTAAAAGCAAATGAAATGCTTGGAGCGAAGCTCCTTCAAGAACATTGTTCGTCAAGAGTCGTAAAAGTCTGCCCTCTAGGTTCCCTCGGCACCGGTTGGGGCTAGGGGTTTCTCTGAACTACGCACTAGACGCCTAACCCTGCAACCTCTGAATCGTACTGCCCGTAAAAAAATCTCCCTGCAGCCGTACATGCTCAAAAGGTAAATGCGGATTCGCAATCCGCCATAGCATGCGATCCGCTGCGCGATAGCCAGCCTCTCGAATCGGCAGCAGGGGGCGAGAACAGAGCGGCAGCGTGTTGCTTTGCTCATTCAGCAGCGCAACCAGCGAGCATTGCTGTGGTACGTTCACACCTAAGCGGCGAAGCGTATGATAGACAGGCGCAGCTTCCTCATCAATGCCGCAAATCACTGCCGTTGGCTGACGCAGCAGATATTTTTGCTCAAAATCCGCCAACCACCCCTCCGAACCGTCTCGCTCTATCGCATGTTCCTGTGTAACAACCGCCACCCCAGCTTCTTTCATCGCTTCGGTGAAAGCCTGCCAACGGATAACGAATCCGCGTTGATCCTTCGTATCACCTACATAAAGGATGTTCCTGTGGCCCATTCGAACGAGCCTTCGCACTGCTTGATGGACAGCCTCATATACATCCCAAATGACACTGTCGACCTTGGACTCCGGCGGCGGAAAATTCAACAAAATCCGTGGGAGCTGCAGCTCTAACAGTTTTTGCTCCAACAGATCCCAATTCATCCTAGGTGCTATAAACACCCCCTCAGCATATAACAATCCTTGCTCCTCCGCCCAGTCGTCAAATTGTGATGGCTTAAGCTTGGGCGGCATAAGTAGAGGTTGTACGGTGTGACCAAATTCCATGAAGCGTTCATGCAAGCCTTGCAGCAGTAGGCGATTGAAGTTCAACGATTGCTTGTTCTGGACGAGCACGAATCTGCGCTGCTGGGTGGGATAAGGAGAAATGAGATCCTGCTGCAGCGTTTGTTTCTGATCTTTGGTCATATAGCCAAGCTCGCGTGCCAGTTTGAAAACTTCACTTCGTGTCTGCTCTGACATGCCGGGCAGTCCACGCAGCGCTTTGGACACCGTTTGTATCGTTAAGCCTAGCTGGTCAGCCAAGTCGTGGAGCGTAATTCGTTTGCGCATACGTCTGAGTTGTCCTCTTTTCTTGAACGTTCTGTACCTCCAATTTTAAACTAAATTTAAACTAAAAAGAAGGTTGTTTTTAAACTACACTATAGAGAGAAGCAAGGCATGGAAGAGGCAAGTGAGACACAAAACAAATTAGCTAAGGGAGCGAAGTCAGATGATCAAACAAATAGAAGCAGATGTGGTTGTTGTAGGGGGAGGGCCGGCGGGTGTTAACGCAGCGATTGCTGCAGGTCGAAGCGGGGCCAAAACCGTTTTAATAGAGAAATACGGCTTTATTGGCGGGATGTCGACCGCTGCGCTAGTGTATCCTTGGATGACGTTTCATACAACAGATGGCAAGCAAGTCATTGCGGGTCTCGCGCAAGAAATCATTGACCGCCTCATGGCGATGAACGCATCCCCAGGACATCTTCGGGATACCGTCGGATTCGTGAATACCATTACGCCTTACCACCCAGAGATTTATAAGGTTTTGGCAGTCGATATGTTGAAGGAGGCGGGCGTTAAGCTGCTTTTCCATAGCTTTGTAGACCATGTTGAGACCGTGGACAATCGCATTCAATCAGTGCAGCTAACGTCCAAGTCCGGCAGAATTGATGTAAGCGGCAAAGTGTTCATTGATACGACAGGCGACGCTGATTTGGCTTACTTATCGGGTGCTCCGTGCTTGAAAGGGCGCGATGGCGATAAAGCGACACAGCCTATGACCATGAAATTCAGAATGCGCGGTGTGAATCTGCCTGCCGTGAAACAATACATGATCGATCATCCGGATGAGTTTTATAAAAAGACGCCTTTCTCCGAGCTCGCTGATCTCCCTCTATCTGGTGTGCTAGGCTATTTTAAACACTGGAAGGAAGCGAATCTTCCGATCAATCGCGATCAAGTGCTGTTCTTCACAGGTCCTGAGGACGACGAAGTACTGGTCAATACCACGCGTGTGCAGGGGTTGGATGGCACCAATGTCGAGGATTTGACTGTGGCTGAGGAGCTTGGTCGTAAGCAGGTGTTGATGGTCGCTGAGTTTATGAGAAATAACTTACCCGGCTTTGAAAAAGCCTCCATCTCCAACGTCGGCGCACAAATTGGTATCCGTGAAACGCGCCGGATTGATGGCCAGTATGCGCTGCAAGTGGATGATGTCGTGCAAGGCCGTCATTTTGATGACGTTATTGCGCGCAGCGGCTATCCGATCGATATCCACGATCCTTCCGGCAAAGGCGTAACCGCAGCCTGGGTCAAAGGCGACGGCGCCTACGACATCCCTTACCGCTGCCTGCTGCCGCAAAAAATCGAAAACCTGCTCACCGCAGGTCGCTGCATCTCCACCACGCATGAAGCGCTCGCGACTACGCGCCTCACGCCAAGCTGCATGGCTACGGGCCAAGCCGCAGGTTCCGCAGCAGGGCTCGCTGTTAAGCACGGCGTGCTTCCAGCTGAGATTAACGTTGCCGAGCTCCAGGCCGTTCTCGAGAAGGATGGGGCTTTGTTGAAGTAGATAGTAGAGAACCCCAGCGTCCTGCGTGACGCTGGGGTTTTTCAATGTGAGTTCCCCCAACCTGCCCTCCAACCGTACCTTCCCACGAACTCAGCAATCCACCAGCCCAGCAAATCATCAACCCATCAACCCAGCAACTCAGCAACTCAGCAACCCACCAGCCCAGCAAATGAGCAACTCATCAACCCATCAACTCAGCAATCCACCAGCCCAGCAACTCAGCAACCCAGCAACTCAGCAACTCAGCAACTCAGCAACCCAGCAGCCCAGCAGCCCAGCAGCCCAGCAGCCCAGCAGCCCAGCAACTCAGCAACTCAGCAATCCACCAGCCCAGCAACTCATCAACTCATCAACCCATCAACCCATCAACCCATCAACTCAGCAATCCCCCAACCCAGCATCAACTCAGCAACTCAGCAACTCAGCAACCCAGCAACCCAGCAACTCAACAACTCAGCAACTCAGCAACTCAGCAACCCATCAACCCATCAATCCACCAGCCCAGCAACCCACCAGCCGACTAATAATCCACCACCATCCACACACCACTAACTGACCTCACACGCTCCTCATTGGATAAATCCAATAGAATGCTCTGAAAAGTAGCTGAATTTTGTGTTTGACTGGATAAATCCATTCAAATCCCCAAAAAAGTTATTTTTTCTGCCTTAATTGAGCCTCTCTATTGGATAAATCCAATAGAATGCTCTGAAAAGTAGCCGAATTTTGTGTTTGACTGGATAAATCCATTCAAATCCCCAAAAAAGTTATTTTTTCTGCCTTAATTGAGCCTCTCTACTGGATAAATCCAATAGAATGCTCTAAAAAGTAGCCGAATTTTGTGTTTGACTGGATAAATCCAATCAAATCCCCAAAAAAGTTATTTTTTCTGCCTTAATTGAGCCTCTCTACTGGATAAATCCAATAGAATGCTCTGAAAAGTAGCCGAATTTTGTGTTTGACTGGATAAATCC
>NZ_JCAUAZ010000015.1:0-124815 GCF_059692215.1 Paenibacillus sp. J22P51 | reverse complement strand
AATGGATGAATCACTGCATTTTCCGCGAAATAGCGTCCTCTCGTTCCGCAATTTCCCTGGAATCGGACAAAATGATCAAATAGCGGAACCACGTTCCGTTTCTCAGCGGGCGAGGTAGGGCATGGTAGGAATTTGAGTAACTAGCTTGTTCAAGTGACTAGTGATAGCTCAGGTTGGCGGGGTATCAGGATATCATCGTAGGATGGCAGAAGTAGTAGTAGCACGTTTCAAGTAATTAAACCAAAAACCCCACCTCATCTGAAGTGGGGTAATCATTTGCTTATGTGGTGCTTATACCTTACGCGAAGTCAGCTTCGCTTGCGTCAACAGCATCAAGTAATCGTAGCCGCCAGCCTTGGAGTCGGTACCCGACATGTTGAATCCGCCGAACGGATGCACGCCGACTAGCGCTCCTGTACACTTACGGTTGATGTACAAGTTACCGCAATGAACGGTTTCCAACGCTTCTGCGATGCGATCTTCGTCTGTCGAGAAATACGATCCCGTCAAACCGAACTCTGTATCGTTGTACATCGCAATCGCTTCTTGCCAATCTTTCGCTTTCGCAAGCGCAAGCACTGGTCCAAAGATCTCCTCCTGCATCAAGCGTGCTTTACCGCTCACATCGCCGAACACAGTTGGCTGAATGTAGTAACCATTACCTTCTGCTTTGCCGCCACCAGCAAGCAGTGTGCCTTCGCCTTTACCAATTTCGATATATTCCAAAATTTTGTTATACGACGCTTGATCAATCACCGGACCTGCCGCGAAGTTCATCTCAGGCAAACCACTTTGTAGTTTATTCGTGTAAGCAACGACTTTCTCCACCACTTCGTCGTAGACGGATTCTACGATAATTGCGCGGGAGCCAGCGGAGCATTTCTGTCCTTGGAAGCCGAAAGCAGAAGCCACAATTGCAGCTGCAGCCGCGTCAAGATCAGCGGTTTCGTCAACGACGATACCATCTTTGCCACCCATTTCAGCAATAACACGCTTGATCCAAATTTGACCTGGCGCCACATCAGCAGCAAGTCTGTTAATACGTAAGCCGATCTCTTTGGAGCCTGTGAAAGAGATAAAACGCGTTTTCGGATGCGTCGTCAAGTAGTCGCCTACCTCAGCGCCACTGCCTGGGATGAAGTTAATAACACCTGCAGGCAGACCAACTTCCTCCATCAAAGCAACAAATTTGTGCGCAATCACAGGAGTTGTGGATGCTGGCTTCAGTAATACAGTATTCCCAGAAACAACTGCGGAAACCGTCATTCCCACACAAATCGCAAGCGGGAAATTCCATGGGGGAATAACAACGCCAACACCAAGCGGGATATAGGAAATTTGGTTATTCTCACCAGGAATTCGCACCAGTGGCTGCGTCTCATTAATTTGGCTCAAACGAATCATTTCACGTGCATAGAACTCGATGAAATCAATCGCTTCTGCCGTATCAACGTCAGCTTCTACGTAGTTTTTACCGGACTCAAGGATCATCAGTGCCGAAAATTCATGCTTCCTAGCACGCATAAGCGCAGCTGCTTTGAACAAATATTCCGCGCGTTCTCTAGCAGGAACCTTTTTCCAGGACTCAAAAGTTTCAAGTGCAACGTTCATAGCTTTTTCAGCCAAAGCCTGATCCGCCTTACTCACGTACCCGATCACTTCATCCACATTTCCTGGGTTGATTGATGTAATCTTCGCTTCTGTCATAACCTTTTCGGCACCGATATATAGCGGATACGTTTGACCAAGCTCACCCTTCACTTTCGCGATCGCCGCTTGCATTGCCTTCACATTGTCCTCTTGTGCAAAATTCGTAAACGGCTCATTCGTATATGGACTTACTTTCGTTGTTAGTGTATTCATGTATAATTGCTCCTCTCCGAATAGAAAGCTTATTTTTATTTGAACATATTTTTAAGAACAAACCAGACGTTAGCTGGACGCTCTGCTAATCTTCTCATGAAATAACCGAACCAATCCACGCCATACGGCACATAAATACGGACACGGTATCCTTCTTTCACCAGCTGCTTTTGCAGGTCTTCACAGATGCCATACAGCATTTGGAACTCAAATTGATCTTTGGAGATTTTGTTTTCACTTACGAATTGTTTTGTAAAATGAATAATAGCCTCGTCATGGCTTGCGATCGCGGTATAATGTCCGTTCAAAAGGTGTTTTTGAATGATGGCTTTGTAATTCTCATCGACTGCACTTTTCTCTGGGAAAGCAACCTCTGGAGACTCTTTATAAGCACCTTTGACCAATCGTAAATTCGCACCAAGTGCATGTAAATCGTCCATATCCTGCATCGTACGGAACAAATAAGCCTGAATTACAATCCCGACATTATCGTATTCTTGACGCAGTTCGCGGTAAATATCGAGGGAAACCTGACAATGCGCATAATCCTCCATATCAATCCGAACAAAATTGCCATGTTGACGAGCACGGTCTAGAATCCGTTTCATGCTGGTCACGCAAAGCTCTCTGCTAATATCAAGTCCTAACGAAGTCATTTTCAAAGATAAATTGGAGCGTACACCTGACTCGGCAATCGCATCAAGTGTTTGTATACACATGGCAGCTGATTCCAAAGCTTCTTCTACGCTAAAAACAAACTCGCCTAAATGATCCAACGTCGCTACGCGGCCATCTTGATTCAAACCACGCACCGCGTCAATCGATTGCTGGATCGTCTCACCAGCCACAAAACGTGCTGCGCCAAAACGGAGTCCATATTTTTTCGCTAAGCGATTGGCTGCGCGACTTTTTCCTAGGGATTGAAACATATTTCGCATCATGAGTTCCATCTGTGGTTGCCTCCAAGAAGAAATTGTACACTTTTGTTTAATTTATAATTGGATTATACACTTTATTTTTGTTTTTGAACACTATTTGTTCATATTAATTTTTGGAATTGTACAATTTCCTTAATTTCCTCCATATCTGTACGATATTCAGCTAAGAGACAACATGTGTTGAATCGCCTACCTTTTCATGGTAAATTAAAACCAAATAAGGCTGATAAATGAGGTTAAACATGTTCATTCCTGAACACTTTCCATTGAACACACGTATTCAATCACTTCCTATAGAGACGACACTTACGGAGCTCACTTCTTTTATTCAAAAAGGAACAGCCGTCATAGTCCATCAAGAACGTACCATGGCGTTATTTACTCCAGAGGATGCAGAGTTGTTGAAGGCTTTTGAAGCAACGAAAGTGCTGGCTCAGCTTGTGAGCAACGACTATTTTAACGTTCCGATTTGTTCAATTGAGGATCTTCACGACCAAGACCACATCCAAGAGCTTATTGGTGGAAGAAGTCGCCCCTTTCTATGTAAAGACGAACAAGGCACCATTCTAGGCTATGTCACCCAAGCAGCTTATGTCGCATATGCGATGAAAGAAGGACAGAAGTGGTATGCTTACTTCGCTGCCCTGGCGGATACCGTGACTGACGCCGTAACGGTCGTAGACCGGGAAGGTGCCGTTATCTGCTGGAACCCTGTCGCGGAAGAGCTCTATGGGCTGCCGCGTGCTGACATTGTGGGCAAGCGTATTGGTGAACATTTCGATGTGGAAACCTTAATGGTTTTGAAAATGTTAGATGAAGGCCGCCTCATCCGTAATACGTATCATCGCCCACGGCCCGACACGCATGTTCTCATCAATGCTTCACCGATCAAAGATGCCGCGGGCACGATCATTGGCGGTATCGCAACTGAACAAGATATTACCCAATTGGTTCGCTTGAACGAACAATTGACAACCGTCGAGTCCGTTGGACTTCCAAATGAAGCTTCGCAAGAGGACCCTTTTGCCCTTATCAAAGGAAAGGGGCCCGCCATCGGCAAGGTCATTCAATGGGCCAAAAAAGTCGCCAGAACGGATACCCCCGTGCTACTTATCGGAGAATCTGGCGTTGGGAAGGAACAGCTCGCGCAAATTATTCATCAATCGAGCTCGCGCTCGGCGCAACCATTTTTAACTGTGCATTGCGGCATTGTACCTACTGGAATTTTGGAGACGGAATTGTTCGGCTATCAAGGCGGGGCATTTAGTGGAAGTGAAAGTGGGCAACCCGGTAAATTAGAACAAGCCAAAGAGGGTACACTATTTATTAACGATATTGAGAAAATGTCTCTGGAGCTTCAAGCCAAGCTCTACCGGTACATTACTCAGCAAACGCTTGTCCGCTCCGGCGGCAATCAACCCATCAATGTTAGAACTCGTATTATCATTGCAACAACGCAGGATTTGGCTAGCAAAGTTGCTTCTCATGAATTTCGAACAGACCTTTACTATGCCCTAAATGTGGTTTCCATCCGAATCCCGCCTCTGCGCGAAAGGAACGAAGATATCCCGGCGATGGTTCATATGTATCTGAAGCAATTTTCGATGCACTACCAGAAACCAGCACCTGTTCTATCGCCAGAGGTCATTTTGGCTCTGACCCAATACAATTGGCCAGGGAACATTCAAGAGCTGAAAAATGTCATCGAGCGATGCATGATCCTAAATGAAGATGAGATGATCACGTTAGAACATTTGCCACCTGCCCTGCAAGAGCATCAGCCGAGCTTGATTCAGGATGCAGAATCGTACCCTATCCAACTTAAGGAAAAAGTCTCCGAAGTGGATGAAATCACGTTAATCGAAGAAGCTTTAGCCAAAACAGCCGGCAACAAAAGCGCAGCAGCCAAGCTACTCGGGATCTCCCGCGGAACTCTTTATAATAAGATGAAAGAATTTGAGTTGGAGTAATTTTTTTGAAACAACATCCGTTAAAACCCTTGAAAATTTCAAGGGTTTTTTTGTTCAATTCCTTTCTAAATACTCGTCACTCTAGCTTAGTGGAAGGAATAAATTGAAAAGATATAACGTTTGCTGGAGTGGAGGCTTACCATGAAAGGGATCATTCTCGCTGGTGGTACCGGCTCGCGTCTGTTTCCACTAACCAAAGTGACCAATAAGCATTTGCTTCCGGTAGGAATATACCCGATGATTTATCATGCCATTCATAAACTTAAAGAAGCTGAGATTTTCGATATCTTAATTGTAACCGGGAAAGAGCATATGGGTGATGTGGTGAGCTTGCTTGGAAGCGGGCAAGAACTAGGGGTAGATTTCACTTATAAAGTGCAGGATGAAGCCGGAGGGATTGCCCAGGCTTTGGGACTTGCAGAACATTTTGTCGGAAATGACCGGATGATCGTTATACTTGGCGATAACGTATTTAATGATAGTATCCGAGCTTCTATTGAACTTTTTAAAAAACAGCTTGTCGGAGCAAAAGTTTTCTTACATGAGGTTCATGACCCACATCGGTATGGCGTTCCTGAGATGCAAGGGGAGTTGATTGCATGTATTGAAGAAAAGCCGCAATACCCTAAAAGCAGGTACGCCGTTACAGGAATTTATATGTATGATAATCGCGTATTCGATCTGATACGAACATTGAGACCGTCTGAACGAGGCGAGTTGGAAATTACAGATATCAACAATGCTTACATCGAACGAGGCGAGCTCTCGTATGACGTGTTACTGGGTTGGTGGACGGATGCTGGTACACACGAATCGCTGGCGCGGGCCAATGAATTAGCGAAAGATATCCAATTTGGCGAGGTTTTCGAGAAGCTGGTAGAGAGAAATGATAGCTAACATAATTAACAATATTACGCAAAAAAAGCTCAACTTACTATCATTCATTCCTAGTAGTAACCATAGGTTATGAACAATAGTAACTTTGAGCTCCTTTCTTTATATACTATCTTCGCTTGTTTCAATTAGTCAATCGTAATACCTGCGCTTGCATAGCCGACGACAGCTTCCGCAATGTCGAAAATGCCTGTATCGAGAGAGTATACCATTAAGAGGCGATCTCCTGCCGCAACCGCTACGCTAACGGAGGAATCAACAACATCCCTGGTCTCACCTACGAAAAGCAAACCGACAAGAGCTGAACCCAACGGTACTACGGCAGTTGTCGCCATGAAAGTATTGCTGCCAGCAGGTGCTCTGTACAAGGTTGCCGTAACAGTGACTGGGGATCCCACCACGACGCCCACCACGACGCTGAAGAATGCGGCAACAGATGTGATCGTTCCGGCTCGGGGAACCGAGAATGCGAAGTCGAGAAGTCCGCCGATGCCCGTGAGACTGATTGTTGCTCCACCTACAACGACACCATCGACGGAACTTCCGAAGCCGATGAGGCCGCCTGTATTGAGCAACCCTCCTACAACTGAAGTTAATTCAACAGGTGTACCTGATGCGAACGGAATAATTGCACTGGAACCTGCTGCTCCTGCTGCTCCTGTTGCTCCGGTTGCTCCTGTTGCTCCTGCTGTTCCTGCTGCTCCTGTTGCTCCTGTTGCTCCTGTCTCACCTGCTGCTCCTGCTGCTCCTAATGCACCAGTTGCTCCAGTAGCTCCAGTATCACCTACCCCTGGTCCCATTGGTCCCATTGGTCCCATCGGTCCCATCGGTCCCATCGGACCCATTGCTCCTGTTGCTCCTGCACCCGTTGGACCCATCGGACCCATCGGACCCATTGCTCCTGCTCCCGTTGCACCCCTCGGTCCCATTGGACCAATTGGACCCATTCCTCCTGCTGCTCCTGCTACACCTGTTGGTCCCATTGGACCCATCGGTCCCATTGGTCCCATTGGCCCGTGTGGTCCATGATCCCCTTTATCGCCTTTATGACCTTTTTCACCTGTTGGACCTGTTGGACCTGTTGGTCCAGTGTGTCCTCTTTTGCCCTCATCACCATCATCGCCTTTTTTCCCTTGAGGCCCTTTAGGCCCTGTCGCTCCAGTTGCTCCAGTCGCCCCCGTTGCTCCCATCGCGCCAGTCGCTCCCATCGCGCCAGTCGCTCCATTTAACCCTGGTGCTCCCGTTGCTCCAGCTGCTCCATTGAAGCCACGTGGACCGCGGTCTCCTTTTGGACCCTTTTTACAGCATTTCCGCTTGATTTTCACGATAACAATCTTGTGGCAGTGTTTTTTCATTTTTTTCTTACGTTTGTGACAGCCGCATCCACTTACTTTGTGGATCTTAACTCCACTTTTTTTAAGATTCAAACGTTTTTTCACTGTCGTGGTACTTTTCTTTTTGCCAACTAAGAGACCCAATAACAACACCTCCTGTGATGCTTCATCATACGAGCTATCCCAAGGGTTTGTCTGTACTTTTTGGCAATAGATGGTTGTCCAATGTAAAATATGCATATGACTATGTATAAAGAAATTGTGTTTCTTCAATAGTAGCAAGAGTCAAAGCTACCTACGTCGAGGAGGTTGAATGCATGTCAGCCACTACCTATTAATATGAAGTACAGTTTATTATATTAATAGTAGGCAAGTTAGTTTGGATAATCATACTGTTAAAATTGATATATTCGTAAAAATTTTAAAAAAAAGACTCTATTTCCTAGATTTCATTCCCATCAAATATCATAGGGCAATGAAAACTGACAGAATAGAGTCAATTTTCCAACTAAATTTTGGATAGTATTTTAAAACTATTAGTTAAGTGTAATACCTGCACTAGCATATCCAACAACAGTATTAAGAAGTGAAATACCTGAAGCAGTAGACGAAAACACCATTAACAATCGTGTCTGCGCTGCAACTGGAATCGATAATCCAGTAGTTATACCACTAGTAATATCCCCTAATGATACAGGGCCTACAAGAGCAGGTAGTACTACGGATGCACCCGCAACTGGCGTAAATGAATTGCTGGTTGCTGTTGCACTATACAATTGTGCCGTTACCGTAATTGATGATCCTAGGATATTTAATCCTACTGTTTCACTGAAGAACGCTGAAATATCTGTGATAATTGAAGCTCTCGATACAGAAAATGCAAAGTCAAGAAGAGGACCCAGAATTGTACCTGTTAGATCGATAACTGGACCAGGTAATAAGGTAACGTTAGAAGCTGAACTTCCAAATCCCACAAGTCCTGCTGTACCTGCTAATCCAAATGCAACAGTTGTCATAGCGATTGGTCCACCGGATGCAAATGGAACAAACGCACCTGTTCCTGGTATACCTGTTGCTCCAACTGCTCCTGTTGCACCCGTTGCTCCGGTTGCCCCAACTGCTCCTGTTGCACCCGTAGCACCCGTTGCTCCGGTTGCTCCTGTGTCACCTGTTGCTCCAGTTGCTCCGGTTGGTCCCGGTGGACCACCAGCTGGTCCCGTTGCTCCGGTTGCTCCAGTGTCACCTATTGCTCCGGTTGCTCCGGTTGCTCCGGTCGCTCCAACTGCTCCAGTTGCTCCGGTTGCTCCTGTAACCCCTGTTGCTCCATCTGCTCCTGTTGCACCCGTAGCTCCTGTTGCACCAATTGCTCCTGCTGCTCCGGTTGCTCCTGTCACACCTGTTGCTCCATCTGCTCCTGTTGCACCCGTTGCTCCGGTTGCTCCGGTCGCTCCTGTGTCACCTGTTGCTCCAGTTGCTCCGGTTGGTCCCGGTGGACCACCAGCTGGTCCCGTTGCTCCGGTTGCTCCTGTCACACCTGCTGCTCCTGTAGCTCCCGTTGCTCCTGTCACACCTGCTGCTCCTGTAGTTCCTGTTGCTCCTGTAGCTCCTGCTGCTCCTGCTGCTCCTGTTGCACCCGTAGCTCCTGCTGCTCCTGTTGCACCCGTAGCTCCTGCTGCTCCTGCTGCTCCTGTTGCACCCGTAGCTCCTGCTGCTCCTGCTGCTCCTGTTGCACCCGTAGCTCCTGCTGCTCCTGTTGCACCCGTAGCTCCCGTCGCACCATCAAAGTCACAAGAAAATTCGAGTTCAATTTTTCCTCCATTGTACAGTTCAATTTCAATTTCCTCGACCTGATTCCAATCAATAGCTGCTAAAAAATCCCCAAGCTCGGACATTCTTTGACTTGTGCCATCGCCTTTATTGAACTTTAATTTGTATTCATTATCATTAAAATACTCAATTTCAATTTTTTTGATATGCTTAATTCCAACGATTCCAATTAGATTCATTAACTGAGCAAGTTTACTCAAAAGTCTTACACCTCCTTATAATTTTGAATAATAGTTTCCTACAATTGAGATAGATTTTCTATTAATCACACCAACCTCCCTTACTTAAAATGAAACTACTCTAGTTTCCTCGTATATTATATGTGTACAAACTTTCACTGCATGGACGAATGAGAGAGGACAATGATGGAAAAAAACATTTTTTGTCAATAATCATTGAATTAGTAACTAAAGTTAGGGACTGTAGTATTAAATCGCTTCTTAACATTTTATTAATAAGAGGAATGGTTGAGAGTCTTCTAGACACTTGTATGAAAAAAAGCAGCGGCCGCGCCCTTAATTTAATGGGCGCAGCCGCTGCTTTTATAGTCCAGAGGTATCTAGGATATACGAAATGAGCGTATCTACCTTTTTGTCGCTAGGAACAAGAATTCCTAATCCGTTATTCGTGTTAACACGGTGAAAGCTAAGAGAAAAAGCCGTAACCTTTAGGAAATCTTCAATTGCCGTCAATACACCATTCTCTTCCCCATATTCTTTCATAGCATTGTATTGATCTTCATTAATACCTCCCGTTTCTACAAGCTCGCTGGAGCCAGCTAACATCCCTTTTTGCGCATTTGGTTTAAGGTATTGGCTTGGAATGTTTTCCGGAAAGTAGTAGGAATCACGTCTACCGTATGGCCATTCTGTGTCATGTAGAATAACGATCGGAAATTTACCAGTTTTAGACGCTATTTGCTCAATCGCCATTAGTTCATGATAAACGGTGTACCAGTTATGGTCTCCGTCGATGAGAAACACATCAGCAGCTTGGATCTCTGATAATACCTCCAGACTGTGCTTTTTATGAATGACTAATTCCTCTGAAAAAACAGCTTCATACGCATAAGTATTAAATCCCGGTGCAGGATCAATCACTGTTAGTTTACCATTCATCATTTTACAGAACTCAAGCAACTTTATGGTGGTACGCCCTGCTAGGAAGACTCCAATTTCTACAATGTGAGAAGCCTCGTATTTGATTAGAATGGGTTTAATTATTTTTTCAAAAAAGCGATTCATATCCCACCTCCTCTTTGATCACAATATTCCGTCATAGGAATTTTGGTTCGATATAACCATCCAGTTATTCTTAAGATTCGCATGGTAAGGAGCATACCATTGATCACATGCCGTGCCCTCATATTGAAACTATGAATAGATTAGAATGACCGCGTTGAATTTTAACCTTATAAAGAAAGTGAGTGAACACTTTGATCACCATAAGTCTTTGCATTATCGTTAAAAATGAGGAGAATACGATCCGCCCTTGCCTATCCTCCGTTGCAAAAGCAGTTGACGAGATCATAATTGTAGATACCGGATCTACCGACCAAACGAAATCGATTGTTAGCTCCTTTACGGATAAAATTTACGATTTTAAATGGATAGATGATTTCTCTGCAGCGCGTAATTTCGCTTTTCGCCAAGCCACGAAGGACTACATTCTTTGGCTGGATGCAGATGACATTTTGAAAGAAGAAGATTGCAACAAACTCATATCGTTAAAAGCAGATCTGGCTCCTTCGGTTGATTCGGTAACGATGTTTTATAATTACGCATTTGATGAGTTTGGCAACCCGATTTCCAGGTTTAAACGAAACCGTTTGGTGAAAAGGGAGAACCAGTTCAAATGGATTGGCGCGATCCACGAATATTTGGAAGTAAGCGGGCATATTTGGGACTCTGACATTACCGTTACACATTGCAGAATCCACAATAAGAGCGACAGGAATCTTAAAATATTCCAGAACAGGCTGCAGCGCGGAGAGCCATTCTCGCCTAGGGATTTATTCTACTACGCGAATGAATTAAAAGATCATAACAAGTTCTCCAAAGCAATTATTTATTATAATAAATTTCTGGCAACCGGAAAATGCTGGGTGGAGGATGAAATTTCATCCTGCAGCAAGCTAGCGGATTGTTACCAGCAGCTAGGCAACAGTGAAATGGAATTACAGTCCGTATTCCGATCATTTCAATATGATAGTCCGCGTGCTGAGTTCTGCTGTCGTCTTGGCTATTATTTCCTAACTCGTAAGCAATACGAACCAGCCGTCTTTTGGTACAAATTAGCAACAGAATTACAGGTTCCTGCACACAATTGGGGATTTTCGAATCCTAAATTTTCAACATGGCTGCCACATCTACAGCTCTGTGTTTGTTATGATCATCTTGGAGAACATGAAACTGCTAATAAGCATAATGAAATTGCCCGCAGCTACAGACCCAAAGACTCGAATATATTGCATAATAAAAAGTACCTAGCGTCTGTTCTTCATCTATCGGAAAGCTCCGAATCAGCAGAATGAGCAAACAGCGGCTGCGCCTTATGATACGAGGCGCAGCCGCTGCTTTTCGTTTGTATCAACTTTCTTCCTCAATGATTGTTCGATAAATTTCAAGATATTTGTCTGTCATCCCGCTTGTCGTAAAATGCTCCAGCACATATTCGCGGAGCTCATAAGGATCAGGCAGTGTCTCATGGATCAATTTATCAGCCATCTCCTGGACAGTGCGGCATATCAATTGAGGAAAACCGCTCATCACCTCAGGAACAGAGCCATTTGGCAATGCCAACACAGGTGTTCCGCATGCGAGAGCTTCAATCATGACTAGACCGAACGGCTCCTCAACCAACGTTGGGAACAACATACATCTTGCATGCTTCAATAAATCCTGACGAGCTTGCCCCCCTACTTCACCTACATATTGAATAGATGGATTCGATATAGTCTTGGAAAGAATATCCTTATGGAAATAATCATGATCATATACGGGTCCTGCAATAATTAATTTCTGATTGGCTCGCTCCGCCGCTTCTATCGCATGATGAACGCCTTTGTAAGGAATAATCGCTCCAATGTAAAGTAGATAGTCACCCTTTTGATCAGAGAATTGAAATTCATCTGGGTTTAATCCGTTATATACAACGTTATCTTGAGGGCTGCCGAACAAGTCCCTATGTCTTTTACTCAAATATACGGCATGTTTAACCGGATTGGTTAAAGGATTGTGGATCGTACAGACCGTTGGTACCGCGAGTTTCTTTTGGCCGACAACGGAAAGCTGAGTATGGTCATGAATGATATCAACGCCTGGAGGTAATGTAAGCTTTACAAAACCAGGAATTTTCCACATGTCATGCCCCTCGTGTAAATAAGGCATCAGTTTGCCTCGTATTTGGCTTCCAAACGGAGCATATAGAATGACTTCATGCCCTCGATCTACAAGCTCCTCTGCCAATGTATACACAACTCGCTCTATACCGCCGTATTTTACGGGTGGAACGGGAAGATAATCCGGACTTATCAGCGCAATCTTCATTCCATTTCCCTCCTACTAGTTTCTCTGTAAGAAACTACTACTTAATAATTGGAATATAATGCCGCTCTAACCGGAAAGGCTTTTCTCGTTCCACAAGCTCTGAGGGATTGTATCCAAAATGATCCAGCTCCAAACCGGACATGCCCAACGACCACTTTTTGGAAAACCTTTCTGCATTGCTATAGGCGCTGGCTGAATAATTGGTTTTATTCGCTTGGAATGTACTTCCACCATAATGATGAACATAGACATCATTAGCTACCCACAGAATTTGACCGCTGATACGGGCTCGCAAACAGAAATCATCATCTTCATAATTCCCTGGAAAAAACCTTTCGTCTAGCCCACCTATTTTGGTAATAAGATCTTTATGAAAAAGCATACAGTGCCCAATTAATTTATGCGGGAAGAAGCCTTTATCTTTATGCTCAAGTGACCAATGAAAGGCGAAAACCTCCATCTCTGGCGTGGTCTTATAAGGGACATTATAGACGAGCTGCGACCATGCGACATTATTGGAACGGGGCCCTACTATGGCGATGGTGGGGTCCTTCTGTAGACATCCTAGTAAACGCGTCAACCAACCGTGTGTAACAACCGTATCGTTGTTAAGCAAGCAAATATATTCACCGTCTGAGGCCAAGATCCCTTGGTTGTTTCCAGCCGCAAATCCCTTATTTTCTTGATTGCATATGAGCTTTGAAGAAGGGATTGTCTGTAAATACTCCACAGTACCATCCGACGAGCCATTGTCTACAAACACAAACTGAATCTTAATGTTATCATCTACATGACGTAAAATACTTTCTACGCATTCTTTCGTAAATTTCAATCCATTCCATGTAAGCATGACTATTGAAATAAGCGAAGACATCCTATTTCCCCCTTTCAACTCGCCCCTTTTATCATCTAAAATGACCATATTATTAGTATTCATTTGATTTTCATATGGTGTAGGCTCATTAGAACTTCTATTGGTGAGAAACCTCTATCGAGGCCATTCAAAGGTGAAGATTATGTTTCCCCCTCCAGCAGGCATCGCTCAGGACGTAAAAAAGGCATCCGCTAACAACGGATACCCTGCTCAATCTACCTTTGATCACTAATTGAAGCATTGCTATTATTGGAAGATAACACAGCCAAAGGATCATAAGGTGAACCAGCTATTGTACCAAATAACAATGCAATATCAACTGCATTTACTGGAATACCCCATGAGTTACCTGAAAAGACAAAGATCGCCTGATCAACAACAAATCCGCGCGTATTATAAACTACATTATTAATGATATGACCAGTTGAATTTGGATTTAAATAAGCTGGTTGCCTGAGTGAATAAAAAATATTATCTTGAACGATTAGATTCGTTACATTTGATTGCGTTACAAATCCACGATTTACTACCCAACCTGTTGATGGTCCTGCTTGAGGCGGTCCATAAATAGTATTATTAATAAGCATATGATTTGTTCCAGCTAGTTGAATAAACTCAGTCGCATATGCAAGATCACTGGTAATTGTCAATCCATCTATTGTTACACCATCTCCAGTAACAAGAAATGGAATTACAGCTGCTTGTAACGATATTACTGTATTAGGATATCCTCTTAATGTTACCCCTGCTTTATTAATTACTATTTGCGAAATAAGAGGATAAGTTCCACCTAAAATATGAACTATTCCTGTTGGGAATACAGCCGCCACACCTTGTTGTATTGTTCCAAATGGACTAGCCTGTGTACCATCTCCTCCGACTGCTCCTGCTAGAACATATACGTCAAATGGGTTGGGTTGAATCGAACCCATTGGTCCCGTTGCACCTGTTGCTCCTGTCGCACCTGTTGCCCCTGTTGCTCCTGTAGCTCCGGTCGTTCCTGTTGCACCCCCAGGTGGACCTGTTTCACCTATTGGCCCTGTTGCTCCTGTTGCACCAGTCGTACCTGCAGCACCTGTTTCACCCGTTGCTCCTGTTGCTCCGGTTGCTCCTGTTACTCCTGTTGCACCCCCAGCTGGACCTGGTTCACCAGCTGGCCCTGTTGCACCTGTAGCTCCCGTTGCACCTGTAGTTCCTGTAACACCTACAGCTCCTGTCGCACCTGTTGCACCCGTAGCTCCTGTAGCACCTGTAGCACCTACAGCTCCTGTCGCACCCGTTACTCCTGTTGCTCCTGTTTCACCTGTAGCACCTGTCGCACCTGTTGCTCCTGTCGCACCTGTCGCACCCGTAGCTCCTGCAGCACCCGTTGCTCCTGTAGCACCTGTTGCACCCGTAGCTCCTGTAGCTCCTGTTGCTCCTGTTGCTCCTGTTTCACCTGTCGCTCCTGTTGCACCCGTAGCTCCTGCAGCTCCTGTCGCACCTGTCGCACCTATTGCACCTGTTGCACCTGTTGCTCCTGTCGCGCCCGTAGCACCTGTCGGACCTACATCACCATCAGGAAATTCGATTTCTATTTCTTCTCCATTGTATAGCTCAATTTCAATTTCCTCGACCTGAATCCATACAATGTCTTCTAAAAAATCCTCAAGTTCGGATACTCTTTGAGTTGTGTCATCGCCTATATGGAATTTTAATTTGTATTCGATACCATTATAATACTCAATTTCAATTTTTTTGATATTAGTAATACCCACATTTGCAATTACATCCATTAACTGAGAAAGTTTACTCAAAGTCCTTTTACCTCCTTATGATTTTCATCCTACTTACTTACAATAACTCCAACCTATTTACATAAATTTGAAACTATTCTAGTTTCATCCTATATTATATGATTACAACATTTCAGTGCATGGACGAATGATAGAGGACAAAAGACGAAAAAACATTATTTGTAAATTTATGATTTATTTAGGTGAGAGAGTTCCAGAGAGAATCCTAGGCAAGAACAAAATTTTCTGGAGCCAATTCTGAAATTGAATAAAAAAGCAGCGGCTGCGTCTCAATTAATTACGGAGAGCTGCCGCTGCTTTTTTATTCCGCTAGGAATGTCTGGTAAGTTTAAAGATATCTATCAATCATCCTGCTTAACGTATATTAATTCCTATGTGGAAAAAAGTCCCCTTCCAACCATCGGAAAGAGGACTCTATTGATATTTTATGAATGAGACTTCTTCAAACGTCTTCTGGCTAGCACTCCGCCCCGCTCATTTCATTTGTAAAAAATCGTTTATACTCTTTCGGTGTTAGTTTAGTAGCAGATTCACCTACATAATGAAACTGCAAGGCGCGACGTTTCTTCGTTGAGAGATTATAAGGTGTCCCATGCTTAAGTAACCCATGGAAAAAAAGTACCCCTCCTGGCAGTAATGGCACTGCAACATCCTTATCCACTTGTACATGGGAATCACACAGCTGCCAATCACGTATCGCGTAATGAGGCGTTGCCCCATCCGCTTGAGAACCAGGGATAACATGCATACAACCATTATCCAGCGCAGCTTCATCTAATGCAATCCATACACCTACAACCGCTTTCTCATAAGCCAAATTACCATACGCCATATCTTGATGCCAAGGCTTCTCACCTCCACCATGAGGAGGTTTGAGCAACGCCATATTCTGAACAAGCCGCGGAGTCTCACCTAGAATATCTTGGACCATGGCGAGAATGGAAGGATGCTCCGAAATTCCTCTCAACCGATCGTCGACTTGAACGAAATCGTTGAGCTTACGGATCGCCATCTCAAGCTCTTCATCAGTTTTCAACTCACTCCTCGGTTTCGTGAACTGAATTTGTGCACCCTTATCATCAATAAAAATAAGATCATACAGGGCCTCTTTCGAGAGCTCAATTTCTTCTTCATTTAATATATGCTCGACCGCGATGAAGCCATCTCTTCGATAACTGGCAAGGTGATCTTCATTCCAATTCGCAAAGCCATCAATTTTGTCCGCAATACGCTCGTAGCGATAAAGCTTTGCTGAAATTTCTTCGGGCGTTTGAAATGTTGGTTCTGTTTTAGCCATAACGATAACCCCTCCGTTTAAATTATTCGACTATTAATATCTTTATTATAGAAACGGAAGGTAGTAAAATAAATACATTAAAGCTCATGATAATTTGCACTATTTGACATAAGGAGCTGTTAAATTTCATGTCATCATTCTCAACTCATGAGCTGCAGCTCAACCCCTACTTCGGTAAGGTACATTGTGAAGTGAATTGGAAATGGAACCGCGAAAACGAGCCCTTCCAAGACTATGATCTCTGGTATGTATGGGATGGCGAAGGTGAGGTCACCTTAAATAGTAAGATTTACCCTGTTCGATCCGGAGATTGTTTCCTTTTCAAACCTGGGGACCTATCCAGTGCTAAGCATAATCCAGATCGCCCGCTCACGGTTACTTTCATTCATTTCTTAGCCGTTGGGGATCCAACACACCCCCTGTTATTGCCGTCCTTCGTTCACTTCGATCCCGCAGAGTTCCATGAAAGCTACCTAGATCGTTTCGTACACGTGCGTCTGACGGAAGCTTTTGGACATGAAGAAGAAGCGAAGGCGCTGCTTAGGCTGATTCTCTTGCTTTTTGAACGTCAAGCACCTGCCCATCAATCTCTAAGTGACCATGCAAGACGCTCGATGAACCGAGTGATGATGGATATCGCGGCGCACATTCGGCAGGATCCAGGACGTCAACATCGTATTCAAGATTTAGCCAAGGAAGCCCATCTCTCACCACGCTATTTCTCCCTAAAATTCAAAGAAATTATGGGCCAAACAATTGAATCGTATCTCATTCAAAAAAGAATTGAGCGCGCTACCTATTTGTTAAAACTAGGGATGAATGTAAGTGAAGTCGCTGAAGCGCTAGGCTATCGTAGTATTTATTTTTTTAGCCGCCAATTCAAAAAAGTGACAGGTACGAATCCTTCTGAGATCCGATCGTGATAAATTATTTTTGCATCTTCCACACATCGTGATAAAATGTACCTTTACGACAGCATCGCGCTAGTTCATCAAGGAAGGTTAGGTCATCATGAATTCATCCAACTTATTACGATCATTTAACTTTATGTATTTTGCTTTACTTGCCCTATTCGTTTCATTTCTCCCCGTCTATCTAGACGCACAGGGACTATCCACTTCGCGAATTGGTCTCATCATCGGGACCGGAGGCTTTATCGCTATCTTTTCACAGCCATTATGGGGGATGATTAGCGATCGGACGAAAACCATCAAAAAAGTCATGCTACTTCTTCTGTTCTGTTCGACGATCGTCGGATTTTTGCTATATGACTCCAAAAGCTTTATAGTCCTTCTCCTATTCACCATGTTGCTCTACTTTTTCTTAATGCCGCTAGATCCATTAACCGAAAGTCTCAATTTCCAGACAGCGGAAGCTGTGGGTACTAGTTACGGATCTATCCGTACTTTCGGTGCAGTTGGGTATGCCGTGATGTCCTTGATCGTTGGCTATTCAGCGCAATACTTTGGCATTCATAGCTTAGCGTACCTTTTCGGGGGATTCGGCATTATCAGTTTGATTATTTGTCTCGCGTTACCTGATGCGCCAGTGACTGGGAAGCCTATCTCGCTTCGAAGTCTACGAAAATTCCTAGGTAATCGCGAGACGATTTGGTTTATGGTGCTTATCTTCATTTGCGCGGTTCCGCAACGGATCAACGACACATTTCTGGGTGTTTATATCCGTGAATTGGGCGGAAGCAATCATTTAGTTGGAATTGCCTGGTTTTTGGCTGCGGGGAGTGAGATTCTGGTCTTTGCACTCAGCTTCTGGTGGCTTCGCAAAGGGAAGGAATTAGCGCTTATTTCGTTAGCTGCATTGTTTTATTTCTTACGTTTCCTTATTAGCGCTTGGGTGACTGACCCTCATGTTCTCGTC
Source organism: Paenibacillus sp. J22P51 (assembly GCF_059692215.1). Classification (NCBI taxonomy): domain Bacteria; kingdom Bacillati; phylum Bacillota; class Bacilli; order Caryophanales; family Paenibacillaceae; genus Paenibacillus; species Paenibacillus sp. J22P51. Next base: position 106,596 of record NZ_JCAUAZ010000015.1, on the reverse strand, counting down.
GCGCTCCAGCTCCTTCAAACCTTTACATTCCCGATCTTCTACTCAGCTGCTATTCAGTATTTATATCAAATTGTCCCTGAAGAATGGCGCGCGACGGGACAAACCGTCCTTGCTATCATCTTCTTCGGTATCTCAGGAATTGTCGCTTCTTATCTGGGAGGATGGTTCTACCAGGCATTTGGCGGACAGCAGCTATATATGTGGATATCGGTGATGTCGCTCTCTGGATTTATATTTAGCCTAGTGCTGCGTGCCGGTTATCGGAAACAGAAGCTGGCAACCTAAGCATTTTCTGCTAAAATGATAGGATAGAGATGAAACGGGGGCCCACAACATGGATTACATTATATTAGACATCGAATTTAACGGCCGAAAGTTTGCCAGTGATTTACCGATGGAAGTTATCGAGATTGGCGCTGTTCGTTTAGACGCATCTCTTGGGCAAATAGATGAATTTTCTGCTTTGATTAAGCCGGTCTATTTTTCCAAACTGAATGCTTTTATTAAGAAAAAAACAGGAATTCCCCAGGAAGATATCGATGAAGCCGCGGGATTCCGCAAGGTGATTGCTGATTTCTTGACATGGCTAAGTGCAAGTGAGGAACTCCTGCTGGTCACATGGGGCGGCGAAGATTTGAAGCGTATCGTGTTTGATACACGCATGCACAAGCTAGATGATGCTTATTGGATGGCAGCCAACTATTTCGACTTACTGAAGGGGTTCACTCGCTTCAAAAAAGTTACGAACGACGTCAGCGTGGAAGCCGCGCTTGTAGATCTCAATATCGTGGCTGAGGGCTCTGCACATAGAGCCTTGGATGATGCTCGAATGACTGCAGAGGTATTCCGTGCGATCTTTAACGATTTAGATTTTGATCGCAAGCAGCAATACGTGGATATGTACACGAATGCCAAAGAGCGCAGATTGATCAAAACGGCCGTGAAAACCATTACGACGCAAAAGGTTGTTCCAACCTGGGAGTTGTTTGTGGAAAAGTACTTCGCTGATAAGATAGAGACAGCTGACGCCAAAAAGATCGCCGAAATGCAAACCCTATTCGCCGCGGAAGTAGCTAAGGGTGTGCCTTCGCCAAAACCCAAAGGGAATACTGCCGCTTCGCAGTAGGTGCTAATTTCCAACTCAATAAAACACAAATAAGCCAATCTACCGACTACGCTCGCTGAGCAAGGTAACGTGTACATTGGCTTCTTTTATTTCAACCATTACAATTGATCCACGCCTAGACGGTTTTGATAGTAACCAGGGATCACTTTGTCTTTGGTAGTCTTGGATTCGTTTGACTGCAAAGCGAGTAAAGTCGTCGAAAGCTCCAAGAACCACTGTTCGTCTCTGACCGATAATGCGAGATCGATCAAGCTGCGAACACCAGCTTCTGTATCCAGTCCGCTGATTGGTAATGGTTTCACCGTGGAGAGTTTCACTTCGATTTGATGTCCAATGATTTCATCTTGATCAGAAGCGATGACATGTACGAAGGCGATACCATGCTGCCAAGCGATCGCTTCCACATACCCATGAACCAATTCATCTTCACTTGTTGTTGCGACAACCCAATCACTAATTGCAACGTTCAACATACGCCTCGCCACCTTCACTAGAAATGTTTTTCATACTGTAATTATAATTATTACAGTATAAATTGTCAAGTGACGTTAATAAAGCGTTCCAAGTACATAGTGAGCTGGTCGGCATTTTGATCGGCAACGTAAAAATTGTCCCTATAAAATTTACAAGTTGATCTCGACATTTTATAATAGAGACATATGTTCCTATCGTAAGTATCCAAAGGAGTTTACTCATGTCTTCTACACCCGTTCTGAATGATGACCAATGGTCGAAATTACTCGAATATGTGGCTGAAACGTATAACGAAGTTACGCTAAGTCGAGGCTTTCATTTCTATAAACAGCAGATGGTAACGTCTCTAATTATTGCTTCTGAGATTAAGAAGGTTAACGCCGTTGTGGAAGAGTTTGGCGAGAAGTGTATGGTAGGGATTGACCTTAATCAGTTGAAAGCAAGTTCCTGCAGTTGCCCTGTTAAGACTGCCTGCAAACATGTGGCTGCAGCCTTGATGGAGCTTGCAGATCGACAAGGCTATCCAGCTTCCCAAATCATGAATGCCAAAATGGCGTTGAAACGGGTAGCTGCTCAAGCCTCTTCTGTGTCATCCTTGGAGCAATTGCCAGGGATGACCGTAGATGGCTGGCACAAATTTATGGAGCATTACACCTTTCACCTCAAACCTTCTTACGATCAATGGAACTATGTTGAGTTGCTGCGAGGGCAATTGGCCAATCTCAAGCGAACAGCAATTCCGTTTTCCGAGAAGGATCAGTTTTATTTCGATTTTCATCAGAGGCTGTTCATCCTACGTAAAATTGTAGAGCAGAACGCACAAGCGGGTGTTACGTTCTATACAGCCGCAACCGTTTATCATCTGAGTGATGAGCTGGATGATTGGCTGAAGGAATCAGTGGGGGCATTGGATGGCACGCGGATTGGAGAAAGATTAACGCAGACATTCGCTTATCTTCGAGCACAAATGGCCATCGAGTCGCCGAAGAAACTTCACCACTTTCGGGTGTTTTCGACGTTCTGGGCTTTCGGAGTGGCGAGAGATGAAAGCCTGACGGCTTCTGAGTTAGCTGCTTTCGAAGCGATGGATGCCGCGGAACTCTCTCTTTCACTGTGCGCAGGACGAGCCTTCCTGTATCTTCACCAATCGAAGTCTGATGAGGCCTGGGATGTCATTGCGTCACACGCTTCCTACAAGGATGCGCCATCTATTCTGATCATCCCCTTCCTTGCCTATCTGGAACATGTTCAGAAATGGCATGAGATTGTGCATTGGCTGCGTAGATTAAGTTCGTTCTATAGTGGTAAAAGACATCACGACATCGAATCCTACGCCGCATATTGGAAAGTCGCGGTTGCTCACGTTCCTGATGCGAATGACCTGATGTGGGCATCGTTAGTGGAACTACTCCCTGCCTCCTATCGCATTATCGAGGCGTTCTATTATGAACAACGTAAATGGAAGTCATGGATCGAAATGCAAATCGCGCAGGGCTACGACCCGTTCACACATCGAGTGAATGTACTTCAGCCTATTGAGAAGGAGTCACCTGAACTACTCCTCCCCTATTATCACCAAGCTATAGAGCACTATATTCGGCTCAAAAACCGTCATGATTATAAATCAGCCGTACGGCTCTTGAAACGGTTAGAGAAAGTATATAAAAAAATGAAGCAACCCGAACGATGGGAAGCATTCTTCACCCAATTCGTCAGTCGGTTTAGCAGGCTGCGCGCCTTGCAGGAAGAATTGAAGAAAGGGAAGCTGCTGGAATGACCACCAAATTGCATGAAATGTCATTATGTATGTCCCTAACGGAAAGCGGAGATGCCTTGTTATGGGGCTTCAAGGATGGCAGAGAAGTCTCAGGCGACCACTTCCGTAAGCTATTATTCACCTGGCATGCCCCATCCCTCTATGGTACATTGCTGGAGACACAACAAGCTGGTGATCTGGCAGTAACCATTCTACCTGTAGAGCAGGTACTCCCTTTCTTTGCAGATCCGAACTTCATGGACATAGTGAGCTGGGAGATGGGAACCGAATCCGCGCAACAAATGCTGCGTGTTGCCCCGCTTCTCAATGAAGCTGCTCAGAGAGGACTGTATATACCGAGCTATGAGGATTTCCGCAATGGTCAGTTAATTTGGACGTGGGATCGCAGCTCAGAAGAACTCGCCGAAGTAGATTGGTCCATGTTGGAGAGCATGGATGACCTTAGCGAGGGTTTGAAGGGATTGCGCGCTGCCTTCTCAGCTGCGGTCGTAGAAGCTCATTATGCGGATGATGCCGCATTGGCAGATTTGCGCCGGGATTATCCGGCTTTATTTACGGCTAGCAGGAAGTCGAACACGGCTGACGATTCTCCTGCAGCTTTTACAGAAAATGAATGGCTATCCGCCATGGGATGGCGTCCGGACTTAGCGCCCTTCCGCCCAGCGTTGCAGCTGCTTGAGCCGGATGAACTCGAAGACGAGTGGCGACTTCGACTCGTCCTGCAGGATAAACAAGATAGCACCCTGCTCACCCCGATTCGCTTGCATGTGGATGGAACGGCTTCAGGCGCTTGGGCATCTGAATGGACTCCATTTGTCGTTGAGCGTGCCCCTGGTTGGGTAACACGCTTACTAGAAGCCCTGCCTCGTATGGCGGATGACGGTGAACTGCTCGCTCATCCAATGAGCGATGATTCGGCTTGGACGTTCCTGACCAAGGATAGTCGCATCTTGCTGGAGGATGGCTGGAACGTCATGCTGCCAGCATGGTGGGAAGCGGCAGCCAAACGAAAGCCTCGACTGAGCGCTAAGGTCGCTGCGGAAGCTGGCGGAGGAGCTGGTGGCGGCGGTAAGAGCGAGTCCTTGTTCGGTATGAACTCACTCGTCAACTTCGATTGGCGGATTGCCATCGGTGATTCTGAATTAAGCGAAGCGGAGTTCAACAGTCTGCTTAGCCGCAATGAACGACTTATTCGTTTCCGTGGGCAATGGATCTATTTGGATCCCGCCTTCTTAGATCAAATCCGAAAATTGATGGATAGCATCGATCCGGCTGAGGGCTTGTCTCTGCAAGATATTTTCCAGCTTCATTTATTGAGTGAGTTGGAAAGGGATAAGGTAAAGTCTTCATGGGATGGCGAATCTCCCGAGGAGTTGGATTATGAAGAGGAGGCTCGCTTGCAGCTAGAGGTTGAGCTGAACGGGCATCTGATGGCTTTGGTACGCCAGCTTGGGCAGCCTTCCGAGTTAGAGCTCATTCCCGTGCCGCAAGGGTTGCGCGCCGAGCTTCGTGGCTACCAACATCAAGGGTTTACTTGGCTGAGTTACCTGCGTAAGTTCGGACTTGGCGCATGCTTAGCCGATGATATGGGACTCGGCAAAACCGTCCAATTCATTACCTATTTACTGCATCACAAACCGGTTTCTGAACAGCCTGCTCTATTGATTTGCCCAACTTCCGTGCTTGGCAACTGGCAGAAGGAGCTTGCTCGCTTCGCTCCCGATCTTAACGTCATGCTGCACTACGGGAAAGGTCGATTGAATGGTGCTGCGTTGGATGATGCTTTGCAGGGCGTAGATATTGTCCTTACTTCCTACACGACAGCACTCATGGATCAAGAAACACTTCAGCCTTACACATGGAGCTCCCTCTGTTTGGACGAGGCGCAGAATATCAAAAATGCCCAAAATAAACAATCCGCCGCAATTCGCTCGCTGAACGCTGTTCATCGAATAGCCCTTACGGGTACGCCGATTGAGAATCGATTATCAGAGCTGTGGTCGATCTATGACTTCCTGAATCCGGGTTACCTCGGGAACCAGCGCGGCTTCCAAATTCGCTTCGCGAATCCAATTGAGAAGCATCAGGATGCGGAACGGACCGCGCAGCTTCAGCAGTTGGTTAAACCTTTCATGCTGCGCCGCAAAAAGAAAGATCCCGCCATCCAGCTCGATTTGCCGGACAAGCTGGAAATGAAGGTCTACATCAACTTGACGGCTGAGCAAGGCGCGATGTACGAGCAGACCGTCAAGGATCTGATGGAGCGGATGCAAAAGCTCGAGGGCATGGAGCGCAAAGGCGCGATCCTTGGCGCTTTGACACAGCTGAAGCAGCTGTGTGATCATCCGATGCTGCTCACGAAGGAAGCGGAGCTGGCTGAGGAGATGATGCAAAGCGAGGATGGGCGCGAAGCGCTCGTTCAACGCTCCGCGAAGCTGGAGCGGCTTGTTGCGATGGTCGATGAGCTCCGCGATGAGGGCGATTCGTGTTTGATCTTCACGCAGTATGTGGGCATGGGCCGCATGCTGGCGGATGTGCTCTCGAAGCAGCGCGGAGAGCCAGTGTTCTACCTCAACGGGAGCACGCCGAAGCAGGAGCGCGACCGCATGATTGAACGGTTCCAAGCCGCCGATGGCGATGGACCGAATATTTTTGTGCTGTCGCTGAAAGCCGGCGGCGTCGGGTTGAACTTGACCGCGGCGAACCACGTGTTCCACTTCGACCGCTGGTGGAACCCGGCGGTCGAGAACCAGGCGACCGACCGCGCCTATCGGATGGGCCAAACGCGGAATGTGCAGGTCCATAAGTTCATCTCGCTCGGCACATTGGAAGAGCGGATTGACGAGATGCTCGAAAGCAAAATGAGCCTCAGCGACAACGTCATCTCCTCCTCCGAAGGCTGGATTACGGAGCTTTCGAATGATGAGCTGCAGGATTTGTTTACACTGCGGAAGTCTTGGTAGTTTGGCTTGACCTGTGTAACCATAGGGGCTGTCTCCGCGTAGATTCTTCTACGCGGAGACAGCCCCTTTATGTATTGTAGGGGCAAGACCAAACTCAGGTGGGGAGCCTCGGGCGCTTTAAGCTCCAAAAAGGGCATTACAGCCTTGGGTTCGTGGCCTTTCGGGGACTTTGGGCGCTTTAGGACCCAAAAAGGGCCTTAAAGCTCACGCTTCGGCCAGCGAACTGACTTTAACACCCGAAAAGGGCCTTACAGCCTTGGGTCCGTGGCCTTTCGGGGACTTCGGGCGCTTTAAGGCCCGAAAAGGGCCTTAAAGTCTCACTCTTCGGCCAGCAAACTGACTTTAACGCCCGAAAAGGGCATTAAAGTCTTGGGTTCGCTGGCCTTTCGGGAGCCCGCGGGCGCTGTAAGACCCGAAAAGGGCCTTACAGCTCTCGCTTCGGCCAGCGAACGGACTTTAACGCCCAAAAAAGGCGTTAAAGCCTAGGACTCTCTGGACTTTCGAGAACTTCAGGCGCCTCTATCGCATTCTCACGATACTGGTAGCCATGCATTTCCGAAGACATGCGTCTTAAACACCTTTCTTTCTCCGAATGTTATATTTGACGTATAAATTTCATCAATTTTCGACATTTAACTCACCAAAGGAGACCCTACTTATGTTTCATAGAAAACTATTAATTCCAGCTACTTCCCTTCTGCTTAGCGCAGCTCTTTTCGCAGGTAGTGCACCAGCATCTGCCGCGTACTCCCCATCCGTGAACGCGTCTTCTAAACTCGTTTACGCTTCAGGTAAAAACTTCACAGTTAACGTTGTTACGGTAGATCTCACCGACCCAACGCTGGAGCTCGTTCCTGCCTTAGCTGATGGCGGGATCGGACATGATGATGCCATGCAATCGATCATCGAGCGAGAGAATGGTGTCGCTGCGATTAACGGAACTTTCTTCAATGCTTACGAGTCTGATCCGTATATTCGCTACCCTAACGGGACGCTGCTGAAATCTGGCGAGCCCATGCATTCTGGGGAAAATCAGACGCTATTCCTGAACAAAGATAAGGTACCAGACATTCAATTCGTCAATCTCGACATTGCTATTCGCACCAGCGAAGGCGGCGGCACTTATACCATCAATCCTTGGGGTATTAACAAATATTACGGAGCCACGAGCACCGACCAGATTGTTTGGTATACGCCGGATTTTGGCCGCTGGATCGGCTTTCCTAATGGCACCAAAGTGGTGATCAGCGATGGGCTTGTCACTCGCATTACGCAAGATTCCGTATCAGTCCCGGCAGGCGGTTATGTACTATTTGTCGGCAATAGTGCCAACAACAAGCAGAACGTGTTAACCAAACTAGATGTAGGTGACAGAATTACGAAGGATATTATTGCGAAGGGTGAAGGCGGAAGCAATTTGGATGCCAAAACCTGGCTGTCTGCAATCGGCGTAGGACCGAAGCTAGTTACGAACGGCTCCTCGGATATCAATGTGAAACGAGATGGCTTCACCGACCCTAAAGTTACGTCTTCTTCCGCCGCTAGAAGCTTCGTTGGGATCGACGGATCTAACCGTCTCGTGATGGGCACCGTTCCAAGCGCAACTTTGTCAGAGCTTGCTGCGATTTCGATCGCGCTAGGGTTGAAAGAAGCGATGAATATGGATGGCGGCTCTAGCTCAGGCCTTTATGCGAATGGCACTATGATGACCTACCCGGGTAGGAAGCTCAGCAATGCGCTCGTCGTTCGCAAGCTGGACAAGCCTAAAGTTCAAATTGATATTAACGGTCAATACATTTCGGATTTTACCGGTTTCATTGATAAAGAAACAACGGTCGTGCCGATTCGTCCATTTATTACCGCGATGAACGCCAATTTTGCGTGGGATGCTGCAACTAGAACTGCTACCATTACTAATGCTGGCGTTACCTTGAAGCTGAAGGATGGCAGCTCGGTCGCTACGGTGAACGGAAAGTCCGTTTCTGTGCCTGTCCCCTTGCAAATCATGGGCGACAGCCGTATGTATGTCCCGCTTCGCCTAGTTGCTGAATCGCTCAAAAGCACCGTAGAATGGAACAGCAAGCTCTACCGCGCATCGGTGCGTTTGCCTTAATTGCATGATATGATTGACCCCAAAGGTTATAAAATAACCACATGAAGTTAAAAAGCTGGTAGGAAACAAACATGAGAAAATGTTCGAACTACCAGCTTTATTTTTAAGTTCTATATTTCATTTTTATAATCAATTCCATTTTGCAAGATTTTCTTTTGTTCATCAGTTCTTCTTAAATATGTGACATGATCTGGCTCGTCTTGTACACTTCCTTAATCGGCATTAGAACTTCCTCTTAGATAGGAAATGATGGCTTCGATTTTTTTCTGCTGTTCGTTAATTTTCGGAACATATTCCGAAAAAGAAGGTGACGATATCATTTCAGCTAGCCTATTCACTTGTAATGTAAGCGCAGTCTTGTACGTGCCTGAGTCCTGTAAAAAGCCTGCCATTCTTGCATTTAGCGTCAATTCGCTCCAATCTGCAAATGAAGATATACCCACTGAGTTTTGAAGTTGTCCGAAATGTATACGGAAATAACTGAGGGTCTCAGGTAAATAAACGGCATTGCCCTGAGCAAGAAGCGAGAGCCATGCCGCCACATCATTGATGCTCGTAAAGTGTCTGCCGCAAAGAATGCCGAATGGTTCTTTTAAATCCTTTTTTCGAAAAAGTACGGTAGTCGGTTCTCCGATCACATTATATCCGTGACACAATATGTCATTGCCAAAATCAATTCCGTTCAACACTTTCGTTTCATTGAACAATCTTCGTGTTGCATATACAGATGGTCTTTCGTTCCCGGATACGTCGATACATTGGCGGTAAGAAGTAACTAGCGTGACATCCGGCATCTCCAGGTAGCAAGCCATCATTCGTTCAATTTTCTCGGGGTGAAACAAATCATCATCCATTAAATAGTTCACATATTCGCCGGATGATAATTCAAAACACTTATTATAATTTTTCGCAAATAACACGGTGTCGTTTTTGAAATACTTGATATACGGGTATCGTACCAGATAGGGCTGCAACATAACACATACATCCATGTTCGGGCTATCATCACAAATGATGATTTCAATATTCGGATAGGTTTGATTAATGGCGCTTTCTAGAGCTAACCTCAAATAATGAGGCCTGTTATAAGCAGGAATCAGAATACTGACAAGCGGTTTGCTATCCATGTAATTCCTCCATCACTGATTTGAGTTATTTTTATGATCCATTTGTTTCGAAAACATGCTCATAAATGTAAACGTTTCTCCCTTAACCGGATGAATCCAATAATAATGAGGCTCTAATTTTGCCGCCTTCATTTCATCGAAAGAAATAGGTTTTACAGTACGCACGTATTGAAGGCTTTCATCATAATCCCAAGGATACTCCCGGCACTTTCCTCCATATTTCATAGCGAGTGTTGCATAGAGCATTTCTTCCATTGCAAAGGTATCCGTTGCCGCCAACAATTGCTCGAGCTGATTAGAATCGGTTTCATCCAATATTTTCCTAACTATGGAACGGCGATAAACTTGTGCGGGATTAAAATAGCGGACAAAGTAATTTGTCTGGAAGAATGGTTGCCAGCGATGCCATTCGTTCCACAGCGTAACTCCCGGATAAAATTGCGGATTATCGTGCGCTGAACGTTGTATTTGCATATGCGCTCCCATGCAATCATAGCCTTCCATTACCTCTTCGATGTACGACTCAAAACCATACTTAATAAAAAGTACGTCAGAATCCAGGTTAATAAGGTAATCGTAATTAATGTTAGTTTCTTCCAGCCAATTCATAACATCATATAGAAATCTGCCTAATTTCCCGTATTGTAAGGGCCTGCTATACGGACAAATGGGAATGCCCTGGCTTCTGCCGAAGTCCTTATTTGTTCCTCCGTTGTATAAAACAATCCTGGAGTTAGGGATGTAGTGTCGAATGTTTTTTATTTGCTCTGTTAGCACGCTTTCGTCCTCATGAGCCAATATCGTAAAGCAGATCAAATAAGATCACCTCTTTCAACTTAGAGAGAACCAGCTTGATGGTTTGGTAAGATCACAATCGTAATGATATAAAACAGTGGGAATTCGTATTTGATTCGTTATATCCTCAGCGACTCTCCCTGCCCATTCATCATCTTCACCACCGCTAATGTCCATAAATTTATGCTTAGATGCAATCCTTTTGGCATAGCACATTCGGGGATTAGGTTTTCTATAGTAGAACGAGTGATCTTCACTATAGGAGTACTCTTTTCCATATTTGCAAATTTTATAGAAATTCCCATTTAAATACACAGCTACATCATAAACAATACAATCAGCGTCAGGCGTTGCTTCGATCTGTGAACACAAAGTACTCACGTAATGGGGTTCTATTCGATCATCATCATCGACATAAACGATGTAATCACCTTTTGCTTGTTCAAGCAGTACACTCCGTTTAGCGCCTATGGTGCTTTTTTTATTATCCAGCAATACGAGAATTTCTACAGGCATACCTTGAGTTTGTTGGGATAAGTCTTTAATCATTCGGGACAAAAAATCCATACGTTCAGGTACGGAGGGTATAAGAATGGATAAGGAAATATTCATGCTTTCACACACCTTTTTTCAGACTTTTAGGATAGCCCTCAATTTATAGGAATCAAGTAAAATTGCGATGAATGTAGCTGCCATGTTTATAGGTTATTCGCAAATATTGATGGTTCCGCATCCAGGAATCCACCCGTTTCTCGAACAATTCCCCTCCGTATGCCGGGTACCTTAGAGATGCCGGATGTTTCTCATTATAGATGCGCGCTCTGAAGTCCTCGGTTCGAATTAGATAGCATTGATCCGAGAATCCATACCCCACATAAAACCGCTCATCCTCCTCTATAGATTCCTGCTTCGCATATTCGTAGCTAAAATTCCAGGTCGGATTTGCAACCTTGATCCTGGGGTCATCATCCATATTCTCAAGCGCTTGCTCCACCCATTCGAGCGGCCCCGCCAGGATCGAGTCACTGGAGAAATGGAGCAAATAATCCGTTGTACACAAGTAAATAGCAACGAGCTCGGAAATGGAATAATAATATCCTCCGTTAAAACTGTCTTTATCGATTCCAAAGAAGTCCAGCGCCTCTTGTGCATACCGATCAACGACTTTATAGGAAGTGAGAACGCCACTCTGAACCAACTTGTCGGCATAAAAGCTAACCTCTTCCGGATCGTTGACGTTATTGATGTATAAAACTGCTTCCTTGAACGGAAACCGATTGTTGCGAAGACTAGCTTCCAGTCTCGGTGTTTGAAGAAGGTAACGCCAATCCTTTTCATAGCACTTCGTCTCAAAGGTCACGTTCCACCGGTTCATATAACACCTCCCTTCTCAGACACTCCTTCTCTTTGAAGGACTTCACGTTCTCGGAGCCTGGATCGTAACGAAAACCTTGCTCATAAGATATGCCCCGGCAGGACCGCCTGCAACGGCTAGAACCATAGTTCATCCATTAATTCCCAAGAAGGGGCTTGCCTGTAATTACCGTATTGAAAAAAGGCAGCTTGTAAGTAGAAGATCTACTTAGAAGCTGCCTTTTTATCTTACATACATTACCTATCTCATCAATCTAGCTTAGTGTAATCCTTCCAACGCTACGTCTGCGCGCGTTTCTTGATGTGCTTCCGTCTTGCCGCGGCGCAGGAAGAGACCGAGGACAATTCCGCACATAGCGATAATCATCATACATGTAAAGGTATACCCGAATGCATCAGGAGCTACGGATAGCATCGACTTTTGCATGTCTGCTGGGGATCCAACTGGAAGCTTCTGCTCCGTAATCAACGTTGTCACACGCGAAGTCAGAATCGTCACCACGATCGCAACACCGAACGAACTAATAACTTGCTGCATGGCACTTGTCAAAGAAGTTACCCGACTGACAAGGTCCTGCGGTGCTTTTTGGATCAAATGGGAGTTAATTGGCATCATCATGAGGCCCATACCCGCACCTGCCATCGCAAGCGGCAAAATGAGATCCGTTCTTTGTGTAGTCAAATCCATGTGGGAATATTGGAAAATGGCACCTGACACCAGCGAAAGTCCGATGACAACGAGCCAACGCACGCCGATTTTATCAAATAAATAACCACCGATCGGCATCATAAGTCCGGAAGCAATGGCTTGCGGGAATGTGGTTAACCCTGATTCGAAAGCGCCAAAACCACGCGCCTGCTGCAAGAACTGTGGAAGCAGGAAGATCGCGCTGAACATACAGAATTGGATCACCCATTGAATGAATATACTAAAAGAAAAATCGAATGATTTGAATACGCGAAGCTCCAGCAATGGAATTTTCGCTTTAAGCTCCACGATGATAAATGCAATAAGTGCAACAGCACCGATGATCATTCCACCAAGAGCTTTATCGGAAGTCCATCCAGAAGCACCTTGCGAGATGCCGTAGGATAACGATGCGAAAGCAATCGGTCCAAGGATCATACCTGGCAGGTCAAAGCCAGCAACTTTTTTACGTGCAACAACAGGTAATTTCCATAAGCCGAAAATAAAGCTGAAAATGCCGACAGGCAGATTAATGAGGAAAATCCAGTGCCAAGAATGGTATTCAACTAACCAGCCTGATAAGATCGGTCCAATAGCTGGAGCTAATAAAATAGGTACGCCTAGCATTCCCATAACTTGCCCGATTTTGCTAGGGGGACTCAGTCTGTATACATAAGCCATCGCGACAGGCATTACAAAACCTCCGCCTAAACCTTGCAGAATGCGGAAAAATATCAACATTTCAGCGGTATTTGGCGTTGCGCATAGCAGTGAAGCAATTGTAAATAGGAGTACTGATGTCAAAAAGACATTCTTCGCTCCAAATCGGTCAGATAACCAACCCGCTAACGGAATTACCGCAGCGGATGCCAGCATATAGCCCGTTACCGCCCATTGGATCGTAGGTAAATCTGTTTTGAAATCAACCACCAACTTTGATAACGCAACATTCATTGCTGTCGTGTCGAGGATAACCATGAATATGCCCGTAATAATGGCGATTAGCGGCACAAGGATGCTCGTAAACTTAAACTCTGGCTCCGCTCCACCGGATACAGCTGTTTGACTCATTGCAAACTCCTCCTTAGACAATCTCTCTCTCATCGTGTTACAATAGTTACAGGACAATTGTCCGCTACCCCCATGTTACGGACAATTGTCCGCAAAGTCAAATGATTTTTTCATGAACGATCTCTCTACCAGGAGGAACGAATAAATGAACAACCCAGATGATCATAACCACGTATTTTGTGTACCCGATAAAGAGGCTATTCCCCCAAGCAGTCGCCGTGGAGAACGTGATACGGAATATCGCCGTCGCATCCTTTCTGCTGCTCGTACTCTATTGGAAACGAATGAAATAGAATCCGTCACCATGCATCAAATTGCGAAGGAATCTGGTGTGGGCCAAGGAACCTTGTATCGTCGCTATACACATATCGGAGATGTGTGCAGCGATTTGATCAAGTCCACAACCACTCGCTTTATTGAGACGCTAGAGGATAAATACGCTATAAATACACCCCTCGGAACAGGGCTGGAACAGCTTTCAGCCTGCATCCATGATATCATCGATTTCGTCGATGAGAATGTCGCACTCTTGTCCGTCATTTCTTCCATGCATGCGGACAAACGCAGCGTCAGTATTCACAAAAAGCCTTTCTTTATCAGGCTTCACAATATTCTGGCTCCACTGATTCAAAAGTCCATTCAGAATGGCGAGATCGCTGAAATTGATGTCACTTTAACGGTCAATACGATTCTCATTTCACTTTTTCCAGAGCAGTATTTGTACCATAAAGAAGTACTTGGCTACACGAAGCAGCAATTTACAGAAGGCATTTGTCGACTATTTGTAAAGGGAATATAACACAATGAAATCAGATATGAATGCGAGCCAGCGTACCTTTTGGAAGAAATATATTGCTAGAGCGAGAATTGATGTCGATTATGCGGCTTACACGAAAGTAACGAGAACTTGGAATGATGAGAACCCCGCATGTCCTGTAAATCGGCTGTATTTTATCATGGAAGGCGAAGGTTTTGTAAAAATAGGTGATCAAACCTACTATCCACAGCCTGGCGAGCTATACCTGCTTCCTGCTGGCAGCGACCAAGCCTATGGGACGATCAGTGATCATACCTTTGGTAAGTATTGGTCCCATTTCACAGCGAAAATCGGGGATTTGGATCTCTTTCAGATTTTGCACACCTCCCCTTCGATTGTCGTCAAGGATCCGGCAGCGCTTCAACAAACGTTTGAAAAGTTGATCGCTTATCGCAGAAGTGATGCTTTATCGGCCGAATTCCGAGTCACTGGCCTCCTCCATGAGCTTATCGCGGAATTTATTGATGGCAACGCATCCGTGAAGCTGAATCTAGCAACGACGCCGACCCACGAGAAAATGAATAGTGTTCTGCGTTACATGGAGCAGCATATGGCGGATCAGGTTTCAATCGAAACGTTGGCCCAGCTCGCTCATTATCATCCGAACTATTTCATCAACGCGTTCAAACAGTTTACGGGGTACTCCCCGATTCAATATATGAACCATCTGCGCTCGGAAAAAGCCAAAGATCTGCTCCTGACCACGGAGCTGAATGTCTCCCAAATTGCCGATTCGTTCGGCATGGAATTGTCCTACTTCTCCCGTATGTTCAAAGAACAAACGGGGTTCAAGCCGACGGCGTTCCGCGATTTACGGCCGCGGTGAGTTTTGGATGCGGTTGAAGGCGATGCGGGGAGGCCGCTTCAGGTGAATAAACTCGGGCACCTTGGGAGCTGCGCAAATTTAAATGTAAAATATGTAGCTAATTTCTTATAAAACTAGCTGAAAATCAATATAGATGGATAACCTCCATCTATTTTTATGGGATTTGCTTCATTCGCAGGAATATGCCGAAATTAGCTGTATGTTTTCCATTTATTTCAATTTATTTAGAAATTTCAAGTGAAAAAGCTGTACATTTTCCATCTATTGTTGTGCGAGTGCAGATTAGTGGCGGTTGAGGTACTGATGTGCGTTGATTAGATAGCGAGGAGATCGGCAAAGGATTGAGGTGAGTACTACGAACAGTGGGCTGGCGAAAGCCTAGTAGTTCGCCGGCAGCAGAAGCCTGTTAGCTGCTAAAGCCTTAAACAAACAACCCCCATCGAAGCCATAAGTAGCTTCGATGGGGGTTGTTTGTACTGCCTAGTAAAAACTAGACGCTTACGGATAAAACGCATTCTTCGCAGTCGTCGTAGGACACCAACGCGAGTTAAGGAGGAACTTGATGAGGGTATCCTTCGCACGCTCCGTTCCGATGTAGTGCAGGGATTCCGCCGCATGCGCACGAACATAGCGGTTCTCATCATCCAAGGCGCTTTCCAATTGGGGAATCGCTGCCTCGGCACTTGCCCCTAATCGGGACAAGGATAGGCTTGACATAAACCGGACCTGTGCACTCTCATCCTGCAGCGCCCCGGCTAAGCAGGCGACCACTTGGTCGTGCCCAGCTTCCATAAGACCAAGGGCATCAACAACAGCACAGCGAATCGTCTCCGACGGATGCTTCATCAAGCCCACTAGTTCAGGTAATGCCTCGCTTGCAAGCCCTCTTAGCTCACCTAGTGCGAACACTGCGTGTGCAATGACCTCCTCGGAATTCACTTCCGTTCCTTCAGCCGCACCCGCCACCGCTGCAACCAATCCCTTAACAGCATCACTTCCCGCTACTGATAAGCCATATGCAGCAATCCTTGACACATTTTTATCATCACTGTGAAGCGCGTGAAGCAATGTATCTACGCCACTCTGACCGCTTGCCGCAAGCTCATAAGCCGCATTTATTGCATCCGGCTCAAAGCTGCTCAACCCCGTTGCCAATTCCTTGATCCGATCCGGATCTGAAGCAACGGTATTGGCGATGCTGCCAACTTGTCCAGACAGCCAATTCCACGTCTCTTCCCACATCAAATCATGCTCCGCGATCGGCACATGCAACTCCTCAGGCCTCCGCCATCCGCGTTCTTGATTGTTCCAGCTTGGCGATTGCGGCAACTCGGTGCGCATGAATTCGAATTTCAACATATAACGAGGCTGTCCCAGTACATTCGGAGTGGAACGGTGCCAAATATCATAATGAATCAGCGCAAAAGTACCCGCTTCTCCACTCGCTAGAACCTCACCCTCTTGCTCATTTCCTTCAAAGGTACGAGATTCATAGTTTTGCGTTCCTGGCAGGACGCCAGTAGGTCCTAATTCCACAGGAGTATCCTGCGGGAAATACATGATCATTGCCCACTGCGGGTGATGATTGCGCATCCTTTTATATCCCCAATAGCTATCTTTATGCCACCCACCGGCAATGCTAGAGGCATTGAAATGCCCATGACGATGCGCATGCATCATATAATTAGGTCCCAGAACACTCGTCAATGCCCCCGTCACAACAGGATGATCGAAAACTTTACGCAGCTCGCGAATTCGAGGCAAAAGATTATTACCCGGGTTACCCTCTTCGGTATACACCGTGTTCAACTGTTCTACTATACTTTCGTGGAATTCACGTGGAAAATCTGTTTTGAGAATCAGACAGCCATTCGTAATAAACGTTCTCATTTGCTCATCGGTCAATAATAAAGGTGACTTGCTTTGCATTGTCTCTGCCTCCTTGGCATGTTAGGAATGAGTGAGCCATGACTTTATTATATGAACGATGCTTTGGACATTAAATAAACAATCTTAATCCGTACTAGCACAAAATTAAGGTATTATTATCCACCTGGATTTATTGAAGTTCACTCCTATTTTGATATAAAGTCGAAAATATACTACTATTATTGCTCACCAACAGGCGCGGCTGTGGTTCCCGTTATCAGAATAACGGCGAACAAGCATGCAGCTTCCCATATGTCCGATAACATGGATGTGGATGTGAGCTCGATGCTGGATGGGATACTTCTTTTGGATCAAGCAGGCGAGCTCATTTGGCAGGAAATATGTGAAGTGGCCGAAAGCAAGCTGACAAAGGCTGAAATACTTGGACATCAAGAATCGGGCCTAGCTTATAAAAGCGCGGGCATCACGTAGCTATACACAGCGATAAAGTGGCAGGCACTCCCAGCCAGAACAAACAGATGCCAGATGGTATGATGGTAGCGTAATTTTCGCCAGAGGAAAAAAGGGACCCCCACTAGATAGCTCATTAGCCCGAGCCCGAGCCAAGCAAACGCCATGTGGGGAAGTCGCACATATAAGGGAACGATGAAGAGCGTCATGAAGGCGCCCATACCCAAATAAAACAGCAGCCCCCATGGCATAAATCGCTGAATGATGAGATGCACATATCGCACACCGCCGAAGGCTAGCGCCCAGATAACGATAAGAAGCTCAATAGCTAATCGACTTTGAATGGTTATGAGCAGGAACGGCGTGTAAGAACCTGCCATAGCGATGAATATCGCTGAATGATCCAACCGTTCGAACCGTCTCCCCCATTTGGGTGAGCGTACACCATGCAGGAGCGTTGAGGACACATAAACTAAGCAAAGCGAAGCGCCGAAAACAACATTGCTCGCCGTGTATAACCAATCTTCAAAAATCGCAGATCGCTGCAAAAGCAGAATGAGCCCATAAACGCTTAAACACACGCCTATCCCATGGCTCACTGTGTTTAAGCGTTCTTCTTTTCGTGTAAGATGATCCTCCATGAGCCAAGGCACTCCTTTCGCTATATGCCCTAGTTTTTCCCAAGGAGAGGTCACGTATGTATAAGCGGATTGTCATTGGCTTGATTGAGTAACTCGATTTTTTCGACTTACACTACTCCTTTTGCCATGGTTGCCACGTGTAACTCGATTTTTTCGACTTACACTTCTCCTATTGCCATGATTGCCACGTGTAACTCGATTTTTTCGACATACGCTACTCCTATTGCCATTCTCGACACGCGTAACTCGATTTTTTCGACTTACACTACTCCTATTGCCATGGTTGCCACGTGTAACTCGATTTTTTCGACTTACACTACTCCTTTTGCCATGATCGCCAAGCGTAAACCGCCTCCTAAAAAATAAAAAGCCGCCAACTCCAACATTAAGGAGCCAGCGGCGCGTGCTTCACGCTTTAAATCATGTATATATTCACAGTACCAAACGCCTTGATACTTGGCAAAATAAACTTACTTCTCCATCTATTAATGAAACGTCTAAGCATCATGAGTGCTGGGATTCTTCTTTTTGCTTATTCTTTTTATGCAGGAAGGCAGACAACTCTTTGCGATGCTTCAGCATGATCAGAAGCGTGTTCCCCAACCACACCCAGAGCAGCACGGCGGCCGCATCCCTCACATATAGATAAACGCCCAAAAGCAGCATGCCGATCACGACCTGCTGACCATCCGCCTCCGACGATATCGGCTTCCATTTGTTTATAACCTTCATCGAGATTAGCATAATGGCCAAAATGACGGCTAACGCAAGAGACACCTCAAACTGTGTCAATCCGCTCCAGACGCCGAAGGTGACGGCGATGGCTTTGCCCCCTTTTCCACGCAAGAATGGGGAGAACGCATGCCCGAAGATCGGTGCCAACGCAATAGGAATCAGCGCATAGCCTGACATCCCACCTGCTTCAACTGCCAATCGAATGATGAGATACCCTTTGATAAAATCGAGCAACACCCCGACAATCCCAAGCCGATAACCCGCCGCTTTCCATAAATTGAGGGCACCTGGATTGCCGTCTCCGACTGTTTTCAGGTTTTTCCGAGCCAACCGACCTAGCCAATAGCTAAACATGAGCGCACCCGATACAAAAGCACAAATCGTCCATCCGATGATGATCATTGCTCTCGCCTGCTTCCTACTTTAACTTGCCGCCCTTTCCAGGCTACATGCCCTAGAAATACGACCTGATACATCGAGTACAGCATCACCAGGATGAAAAATAACGTTGACACCATGTGCAATACAGGCGTGACAATGCCAAAAATACCAACGTATTTCACAAAATAAAAAAGCTGTGCCGTGTAAATGAGATAGCCGATGAGTAGAGGAACGCCCCACGTGGTATCTAGGAAAAATGGGAAAGCTGCTGAGAGGATCAGCCCAATGGCCCAAATCGCTGTAAGCGTAAGTGTACCTGCTTTGAGCTTAGACGTACCTATGACTGCGCCTTTGCCGAAGCCTTGGATCTGGCTTTTGAGCCCCTGAGGATACATCCGAAAAGAGACCAGCCCATAGCCGATAAAGTTGTTCACTGGGATGCCTGCCCTTGCATAAGTAGCACCGAGATTCAGGTCGTCCATCATTTCAGATTTGATGCCTTCGTGGCCTTTGATCGATTCGTAATCTGCTCTAGTCGTTAAAATACAGGACCCATAAAGGCCCTTCTGTGCATTATTTTTTTCAAAAGGAGAAGTAAACGCGAATACACCGAGCACGTTGAAGATTAGCGCCAATCTCTCTCTCAAATTCTCCGTGTAATGGTAGGGTACAATGGATAGCACCCCTCCTAATTTATTCCGCACCTTCACTAAACATTCTAATGCCCGAGGTGCAAATCGAATATCCGCATCCAAGAAAGCAATGAGGTTCCCAGTCGCATGGGAATAGCCATTCCATACCGCCCAGTTTTTGCCCGTCCATCCGTCAGGCAGCTTGGGATTCGAGATCACCTTAACCCCGAAGCTTTCAGCGATTTCCCTTGTATGGTCGTCCGAAAAATCATCAATGACAATAATTTCGTAAGGCTCCAAGGTTTGGATTTTAAGCGTATGCAGCAGGTTGGGGAGATTGTCCGCTTCGTTCCTAGCCGGAATAATAATAGACAGCTTAACATCATTCAGAGCTTGATCTGTGCTGCGTGGTATTTCATGTCTCCTAAAAATCATGAAACCAGACAGACACCCGAGTACACATATGACTAGCAACGCCATCCTTAGAACTCCTCCTTCACTTCCCGCTGTCAACGGATCCTGAACGAGCCCTTTTTTCGATCCGGTAATACAGGCTATATAGATGTATATGAAAGTTCAATCGCTCTTCATGCGAACAATTCACTCGGTATGTTATAATAATGCTTATCACTTACTAGGAGGCATACCATGCCTATGAAAATTTACGTCATCCTCTCGTTTGATGGGGAAACTCTAGAAAATGTTTATGTTGGTCCGGACGAGGAAAAAGCGCTTGCGTTCAAGCCGGCTGATTTTGAAAATTGCGATGCGCTCTTCGTGGAAATTTGGGAAGACGGGGAAAAGACCGACGATTTCCGCTTAGAGGAGAAGGACGATTGTGAAGAAGATGAGGATCAAGATGAAGATCTTGATGCGGACGAGGATGAAAATAAGGATAAATGAGGAAGAAGTGAAATAAACCTTCCCACTACATAGAATAGAAAGGTTGATCACATATGGACTACGCGTTCGCCATTCAACCAGCTGCGTTTACTCGTTTTGATGAAGAGTTCGAGCTGATCGAGCAATGTAAAGAATGGGGTTTAGTATCTGAAAAAGCGGTAAAAGCGAAAGCCTTTTTCTATAAAGGTAATAGCCTTAATGTTGCTTGCAATATTGTTGGCCTAGTGGATCCCATGACCGCTGTCATTGAACTGGATACGAAGCAGCTGCACTGCATTCATCCCTCCTATTTAAAGGAAATGCAAGCGGCTAACTATAGCCAGCGTGGATCTGCATTAGCTGAAGATGCTGCATTAGTGGACGAGCTTGAGACTGCCGAGCCGGAAGAGAAGCCTGCTAAAGCACCAAAAGCCGCTAAAGCTGAAGTTATTTCTGAAGATGGACAGGCTGCTCCTGCTGAGAAAGCGCCCGCTAAGGAAAAAATAAAAAAAGAAAAAGCCCCTAAACTGGAGCTTCCTGAAGAGAAAGTAAAAATGAAGGCGACGGTTACCGAGTTTACGACCGTGCCGAACAACTTCTCAGACACGGATGATGAAGTCATCATCTATGAAGCCGTTTCGATTCTGGAGCCAGCCATCGAAGTCGGCACCGCGTGGTCGAGCCACAGCGCAACGCTCAAAAAACTTGATCTCGCGATCGGCGACACCGTCACGTTCGAGTGCAAAATCGTAGCCAAGAAGCTAAGCAAGCATCCGGTGCCTTATAAGATCAACAATCCGGGTAAGATGCAGAAGGTAACGGAATAAGGAATTAATGAGCTTCAGCCCTAATTGGGGGCTGAAGCTTTTTAGTTGCGCTGGCGGTGATTGGGCCTCTTAGAGGCATCTACTAGCCGCGACGCTCCCTCTATGTTGTACAAAGTACAACATGTGTAAACGAAATCAGCTGATGTATGAGCCTATGTTGTACAACGTACAACATTATTGGCCAAATTCGGCTGATTTGGCTCTATTTGAGCAATAATGTTGCACAAAGTGCAACATTGTGTGCGAAAAGCCTGCAAAGCAGGCTTTATGTTGTACGAAATACAACATAGGGGTATGTATGAAATAAAACTATCCGATTGTAAACACTATCTGTTGCCAAACGCACTCTGCAAAATCGCCTACTCATGCTACAATGAAGCATATAGAAAGGTGCTGATCATTATGGCTTCCAACCTCAGTACGCTGCAGCCTGTAGAAACGATTGGAATGCTTCAGGATTATCATTTCCCTCCCTATATTACGTTAGCCCATATGTTTCACGCTCCACAGGGCTGGGCGATCCGCAATCGAGAAATGACGCAGTTTATCCTGCAGTATGTGGTGGATGGCTTTGCTCACTACCCGGTTGGCGATCATCCCTACGAAACGCACCGCGGCGATCTCTTATTTCATCGTCCCAATGAGCGTCACTCCATTATTAAGGCGGACCACAGTCCTTATGTGTGTATTTCACTGGTGTTCCACTTTGGCACATCAGCGTTTCCGTATGAGGAACTATTTAAACATAAGCATATCCTTGGCAATTTCGCGGATCACCCTGTTGAAACGATGCTTTCGCAGCTTGTTTCGCATTACCGCCAGCCCGGTCTTGTGCATCAGATGCATTGCCAGAGCTTGCTCATGCGCATTCTTGCTGAAGCCGCACAAGCCATCGAATCCGGTGCAGCCCGCACCAAAACAGACGCGCTCACCATGCCGAAGCTCGTCCTCATTAAAAACTATCTCACCGAGCACTACAGTCGGGAGATTCAAATCAAAGAGCTGGAGGACGTATCCGGCCTCAGCAAAAACTACATTTTGACCCTATTCCGCCAGCACGTCGGGATGTCGCCTATGCAGTATTTGACTTGGATCCGCATCAATAAAGCGAAAGAGTTGGCCATTCACAGCAGCCTCTCTTTCAGTGAAATTGCGGATCGCGTTGGCTACTCCGATGTCCATACATTCGGTCGAATGTTCAAGAAAAAAACTGGGCAAAGCTTAACCCAGTTTTGTGCGAATTTGATCTATTCCTAACCGCGCCAATAATCAGAATGCGCATACCGATACGTCTTCGGCGTCATCTTCGCGCCTATCGCGAAAGCCCCATTCGGCTGATACACATACGGCGATTCACCCGACGTATAAGCAGCTTCCCTGCGCTTTTCGATACAATCCACAAGCATATGCTGCTTCAATGCAAGATACTCCAGCGTATGCGGTCCAAATTCCGCTTCAATCTCACCTGGACGGAACTCATAATACACGGTACGGCGAAGCGCATTGCCATCTCCTTCAGGAGAGCCGTGCAGCAGCTGAATGTTGTGGAAAATCACATCGCCGGGATTCATCGGCACAGGTACAGCATCGCTGACTTCAAAGTCTGGACGAGCGCAGCGCTCCTCGGCATCCTCCGACGCCCAATGGTTACTTCCTGGAATAACCCACAAGCATGACTTCAGATCCGCCTCATCCAAATAAAAATCAACATTGAAGATCGGCCGCGGATCTGTACAGCCCTCAGGCACTAACGCATCGCGATGCCAAGGCACGCTGGCCGCCTGATTAGGAATTTTCACAACTAAGGAATCCCAGGTAGGTATGAAGTTAACCCCTTGAATCTTCGCTACAGAACGTAAGATAAACGGATGAGCAAGCAGTGCTTTATTCGCCTCTTGCTTATCAATGATGTACTCCGTACGCCAATATTTACGCTCGCCATTTTTCCTCACACGATACTTATAATCCTCATCCTCGCTTCCAGCCATCCCGATTTCTACAGCTTTCATCGTCTGCTCCTGCAGGAGCCGCAACTCCTCCCCGACCACCACATTGCGTATGACGAGAAAACCATTATCCAAGAAAAATTGCGCTTGCTCATTCGTAATCTCATCTTGCAGTAAAGCATCGGCTTCAGGTATATGCAGCTCTTGTTGGCTCATAAGAATAACCCCCTCAGATATCTTTCATACCCTTACTGTACTGCAACAAATAGAGAAAATCTTTAGTCTAAACAGGCATTTTGGTTGCCAAAAGCACCTAGTCCGCTTTGATATTCCTTCGGCGTCATGCCGACTGATTTTTTGAATAGCTTCGTAAAGTACACGGGGTCCGTATAGCCTACTAAAGAACCTACCTCATACATTTTCACATCTGGATAATCCTCCAAGATATGCTTCGCTTTCACAATACGCAGATCCGTGACATAGTCCGTGATCGTCTTATTCGTTTCCTTTTTAAACAATTTGCATAAATAACTTGGGTTCAATCCCACTTTAGCAGAGAGCTCATTCAGATCGAACGGCTGGTTTAGATCCGATTCCAGCATGCGAATGACATCGGCAATGATTTGCTTCTTATGCACCTTAGGCTCAGCAGGCAAGCGATCAGCGGCTTCCTTTTCAGATGCATGGAACACCGTCAAGCGTTCCCCCACACGCTTCAATACTTGAAACAACTCCTTCTTATTCACTGGCTTGGACAAATACTCTTCCACACCGAAACGTATCGCTTGACGGGCATACTCGAATTCGTTAAATCCACTTAATAGAATGATATGAGCATCTGGATACTCCGCTCTTGTTCGCTCAATTAGCTTTATCCCGTCCATCATGGGCATTTTGATATCCGTGAGGAGAACCTTGCAATCCTCAGCTTCCCAGCTGCTCATCTTATCCAACGCTTGGATCCCATTCGCGCACAAGCCCATAATCTCCATAGGTAAATCCATGGCTTCAACCATGGCCTGAAGACCCAGCCTTATTCGCTGCTCATCATCGACTATCACCATTTTCATCGTCAACTTAGGCACTCTCCTTCCATGCTTCCAGTACGGGTAGAACAATCGTCACGGTTGTGCCGACATCGACTTCACTGCTGACTTGTAACCCAAATGGGGCACCGTATTGCAAAATAATGCGCTCATTCACATTGACAATACCGATGTTGGATCGATTCTCTTGCTGCACACCGAGCATCGCATTCCGTATAATTCTCAGCTGCGCTTCTTCCATTCCGCAACCATTATCCCTGACGGTGAAATAGATCGCCTGCTTATCCTCATAAGAACTGATGATGATCCTGCAATTTTCTTCCTTCATCTCAAAGCCATGCAAAATCGCATTTTCCACAATGGGTTGGAACAATAGCTTGATGACGGGATAGGTCAAATGGACCTCACTGATGTTTAACTCAAGCTGAATATCTTTGGAGAATCGAAAGTTTTGCAGCGCCACATATTTCTCCAAATGATCCAACTCCTTGTGGATGGTCACCTGATCCGTCCCGCGTAGAATGCCATACCGCAGCAGCTCGCCTAGATTATAGGTCATTTCCGAGATCTCATAATCTCGCTTTACTTCAGCCGTCATGCGAATGACTTCCAGCGTGTTATAAATAAAATGGGGGTTAATTTGATGCTGCAGCGACCTCAGTTCGGCCTCCCGTTTGCGATTTTGCGTCTGATAGACTTCTTCCACCAGCTCATTGATTCTTCTAATCATATTATTAAAATGCTTCGCTAGTATGCCAAACTCGTCTGAGTACTTCACCGGAATTTGGACGTCTAAGTTCTCCTTATTAACTTGCTTCATCGTCCTCATCAGTGTCCTAAGCGGCCGTGTCAACGCAATCGCAATAATGGCGGATGTGACTAAAGCAACCGTAATAGAAAGCAGTACAAGAATCATAGTGAAATCCCGCGTTACCCTTGTTTCCTCCGTTAAATGATCCACGGGGATCAGCACGATCTGCTTCCAGCCTGTCACTTCCGAGGTCGTATATGAGGTTAAATACGTCTTTCCTTCCATCGTTAACTTAAAACTTCCCTGTTTCCCGACGGTTTTCTGAACCAGTTCATTACTCGCGACATTCGTTGAAATCCACTTTTGCTCGCTATCATAAATGACCGTATTCTGATCGTCGATGACCATCGTTCGGCCTTTGGTTACCCCATCAAGCTCTTTTACGGCATCAGCGATGACCTGAATGCGGGAATCGAAAATAATCATGCCGATCCCTTCCAGAGAGTTCGTATTCTTCAACTCTCGGGCGATAGAGAAGTAATATTTGTCTGTTTGACCAACCCTTATTTTCTGCGTGGAGATCACGATGGATGAGCCCTGCGCATTACGCACTTGTTGGCGCAATTCCACGGCCTGCTGCCGGATGTTCGCCCGGATCGTATCATTTTTCGTGCTGTCGTACATATTGCCATAGTTATCGAAAATATACACAGACTCCGTATCATTCTTCAGGCTGTTCAGACCCTTCACGAAGTTCTGTAGACGGTTCGTTTCTTCCAACGTTTTCGTCGGATTGGCCAGGGATTCCTGAATATCCTGCATATAAATTTGACTGCCGGTCACTCGCTTAATATCGGATACGTACTGGTCCACTCGCTCCAGAATTTTCCGAGAAATCTGATTCACGTAGAGAGCTGTGTTCTTCTCTATGGATTTGGAATAACTCGAATAGGAGATCATCGAAATTGTAACAATGGGTACCGTGATTAAAATAACAAAAACCGTAATCAACTTTTGCGTCAGTGATAACCTCACAATCCAATGCCATATCTCGCTTAGCACAAGAAGTTCCCCCCAGCTCTTTCACACAAATGTAAGCCCTTTCTTTTCAAAAAATCAAGAAAACCCATGGCTCCTTGTAATGGGCCTTGGGTTACTATTTCGACTCGCGAACGGTGGTGTCCTGCTACCTAACTATTTCACAGAACCATTCGTAATTCCGGAGAAAATGTACCGTTGCAGGAACAAATACAGGACGACCGTCGGAAGCAGAATGATAAGAATTGCCGCACATATCAATTGCCACTCGGCACTATTCGTGCCTGTGAATTTCATTAAGGTGGTCGAAACAACACCAAGCTTCTGCGAAGGCATATACAAATATGGCGTGTACATATCGTTATAAATCGAAATCGTTTTAAGAATAATAACCGTCGAGATGGCTGGTGTAAGCAGCGGTATGATGATGCGATAGAAGATGCCAAATAAAGATAAGCCCTCGATCATGGCGTTCTCATCAAGTTCATAAGGAATGTTCCGAATAAACTGAAGCAAAATGTAGATTTGGACCACATCCGCACCGATGTATAAGAGTACTGGTGCGAAATGCGTGTTGAATAATCCCAACCATTTGATAATGGAGAATATCGCCACCTGCGTCGTGATCGCTGGAATAATCGCTGCCCCGGTGTATAGACCAAGAATGAGGAAGCTGCCTGGAAATTTGAAACGTCCAAGCACATAGGCAACCATCGTCCCCATGACGATATTGCCAATCAAGGATAAGCCAATTACAATCGTCGTGTTCAGGAAGGCCTGCCCGAGATTCCCGCGTTCAAATACAATCAGGAAATTATCAAAATTAAGAAAGGAGTTCGGCAGTGAAAAGACGCTGGACATGCCATATTCCTTACTTCCCTTAAATGCATTTATACACAAGATATATAAAGGGAAAAAGATAATTAGGCTTGCGATGGACAAAAGCGCATATTTCACTGTCGATGTGATCGGTCTTGGTTTCATGGGGTCACTCCTCCTTTCCTCCAACAATTCTACGTTGTGCGGATACTACGACAATGACGACAATCATCAATAGCACACTCATTGCCGAAGCGAGTCCAAAGTTATTATATTGAAACGCGGTCTCCACTGTTTGCTGAACATACGTTTTACTTGCAGCCAAAGGGCCGCCTTTGGTAAGGACGAAGGGGAGGTCAAACACTTCCAGGGCCCCAATCACAGTCAGAAACAGATTAAGCTCGATAATTTTCCTCATACCAGGTAATGTGATGTAGCGAAGCACTTGGAATCTTCGTGCACCGTCTATTTTGGCTGCTTCATAGAGATCTTCCGGCAGCGATTGTAGGGCCCCTAAGTACACAACCATATTGAATCCCATAAACTTCCATGCGCTGATTGAAGCAAGTGATATGTTGACGAGACCAGGCTTACCTAACCAAGAAATAGGATCGAAGCCAAGTAGACTTAGAAAATAGTTTAATGAGCCAGTGTTGGTATCAAATACATAACCGAACATGAACGCTACGGCGACGCCATTCATAATGTAGGGCAAGAATAGCACGGTACGAAACACATTACGACCTTTAAGCTTACTGTTCAAAAGAACCGCGAAGAAAAAGGCTACAACATTTTGCAGAATGCCGCCTACGAAATAAGCAACATTATGGAGGAAGACATAGAAAACCTCTAGATTGCCCATGATTTCTTCATAATTTCGAAACCCAACCCATGTTTTGACCGGTGTCAGACCATCCCATGACGTAAAGCTTAAATAAATGAGCCTCATGGCCGGATAGTAGGTAAATGTCAGCAGCAGCACGAGTGGTACGAGTAGGAAGGATACGATCAATGTGATTTTTTGTTGTTGGTAGCTCATCTCCATACCTCATTGCTCTTTAATTTGAAAAGAGAGGCCGAATGCTTCCCAAGTCTCATTCAGCCCTCTTACGTCTTGTATTATTTGCCGAGCGCTTTCTTCGCTTCCACCCATTTCTTGTTGTATTTATCAAATACCTTGGCGACATCCGTTACCGCAACCTCTTGCGCGATATCGTTGAGATCGATTTGAGCCTTGTTCTGGATCGCCATAGCGTCACTGTTATCTGCAGCGATTTCAACGAAGTTCAGATCTTTCGTAGCTAGGAAGTCAGACAGTTGCATAACTGAGGACTTCTTATCTTTCAATGACGGAATGAAGCCAGCGAAATCATCATAACCGGAATCCTCGATTAACCATTTCACGAACGTTTTTGCTGTTTTGAGGTTTTTGCTGTTTTTGCTGACTGCATAGAAATAATCAGGTGTCATTAGCGTAGTCAGCTTCCCTGAGTTATCGAAAGGCATTGGGAAGAAACCAACGTTCGCGCTTTCTGTGCCATTTTCAATGACTTGTGGGATGACCCAGTTTGGCAATAGATACATCGCCATCTTCCCGGATGCTACATCTTTCTTCGACTGTTCCCAGTTAGAGGAGTTGATATCTTTCTCCACGTAGCCCTTGCTGATCATCGTTTTGAGAATGCCTAAGGACTTAGCGAAAGCCCCATTCGGATCAAAAGCGTTCTCTTGCTTGATGCGATCATTCCAGAAGTTCGGATTGCCGGACATCGCTACTGCAATGTGTTGCCACGTGTAAAGAGGCCATTTATCCTTGTAGTTGGTCGCAAGAGGAACAATTCCCTTCGCTTTCAGCTTCTCGGATGCGGCATAGAATTCATCCAATGTCTTCGGAAGTGCTGTAATACCTGCATCTGCGAAGGCTTTCTTGTTATATACGATCCCTGTTGTGGAACCGCCTGTTACGAGTCCATACGTACCGCCGTTCGCTGTTTTGTAGTCCTTGAAGCGGATCTTATCATTCAGACCGAGATCGTCCAGTGGGGCAAAATAATCAGGAAGCTGTGTATTCGGAATGTTCGGAATCAAAACAACGTCCGGCACTTCCGCCGTTGCCAAGCGTAATTTGATAGCGGCTTCATAATCTTTCAGCGCTTCGAATTCTACGTCCGCATTCGGGAATTTTTTCTTGAACGCTTCACGATATTCTTTCAGCTTCGTATCAATTAAGTCCGTACGGTTCGTTGCGAACACGATTTTACCTTTAATCTCATCATTCGGATTCGCTGCTTTTGGAGCTTCCGTCGCTGCCGCAGCAGTAGCCGCTGCTGTTGCCTTGGCTTCTGGTGTCGGGCTAGCTGTCGTTGTCGTTGCATCCGATCCGCACGCTGCGAGTAAGGTTGCTAATAAACAAATTGATGTCGAGGCTACTAATGTCTTCTTCATCCTATTTCCCCCAATGAACTAGTTTGTGTAGCGCTTACATTTTTATTATAAGTCGCTCATGCCCCGAGTAAAATGGCACGCATTTGTTTTTCCTTGTACTGTATTTCCACTTTTCGGTGGAATTTGGTGAGAATAACCTCAAAATCCAGCATGGAAAAGAGTTGTAATCAGATACGGAACGTCAGGACGTTATTTCTGCCTAAACAGCGATTTTTCAAAAGATGCGGAACGTGAATGCACTATTTGATTCATTTGCATGTAATTTCGCTGAATTTTGGTGAAATAGCGTATCTACGTTCCGTTTCCAGGTTGGAGTCGGACATGCAGCCGACAAATTAGGTAAAATCTAGGGGGGCCGAGGCCCCCCCAGTCACCTACTTTACAATGCCAAGCTTATGCAGCAGGTTATAGAAGACGACAGCTGCTTCAGCGCGTGTTGCAACAGCTTGCGGTCGATAGGATCCGTCAGGATTGCCGCTTAACAAACCTGCGGCTGTTGCTAGACGAATCGATGCCTCTGCCCAGGAAGATATACTAGCAGCGTCTGTGAACGTGAGTGAAGCTGCTGGCTTCACGGTTTGAGATAATTTCGTTAACCCCAGAGCTCTACTGAGCATTACGGCCATTTGCTCTCGTGTGATGGTCGCATTCGGTTGGAAGCTGCGGTCTTCGAAGCCATCTACCAAGCCCAGCTCGCTCGCAGCATAAATCACAGATGCATACCAATCTTGTGCGCCTACATCGGAGAATTTGGCTTGAGAACCTTTCGACGGTAAGATCCCCATCGCTTTCACCAGCATATTGGTAAACTCTGCTCGTGTGACCGCACGATCCGGTGCGAACGTGGTGTCCGTCATGCCATTCAGCAGCAGCTTGGAAGCTAAAGCTTCAATCGCAGACTGGGCCCAATGTGTGAGCGGAACATCAGTGAATTTGGCTTGATGGGTTACAATCGCATACACACTATTTCCATTTCTGCTGATGACAGCTTCTAGCTGCTGGTCATGCTGTTGGAAGGATGCTGGAACGAACATCATTGCGCCTGTTTCTTCGTCAATGACTACGACTGTGGCTTTAGACAGATCGGTAACACCGTTTGCGATGATGCTCCGAGTTATGAACAGAGAGCCAAAATTGTCAATCTCGGTTTGTTGACCACCACTAGTCACGAGTAGGCGGAACGATATCGGAGTACCGATGAGTGTTACCCCTTGCTTTTCGGCTGCTTTGCGAACTTGCTCGGTTTGTTCATTGGATATAGGATTGATCGCAATATGCAAAGCAGCGTCCCCAGTGCCTGTGCCTATCGCTTTAAGAAGCGTAGGATTGGTAAGGATACTGAGTGGAAGCGAATAGGAACCCACCTCGCTTTTCATCGTGAATACGGATTTGGCTAGCGCCTCAGGATTTGCTACGAGTACCCCCGACAACGCTGAACTCGGTATCACGACCTCATCAATATTCGAGGAGCTGTATGTCATTACAAGCGGTGTTCCCTGCTCTTTCTTCATCACAAGCTCTAATGCCTTCTTCAGATCACCTGCTTGGATGATGGCTTGATGTACCTCTCTCCCTTCTTTATCTGTAATGGTTTGGAGCCTGAATGCTTCCTTCGTGAGCTCAATTTGATCGTCCTTCTCAACTACAGTTGGTGCAGGCATGGAAGCATCCGGTGCAGGCCCATTCGAATCATTGACTGGATCTACTGGGTCTACCGGGTCTACTGGGTCTACTGGATCTACCGGGTCTACCGGGTCTACTGGGTCTACTGGATCTACCGGATCTACCGGGTCTACTGGGTCTACTGGATCTACTGGATCTACCGGATCTACCGGGTCTACTGGGTCTACTGGATCTACCGGATCTACCGGATCTACCGGATCTGGCTCCTCCCCTGCCTTATAAACCTTAATCGTATCAAAGTATACAGTTCCTTGGCTTAGCGCGCCGGTTAGTCCTTCATTCACATAAATCGAAAACTCTTTAACCGCGTCAAGATCGATAATATCATCACCATTACTCCAAGATGCTTTCGCAAACTTATCAAATGGCAACGTCAACACACCTGATTTGTCATCATCTAACATAATATTGAATTCCCATGCTGTACCGTTTGACTCTAAGAATTGAATAACCAATCTATTATTGGAGGCATCCTTTTTCAACCATAAACGTATGCCTTCATACTCGCGCCAATCCAAACTACCAAGTTGTTTGTTAACTCCGGCAAAATTAGTTGATTTGAAATCATAGGAATACTTGCCTCCAGCTGGACCAGCTTCCTTATGACCACTAACTGGAGTCAACGTGACCTCTCCACCCCAGACGTTCGTCGTATACACGCCGCCTGAAACGAGTTCACCGCCTCCATAGTAGTCAAAATCATCAATCGTTGGCACTGAATCGATTGCAATGGAGTCGATATAAAGAGTATTCGAACCTGCTTGCCCCGCGCCCTTGTTCACAAAAATCGCATAGGACGCAATCTCAGCACGATTGAGCCTTCCATCCCCCTTCGACCACGTTTGATTTCTGGCGAATCCACCGAAAGGAATTTGAATGACGCCAGCCTCTGTTGAGGTCAAAAGTGTCTGCGCTTCCCAAATATCCCCGTCACTTTCTGTCAATTGGAACGTAAGTCCATGCCCAACTGTATCCGACTTCAGCCAGAAAGATAGCGCATTACCGCCACCCGAAATATTGAGCTTGCCAAGTGTACGTTTTACCCCTGCATAGCCTTTCGCATCAGTCAGTGTATAGCTGAGCTTAAGCCCATGACTCCCTGCTTGCTTCGTATCATTTTCCAGGGATGCTGCTGTCTCATCGCCGCCTGCTTCTTTCACATAATCGGCTCGCACCCCGGCATCTGTTGAATAGAAGTCGAAATTGTCGATCTCACGAAGCGAAGCCGCTTGTATATCGTCTAGATACAGTGTTCCTGCACCATTTCCTATTGAACCTCTATCCACATAAATGGAAAACTCTGAAATGGACGTAAGGTCGAGTTTCCCATCCACGGTCACCGATTGCCATCCCGCCAAATGGAAGGAGCCAAAAGGGATCTTCATCAGGGTACCCTCTATATGGTTGATAAACACTTTGGCTTCCCAATACTCGCCGGTTGCGTCCTTTAATTGATACGTAACACCGCGTCCCGCTTCCCCTGCCTTCATCCATAGCTGCACACCATTGTTGGCTGACCAATCCGCACCACCAATGGACTTGGTTACACCAGCGTATCCTTTGGCAGCAGTCAACTCAAAGTCGAGCTTGAGACCATATGCGCCGTTTTGTTTATTCTCGGCATCGAGTGTTACGGTTATCGGATCCCCATCGGTATTGCGTTTATACTGAGCTCGAAGCTTCGTATTATCAGCACCATAGTCTTCAAAGGTATCTACAACAGGTGATTTATACAATCGGAAATCATCGAAGTATACGGAACGTGTTACATTTGGCGCGCCATCAATATAGATACTAAATGTCGTAATGGACGAAAGGTCTACACGATTATTCCCAACGCCTTTATGCGAGTTTTTCCACCAGTCAGGTACATAAAATTGATTAAAAGGTAATTGAATCAACTGTGGTTCGCTGCCGGATACCCCAACATCTTTTTTCCAGACCTCACCGTTCGTTGCACTTCCTTCGTTAATTTGAATGGAAATGCCTGTGTAGGCTTCGGCAGGCTGAACCCAGAAGGAAATACCGCTGCTGCCAGACCAATCCGTATTCGTCATTTGCTTTTCCATCCCACCCCAGCCTGCACTCAGCGATGAGGTTAATTGCAGGCTGTAATTGCCTTCGGATTTATGGACAGTATCCAAGTTCAACTCAATTGGCGAGCCCGATGTATTGACAGAATAAGCACTTCTCAACATACTATCTGAGCCCGTATAGCCTTCAAAATTTTCGATCACATCACTTTTCACATTCGAAGGAGGTTCAAGCTTCTCTGAGCCTACACCAATTTGGATACGCCCCACTTGCGGATTCCAATATTCAGATGCAAAGTTCACAGGAACAACCGGGAAAACAATCTTCATAAATTTCGTTCCAGCCGGTAAGGTGTACGCTGTGTAAACCATTCGGCTCCAGTACCCCTCGCCCGGCACCTCATCCACACGAACTTGACTTACATTCGTGTAATGTTCACCATCTGGCGATGTCAGGAAGGTGAAATTCGGCAGCCGATACTTACTGGCTTCTTGTCTTGCGAAGCTTGTCATCACAAAATAATTCATATCCCCGGCTGTTTGATACACGAACGATTCCGCATTGTTAGACGTTCTTACTAGTCGTTTCAAATCGCCGCCAAAAAATGCGCCACCATTTTCGAATCCTAGATTAGCCGTGTGGTCCGCCATTTTCAACAGATTATTCATCTCGTCTGTTAGTACCCCGTTGGTAATAGCAACGCTAGAAATAGCTTCTTTGTAGATAAGTTCTTCGCCACTTGTATGGTTGTATACGATTTCAATATCACCCAATTGCGACTCTTCATCACCTTCAGGGAAGGTTACTTTAAAGTACTTTGCTGCCCCGGGTATGCTATCCGTGTGATACACGACTTTGCGCCAATCCCCGCCGCCAGCATCCGCTTGGGATACCTGAAGCTCCGCGTAATTCATTCCATCTGCAGAAATCCAGATCTTAAACTCACTGCTCGGATGACCCGTAGTACGGAACGCAGAAACCTGTAAGGATAACGCTCGCAGCTCCGCTGATTGCGTAGGTGTAGAAGGCAGTGCATACGCAACGAATTGATTCGTTGCATTTGGCTGTAATTTGAGGCGATAATGATCTCCGCCAAACAGCGCTGGATTCAGATCATCCGTCGTGAATTTGAGATCTGTTGAGAATTGATACATTTTGCTATAATCGATCAACTCATCCTGGATGGCATGCTTCGCAATAATTGGACCTATGACAGGAGAGTAAGTCGATTCACCCACGGTATTTCGTGCCTTCGTTCGGTAAAAATACGTTGCCCCCGTAACCGAGGTCATATCGTCAAATAGATCTGATTTGGACGCATCATAGACTTGAGCACCGACAATGTCCCATGGCCCATTCCCGTAGACGGAGCGCTCTACTGTATAGGCTGTTGCACCAGTTGACCCCTTCCATCCGATACGGGAGACTGTATCAATCGGCAGCATGACAGGTGCGTCAGGAAGGGGTAAAGTTGGCTTCGGAATGCCGCGAATCGCATACGCTTTATCCCGTAACAGCCCCAAGACGGATGACTCCTCAAAGACTTGCTCGCCTGCTGGGAATCCTGGCCATTTGTACGCCTCGTAGAACGTACCGCCATAAGTACCTTCCGTATGTCGGAAAAAGCCGCCATCCTCACTGTGATACCGCAAGCTCCAGATCAAAGCACCGCTGGTACCGTTTTCAACAACGTTGTTAAGAAAAGGAGTTAACTCTGTTTTTGGAATAAAGCCGAATTCGCCTACATAGAAGGGCTTTTTCCCTCTCGCTGTATTCCTATCGATGCTAACTTGAGAAGCAAAGCTTGCATAATGATTAGGATAATAATGATTGCTTACGATATCGATAGGTGAGCTTTCTTCTAAAGAACTGGCATCAATGCCGTATTTGCCGTCAATGAGCAAGTGTTTATTATCGATGCTTTTGATGTAAGTTCCAATTTCGGTCGTCCATGCGGAGGTTGGAGGTGTTAATTCATTCCCGGTTTCCCAAGCAAGAATTGCGGGGTCGTCCTTGTATTTCACGTTTGTAAAAGTATTCGTGCGATTCAACACATACGCGATCGTGTCTTTAAAATCCTTCTTAATTTCCGGATCTGTCCAGAAAGCATCCTTACTCTTCCCGCGAAACTTGGCGTACTCGCCAATTCCACCCCACCACTCATATTGATCTACGAAGGGGATGATAAGACGAATGCCGTACTCATTGGCAAGCGCAAGCGCACGATCAAGAGCGACGAAGGCTTCCTCATTGAATTGATTAGGACCTCCCACATGCCTAATCATGCCTGGGTAATCGGTCGCCTTTTTGACAGAAAGGACGTAGGTTCTCGTTGCTGTCGCTCCCATTTGCTGCAAAGCTTTAAATGCATCTCGTTGCTCCCACTCTGTTGGCACCTGCCAATAGCCATCCTCGACCATGGTTAGCGTAGGCACATTCGCCCCAATAAATCGAAATTCGTTTGAACCATCCATCAATTTATCACCAGATCGGGTAATAAAATGGGTCACCACGGAATTTGTTTCCGCTTTCATTATTGGCGTGCCTACAAACCCGCTTAAGAGCATAGACACCACTAGCATGGCTACTACAAGCTTTGCACACATGCTTTTCAAACGCATACGTTCGCCCCCTCGTATCCTACAATTTGTATCATTTTTAATTATAGGAGGGATGATTGGCGGATGAAATGTACTGGCTTGGCATTTTATTGGGCTACATTGTCCTTCTGAAGAATCAGGTTAGTTCGGTAATTGAGCTATCTGCGTTTGTTCCCTGTACATGCGAGGCGTTATGCCGACAACCTTTTTAAATAGGCGATTGAAGTAAGCAGCGTCGGGATAGCCTACGGCTTGCCCTACCTCATAGGTTTTCAATTCCAATTGGTTGAGGAGCAGCTCCTTGGCTTTCGAGACGCGAAGATCGATAATGTATTCCGTAATGGTCATCCCCGTTTCCTTGCGGAATAGAAAGCTAACATAGTTGGCTGTCAAATACACTTGATTCGCCAGCTCTGACAATTCAATCTCGCGATTGTAGGCTTGATCGATGATCTTTTTGACCGTACCTACAACCTTCCGTTCGTAGGCGCCAGGCTCCATCTCCAGATCAGCTAGCATGCTATCCATCCTGTCAAAAATATCATCTAAAACATCTTGCAATGTTGCATGCTCGCATAGCTGTAGTTCAAAATCATTCGAATCCGTATGAGAATCAAACGTCCGATTAGTCGCGTCGGAAATGCGCATGTGCAGTTGATATAATAAATAGCCAAGTACACGGCACAAATCAGCCCAGTGAATCTGGATTCGCTTCGCTCGCCGGTATAAATGTCCTTTTAATTTCGTTAGTTCATCCCGGTCCATCCACTTGGAGGAATTCTGCAACAGGGAATCGATCAGAGAGACCATGACCGTGATTTCTGATCGAGAGTAACTGGGCTCCGCATAAGTGATCAAGCCAATCTTGCCTTCGCGGTGCCAATGCATGCAAATCGCAGAAATCGCTTCAGCGTAGCCTCTCGGCCAATCCTCGATTCGAGAAACTACAGATGAAGCACCTCGTATATTAGCTTCGCCCAACCCCATTACTTGCTCAATTTCATCCATACCGCTAACGCCAAATATAATCATCAGCTCGAGACTAGGTGTAAGCTTGCATGCCCTGCTATCGGGAAACGAAGTGCCATTGGATCGTCCGTGGCTGCTTGTTGAGGCAGCGATATGACTTGCTTTGCTCACCATAAATACACAGGGGATAGTACGCCCTCTATACATGGAGAAGGATTCCCAGAGTAATTCTAGCTGATCTACCTTCATATCGCCTGACAAATAGCTTTTCAACAAAAGATCTGTCGTTTGCTCTCTCCGCAGTCTCTCTTGCAGCGTGTGATCCATTAGTTTCTTTATTACTTGATGAAGCTCTTTCTTATTCACAGGCTTGACTAAATAATCACTAACACCAGACCGCAGTGCATTACGCACGTAATCAAATTGATTGTATCCGCTCAAAATAACGATATTGGTTTCTGGATAATGCAGACGGACATGCTCCGTGAGCTCGAATCCATCCATTCTTGGCATGGAAATATCCGTAATGATGACATCTACAGCTTGTTTGGTCAGAAACTGCACCGCCTCCAATCCATTTTTGAACGAACCTAGTATGCTGATATTAAGTTCCATACTTTCTATCATACTTACCATGCCCATTCGAATGGCCTTCTCATCTTCAACAACAATGATGCGGATCATGTTCATCCCACCCTTGAGGGCATTCCAGAATTTAACTCTGGTCCCATTCATTCTATCATATAGGCAAAAGCCATCATACGGATTTTCCGCATGACGGCTTCAGTTGTGGTCACAAACACTGATGACGCTTAATAAGCCTGGATATCATCGACATAGATCGTGCTGCTGCCTGTTCCGCCTGAACCTTGATTCACGTAAAGGTTAAATTCGGAGATTGAACCCAGATCCTTCGTGCCATTGCCCCCGGAATACCAAGGAGGATGCTGGAAGGCTGTAAACGGCAATTGAATCGTTCCGCTTGTTGTACTAGAGAGCGTATAGGTCGTTTCCCATGGCTCTCCGTTCGGCTCTTTGAACTGTATAGTTAACGTACGGTTCGATCCATCTGGCTTGAGCCACAATTGGATGCCGCTTTTACCTGACCAGTTCTGACTGATCGCATGCACAACCCCTGCAAAGTTAGGCGTTCCCATGGTGTAAGCAAGCTTCAATCCATATGAGCCTTGCGATTTATTCGTGCCGTCTAATGTTGGTGTGATTGCATTGCCATCCGTGTTGCGTACATAAGCTGCAAGCACGCTCGGATTGGATCCGCCATAGCCTTCATAATTATCGATGATGACCGTCGTAGGCGGTGGAGGTGTTGTGCCGTTGCCTAGACTGATGGAATCCACGTAGATCGTGCTGCTGCCATCTGCGCCTGAACCTTTGTTAATATACAAATTGCTTTCTGCAATGGAGCCCAAATCAATGACACCGTTCCCTCCACTATACCAACCTGGGTGCTGGAAGCTTGTGAACGGAATGGACAGCGTCGTAGCTGTTGTACCAGCAAGTGTATAGTACGTTTCCCATAGTTCGCCATTGGTTTCCTTGAACTGGAGCGTTAATGTACGATTCGATCCGTCTGGCTTTACCCACAGATTGAAACTCGTGTTCCCGGTCCAATTCGCATTACCTAACGTGTGCACGGCTCCTGCATAACTGGTCGTTGAATTGACCGTATAGACGATTTTGGCACCATATGCGCCAGCATCCTTCGTCGTAGCCTCTCGAGTTATGGTAAATGTATTTCCGCTTGCATTTTTCACATATGCGGATTGCAGTGCTGCATCTGATGCATAGCTATCGAAATTATCAACGGTCGAAGTTGGTGCTGGGAGTGCTGCCGTAGTAAATGAGATGCCAGCATTGGAGGCATTCGTCGAACCCGTACTGTTAACGGCTGTTACCTTCCAATAGTATGTTTTATTGTTTGTTAGTACATTCGATGGCGTGTAGCTAGTGCTCGTAAGCCCGCTCTCATTGATGACGGGACTTGAATACGACGCATTATCTGCGACGACAATCGTGTAGGTAGCTGCGTTGGTGGCAGTGCCCCAAGTGAATGACGGCGTCACGTTCACGCTGGTTGCGCCACTTGCTGGAGCCGATTGCGTGAAGCTACCAGGTGCTTGCAGCTGCGTACCGGAAATCGCATACACCGTTGAATAAGCGCCTGCTGTACCTGATAGATTATGACCTTTGACCCGGTACCAGGTTGCAGCACCTGCTGTGGAACCTGTATCTGTCCAAGGTGTTTGATTATCGGTAACGCATTGATTACACGCGACAGTCCAAGGTCCACTACTGCCTGCTGTGGAGCGTTCAACGGTGTATTTATCCGAAGGCACGGAACCGCGCCAGCTCAACACATATTTGCCGCCAGAAGTTGTGTTACCGGTAATGAATGGCGCACCAGGAATGCCATGCGCTGGCGCGGTTGTGATGCCTCTCATTTTATAGGCATGATTCCTCATTTGCTGCGCTTGTGTCCGCATAAATGTCGTGTCACCTGGATAGTGGACTGTATAGCCATCCGGATGCTGGACATAGCCATAGTTATCGTTATGGCCAAATAAAGCCCAGTACATGTCACCTGCGATGACACTATCATTCTCGATCGCCGTATGGAAGGCGGCCAATGTGCCGAACTGCTCACTCTTCCAATCATACTCGCCGACGAACATGACTTTACCAGCATTTCTTACTTTATTTGCTTGTGTTTGAAGAACCGGGACGGATAAGCCTTTATCCCCCCACGTATAGAAATGATCAGAATACATATCGATGCTCGAAATGGTCAAATGGGCATCTGCAATGCCGTAGTTCCCATCGGCTACTAAGTGATGTGTATCCTGCTGTTTCAGGTAATCCGCAATCTGCTGTGTCCAGTTTTTTAATTGCGTCGGATTGTCGTACCAGCCCAGCTCATTCCCAGTTTCCCATGCGAGAATCGTCGGATCGTTCTTGTAAGCCACTCCCGTGTACGTGTTCACCCGATTTAACATGACACTCAAATGCTGCTTAAACGCCGTAATAATATTCGCATCACTAAAAAACTCATACCCTGTATAAATGATGCCATCATCCGGGTATCCGTACCATTTGGTCCATGTTTTCTTGCCGCCGTGGTAGTAATTATACATATCAATAACCGGCAGGATGAGTCGAATCCCTTGATCTCCTGCGGCTTTAATGGCATAATCCACCTTCTGCCAGGCTGCTTCATTGTAATTCCCTAATGTCGGCATAATACATTTAGCACAACCAAAAGAGTTCACCAAATGGGACCGAACAACGGTAGCCCCCATTTCTTTGGCGGTGGCGAGCGCATCATCCACTCGGAAGTTCGTTGGGAAATCAATCGTCCCATTCGTTGGCACATTCTCATCCAAGCCTAGCCAGTAAATATTGGCCGAACTGAAACGAAATGGCTGACCGTCAAGCTGCAGCTGATTTCCTGATCGCGTCACATAGCCCGTCACAGCAGCTTCTGCCGCAGGCGGCGTATAGATCATTCCCCACAGCAACAAGAGCGATAAAACCCAAGCCAATATGATCGACCTACTCCTGAAGCTTAATAAACCTGTGTACATCACTATCACCCCAGTCATCTTATTTTGGAAGCACTGTAAGCGCCTACAAAACAAGTATACGCTCTTCAATCTGAGATTGAATTGGACTGAGCATCAAAAACTTGACCTTAAACAGGAATCTACCTGTTAAATGGAAATTATGTAGTTAATCCCCTTATATATGACCATCTCGGCAAAAAAGACTGGAATTAACTGTATGGAATCCATCTATTTGCTGAATAGACGGGATTTATTGAAAATTAACTGTAGAAAATCCAGTTATTCGCGGCGAGATTGGCAAGTACAGCAAGTGAGGCAGAGCAAAAAAAACACCAGACCATGTCGGGTGTCTCACACTGGGTAAACCCAGCCTCGTCTATGACATTCATACTCGTCTAATGCTTCAATCTTCTTCTCGCTTCGAGCTCCTGCTTCAGCGCTTGTTCCACCAACTCGGCCATCATGTCGAATTTCTCAGCAACCGTGTAGGTTAACATGGCCCCGCAGTGCGTACAACGCTGCATTTGGAGCTCTGTTCGTTTGGAACATGATTTGCAAGTAATCATGTGAAGTCTTCCCCTTTTGTTTAGATCAGATAACTCTATTATACACATTTGGGAAGCAACCCACACCTTATCTAGGAACGGAACGTTCTCGGGGAGCCTCCGAATTTCTGTTTGAATGCCCGTTCGAAATGCGTTAACGTATTGAAGCCAGAAGCGAAACATATTTCGGTAATCGGGATATCCGACGCTTGCAGAAGTGATTTGGCAAATTGCAGTCGCAAACCTTGCAAATAGATTTGGAACGAAATACCCGTCATTTTATGAAAGACGAGACTAAAATAATTAGGTGCCAATCCAGCCTGCTTTGCAGCGTCCTCCAAACGAAGTGCTTCACGAAAATGATGATGAATATAAACGAGAGCTCGCTGAAGCGATGGGGGATGTGACGAAGCTTCCTGCGACTCTTTATGAAGTTTGCTTTCATTATATGTACGAAATAAATACAAAAGGATTCGCTCGAAAGCACCTTTGATCAGAATGTGATGTCCAGGCCTCTTCATTGGGACCTCATCACGAATCAATTGAAACTCTGACTCTATAACCTCATGATGAGCCTCGTTCAGGTCAACCATATATTCTGCTACTTGCCCAAACATGAA
The DNA here is from genome assembly GCF_059692215.1 of Paenibacillus sp. J22P51. Lineage (NCBI taxonomy): Bacteria > Bacillati > Bacillota > Bacilli > Caryophanales > Paenibacillaceae > Paenibacillus > Paenibacillus sp. J22P51. Next base: position 64,930 of record NZ_JCAUAZ010000015.1, on the reverse strand, counting down.
CTCTCGCATCTCCTGATCAAGCAGTTTCTCATCAAAAACTAGATTATACAGCTCCATTGTTTCATCGGGATACGAATAGATTTCATGGAAATCTGCGGGTGTTAACAGAAACAAACTTCCCTTCCTCAGCTCATGCTCAGTTCCATTCACAATATTCATGCCTCTACCTTGAAGTACAAAGCAAAGCTCGTAGAATTCGTGCCAATGTAGTGCATGATGCTCATTGACTTGTTGAAAGTAAATTTGAAAGGAGGAGGCAGGATGAATAAATTGCTCATTCGTTAGTCTCACCGGTTGTTTCTTCATCCCCATCCTCCTCAGTATGAATTTCGTTTATCATAAGATTTCCATAAAAGAAGACATGATTCCTTCTACTCTACGTTCGCATATTTATTTCCAGCTAGATCTTTACCGCGAGCCAGCCATACTTTGAAGTTCGGATTTTTATCCTCATAGACTTTGGTATCTGTAGAAAAATAACGCATAGTGTAGCCACAGCGACGGAATTCGCTCTTGTTCGGATCTGCACCATGAATGATACGCGAATCATGCAGCGAGCATTGACCTCTTTGCAGCTCAAAATGAACGGCTGTGGAAGTGTCCATATTTTTGATTTGGGTACTGAAGAGATTCTTCGCCCCATCTACACTCTCGTATTCAGAAAATCCATTGTTGTGCGTGCCTGGAATGACTTGCATACAGCCATTTTCCTTCGTGCTATTATCGATAGCCAACCATACGGTAATGATGTTATCGAAGTTACTGACGCGGCCTTTCCAATAGGTAGAATCCTCATGCCACGGCGTTGCTCGACCTACGAACGGATCCTTACAAATAAAATGGGAGGACCAAAGACCAATGTTAGGCCCGATAATTGGCTCAACCAGATCCAACACTTCATCTGATAATAGAAATTGTAAAAGACGATCTTCACGGAAATGCGGCGTGTCTAACTCGTCGGAAAGCTTGCTGCCTTTTTGCTTCAGCTGATCTTCAAATATATCCGTTAGCTCGGCTAATTTCTCCGCGGAGAATAGCTGTTTCTCATACAGAAAATACCCATTTTTCTTATAAAACGCGACTTCTTCTTGTGTTAATTTACTCATCCTAACCCCTCCTGATTGTGTGTTCTTAGCTATACACTAACTATACCCCGCAGTAGGATTGGATGGCTTATCATAAGCTTAGAAGAAGTTAGCGTATCTTCAGATATTCTATGTCCAGAACCAGAAAACAAGCAACAGCATCGTGAAACGAACGATCTCATAGGAAGTGTCGACAGCTACGACAAGCCAGCTTTTGAATTGCCATACCTTTTTCCCAACCGTGAACGGAAGTGTGTAGCCCGCTGCTAGCAGCATGGTAAACCAGAAAGCATTCAACAATCGGCCTCCATCATACGCAAATGCTTGTCCGCCAGCTTTCCATAGCTGTAAACATATTGCGAATGCAATAGAGGTTACAAAGGATACAAGAATATAAATCACAAAAGATTGGATCTTATCTGCTTTACTTACGTTAAGAGCGACTTGGTCTCCCTTGCCGTACATGTGCTTTTGATAAGGTTTAGCCCAAATCACTGCCATCCATAGAAAGCCTAATACTAACGATAAAATCCCCGTAACGAACACGGCCCAATAATTAATTTCTTGAAATAACATTTCGAATCTCCTCATCTCGCCTATGTAATTTTACGAAACCTTTTGGTTTCGTTTCTCATTATATACAACCGTTTGGTTTCATGTCAATTCCTATTTTATGTAAAAAGGTATGCAAAAGTCTAACCGTTTTTCATGAAGTTCCACTCTTGTACATATCAACCATTCACCTAATGACATATGCATAGAATTAGATAAACCTAATCTGGTTTATGTGAGGTGAACTTTCATATTTGCAGCAATACCAAGTTGTACAGAAATGAATCTCGATAGCAATTTCGCAGCATCTGTAAGGGCATTTGAACGTACAATTCACTTTAAAATACGTGATGGAGTGATGGTGGTGGAAAATTATCAAGTAGTTCCCTGGATAAATGATGTTTTGGATCCAGGAGTCGTTGCTAACATGTATGTTCCTCCTGGTTTAGAAATGCTGGCACGAGAGGTATTGGGACATTATGACTTACAGGTCTATGATATGCTCTTGATTACCTCTAAGCCAGATAAAGGCGGCGCTATTTGGAAGATCGGCACAAGTAAGGGCAATCTCAGTATCAAATGTTTGCACAGACGGCCTCGAAGAAGTCTTTTCAGTGTCGGCGCTCAAGCCTACATGTCCGGTTTAGGTCACAGGGTTCCAGCTTTTATTCCTACGAAGGAAGGCCATTACTACGTTGAAGCAGGTGGTAAACTCTGGATCGTTACAGACTGGATTGAACCCCTGGTGCCCGTATCCAAAGTCGACCTGGAAGGAGCCTCTCAGCTGTGCTTTGGCTTAGGGGAATTCCACAAAAACTCAAAAGGTTATGTTCCTCCTAGTGGTTCTGAGAAATCATCGCGCATCTACGGCTGGGGCAAATATTATGAAAAAATAATTGCCAAAATTGGATGGTTTCAGGATATCGCCCACGCCTATTCTGAAACTGCAGCAAGCGCAAGTTTACTTGCCGTTATTGAGGAATTCAAGCGGCAGGCTAACGACATGTATCTTCGTTTCCAAAACTCCCCTTACAAAGCAATGTTAGCCAAAGGTGAACCCCACTGGGGACTTGCCCATCAAGACTTCGGATGGTCGAACGGCCAAATGGGGCCTGGCGGCATCTGGGTTATCGACTTAGACGGCGTTTCCTACGATTTACCCATACGTGATTTACGTAAACTGATCACAAGCACCATGGATGATATGGGTTCGTGGGACTTGACTTGGATTCGCGGCATGATTGACGCTTATCATCGCGCCAATCCCCTTGATCAAGAAACCTTCGAAATCTTGTGGATCGATATGGCTTTTCCAAATGAATTTTATAAGCATGTCAAAGAAATCGTGTTTAATCCGCAAGTGTTTCTTGAAACTGAGCTAGACATGGTCCTTCAAAGAGTCATGACAACAGAAACAAGTAAGTGGCAGGCATTAACCGAGCTTGAAAAAGATAAGGCCAACTACCCTCTTGGAGACTACTCAGCGGATTACGTCAAACCAACCATCCAACTTCCGGCAGTTGTCCTTCCTGGAGATTTGTTGACACCAATTTATTCCGATATGCCAGTTACACCAGTCGTACCTGTATCACCTGTTACGCCGGTAACGCCTATAACACCTGTATCACCTGTAACACCTGTAACACCTGTTACGCCAGTAACTCCTGTTACGCCAGTAACTCCTGTTACGCCTGCTGTTGAAGAGATCATGCCAATTCCACTTGAGCAAGAGCCAGTTTATGCTGAGTTACCTGAAGTAGCAGAACCTGTTTATGACAAGAAACCAGTCGATAAGGAAGTCATCCCTGTACCTTATACACAAGAGCCTGTTGCGGTCACCGTTCCTTCTACACGTAAACCAAAAAGTGGCTACGCCAAAGCTCCAGTTGTATCAGAGCCTGTTTCGGTTCCAGTTACACCAGAAACTGTATCTGCAGGAGATCCTGCTGCTATTACTGTGCCTTCAATACCAATTCCTGTCCCAACCCTCATTCAATTGCCTGCTCGCGGACAAAAGCGATTTAAACTCCGAGTTCCAAGGAAGCGGCGCGCATTGAAAAGAACCAGAATCATCAAGAAAACCCGATATATCAAACGAAGAAAACAAAAGAGACTCACAAAATGGAAACGCATCACAGGTATAAAGATTATCTGGGGTTACAAAACATGGCGTGCTAAGAAAAAAGTGAAGTCCTTACGCCGACCTATAAAGAAACAAATGAAACGTAAACTGGGACTTAAGAAGCCTGTTAAACGTGTAGTGAAGCCATCTATGAAAAAAATGCAACAACCACAACTGAATAAGAATGTACCGCCGCCGTGGAAAAAAAGGCAGATTCAACCCAGAAAAAGGACTGCCTGAGAAAGGAAGCTGTTAACCTGTGAACATTCTGATGATCTGTACAGAAAAGCTGCCTGTCCCCAACATTCGAGGGGGAGCTATCCAAACCTATATTGACGGTGTGGCCACGCTACTAAGTAAACATCACAGAATTACCATTTTAGGAAGAACTGACCCTGATTTGCCGAACGATGAAGTTGTAAATGGCATCCGATATGTGCGTGTTGAATCACATGGTTTACTAGAAGCATACGCTGACGGAGTTATCCAATTCCTACAAAATACGTCCGAACATTATAATATTATTCAAATATTCAACCGTCCCTTACTGGTTCTTCCAGTCCGGAAGGTAGCCCCTTCATCACGGATTATTCTAAGTATGCATAACGATATGTTCAATCCCTTTAAGATTGATCTTAGTGTAGGAAATGCCGTTATCGAACAAACAGAACGTATTATTACCATAAGTAATTATATTGGAACCGCCATTTGCGATTACTATCCTCAAGCGGCTGATAAAATTAAATCCATTTACTCCGGTGTTGATATGAATCGCTTTGCTCCTTGGATGGAGTCAGAAAGTGCACGAAGTGCGCGGGAGAGCCTTAGGGCAGAACACAACCTCTCCAATAAGAAAGTCATTTTGTTTGTGGGGAGGCTAACTCGCAATAAAGGACCTCATGTGTTGGTGCGTGCAATGTCTCAAATCAAACATCCTGATGCTGTACTCGTTGTTGTTGGCGGTACTTGGTTCAGTGATAACTCGGTAAGCGACTATGTCGCTTACGTCAGAGCGCTTGCCGTACGCTCACCACTTCCTGTCATTACGACTGGCTATGTTCCAGCGCAAGATGTCCACCGCTGGTTCTGTGCAGGAGATGTCTTTGTCTGCACGTCTATTTGGCAGGAACCTTTGGCACGTGTACACTATGAAGCGATGGCTGCTGGATTGCCATTTCTTACAACAGCTAGAGGGGGTAACCCTGAGATCGTTAAGAATAATAACGGCATTCTCATAAATAACCCTGAAGACCCGAGTGAATATGCTCAGAGGCTAAATACGATGCTATCTGATCTGAACAATGCACGACGTATGGGACTTAATGGACGAAGATTGGCTGAACAGAATTTTTCATGGGAACGAGTTGCTCAAGAAATTCTTGCCGTCTGGGAACAAAGATAAGTATAAACATGGAGATTTCTAGTTAACTTAACTGGCTGTCCCAAAAGTAGATACTTCTACTTAGGGACAGCCCATTTTATTTGCCATGAGTCTCAGTACAAGTCTGGTTAACTGATGACGCCTGATTTGCAGGAAAAACCCCTTTCTACGAGCATGGATCCTCTGCGAAACTAGCAGAAGCCATAACAAGAGTAAGAGGTTTTTCATGCATGGAGTGTCAAGCTAATAGCAAGCAGTCTACTTACTTGACCAATTCTCTTTGAGGAAACTTTAATTTATCTACTTATGCTTCTTCTTCTTCGTCATCGTTATCGTTATCATCGTCGTCGTCATCGTCGTCATCGTCATCATCGTCGTCGTCTTCTTCATCTTCTTCGCCAACAGTAGCAGCGACAGTCACTTCTTCTTCATTTTCATCTTCTTCGTCTTCATCTTCTTCGTCGTCATCTTCTTCGTCGTCATCATCGTCATCGTCATCGTCTTCTTCTTCATCTTCTTCGCTTACAGCTGACACCGTTACTTCTTCTTCATCTTCTTCATCATCATCTTCGTCATCTTCGTCTGATTCTTCATCCTCTTCGTCGTCATCGTCATCAGCTGCACCAAACGCTAACTTAGTACCGTCAGCTAATTCCACTTCAGCCTCATCGACTTCTGACCAGTTAATGCCAGTCATTAAATCACTGATTTCGGATAAATCAACCTTGTCTTTGTCACCGTTCTCATACTCCAATGAGAGCTCTGTCACTTCAGGATGCGCTTTTAAATAACTGAGTAATTGTTCCAAACTTTCCAAAAAAATCATTCCTCTCGCTCTAAATTAGAAACTTTTATTGTCTCCATGTATACTATGATTTTTCCTACTTCATGCTTAGGCTTTTGATAGAGTAGATTGGCGGATTATGATTGTCCCGCTAGAAGATTCCCCATAAAACATATACATATCAGCTTATTTTCCCTGTGAATAGCCCTTACATTTCATAATTTTCATCATAAATTAATAATGTCTTCATATAGACAAGGAGGTAAAAGCTTATGAAAGGATTAATTCTCTGTGCAGGCAAAGGTACTAGACTCCAACCTTTTACCAATATAAAACCTAAAGGTCTGCTTCCAGTGGCGAATAAACCCTTAATTCATTATGGAATCGAAAAGCTAGTGGAATTAGGCATCGACGAGATCGGAATTGTAATTCGGCCCAACCTCTATACCATGTTTATGGAAGAAGTAGGTGCTGGCGAAAGGTGGAATGTAAACATCACATATATTTTTCAAATTAATCCTTTGGGTATCTCAGACGCTGTGAAACATTCCGAGTCTTTCATGGACAACGAACCTTTCGTGCTGCTTCTTGGGGATAATTTGATTACCCAAGATCTTCATGGCTTATGTCACGCAATTACACATGAGAACCATGATGCAGCTATTCTTCTAAGAAAAGTGGCGAATCCAAATGCATTTGGAATTGCCGAAATTGATAAAGATCGAATTATTGGTCTGGAAGAAAAGCCTTCAGAGCCCAAGTCAGATCTTGCGGTTCTGGGGAGTTATGCATTTAAACCAAGTATCTTTCAAGCTGTGCATGCGATCAGTCCCTCTGCCAGAGGCGAATACGAAATTACAGACGCCATTCAGTGGCTGATTCATCAACAATATTCGGTGGCTTATCAAATAACAGATAAGAATTTCTCCGATGTTGGAACTATGGAAGGCTGGCTCGACGCGAATAGGTGGATGCTGAAGCTCATGGAAGAAGAAGGTTTGTTAACTTCTCGTCAGGATCACCCAGGAACTATTCTAATCCCACCTGTATGCATCGATCCTAGTGCAGAATTAATCAATTGTGTGATCGGACCTTATGTGACGATCGGACCCAATGTCAGACTCGAAAGTTGTACAATAGAGAACAGCATTTTGCTAGAGTACGCCATTCTTAACCCTAACCACTATCCAATGACGAACTCGATTATCAGTCCACAGTCGGTGTTTGTGCAAAAAGACGGAGGGTCAGGAAAATGAACATTTTAATCATGGGTATGGGGTATGTAGGCGTTACAACTGGATTGGTATTTGCAGAACTCGGATGGCAGGTAACGGGGTTAGATACAGATACGATCAAAATTCAGGCATTATCTGAGGGTAACTTATCCTTTTATGAACCGGGGCTGGACCTGTTATTAAAGAAACATATTGCATCTGGAAAAATCAATTTTATCTCTTCTCCAGAAAAGGGAATTCGAGACAATAGCATCATTTTCATATGTGTCGGCACCCCCTCCGATATAGATGGAAGCGCTGATCTTCAGGCTGTTCGAGGAGCCGCCCATAGTATTGGAACTTTCATGGATGACTATAAAATTATTACTGTGAAAAGCACAGTTCCTATAGACACAAACCGTAAATTAGTCGAGTGGGTCAGAGAAGCCCAAACCTATCCCCACCCTTTCGATGTTGTTTCTAACCCTGAGTTCCTCCGGGAAGGCAGCGCCTTGTTTGATTCACTGAATCCGGATCGCATTATTATAGGAAGCGATAATGAGCAAGCCGCAAATGTCATTCAATCCTTATATGGCAGCATAAAAGCCCCCATTTTTGTGACCAAACCCCGAACAGCGGAATTGATCAAATATGCATCGAATGCCTTCTTGGCAACTAAAATTTCCTACGTGAATGAATTAGCAAGACTCTGTGAATCGTTGGAGGTCAATGTCACCGATGTCACCAAAGGAATTGGAATGGACCAACGGATAGGCCCCCACTTCCTAAAAGCTGGGATCGGTTATGGAGGCTCTTGCTTCCCGAAAGACAGTATGGCTCTCTTATATACGGCGAAAGAGCAACAAGTTGAAATGAGCATTCTTGAACGGGTTGTTGCCGTCAACAACTCACAGTCTTCATACTTTTTGAACATGTGGGAGCAAAAGTTAGGTGGATTCAGCGGTAAAACCATTGCGATCCTTGGCATTGCCTTTAAACCGAATACTGATGATTTAAGGGAAGCACCCGCACTTTCCATCATTCAACAATTACATCATAAACAAGCGAACCTCAGAGTGCACGATCCCATAGCCAAGCTGCCTGAAGCTCTTCGCTCTGAGAAGGTTCAACAATTCGAATCGATCGAGATCACATTGCAGCATTGTGACGCAATCATCCTTTGCTCGGAATGGAAAGATTATATTCGTGCAGATTGGGCACAGTTACGAACGCATTTGAATGATTATTTTGTTTTTGATGGAAGAAATATGCTGAGTGGCAAAGAAATGACCAAGCTAGGCTATGCTTATTATGGCATTGGAAATAGATAATCTGCTTGAGATGGGAGGTTACTTGAAAATGAAAATACTCGTCACAGGAGCAGCAGGGTTTATCGGATCTCATCTTTGTGAAAAACTTCTCCAGGATCCACATAACGAAGTCATTGGATTGGATGCTTATGTTCAGAAATCTCCGACCCCTGTTCCCGTTAGGGAGTATAACCTTCGTTTCTTACTTCCTCACGCTCGATTCACCTTCATTAACCAGGATTTATTACATGTTCCGTGGGCGGAGATTCTTCCTGGCGTAGATATTGTCTACCACTTGGCTGGGATGCCTGGCGTGCGTTCTAGCTGGGGGGAAGATTTTAAAACCTACGTCACCAATAACATCGAAGCTACCCAAAGGCTGCTAGAAGGCTGTCGTACGTATCCCGTTAGTAAAATCGTTTATGCATCGACATCCTCCGTGTACGGCGAAAAAACGAATCAAGTGAATGAGGCCGCTACGACAGTGCCACTCTCGCCTTACGGGGTCACCAAACTGACTGGAGAGCAGCTCTGTAAGGTTTATGCAACGAAAGATGAGCTACCTATCGTTATTTTACGATTCTTCACTGTGTACGGTCCTAGACAGCGTCCTGACATGGCGTTTCATCGGTTTATCCAGCATATTCGGCAAAATAAACCAATCCCTATCCACGGAGATGGCCTCCAAACACGCGACTTTACATTTGTTGGCGACTGTGTAGAAGCCATCGCAGCAACGGCCTATGCAGCAAACGTCATAGGCGAAACCATCAATATCGGAGGCAAAGAACGCGCCTCTGTCCTTGATTGCATCGCCATTCTTGAGGAGCTTTTTGAACGGAAAATAGACAGGCAATTTCTTGGCAAGGCCTCGGGAGAGCCTCGACATACCTGGGCAGATATCAGTAAGGCACAAGCGCTGCTCGGCTATCAACCAAAAACCGATTTACGCAGTGGATTACAAGCAGAAATCATGGATTTATCCCAAACTCCTTATTTATAAGGAGTTTTTCTATTTGGATGGACATCCTTTCTACGCTCCGTGCAAATAAATTCGTAATTTGGACAAAGAATAGACCAATTTAACGTCATGAAATCCATTTATTTGTAAATAAAGGGGGAAATTGATCGTTTTTGATGCATCCAATCCAGTTATTTGAAAATATCAAGTCTGAATTCCCCGCAATTCGTCACAATTACAAGCGTTTCCATGACTTCCAATTAAGAAAATCAGCATTCTCCCGTATTTTCGCGCTCACTAACGTTTGCAATTCCCAATCTTATCGTTTATATTTTTATCTTGCTGGCTATCCTATTAACATAGAATTCGGATTATTTAACAATATAAGCCAGTACATAAATTATGATGAGGTGTACCCACATGACATTGAAAAAAACAGCTGCAGGGCTTCTAATACTTACAATGGCAGTAACAGTCGCTGCATGTACTTCCAAAGATTCTACAACTTCACCAACACCTGCAACTACAGCATCAGCAGCTCCACAAGCAACCGCTGCTGTAACGCAAGATGCAACGAACATGAAAGGCTATATCGCAGCTAGAATTGCACGCGAGAAAGTAGATTACTTGTTCGCTGAAGCGAAATCAGCAGACGGCGCTTTCATCGTTAACCCAATTGCTGCAAAAGATAAAGAAACAGCAAAGAAATTTCTATCCAGCTACATCGACGCTTCGTTGGTAGATACGTTAATGACTCATTACGTAACGGATAAAAAAGCGGGCGAGGCTTTCCTTACGAATACGAAATCGTATTTCACGTCCAATATTTTGGCAACGAAGAAAGAAGATATCACGTTTGATAAAGCGAACACGCCTGAACTCGTGAAATTCACAACAAAAGAAGGAGTTACGTATACGACGAAAAAAGTAAACGATAAATTCCTTCTAGTTGAAGTGAAATAAGGACTAGCAAGAACAAAAAGAGGCTGTACACAAGTCGTTTCAGATACTTGTGTACAGCCTCTTCGCCATTTCAACGCATTGCCCCCTGGCTAGGGTTTCGAAACGGAACGTGAGTAAACAGTACGCGAGTCCACTATTGGGAGGAAATAAGTCGGTTCAGGCATGAAAGGGAAACTGAGTCCGCTTTTTGCCCGATTTTTCGTCTATTTCGGCATTTTGGGGTAAATAAGATACTCAATTTCCCCATCGTTGACGTTCCCGCGCATTATATAGCAAATAGGGTATCCTAGTTCCTTTTCGCCGCGGACAGCGGCACTAGCTGGCCAGATAGTCGAATATATCGACTAACTCGTGCACGACCGCGGGACTTGCAGGCCAGTTAGTCGAATATATCGACTAACTCTTGCGCGGACGCGGCACTAGCAGGCCAGTTAGTCGAATATATCGACTAACTCTTGCGCGGACGCGGCATCAGCAGGCCAGTTAGTCGAATATATCGACTTACTCTTGCGCGGACGCGGCACTAGCAGGCCAGTTAGTCGAATATATCGACTTACTCTTGCGCGGACGCGGCACTAGCAGGCCAGTTAGTCGAATATATCGCTTACTCTTGCGCGGCCGCGGCATCAGCAGACCAGTTAGTCGAATATATCGACTTACTCTTGCGCCGACGCGGCATCAGCAGGCCAGTTAGTCGAATATATCGACTTACTCTTGCGCGGACGCGGCATCAGCAGGCCAGTTAGTCGAATATATCGACTTACTCTTGCGCGGACGCGGCACTAGCAGGCCAGTTAGACGAATATATCGCTTACTCTTGCGCGGCCGCGGCATCAGCAGGCCAGTTAGTCGAATATATCGACTTACTCTTGTGCGGACGCGGCATATTTTGCAAAATAGTTGCTCTGATGCAGCCAATCAGCGATTTGGAACGAACGCAGGATGTGATCTTTCTCCGCATCCCGCGGCTCGCCAACCAGCGTGCCATTATTGAGAATCGTGAAATTTTTATTCGTATTCACAAGAATTTTGCCCATCGCCGTTGACTCGAATTTCGTTTTATCTACACCCATGAGGTAAGCAAGCGTAGGCAATGTGTCTATTTGTCCCCCGATTGTGGGAATCTGCTCGCCCTGCATCCCTTTGCTGTAAATAATGAACGGGAGTTGCAGCGAATGCGTTCTCCAAGCTTCATTTTCCATGGATGGTATCGCGTCGACCTGGTCCTGATAATACTTGTGCACACCTGTGTGGTCACCATAAATCGCAACAACCGTCTGATCCAACAAACCTGATTGATCCAGCTTATTTAAGAATGCGCCAATCTGTTTGTCCGTGTAATTGATCGCTTGGAAATAAGCGCCCATGATCGTCTTATCCAAGCTCGGATCTAATCGAAGTTCCTTTGTTTTCTCTGGTAAATCGAAAGGCCCATGGCTGGATAAAGTAATGACATGAAGCATAAATGGAGATTGGACTGATGTTATTTTATCCCCAAGCTGTCTGAGGTAAGACTCGTCTGACAAACCAAGTCCTACGATATCATCCACCTTGTACTTCCCTAGATCCCAACTCGTTTGGTATCCGATATTGTGATGAGCCTCGACCCAGTTCCAACTCCCCGCGGGTTCTGAATGGGTGGAAATCGTTTGATACCCTATTCCCTCCATCAGCTTTGGCAACGAATTATAGGTGTTTGTTGGATATCGGAAGAAATTCGCGCCTGATCGAACTGGAAATACCGATGTAGTCGTCAGTAAATCGCTATCTGAACTCGTCCCATTGTTGACCTGCTCATAGAAATTCGGGAAATATAAACTATTTCCTAATAAACGGTTGATGTTCGGCGTAATCTCTTGCCCGTTAACCTGCTGACCTATCACGAAATTTTCTAACGATTCCACCTGAATGACGATTAGGTTCTTCCCTTGAAACATCCCTTTGTAGCTATTATCCGGGAGACCTTCACCGTTCTTCAATAGCCATTCCTGTACTTCTGCGCTTGCTTGATCGGTAAGATCAATCCCTTTCGCGTCTCCGAAAAGACGCAATCCATCATAGAGATGATAACCAATTGGTGACATATCTGACATTGATTGAAAAGGCGCCCAACTAAGATTGAAGAACATCATCTCACCATTGGTCGTATCCTTTACATCGATGCGATAATGATCGTAATAAACAATACTCGCAGCTAGTAACATCAATGCGACAGCCAACACGGGCTGCCTTTTGTGTTCACGTCTTCGTGACAGGATCGAGCTGTTCTTCATACGGAAAAGCGCAACCGCAGCGAGCACCACGAGATCAATAAACAGCCATAAATCAAACGGACGTAGGAAGGTCCACAGATTATAGTCGAGTGGATTAAACCCATTCGGATGGTTAATAAAACGTAGTGATAGAAACGCCGCATACGCCCTGTAATAAACCAAATCGCATACCAATAGGAAGCTAATCAGCACCTGTATACTTATTAAATAGTTACGGCGTCCTCGCTTTTTGAAGAAGAGTCCAATCACGACGACAAACAAAATGAACATCAAATGAGAGAGGACTGGCGGAACAGTGAAATACATTTTGCCAATATTGATCCCCGCATTATCTGGCGCATGCAAGGCAGCCAATAAGAGCTGCGACTTCAATAGAATTGCAAAGAACGTATACAACGACAACTTCTCGCTGCTCACAACCAAACGAATGATATTTTGAATTGTGGAACGGAAGGTTCTTCTTTTATTGACTGATAATTGCAGCAAAAAACGATTCACCTCATACCTGTTGATTTCAAACCGATTTCCCCATTTTAACACAAGTAGCAAGCGCATGTTGCTTACAAATATTGCAATATAGCGACAAGCAGCGCGCTTCGGACTGAAAAGCAATGAAAAAAGCCCTGAGACAGGTGCCCCAAGGTCTTTCCTACAGATATACCTACCCGACTTGTTCTCACTGCATATAAAAAGTCAGATCAGATTGATCACCCTTGACAGAGAGATGGTTCGATACGCGTAAGGTCCGCTCAGTGAGCACCATCATATCTTCTCTCGTTATAGATACAGTTTATTTAGTTCCTTCGCAACAGCTCGTCCCGCTGTTCGGCCGGAAAATAAGCAGCCACCGAGAAACGTACCTTCCAGCGCTCGATACCCGTGAAGACCGCCGCCGCCGAAGCCGCTTGCCTCTCCGGCAGCATACAGACCTGGTATAGCCTCCCCCGCCTGATTCAGTACACGACCGGATAAGTCCGTTTGCAGCCCACCTAAGGTTTTGCGGCTTACGATATTCAAGCGCACCGCGATGAGCGGCCCATTTTGAGGGTCCAAGAAACGATGCGGCTTAGCAACGCGAATTAATTTATCACCAATATAATTTCGAGCGCCTCGAATCGCTGTGATTTGCAGATCTTTGGTAAAGGCGTGCGCGATTTCCCGATCCCTCGCCTTGATTTGCCGTTCAATATGGTCAAAATCAAGCAACTTGTCCTCCGTCAACGCATTCATACCAGCGACAAGCTCAGCCAAAGTAGGTGCAACAACGAAATCCTCTCCCTTGTCCATAAAAGCTTGAACAGGTGCCATCGCCCCTGGCAGTGCTCTAGACAACACTTTACGTATACTTTTCCCAGTCAAGTCTGGATTCTGTTCGGAGCCTGACAGTGCGAATTCACGCTCAATTATTTTCTGGGTCAAAATAAACCATGAATAGCTGTAGCCTGACTTCTGAATCGCATCCAACGTACCTAATGTATCAAAGCCTGGGAAGTTCGGAGCAGGAAAACGCTGACCTCGTGCATCCAACCAGAGTGAGGATGGCCCTGGGAGAATGCGAATGCCGTGATTATGCCACACGGGATTCCAATTCTTGATTCCTTCCGTGTAATGCCACATCCGGTCGCGGTTCACAATCCGACCTCCGGATTGCTCCGTAATGGCGAGCATACGTCCATCGACATGTGCGGGCACGCCAGAGAGCATGCGCTTGGGAGCTTCGCCTAGCCGACTCGGCCAATATTGCCGAATTAGCTCGTGGTTAGCGCCAATACCGCCGCTGCTTACGATTACCGCTTGTGCACGGTATTCAAATTCGCCAATCACCTCACGCGAGCTCGCTTCTCCGCGTGCTGCCGAGCTAGGCACAAGTACCGCACCGCGAACACCGGTGATTGCGCCGCCGCTTTCAATAAGCTCGTTCACGCGATGACGTGGTTGATAGACGACACGTCCGTCCTTCATATGCGCGCGAATGCGTTGTTCAAATGGGGCGACGATGCCTGGGCCCGTTCCCCACACAATGTGGAAGCGAGGTACCGAATTGCCATGTCCCTCTGCGAGATAACCGCCACGTTCTGCCCAGCCGACAACTGGGAAAAAGCGTACCCCCATCGCATGCAGCCACTCGCGCTTTTCACCAGAGGCGAATTCGACGTAAGCTTCCGCCCACTTGCGGCCCCAGTAGTCCTCATCGTCTTCGCGATCAAAGCCAGCAGACCCCTGCCAATCCTGCCAGGCTAGCTCTTGCGAATCCTTAATGCCTAGACGGCGCTGCTCTGGTGAGTTAACCAGAAACAATCCGCCGAATGACCACCAGGCTTGTCCGCCGAAGGAAGCTTCTGGTTCTTGATCCAGGAGCAAGACACTTTTGCCTGCATCTGCGATTTCAACTGTTGCCACTAAACCTGCGAGTCCCGCGCCCACTACAATAGCATCAAATTCCATGATCGAATTCTCCTTTAATTCTTGTCTCTAGCTAGCCTTAATTCCGATCTTTTGCATACAAATTGCCCCCTTCTGACCACTATAGCCAAAAAGGAGGCAATTCATAGGAAGGTGATTTCCTTACCATTACGAATCCTTAAGATTCTCATCTGTTTCATCAATGACGGCTAATGGTTTTTCAAGTGAAAGCTTTTTGAGAGGTAAGGGTTTTACCTCAATCGCCCTTGGACGTGTGTCCCCGTACAGCTCCGTAAAGATCTCTTCAATTTCATCGCCTGTCAAATCTTCACGTTTCAGCAGTTCTTCCGCAATTTTGTGGACGAAATCCGTATAATCCAGCACAAGCTTCTTCACTTCAAGCATTTGCTCTTTGAGAAGCTCATTAATTTGTGGTCGAAGTGCTTTGAGACCATCCGTGCGAGAACCAACGGCTAGGAAGCTGAACAATTCATCGCCCATTCCGAGCATACCGAGATAGGCACCAGCAATTTGGGTCGCATGCTGTAAGTCAGATGTAACCCCATTTAGTTTCTTATGGAGGAATTCATCCTCTACGGCGCGGGCAGCTAAACACACCTGGATCTCTGCTAACATCTCAGAGTCGCTTCGGTTATATCGCTCATGCGTCTCTTTTGTTGCCGAGAGCCCTAGCGCGCCCCCCCGTCTAACGATCGTAACTTTCCAAACCCGTTCATGAGGCTTAAGCAGGAACTGCGCCACCGCATGACCCGCTTCGTGATAAGCGACATTCCGCTTCTCATCATCGCGCATCGAGCGAAGCGGCTGTTTGAGACCCCACTCATAGGTCTCCATAGCAGCTCGGAAATCCTCATAACTGGCAGCCTGAGCACCCCGCTGGTGTGCAATCACGACGGCCTCGTTCACTATATGTTTAATTTGCGCAGGGCTATATCCAATGGAGTCGAGACCCGCTTTTTCCGCGGTTAACGTTTCATCCAGCTTTACCTTCTTCAGATAATATTGGAAAATATCCACCCGACCGTCATAGTCAGGAACATCCACCCAGAGCTGCCGATCGAAGCGACCTGGACGAAGCAAGGCAGAATCGAGTACATCGGGCAGGTTGGTCGCTGCTACCGTTAACACGGGCGGTCGTTCCGCCTTTTTACGGCGTAGGCCAAGCGAGCGCAGCATCTTCACAATTTTGGAAGTATCGATATTGGGGGGATCCATTTGCAGAAGCAGCTCATTCAGTAAGCCAGAACCGCCGCCCATCCCCATCATGCCCATCATCCCGCCGCCAGCGCCGCCGCCTTGTCGGCTCATCCCGATGGCATCAATCTCGTCAATAAAGATGATACAAGCGCCATAGACGCGGGCCAGCTTACGAGCTTTCTTGTAAATCCCCATCACCTTCAGGTTCCCAACACCGAAGAACATGTTCTGAAAGCTCGGTGCTGACGCGTAGGCAAAAGGTACCTGTGCTTCATTGGCAATAACCTGTGCTAAGTATGACTTTCCGGTTCCTGGCGGTCCGCAGAGCAGCAATCCGCGAATCGCTTCGCCACCCATCTCCTTGAACTCCTTGACACCCTTCAGCAGGGTAACAATACGCTTCGCGTTCTCTACAATCTCAGGATTTCCTCGGTAATCATCCCATGTAGAGCCCGTCTCTCCCGGTAGAATCCAGTATGTTCGTCCTCTCGCTAAGAACCAGAAAAGCGCAACGAACTGAATAATCATAAAGGCCATAGCCATAACCAGGTTCAACAGTAAGCCGATTATACTAAACGCGACACTCCAATAGGTTGGCCCTCCTACCCATAACACCCCGAAAATCAAGGCAATGGCTGTCAGCCAGAGGATCAACTTTCGCCATCTAATCCATTGATATCTCCTCATGGCTACACTTCCTTCATATGATTAAGTTTGAATATCCCTATGAAAAGACTTCGATTTAGGCCCTGCTCAAAACAGGGCCATCACGCAATATTATTGGAATCTTTTAACGATATCCAACACATACTTGATCATCACAGCGAGACCGCAAATAAAATAAAAAATCACCACAATCCATCCTGTTGGATCAAATGAAATCATAGATAGTAGAACCGTCAGTGGCAGCACATAGTATAGGACATCTTTCAAATAATTTAGCACGAGTGTGGGACCAAAGGAGCCTTCCCAGAAGGATTTGAAGAACGCGATAACAAAATCGATCAACATGAAGCCAAAAATGCCCCAAATCGTGTAAATTATCCAGCCCTCAATTGTATTTGTCACTTTTCATCACCACCTTCCTACATACTATGCTAGGAATTGGGACGGGTGAATGACCAGTAGGCTAGAACGAATTGATTGAAATATTTCTTTTCTATTACTTACTTCATAAAGGTTTATTTTCCTTCTCATTCATGGTTGTTTTAAGAAAAATATATTACTTTTTTTTGAAAATAAGACCGAAGTATACGGCGGAATCTTTGAAAATCATCTAATAAATAGCCGCTAGATCGTGCAAGTGCAACCAAGCTTAACGTATCCAGCATTGGAAACGGTCAAGCGGTGCACGCCTATGCGCTCTTTTCAAGTTAAACAAGTATTGTTATTTCCTTTTTTTAACAAACGACACCCAGAAAAACCCATCTAAGTCCGAATACTGTAATTAGCTTTACCGACTCGAGGCACGCACCGCATAATCGTAATTTTCTACTCATTTATTTTATTAAGGAGAGAAGAAAAAGATGAAGCATTCGCGTATGAAAAAACTGCTTGTACCCACTCTAGCCCTCACACTTGTAATGGCAACGGGAACTACGGCCTTCGCTCAGAACGGCCGCGACCACAAGGATGACGATCGCAACAACAATTCACGTTGGAGCTCCGACAAACGCCCCCAACCACCAATCAAATTCGACTTCAAGGATATAAAGGGCAAAGAGTTTGAATGGGCTTTAAGCTACATCATGAGTCTCGTCTCTCGACGCATTTTCGATGGGTATCCCGATGGCACCTTTAAACCGCAAGAGACAGTCTCTCGCATCGAAGCCATCACGGCAGCGGTAAGGTTAATGGGACTGCGTGATCAAGCGGAATCCGATGAAGAGAAGGCGACCAAGCTGAATTTCCATGACGCAGCAAGTGTACCTTCTTGGGCTGTCGGCTACGTAGCGGTCGCGCTTGAGAACGATCTTTTCGCCGAATCCGATACGAACGTCAATCCGAATCAACCCGCTGATCGACTGTGGGCCACCACACTCCTAGTCAAAGCATTGAAGCTCCAGGACGAAGCTGAAGCTAATATGAACGCAAGACTCCCTTTCTCTGACTCATCCAGCGTACCTGCCGGATCGGTGGGATATGTCAAGGTAGCCGTTGACAAAGGACTTGTGAATGGTTTCGAGGACAATACCTTCCGCCCCAAACAGCTCGTTACTCGTGCGCAAATTGCCGCGTTGCTAGATCGCGCCGGGAACCAATTGCCGAACAGTATTGACGGGTTAGTGACCGGAACTGTGTTAGCGCCAGTCAGTGGCAATGTACTGACCGTCCGAACTAACGGCCAAAATGTCAATCTGAAATTGGATTCCAACGTCTTTATATATCGGAATGGCGCAAAAGTCAGCCCATCCGCTTTGCAAACAGGGGATGTACTGAAGATTCGTTCTTACGATAATAATAACGTCATCTACATCGAAGTAACTCAGCCGAGCGGTGGCAACCCAACAACGCCAACACAGGCCATTGGTGTGAAGACTGGCATGGTAGCCGCAGCGATTACAGGTAATACGCTCACCCTCTTAAGCAATGGGCAAACCATCTCACTCCCCATCAATAACAATGTACTCTACTTCCGAAACGGTTCGGCGACGACAGCCTCAGGCATACAAATTGGAGATATTGTGACCACTCGCTCCTACAACTACGGCGTGAGTTATGTTGAGGTGACACAATCTGTTGGCACTGGAACACCAACGAATTTCGCTTCGGTTGTGACAGGTACGATGGCTTACCCGATTAGCGATAATGTTCTGGCTATAAAAACCAGTTCGCAGCTCCAAGGACTTGCAGTGAACAGTAATTCAATCGTGTACAAGAACGGTGCATTTACGAATCTATCCGCGCTGCAGGTTGGTGATGTCCTGACAACCTACGCCTACAATAATTCTGCAGCTGTCATTGAAGTCACCAAGAGTGTGACACAGGTAACGTCAACTGGTGAGATGTCTGGAACCATTGCAGGACCTATCAGTAATAACCTACTCACGCTTACAAGTGGCGGTCAATCTTACAGCCTTCAGCTTCACGCAAACTCATCCATCTACTTGGATGGCACTCAAACGACGAGCGGCGTACTACTGCCAGGTCAAGTCATTAAAGTCCATTACTATAACGGCGTTGTGCTGCATGCCGAAGTGATCCAACGGGCAGACGGCACATCCGTTGCACAGCCTACAATTACACAGCAGACAGGCACGATCATTTCGGCTGCGAACAATCTTCTCGTTATTGTGAACGGCAACCAAGCGCAAGCGATTACCTTGAACGATAAAGCATTCGTCTACCGCAGCGGCGTTCAGGTTAGCGGATCAGCGCTGCAGCCAGGTGACGTTGTGAAAATCCGCTCCTATAATAATTCAGCCATATATGCCGAAGTTACACAGCTCACTAACGGCAACAATCAGAACTTTAGCGTTTCCGGAACATTTAACAGTGTAACCTTTACGAATCAAGGCAAAATTGCCACCATCACGATCAACCAAACAGGAACGAATGGCAGTAACGTGACAACCACTTACAACGTGTCCTCATCCGTAACAATTACAGGCAACATTACTAACTTGGTACAAAATCATGCGATTTCCCTTCAAGGTACTGGCGCCTTGATAACGAAGATCAATATTCAGTAGTCTCGACCTTCCTAACTAAACAAACCAGTTACTTCTCTTTGCTAAAATAGCACGTTTAGCCTCTCGAAATGACAGGCTAATACAAAAGTGGACCTTCTCCCAAGTAGTTACAATTGCTTGAGAGAAGGTCCACTTTTATTGTTTTTCAACGTTACAGCGTGTGCGGATCAGTTGTGTGCAGCTGTAATGATTATTTCACGCTAACGGCACCCTAATTCGGCTTGTGAAATAATTTCTTGTTCTGTAGTGATGTTTTTCACGCCTATAGCACCCAAATTCGGCTTGTGAAGTAATTTCTTGTTCTGTAGTGATGTTTCTCAACGTTACAGCGTGCGCGGACCAGTTGAGTGCTGCTGTAGTGATGTTTTTCACGATTACGGCAGGAAATCGGTTTGGACATGTAACATCACCGCAAATACAAGCTTAGCGGCTGCAGCTTCAAGTCCTTCAAACCAGCATGAACAAGTCTCGCGATTTCGAGCCCGCCCTGCTGCTGGAAATGGGTGTTGTCTTCGACACCATCGGGGAAATTCATGAATTCACCAGGTGCCAGCCACATGAATAATCGTTTGGTTCCCTCAGGTCCTAACGCTTCAAACAATTCCTTACTGTTTGCAGCAAGATCGATCAATGGCACTCCTTCGGACAAGGCCAACTCACGCATCGCAATCAAATAATCTCCGTGCGTATCCCGCAATGTACCGTCTTCCTCGAAAAAACGCCGCTGCACGGAAGTGACCAGAATCGGATAAGCTCCCCGCTCAAGAGCGCCGTCTATATAGATCTTAAGCGTTTCCTTGTAGGTGGAATATGGCTCCGTAAATCGCGCTTCATCCGGCTTCTGGTCATTATGACCGAATTGGATGAGCAGGTAATCGTGGGGCTTAATTTTGCTCCAAATGGTATCCAACACGCCTTCGCGAATAAAGCTCAGGGAGCTGCGGCCCGACAACGCATAATTGGCTACCGCCGCATCTGCTTTGACGAATAGTGGGAGCATTTGTCCCCAGCCCGCATACGGATACCCAGATGTCGGTTGGTCCGTTACGGTTGAATCCCCTGCTAGAAACAGCGTACAAGCGGCAGGTACGGGCTCGATTTCCAAGGCATTTATGCGTGGTGCCCTCCCCGTGAAACTGAGCTTAAGCTGTGCATCCGCGACCCATACGGAGAAGCTCGTCCGGACAAAATGCCCCGCTGAAGTACGCTGCTTATACAGCACGAGCCTCCCTTCACCCGTGGTAATCGTTGTTTCTGTTTCAGCGATATCATCGCCTAGTAGGATCGAAACCCTGTAAGTCCCGTCCGGGACATCCACCAAGAAAGAGGTATCCAGTGGAATACAAAAATCTCTGCGCAACGAACCTGGTTCATCTCGATCCTTGGCATGAACATTCTTCCCGTTGCTAAATCCATATCCAACAGATTTCTCATATTCGGCTTGTGGTGTAATTTTGGTGTATCCTGACTCCGGATTGCCTACTCCGAAGTCGAACTTGAATGCGTGTGTCATCATCGGATCCTTTCTTTCTCACAACGGAAGCTCTCCGCCTGGATATAAGGTTGAGCTGGACAAGCGTTTGGGCTGCGGCAGTTGAGTGCGAGACAAACCTTCTCGCAACGCAAGCGGCCCACTAGCATAAATGGCGGCTGTGTCGTCATTGAAAATAATCACTTGCTCTGTCCCGCTACCACATACATCGGCATGTACGGCATATCCGTTTAGCGGAAATTCAACAACAACGTTCATTTCCCCATCATATAAGGATGGCCAAACGCCACCACCTCTTCGATAGGCCAAAATCAGATCCGCAGTACCTGCCTTCCAACCCCGGAGAGGCTCAATTATCGTCAGCCAGCCATCCGTTTGGCGGTCTTCCTTCCAGATCTCTTGGCCTTCGCTGTCCAAGAGAAATAAGGCGTCTTTCCCTTTCAAGCCCTTACCGTCATCCTCTCGAACGAGACGATCCAAACCGGCTATTTGCAATCCTGGCTTATCATTCCGGAACCTGCCCAAGGCGATATGCTGCGATTCAATCGAACCTTCGTAACGCCACAGTTCCTTGCCGAAGCGATCATACATAACCGTAACACTCCCGCCAATCACTAGCTCTGGCTGTCCATCCCCATTCACATCGCCAACCCAGATACAATCGGCATGATCCTCGAGATCCTGACAGCTCCACAACTTCTGACCATCATGATCCAATAGATCATAACCAGCCATGACCTCGTCTCTCCCATCCCCATCCAAATCATACACCCATGGGAAATGTCCAGGATTGCCTTCATGCGTCCATAATAAATTAAAATGACGATCGAATGCCCACATCGTGTGGTAGCGGTCTTTCAGAATAATGTCACTGGCGTAATCTCCACCTGTCAAATTCGCCACGATGATGCAATCATGGGCATGCTCGTGCGGCAATTCATGCGTGGCCTTCACTTCACCATTTCGCCCGTTCAGGATGAGAAATCGCCCATCCATCACGCAAAGTACCTCCAACTGACCATCGCCATCGATGTCAGCGATCTGAGCAGGGTAATCTGACCCTGCACTCCCAGCTCCCGAATCTGGCTTTCCTGTCTGCCACAGCAGATTTCCCTCGAGATCAAATGCCGTCAGGCATTGCACCTGATGAGGAATATATCGAACATCCTGTCGATTGTCAGGATGCACCAGCAGCATCTCCATACGACCGTCTCCGTTCAGGTCGCCTAGGAGCATTTTGCAGCGTGGACCAGCCGCGCTAATGTCAATTTTGCCAATCAAATAAGGCTCCTTACTCGTGTGTCCCACAGCTAATTCCTCCTATCATCCGTTTATTTGGGAAGCCAATCCGATATAAGCTCAAGTGCGATAATTGTATTCAATGACCATTGTGCGGCCTCATTCGTGTTCATCCAGTCGATCTCTTGCAAAGTATCCACGTGCGTCACAATGGAAGCCTCCTGCTGAAGATCAACCTTCGCAAAGGCGCTTCCCAGCAAAATGGACCAACACTTCTCCGCTGTCTCCGTATCCCTTTTATAAAATGCGCCATAGGCCGTAATTGCTGCACTTAGCACAGGATGCTCGAAATGCTTGGTGGAGATCTGACCGTGGGTCAGCTTATCCTTCTGTTCCTGCGTTTGGTTGTAATACACGCCGAGCTCCGCCATCATGTCTTCCCATTCCGGGTCCTTCAACATGCCGGCAAGCTCGAACCAAACCTGTGGTCCTCCCATACAAATGGCCAAATGTCTTCCCCAATTATCATCACCGAGTGGCGAAAGCACGCCTGTTTTAGGATCATAGCCATAGGTTGGTCCCGAAATAAGCCCATAATTGGCGTCCTTAATACAGTTGATGCCCACCAGGATTTTGTCCCGATACGCTGTATCCTCATAGCGCTCCCATCTGGTCATCCAGTTCGAGCTGAAAGCCGCCCAATCCGGTCCTACTCGAATATGCGTCGGATGCTCATCCTTCGGAAAATAAGCACGCATCGGATCTAAGTTCACTGTTGTGAAATCTGAGTCCCGTACTTCATCCATGATATCCCCGATCCGCTCATCCGCAGTCAAATAATAGAAGTACCGATGCAGGCCCGCCATCCCGATGCGAGCCTCCTTACAGCCGCAGCCCCAATGGACAACATTATGCCTAGAGCCAAGACCTGCATATTCACCAAAATGGTACAAGTCCACTTCGCTTGTGTGCCGAGTCATGGCTTCCGCCATTCGGAAGATATCCGCTCGGCCCGTACGTAGGAACATGACCCATAGCCACATATTTGGCGCAAGCTCTGTATTTTGCCAAGCACAGCCTCCTAAATCATAATTCCATACATGCCTAACTGGGTCATAGCTATGCATGAAATCGCCGTAATCCCAGAAGCCGTACCACTTTCTCTGTTCAACTTCATCTTGATAAAAGGCGATAATACCATCCAGTCGATTTTCCAGCTGATCTTTCACTTTATTGCTGCGATCTGGCAAGCTCCAATAGCCGAAAGCACCTGACTCATGATAATAAGCAGGCTCGCAAATGAGAAGCGATGGGTTCTGCGTTTCCTCTTGCATGATCTTCAGAAGCTCAGGTGTTGGCGTTTCGCGTGTACACCAGAGCATCATTTCGCTCGTATTCGCAATGCCATAAGGCGTTGCGCGAAGCTCTTCCGCCCCTTCATACGAGGATTCCACGTGTGTTTCTGTATCATAATGACGAAGGTCCATCGGTGTCGCGTCTGGGGACCAGAACCAAATCGTAAACGCAGCCTCCGACGCCGCAGTACCGTGCACCTCAAAGCTAGAAGGATGCTTCTCCCAAAAGTGGCGCAAGCCCACTGCCAAGCCGCCGCCTTCACCGCCTACATAGCCCAGACCGCCAGCGCGCGCTCCATCTGTCACCTTCACCCAGCTGCAGCCCGCCTTCGTCCGCTTCCAAATGCGATAATGTTCAGAAGAATCCTGAACGAGCTTAAAGCTGTCCCAAGTCGCTGAATCATCCAGCAGCCCTAGGAAATACGCATCCTCAGGAGGGTCAAAAGTGGTCAACTCACCTACTGTTTGACGCTCAAAAAGCTCTCGATACTTTCCTTTTGTTCGACGGGTATGTAAAGTTTTGGGCGATTCACTGAAATAACCGCGATCACCAGCAAATCGAATATGCCGATTGTACTGGACCCCTCTCATCGGCACCGCGAAGCGGATGCCTAAGCCTTTGATGAAATCCTCATGGGGATTTCCATCATAGTGAAACGTATGCACAAGTTTAATCGTTTCTTGCCCTGCGTACACATACATACGCAGTGTAAAAGGCAGCCATGCTCTGGCTCCTGTCGTGGAGCGAAGCCTGCCGTCCAGCTTAACGACTGCCCGAATCGGTCCGTCCTGTTCAACAACAGCCCGCAGAACTCGGCTTTCGAAAGTCTCCTCACGGCTAATCCGTACACCGGACGCCTCGCTTTGCCCTTCTTTCAAGCAAATCAGCTCGCCGCCGCGGCATATCTCATTGCCATCCCGAACAATGCTGCGAAGCCATTGTTTCCCCTTCTTGCCTAGTGTGCAAATCATGATGCCAGTATCTAGCGTAATGGTGTCATCCGTTTCCGTTACGAGTATACGGTGATTGGAATCGGAACCTTTACCTTTTCGAATGGCAAACCCTTCAGTTGCTCCAGGTTGAACGGTTGCCGCATGAGCTGACCATTTCACACTGCCATCCGGCCAGTAAGCGGTCGGCCAGCTTTGCACCGGCACAGTTCCTTGGCCATCATCCGTTTCCAATCGCAAAGACTCTTCGCGCCCAAGCTCGCCCTCGCGCCAAGGTATTCCCCATGTTATCCCTACAGGCTTAGAAGCCTCTTTGTTTAACCAACGCAGCTTAATTGCCAGATCCGAAGCCAAGCGATCATCTCCTTTTCACATGTAGCCCCATTGTAGAAAGAGGAGCTCTTGCGAACAAGCGGACATTATTGCAAGGCTATGAAAGGCCCCTTTGCACTTTCTTGGCGGCATTATACATTGTTGCTTAGGAAGTTCGACTGAGTTCTCGATAGCGCGTTGGCGTCATGCCCTCGAGCTTTTTGAATATCCGATTGAAATACGTATGCTGATAACCCACCTGATCGGCAACATCGTTAATTCGCATTTCCGATTCCCGCAGCAACTCTTTCGCTTTGTCCATGCGCAGCTCCGTTAAATAGTCAATGAAGTTTTTGCCGGTTACTTGCTTAAAGGATCTGCTTAAGAAAAACGGGTTCGTCCCTGTGTGCTCTGCACAATTATCAAGGGAAATATCCTGTCTATAATTATTTTGCAAATAAATCATGGCTTGTTCAATGATGCGTTTCACTTGTGCGTCAGAACGTCCTGACATCTCCTTCATGAAAGGCCTCAGTACTTTTTCCTGAAACCAAGCAAGAATTCTCGTGGATTCCCGAATTTGAGAAAGCTGCTCATACAAATTCGCGCCTTTGAAGAGGCGATTAGGGTTAATTCCGGATACCATGATGGCATGTTGGACATTACCAAGCAGATGCAGCATCCCTTGCTGAACCTCAATTTCTTTGGCTCCTTTGCAGGATAAGACCTCTAGGAAGGACACTAGCAATTCGCTCGCTTCTCCTTCTTTCCCTGTCCGTAAAGCTTGAATGAGCTCCCGCTCCTGTGTGAAAGGATATTGCAACTCCATGTCTTCATCTCCTGCAAAATTGTCATGCTCCATATCGATAATCTGGTTCACATTCTCAAAATAGCGATAGCTAACCGCTTGCTTTGCTCGTTCAAATGCCATAGGTATATCGGATATCAGCGGTACTGGTCGGCTAATCGCCATGGTCATTCGCATTTTCAAAATACGATTAATCGACTGCTTCAATTCGTCACTTAAGGTTTGGCAGGCAACTGTATAGGATTCATCCTCAGGTAAAATAAGTAGTATACCCGCTGTCAGATCGTGAAAGTTGAGTGTATGACTCTGATCAAAATATTGAGCAGCCAGCTCTTCGATCATATTCACGGCCGCAAAGGTGACAAGTCCCTCTTCCCCTAACCGAAAGTTCCCCTCCAAGCTTGACATTCCAATTAACTGGACGTAGAGGACAACGAATTGCTTATTCTTCACATCCCATTTAAAACGCTCCATTCGGTGGCGCAAATCATCCTCTGAATACGCATTCAAATATCCCTGTAGCAGTTGATGCAGAAAGCTGTCCTTCAGGTGGGGGAGCTGTTCCGTCAGCTTCGTATTCAGCGCCAAGCTCTCATTATGCAATTGCATCCATTGAGATTCCAGCAATGTGAATTCATCGCATTGAAGACTGTTGGAGGAGCTTCCTCCCAGCATCGAAACCAGCCTTTTGACTGGCAAGTAGATACGCCTAGAAGCCAGCCAGGCAAGTAAAGCCGCAAGCAGCAATACTGCAAGACTTATTGTGATAATCAGCTTGGATATAAATACCACTGGCGACGTAATGTTCGAAATCGGCGATGCGGATACGAACGTCCAGTCCTCCGAGATTCTGGCCAAGCTGCCATAAGAAACTGTATATGTAGAGCCATTCCAATCGATAAAGAAGGAACCTTTTTTACCGTTTAAAGTTGCTATCTTGTCACGCAGAGCGCCCACAAAAGGTGAAGTTGATGTGTTCCCGTTCGCTGAGACGAAGAGCTCGCCAGCATTCTGGATCAGAAACGTCTCCCCGCCTTCGTATGGCGTTAGCGTATTGAGCATATTCGCCACCTTTTGACTATCAAAACGGAACACTAACACACCAAACGGTTTCAGGCTACCGCCTGGAATTTGATGCACGAGCGTTAGATCCTTGTTCTCCGGACGATTCGCATCAAACGACCATTGCGCCCAATAGGTCGTATGCTGCCCGTGGATGAGAGGTTCGTATCTGGAAGCTGTTGCGGCTGCACGTTCATCCAGCTTCATATATTCAGGGTTAAACAGAACCGAGCTTGTTCCACCCACATAAAGCTCTGCATGCTTCACCATCGCATTCGAGCCCTGCATGGCGATCAACGTTCTCGTGATATCCTGAGTTCGTTCGAAATTCCGCACAAAATCATATCCATTTAAGCTATAGTCAAATTTATTGTCAAACGCCCAATGAGATAGCAGCAGCTCCAGATTACCTAATTGATCATCGATATTTTGCGACCGTTGTTCAATTTGCCGATAATGCAGCTGAAGAAGCTCGCTTTCCACGCGCCCGCCAGCCATCCAATACACGAGCACCCCCATCAAGAGTCCTGGAATACCCGAAACAATAAATATCATGATCAGACTCTTTTTGTAAAAGCGTCCTTGTCCACCAACGATCTTACTTAACCCGTTTGCTAGTCCTTTTTTTAAGGCTCGTAACATGCTCTCACCAACCGTTCGAAAGTTTAGTTTGGAGCGAAAACTTCACCTTTGAGCGTATACCGTTTGTGATGAAGAAGGAAGTTAATTTCCAGTGGAGTTACACCACTTTTCCGACTTTTTGGTGAGGGCATCCGTAATGGTCTACATTCCCTAACGGACACCAATGACGTTATTCTTACTCCAATCGATCTTTTCAGGTTCTAACGGACACGAAAGGCATTATTTGGACATAACAGGCGAATTGATGTCGGAATTTCTGTTGACAGCGTCTTCTGTGTCCGTTAGCCATTCAAAATCGCTAATTTCAATCAAATAGCGCCTCCTATGTCCGTTAACGAACAGCTCAGAATCAATAATCGATTCCATAACCGATTGAGAATTACCACATTGCGAGATTCGCAGTGAAACAAAAATACGCGAATTATGTAGAAAGAAAAATAGTCCCATTGACACTACCACAATTATCCATTTTATTTTAAACTTTACAATAGGACGACTTGTACAAGGCGGACACCTTACTGGAAAGGTGGAGCTGTGAACATGGATATATTTCAATCTCTTTCAATCATGTTTGCTTTTGGGTTATTTATACTCACATTGTTAACTTACATTGACAAGAGGAAATGATCTGATTGGCACTAGTTTTGGTTTGAAACCATACTAAAGAATCCGCCAATTACAAGCCGCCGTACAAGTCGGATCAATTGATCCGACTTTTTCCTTTATATAAAAAAAGCCGTGTCCACTGGACACGGCTTTTCCCCACTTTATTTCTTCGCAGCTGCATACAAATCGTTCATTTCCTTCACCAAATCATCCCCGCCTGATTTCTTCCAAGTTTCGAACGCTGCTTTCAAAGCCGCTTCGTCACTTTGACCGACGATGAATTTAATACGCGCATCGTTGATGATGTTATCCAGTTGTTGGCCTTTTTGCGAGTAAACCGTGGAGATGAATGGCTCGACTGGGTTCGCCACGATGTTCGCTTCTGCTTCTTTTTGAATCTTCGTCGTTTGCAAACGAAGCGGTGTTTGCTTCACTTTCAAACCGCGATCTTCCGGGATAAATGGCAGCATTTGGTTCAGACCTTCTACTTCTGATTCGAGAAGAGCTGTATCCTTACTCACCACTAGCGCGTCGCCATCCTTCGTATAATGCTTGCCTTCGATGCCGTAGCCAGCTAACGTTTGAAGATCCGGCTCATTCATTTGATCCAAGAATTTCAATACGCGTTTAAGCTCTTCCTCTGTCTTCACAGTGGATTTCGAAACGGCCAGGATACCTGCAAATCCAGAAGTTGGCAGAGCTTTCAAGCCATTTTTGCCTGTCACGCCAATCATATTATCTACATAGTGAATGTTAGGATTATCTTTGCCATCCTTCGCAAGCGCTGCATGAATTTTATCATCCATACGTGCGGCATTGTCTGTTACGTCTACGACGACTCCTGCTTGATTGTTGGCAATTGGATCGTTCCACTTCGCTGAATCAAACACAGCGAAATCCTGATTGATTAACTTCTCATCATATAGCTTCTTCATGAATTTAAGCGCTTCGAGATATTCTGCGGTTTGATGCTCAGGTACGAGCTTACCGTCTACAACGCCCCATTTGTTCGGCGCTCCAAACCAGAGCTTCATAATATCAAAGCTGCTTGCCCATTGCCCCGTCCATTTGACCAATACCATGCCGTATGTGTCATCTTTGCCGTTTTTGTCAGGATCTTTTTCTTTAAACGCTTTGAGCATATTGTAGAAATCATCAATTGTTTTCGGAGGTTGCATACCCACAGCCTCTAACCAATCCTTACGATAGTTAATACCATTTCGACCCAAAGCACGTCCACGGTAAATACCGTAGTTTTTCCCATCAACCGATGAGTTGTTCATAATGACTTGGTTCGCTTTGCTGAGATTTGGGTAATCTTTCAGATACTTGCCAATTTCCCAGAACGCACCCGATTTAGCAGCGTTCACGAAACTCGGGTTCTTCACATCACCAACGTAGATGATCTGAGGCAGCTTCCCTGATGCCAGTGTAATATTAAATTTATCCGTATAAGATGCGTTCGGCACCCACTCCAAGTGAATATTCGTATTCGTTTTCTTCTCAATTTCGGTCGTAACAGGACCATCGTCCTTCGGGAAATTCGTTTTGAAGATAGGAAGCATGATGCTCAGATCAAGCGGAGCTAAGTTCTCAGGAGCCTTCGTCTGTACAGCCGCTGCTGTTGCAGCAGCGGATGCTGCGGGTGACGCCGTTCCCCCTTTGTCACTACTACAGCCAGCAATTGTCGTCATAACAGCTGTGCCAACGGTTGCTGCGGTAACCCATTTTTTCGCATTTTTTTTCATCTAACATGCCTCCTCTAAGATATGGACTTGCTTCTATCTGATTCCGTTACCCCTTGACCGAACCAATCAAGACCCCTTTAGCAAAATGCTTTTGCAGGAACGGATAGACAAACAAAATTGGAATGGTGCCCACGACGATAACAGCCATCTTGATGGATTGCTCGGGCGGTTTCACGAAATTCGGATCCATGGAATTAAGATCTCCAGCTGCAGCCTGTGACAATAAAACAATCTGTCTAAGCATTACTTGTAATGGCCACTTGGCGGGATCGTTGATGTACAGCAAGGCTGAGAAGAAGTTGTTCCAATGACCGACGGCATAAAATAACGTGAAGGTTGCCAGTACAGGCATCGATAACGGCAGTACGATTCGCCATAGGAGACCGAGCTCTGTGCAGCCATCGATTTTCGCTGCTTCCTCCAGTTCCGGCGGGAGCTCTTGGAAAAAGTTTTTCACAATAATCAAGTTAAAAGCGCTAATCGCCCCTGGGATCATCAACGCCCAGAACGTATCCAGCATATGAAGCTGGCGAATAACGAGATAGGTAGGAATTAATCCTCCGCCGAAAAGCATCGAGAAAATAATCAGATTTAACACGGTGTTCCGTCCCATTAAATTCCGCTTCGATAACGCATAAGCCATCGTCACCGTGAAGAAGAGGTTAACGAAAGTACCGACGACCATGACATAAAGCGATACGCCAATACTTTTCACAATCGTATCCGTCGAAAAAATAAACTTATAGGCCGTCAATGTAAATGTCTCCGGTATGAGGAATACTGCGCGTTTCGTCAGCTCCGCATCAGATGCGAAAGACCCTGCTATGACGTAGAGAAATGGCAGAATGGCAACTATGCCAATGACACCAAGTACAAGATAATTGCTTACATCGAAGATGGTTCCGGAAACGCTCTTATATTGCTTCGCCAAAACCTCTCTCCTCCTTTACCTATAATATTCGTATTAGTAAATGCCAGATTGTCCGAAACGTTTCGCTGTCCAGTTCGCGCCAAGTACTAAGATGACGCCAATGACTGCTTTAAACAAGCCGACAGCCGTGCTGTAACTGAACGCACCTTGTGTGATCCCCATCATATACACATAGGTATCAAATACTTCGGCTACATCCCTGTTCAAAGGATTCAGCATGAGGAATATTTGCTCGAAGCCATTATCCAGAACATCTCCCATGCGCAGGATGAGCAGGATAACGATGGTGCTGCGAATCGATGGCAGCGTAATGTGCCACAGCTGTCTCCAGCGATTGGCCCCATCCATAATGGCTGCTTCGTATTGTTCTACATCCACACCAGCCAGTGCTGCCAAGAAGATAATCGTTCCAAAGCCACATTCCTTCCACATCGTTTGCATAATAATCATCGGTCTGAACCATTCCGGGGTCGCCAAGAAGTTAATTTTATACCCGAAATACTTCTGTAAGAGCTCGTTTACGAGTCCGCCTTCCGTAGTTAGGAAGACATAGGTTAAGCTGGCCACGATCACTAAGGATATGAAGTGCGGCACATAGATCAAGGTCTGAATGGTTCTTTTATACATACTTACCTTGATCTCATTCAGTAAGAGTGCAAGTACAATCGGTGCTGGAAAGTAAAACACCAGATTATATAACGAGAGCAACAACGTATTACGGAGGAGCATGAAAAATTCGGGATTTTGAAAAAATACACGAAAGTGCTCTAAGCCGACCCAGTCACTTTTCCAAAATCCTAGAAAGGGTTGGTAATTCTTAAAGGCAAGCAGCACGCCCCACATGGGGACATATTTGAAAATAATGAAATACAATAAGCCTGGTGCCAGAAGTAGGTAAATCCATTTATCCTTACGCAACCTTCCCCACACCTGCGACCTGCGAAGCCCCTTCGCCTGGGACATCTGAACAATCTCTCTGCTGTTAGGAGCAGCAGCCTGCTTCATCCTCTTCACCTCCACGATGATCGCCTTGTGAGCGTTGTATCCCCATTATGCATCGCTTGGCATTTTCCGCCTATCAGACATTCTTGTAAGCCCTTCCAAAGGCTTGAATTGGACCAGCATCAAGAAAGTGCAAACCCGTCAAAACAGTTGAACCCCCCTAATATTTCCAGCAAGAATGTGTTATTGCCCCTGAGGCATGGTAGCACTTATAGTAGAAACTAACTTTTAGATGTAGAGGATGGTTGATGGAAATGGGAAACAAGTTATATCATGGTGCGGCCTGGTATCCTGAGCTTTGGGATCAAGCGGTCATTGAACAAGATATTGTATTAATGAAGCAAGCTGGAATGAATGTCGTGCGAATTGGTGAATTCGCTTGGTCGAATATGGAGCCAACCGAGGGCAATATCGATCTTGGATTTTTTGTACAAATGGTTAACCTCCTTTATGCAAATGGAATCGATACCGTCATGTGCACACCAACACCAACGCCTCCGATTTGGTTCACGCACGGACATCCTGAGCGGATGTATGTGAATGAGCAGCTGCAAGTCATGGGCCATGGTTCACGCCAGCATGCATGTACGAATCATCCTTATTTCCGCGAGAAGGCGGCCATCATCACCGAACACATCGCTAAGGCGATTGGTCGCTTGCCAGGCGTAATCGGTTGGCAGATCGATAATGAATTCAAAGCACATGTGTCCGAATGCATGTGTGGAACCTGCCTCACACAGTGGCATTCTTGGTTAGAAGAGCGATACGGAACAATTGAGAAGTTGAATGAGGCATGGGGCACACAAATTTGGAGCGAATATTACCAGAGCTTCGACCAAGTACCACAGCCTGGTCCAGCGCCATTCTTACATAACTCCTCCCTCAGCACGATGTACCAACTATTCTCGATGGAAAAAATTGCCCAGTTCTCAAATGAACAAGCAGCCATTATCCGTCAATTCTCGGATGCGCCGATCACCCACAACAGCAGTGTTGCTTTCAGCGTAGACAATGAGCGATTATTCCGCGAGCTGGATTTTGCCTCCTTCGATACCTATGCGACCTATGATCACCCCGCCAACTATTTATTAAATAACGATCTGTGGCGGAACTTTAAGCGCGGACGGGATTATTGGATCATGGAAACGAGTCCTTCCCATGCTGCCTCACTTGCAAGCTATGCGAAGCCGCATCCGAATGGCTATCTCGAAGCAGAAGCGGTAGCCGCTTATGCACTAGGCGCAGAAGCTTTCTGCTATTGGCTTTGGAGACAGCAGCGCGCAGGCTGCGAACAGCCGCACGGCTCTGTCATCAGTACATGGGGCAAGCCTACGGTTGGCTTCGCTAATGTGCTAGAGGTCGAGCAAGCTAGACATGAAATCGAAGCTACGATCCTAGCAACACGGCCGGCGCAAGCTGAAGTTGCCATGACGTATTCGGATCGATCCAAAGCGTTCCTGAAAACCGAACCACATCAAAAGCTGAATCATCGGGGGCTGGTGACCGGGTTCTATGAGCGCATCCTGAACTTAGGAGTTCATCGAGATCTTGTGCCGGAAGGTGCAGAACTAGCTGGCTACAAGCTGCTGTTCACTCCTTTCCTTCCTTATATCTCCGCTGATCTAATGAAGCGTGCTGCTGCGTTTGTTGCCGAAGGCGGTGTGTGGGTTGTTGGTCCTCTCTCAGGTGGACGCACTGAAGAACACACGATGCATACGAATGCTGCGCTCGGCGAATTGGAGCAGCTCGCTGGTGTGGAAACGGTCTATACGTTTCCGATGGACGGCAGCAGCACAATCGGCAGTGCCTTTGGCGTCGCTGCACCTCTTTCACTTTGGAGCTCCGTCTTCGAGGCGAAGGAAGCGACTGCTGTTGGAACCATCGAATCAGGCTTGGCGGTGGGACATGCCTTCATTACTGAACGCGCGTATGGCAAAGGCAAGATCGTGATGCTCGGCTCCATGCCGACTGGCGAAGAAGGCGAACAGTTGTTGAATAGCCTCATCTTGCAGTATGCGGATGATGCTGGTGTTACCCTGCGCACGGATGTGACCGCAGGTACGATTGTCGCTCCGAGACGAGGCGATGGTTACGAGGTATGGGTCGTGGTTAATATGGATGGTGCGGGCGGCAGTGTGACGCTTCCAAGGGATGGCATGGATCCAATCTCAGGTACACGATACAGTGAGGGTCAGCTGACGTTAGGCCGTTACGAGCATAAGGTGATTCAGTTTACTAGCTAAAATTGAACTATTAAAGATGTGGTTGCTAGGTAAACGCACTGACAAGCAGGAGTCAGTTCACATACGCTGACTAAAAAGAGGTGTACGCCCTATGCCCACGTATAAAAGCAGTTCAATTAAAAGCAAATGGCGTAAAACAGAATGGCTGCTTCAGCAGCCTAAATTACGCCCATATGTCCCTCGAACCGTGCTTTTTACGAAAAGTAATTTGAGTTCTATGCTTTCTAGTTATAAAACTGTCTTCTTTAAGCCAACAGGCGGTTCAGGCGGCTCGAATATTATTCGTATTAAGCGGAAACCGAGCGGCTTCCTAACCCAATTGAATCGAAAAAAAACCTTCTTCAAGTCGGAGAAACGTCTGTATAAGGAGCTCTCTCATTTCGCCGATGATCGTTCCTTTTTACTGCAGAAAGGGATTCAACTCGCCAAAACAAAAGGAAGACCCTTCGATATTCGCGTCATGGTGCAGAAGACGAATCAAGGTGAATGGATCAGTACTGGAATCTTCACCAAAATCGGCAGACCGGGTAAGGTAGCAACCAATTATAATCAAGGCGGGAACATTGGGTACTTCCAGCCGACAATGCTAGGCGCTGGTTATTCCAAGCCAATTATCCATGAAAGAGAAGTGGAATTGAAACAGCTAGGCGTCTCCGTTGGGCACAACTTTGATAGTCATAAGAAAGGGTTCAGAGAACTGGGGCTCGACGTTGCACTGGATTCAAAGGGGAAGCCGTGGATTCTGGAAGTGAACACACGGCCTCAGTTCTACCCTTTGAAGAATATGTCAAATCGCAAATTGTATCGGCGTATGGTCGACACGGGCAAGCAATACGGGCGAACGAAATAGGTAGCGTTTCAAGCGTTACATGCGCGGAGTGCTGGCATGTGGTGGCAAGCGAAATGTGAATGATGCGTGGAAGCGCGAAAAACTAAAGCTCTACTACTTGAAATAGATGGATAATGTCCATCTATTTTCTTTTATTTCTTGGATTATTGGGAATTAGCAGGAAAACCTCCAGCTATTTTCGAGCATTCGCTGCGATTAACGCGGGAATGTGAATATTAGCTGGAGGTTTTCCATTTAAAGTTGATTATTAACGATATTGCGTGAAATGAACTGTATAATTTCCATCTAACCACTGTCGGAAAACGACCCAGTTTGTTGGTTCCGCTCAGCAGCCATTCCCGAAGCTATTTTTCTTCGAATTCAACACCTCGGCAAGGAACGTCAAGGTTAGCCCTTGTCCCCACCCTTGGATGCGTTTGTCAGGCACGCCTTTGTAGCCTTCGGCGTTTTCCATAACCGCTGTCCCTGCGGAGACGCCTGTTACGGTGCCTTCCTCGGTGATGCGAGCCAAGATACCGTCGATCGACTTCTGTGTATACTTGTTATATAGTCGTCCTCTCGTGAGCAAAGCCGTAGCAATACCTGCAGAGCCGGAGGTCTCTAGAGGCGCAGTTGGATCATCCAGAATTGTGTGCCACAAGCCTGATTCATCCTGTAATCGGACAAGTGAGCTCAGTTGATCACGAAGTGAACCATCAATGATCATGAACGAAGGATGTGTAACTGATACGAGATGGAGCGCACGCGCCATCGTTAGCGATGCCCAAGAATTCCCACGCGCCCAGAACATGGCGGACATATTGTTCTGAGCAATGTTGTCCCAACCGTGATAATACATATTGGTTTTCGCATCCTGTAGAACATTTTCATGTCCATGATACTGCTTCAAGCCAAGCTCGAAGTAGTCCTCGTTATTAAGCAATTTACCGACACGCAGTAGGAAGTAACCCGCCATAAACATCGTGTCAACCCAGGCTTGTTCTGGGAAATTATACGTTTCGGAATTAACGGTATGCTGGAGAATGTCGTCCCCAAAGCGCTCCGCTTGTGTTGTCAAGAAATCAGCCATTTCCTTGACAGTGTCTAGATATTTCTCGTCTTTCGTCACTTCATACAAGGTAAGAAGGGAATGTCCGATGGACACCGCATTGACCGAGAGCCTCGGCAAGCCATCCTCCATATTTTCATCCACCCAAGCCTTCAACCTGGTCAGATAAGATTCATTCCCAGTCGCTGCATAAGCTTCACAAACCCCATAAAACGCGACACCGCCTGGCCAATCCCAACCGAAGTCCATGCGAAACGTGCGGTCTACCACACGGTCGATTGCTGATCTAATCTCATTTTCATTAAAAACTAATTTCGGCATGTCCAATAAATCCCCTCTCATAATTTATCCTTTCAAACCGCTTGTAGAAATTCCTTCCACAATGTAACGCTGAAAAATAAAGAACACGATGATGATCGGAATCAGTGACAACGATGCCATTGCAAACATCCCGCCCCAGTTGTTGAGTGAATCGCCGTCCAGAAATAGCTTGAGGGCTAATGACACTGGATAAAGCGAAGGTTTATTCAAATAAAGCAGCGGATTGATGAAATCCTCCCAGCGCCAGTAGAAAGAGAAAATGGTCGCTGTAATAAGTGAAGGTACGATTAATGGCACTAGAATTCGGAAGAAAATACTGTATTTGCTGCAACCGTCCATTTTCGCCGCTTCATCCAGCTCGACAGGAATCGTGCGGATAAACTGCATAATGAGAAAAATGAAGAATGGAATCGCGAAAAATTGCGGCAGTATGATTGGTTTAAATGAAGATAGCCAGCCCAACTTCGAGAACATCACATACTGTGGAATGATGGTGACGTCATGCGGAAGCATCATCGTAATCATCAT
The DNA here is from genome assembly GCF_059692215.1 of Paenibacillus sp. J22P51. Taxonomy (NCBI): domain Bacteria; kingdom Bacillati; phylum Bacillota; class Bacilli; order Caryophanales; family Paenibacillaceae; genus Paenibacillus; species Paenibacillus sp. J22P51. Next base: position 27,834 of record NZ_JCAUAZ010000015.1, on the reverse strand, counting down.
GCAGGTGAACCAGATGTTTTTGCCTGCAAACGGAATGCGCGCGAATGCATACGCAACTAATGCCGAGCTCACGACCGCTCCGATCGTCGACAAAATAACGATGTAGAACGAGTTGAGATAGAAAGTAGCGAATGTGTTTCCAGCAAAGCCCTTCCAACCTGACACATAATTCTCCCAGGCGATTTTACTTGGTATTAAGCTATAGGTGGTTGTAAAAATCTCATCATTCGGTTTAAGTGAACTCGCAATAAGCCAAAGAATGGGATAAATCATCATTAAGGCAATTGCGCCAACAATAATATGATACGCATAAGGCTTCAAGGTTTTTCTCATGCTGACGTTGAGCATTTTACCGCTCTCCCTTCGATTCGTAATACACCCAGTACTTGGAGGTTTGGAATAGAACCAGTGCGATAAGTCCGATTAACAAGAGCATGACCCAAGCCATTGCCGATGCGTAGCCCATCTCGTAAAACTGGAACGCTCTGCGATACAAGTAAAGCGAATAAAGCAATGTATTATCGAGGGGTCCACCTTCACCACGTGAAATGATGTAAGCTGGCGTAAACGTCATGAATGCAGATATCGTCTGCATGATGAGGTTAAATAAAATGATTGGGCTAAGGAGCGGCAAAGTAATATTGAAAAATTGTCTGACCTTGCTCGCGCCATCCACACTTGCTGCTTCATAGTAGGAATACGGGATGTTCTTGAGACCTGCAAGGAAGATCAACATGGACGATCCGAACTGCCAGACAGACAGAGCAATCAATGTCCAAATCGCTGTTGCTGGATTTCCGATCCAAGATATGTCTGTATGAATGCCGAAGACGGCTAAGAAGGAATTCAGCAGTCCTTTGTCACCAAACAACTGCGTCCACATGATGGAAACGGCAACACTGCCGCCGATCAACGAAGGAAGATAAAAGGATGAGCGATAAACACCAATCCCCCGAGCCGCTTTATTCAACAACATAGCAACCGCTAAAGCGAAAATAAGCCGTAAAGGAACGCTGGCACATACATACGTAAAAGTAACACTTAATGATTTCCAATATTTATCATCCGCTGTAAACATCTTCTGATAATTGTCGAACCCAATTACACTAGGTGCTTCAAATAAATTGTAGTCCGTAAATGAATAGTAAAGTGACGAAATGATTGGGTACAACGTGAAAATGAGAAAGCCTAGTATAAACGGAGAAGCAAACACATACCCGACTAGGTTATCGTTATCCCGCAGCTTGTTCATTGTTAATCAGCCCCTATATGTTTGATCTCAGGAATGAAGGACTTTACGCCTCATCTCTTCTCTATCTGTATTATAAAGAGGATTGGACTCACAAAGAAGGCAAAAAACAGTTCATTTTGTTTAATTAGCCGAGGTCAGCGTACACTTTGTAAGCGGTTTATTCATCTCGTCCATGTCAAAAAAAAAGACTCCGCAGTGAATTCTGCGGAGCTTGTCTCATATTACTTCTTATTCTTTGCTAGAATTGCCGTCGCATCCTGGCGAAATTTAGCTGCGCCTTCTTCAACCGTCAGCTTTTTGTATAGAATTTGCTCAACGGTATCCTTGAGCAATGTATCAACTTCAATCGCACCTACCGGGTTCGGAGGATCCATTTGGGAGCTGTTTTTCTCAGCCCAAGCGACATATTCAAATACTTTCTTTTGCTCTGGTGTGAGATCCGGCAGTAGTGCTTCCTTCACCTTGGAGGAAACGGGTACGCCGCGCTCCCCTTTAATAATCTTGTTCGCATCGATATCATTAATCAGGAAGTCAACGAATTTGACAGCTTCTTCTTTGACTTTAGAGGACTTCGCAACTGTCCAATACATGCTTGGTTTCAAGTATAGTGCTTTGTTCTGATTCCAGCCTGGAATCGGAAGAATATCAAGTGATCGCTTCGCAGCTGTGTTGACAAGGATAAATTGGTTCGACCAACCATTCAACGAAACTGCGTTGCCTAGTACCACTTCATCGTCTTCTGGCGTTCCTTTTTTCTGAGCTAACTTATCTAGCGGAAGTAGGTATCCAGAATCGTACCATTTTTTGTACATGGTGTAGAAAACAATGAAAGGTTTGTCGTCGGCGTAACCAAGTGAAGCTCCATCAGCTCCGTACATTTTCTGGCCTTGGCCTCTTAAGAAGAACGGAAAGATGACATCATGACGTAGATCAGCAGCTAGCAGCTTCCCTTTGGCATTCAATTGAGCGCCAATAGCCTCCCAATCAGCAAACGTCCAATCTCGCTTCGGCGTAATCCCCGCATCCTTCAGCATTTGCGGATCAACCGTAGCTTGAAGGGCATTGGAGCCAGCACTAATCGCAACTAGCTTGCCATCTACTTTTCCACCGGAAAGGTTGTTCATGCTAATATCCTTCACATTTAGAACGCCACTCTGTGTATAGGGTTCGAAATCTTCCAACTGTCCTTTGCTTCCATACTGCGTAAGGTAGGAGATGTCCATTTGAAATACATCGGGTAATCCACTAGCAGCAGCCTGAGGCGCGAGCTTTTTCCAATAATCGTCGAAAGCAGCATACTCGGATTCAATTTTCACATTCGGATGCTTCTTCTGGTACAATTCAATCACTTTCAACGTATAATCGTGGCGAGCTTGTCCACCCCACCAAGCAACTTTCAGTGTAACTGGGTTTATTTTGCCACTCGTCTTCAGTGTTAATCCGTTAGAACCGCTAGTACCGCAACCTGCAAGTAGTACGGCGGCCGAGATTACAGTGAACATGACTTTTTTCATCTGTATTTCATCCCCAAAGTTGAATTGGTTATTATTTGTTTATAACGAATTGTCTGTCAATTTCATGTATTCAGAAGGTGTTGAACCCCGATATTTCTTAAATACTTGACTAAAATATTGTGGATTGTCACCGAAGCCTAGTCGCTCCGCGAGTTCGAAAATTTTGATATCAGCATCATCAGCGATCATTTCTGTGGCTCGTGAGATTCGAGCTTTCATCACATAATTGGAAAATTTCTCTCCTGTTTCCTTCTTGAATAATTTCCCGAGATAGTCCGCGTTCATATACAGCATATCATGCGCCACCCAATTCAAGCTGAGATCTGAGTTCCCGAGCTGGGCATCAATCACATCGATCACTTTTTGAACAATTGCACTATGCTTCACTTTATTGAGCCCGTAGAATCGTTCCGTCATCGTAATAACAACATTTTCCAAGAACGTCTGGATCGTTTGAAGTGTATTCATTTCCACAATTAATGGAATTTGCGTGAAATACTCATTCATTTCTTCCGGTGCACACTGCCGAACAAGCGAAACGAATTGCTGAATAACGTATGATTTCGTCACATCAATGTCCAGCTGCGCTTCCTTCAATCCCCCGATAAAGGCATGCAAAGCTGCCTCCGCTTCCTCGCGATGTCCGGATCTCACCGACATATTCAACCGTTCCTCGTCCCACCCTAGCTCCTTCGGCGAAACCTCTTGGGAGACCGCCGTGTCCTTACGCGTAATGAGGCTGCCTTCTCCCAGATAAAAGCGGTAATTCAAGAGATGCAGGCATTGCTTATACAGATGTCTGGCCTTCGTAATATGGCTCGGCTCACTGAGCGCGATCGTCGCATCCATTTTGTAGTACATTTGAAACGTGTCCCGTATATGATAGATCCGCTCATGGAGTTGATCAATGTGATCTGATTCCTCAATAAGAATTAAGACATGATTCCCAATCGTTGTACTTAGAAGGGGACTATCCAAGATTTCCTGGGCAATATTCTTGATAGCGAACAGATGCTCGAACTCGAACCCTTCTTCCAATTGGAACAGAAGTAGTCGAATTTGATAATCAAAGTCGAGTCTAAATAAGCTTCGGAAATAATCCCAATCCCAATTTCCATACGTTTTATTCGTGACGAACTCCTTCAGGAATTGCTCTTTCACATGCGGCATCACTTTCTCAAGCTCTGCCTTCATGTTTCGAACGAACGACTCCTTACTCGTTTCCTGCTCAAGCTCTGCCACAATCTCCTGCAGCGCTTCACCGATTTTACCTTCGTTAGTTGGTTTGAGTAAATAATGTTTAACGCCATATTGCATTGCTCTGCTCGCGTAGTCAAATTCACCAAAACCTGATAGCAGCACGAATCGGATATGAGGATACGCCTCATGAACACGCTCAACCAGCTCTAGTCCATCCATCCCTGGCATTCGAATATCACTAATGATCATGTCTGGAGCCTGTCTCTGTATAAATTCAAAGGCCTCGACGCCATTACGCGCGGTCCCGATAAGCTCGGTTTGTAAGGACGGCCAATCCACCATGCGAGAAATGCCGTCTAGAATTATTCTCTCGTCATCAACTAACAATACTTTGTACATCCCTTATTCCTCCGTTCTTATCGGTAAACATAAAATGATAGAAGCGCCATGCTCAGCAGTCTCATCCACACGAATCCCATAAGCTTCACCGAAGGCTAGTTTAATGCGATCATCGATATTCAGGAGACCAATGCCTTTGCCTTTCGTTGTCACTTCACCACTCCGCAGTCTTTCAATCATGCCTCTCGGCATCCCGGGGCCTGTATCCTCAACCGCAAGGTAGATTCCCTCTTCGTTACTCCAGCCTCGGATCGAGATTTCACAAGGCTCGATGGTTGACTCCAGCGCATAATGAATCGCATTCTCCATCAAAGGCTGGAGCGTTAGCTTAGGAATGGCGCGATCCATTAATTCTTCAGGCACATCCAGCTTGAACACCAACCGCTCTTCGAAGCGTATTTTCTGAATTGTCACATAGCTTCGAACGATATCAATTTCCTCACCTAGCGTAATAATTGGTTCCTTCAGATCCACGGAGTGGCGAAGCAAATACGCAAGTGCTTCCACCATCTCGGAAATTTTGGATTGCCGATTCACCTTCGCCATCCAATTAATCGATTCCAACGTGTTGTACAGAAAATGCGGATTTATTTGCGACTGCAAGGCTTTAAATTCCGTCTCCTTAATGAGAAGTCGATTGGCATAATTCTCCTGAATTAATGTATTGATGCGTTCAATCATGAACCGGAAGCTCCTCTGTAAGAGCCCGATTTCATTCATTGCGACCTGGCCGCCTGGCGGAAATAAATTCGCTTCTTCGAAATTCCCTTTCTCTGCCAGCTTCATACGCACCATCAACTCGTCTATCGGTCGAGTTAAGCTGTACGAGAATCGTATTCCTAACAAAATGACGACCACGAAGATGGCAATGAAGACGAATACGACCATTTCTTTAATGAATACAATACGATCAAAAATTTGATTAAATGGCGTTATATTCAAATAGGTCCAACCTGTGTTCAGGGATTGTATTTGAGCAATGAAATATTCTTCACCGTCAATATTCTGAAATTCATACCCTTTAACGGCTTTCATCGGCTTAGCAATTCGACTCGAATCAAAGGAAGGATCACTTGGGAATATCACATGTCCATCGGAAACGATCATCACATCGCCCTCTTCCGGTGCAATATCGCGAACGATTTTCTCAATATTGATTCGGATGACAAGCGTCCCTAAGTAATCCAAGTCAAAGTTCGTTTTATGAAATGAGCGAATTTCCCGTGTCGCGATCAATGCCGAATCGTTGTTATCCGGGTAAAGCCATCGGTTTTCCCCATTACCCTCCGCTGCGACACTCAGAATATGTTTTTTCCTTTCTTCGTCCATCCTTAGAATGTTGCCGCCTTCGTGCTCGTTTCCTTGGGCATCCAAAATTTGAATGGAAAATAAATAAGGTTCCTCACCTGAATAGCTGATCAATCGATCTATCAAATAATGACTAATAATGAGGCGGTCATAATCGGACGGATTTTTTTTGAGCAGAGTCAACCATTCCTGAACCTGCTCTTCCGCCAAAATCCGGTAAGAAAGCTGCTGCAATCGCTTGAGCTCTGTTTCGATCGCCGTTGACGATAAATTAAGTACGCGCGAGGATTTCTCATATATTTGTCCGTCATAGATCGAGAACACATACTGCTGAATCATGATCGTAAATGTCAACGAAACCGCGATAATCATCGTTATCAGAATCGACAACTTGTTTTTAATCTTCATATGCCGATAAGCGTCTATGACTGAACGTAAACTCATGCTTGACTGACTCCCTACGTCGTTTTGTATTCGATTATGGCACCCGAAAGGATAATGGTCAACGGTCAAAAGAAAATCCCACAAGGGTTCTCTCTCCTGTGGGACAACGCCTGCCAGATATTCTGCAGAAATCGTAATATTAACTCCTGTATGTCCTTGGGGAGACACCCATATATGTCGTGAAAGCACGCGTGAACGCATAAAGCTCGGAGTAACCCAACGAGTAGGCGATTTCCGTCACGGATAACGACGTTGTTTTCAGGAGATCCGCCCCCTTCTCCAAACGCTTTCGGGCTAAATAACGCTGCGGCGAGATGCCATACTTTTTCATAAATGCTGCATATAAATGGGACCGATGGTAGCCAAAATGCTCGGCTGCATCCTCCACACGAATATGTTCAGTATAATGCAGATCGAAGAAATCCTTTACTTGCGCCAGCCAATTCTCTTTCTCCCGTGCGGTAGAACGGTTCACTTGCAGATTCATTTTATAAAATAGGTCACTGAGCGCCCGCTGTTCAAGAAACATGTTTTTCTTCGATCCCGAAACGATGCCTATCACACTCCGCAGTGCCTCACCAACTTCGTTGCTCATGATTCCGCTTAGCCAATATTTATCTGGGGTAAGTCCAAACTCCGCTGTTAATAGCGGCAATTGATTCCCTTCCATAGCAAGCCAAATCATCTTCAACGGAGGACTGCTGCTATCTTCCGTATGCATCGTTTCATACACATAAGGACGTCCGGGAAATAAACAGAACAGATCTCCCTCACTTAACTCAACCGTTCGCTCATGCGAAGTCACCTTTACCCCGCCTTGTATAATCCAATGAAAGCTTGTCTGCTCAATTACCTTGGGTCCAATCTGATAAGTAGACTTGGCCATGTTCTGACCTGCGCGTACAATCCAACAGCCGCTTGCAACTTGAAACGGGTGAGGAATCGCAAACCACATATCCGCAAATTCCATCTCAAACTCCTGCATCCCAAACCTCCTTCACCACTTGTTTCTCTTCTCCCTAGCTTAATTAAAAGTAGACAAAATGACAACTTCTAACATCCTATCATGTTGTTATCTCCCTCATATTTTTATACTAATCATAGTGTGTACTACGCAAAATGAAAGGTGGAGATGATCTTTGAAGAAACCGAATATTCTTCTCATCACAAGTGATCAACAGCATTGGAATACGATTGGTGCTTTTAATCCTGAAATATCCACACCAAATTTGGATCGACTTGTCCAGGAAGGAACGACCTTTACCCGGGCTTATTGTCCTAATCCTACCTGTACACCGACAAGAGCTTCCATCATTACAGGCCAATATCCTAGCCAACATGGCGCATGGACGCTCGGTACGAAGCTTTTGGAAAGTCGACATACCGTTGGTGAAGATTTCAAGAAAGCAGATTATTGTACAGCGCTGATTGGTAAAGCACATTTCCACCCGCTCAAAGGCACAGAAGAATACCCCTCGCTAGAAGCGTATCCACTCCTGCAAGACCTCGACTTCTGGAAAGCATTCGATCAGCCTTTCTATGGTTTTGACCATGTTGAGTTAGCGCGTAACCATACGAATGAAGCACATGTGGGACAACATTATGCACTATGGATGGAGGAGAAAGGACTCACCAATTGGCGCGATTATTTCTTAGCTCCGACAGGAACGATGGACCCTGATCAGCTGCATCATTGGGCGATTCCCGAAGAGTTTCACTATAATACCTGGATAGCTGAAAGGACAAATGCCCTTCTGGAGCAGTACCAGGAATCCGAGGAAAGCTTCTTCCTATGGTCGAGCTTCTTCGATCCCCATCCTGACTATTTAGTCCCTTCCCCATGGGACAGGATGTATGATCCGGACAAGTTAACCATCCCAACTGTAACGCCTGGCGAACATGAGAAGAATCCGCCGCACTTTCGTCTAACACAGGAAGAGAATCCCGACTTTTCTCATTTACAAGAAAGCGGCTATGGCATTCATGGCTATCACTCGCATTCCCACCTGCCAGAAAGTGAGCGTAAACAACTCGTAGCGACCTATTACGGTATGATTAGCTGCATGGACGCGCACATTGGCCGTATCTTGGATCGGCTTGACGCACTCGGACTTGCCGAGAATACGATCGTTGTATTCACAACGGATCATGGTCATTTCTTCGGACAGCACGGCCTTCAATATAAAGGCGGCTTCCATTATGAGGATTTAATTAAGCTGCCATTTATCGTTCGTTACCCAGGTCATGTTCCTGCTGGCAAAACCTCAAATGCCATCCAGTCCCTCGTTGATCTCGCGCCTACCTTCCTCTCCATGGCAGGCCTGCCGATCCCTATCTTCATGACGGGTGTTGATCAAAGTGGCGTGTGGACAGGTCATACTGAACGAGTACGTGAGCATGCGATCTGTGAATTCCATCACGAGAAGACGACCATTCATCAGAAGACGTATGTGGATGATCGGTATAAACTAACCGTCTACTATAATCAAACCTATGGTGAACTCTTTGATCTCAAGGAGGATCCAGGTGAGATTCAAAATTTATGGGATGATCCTGACTTTAAAGATTTGAAAGCCACTCTGCTGCTGTCTTATATTTGGGCCGAGCTTGGGAAAGAGCCATTGGCGATGCCGCGAATATGGCATGCTTAGGTTTATTGAAATGCCAAAAAAAAGAAGCTCCCGCACATGGAACGCTGGGAGCTTCTTTGAAAGCTTGTCTTATCGGCATGCTTATATTTAACACCTGAATCACGCGTCGATATGACCATCATATCTCGCCAAATCAGCAGATCGGTCACCCCTCTTCTCTGCAGCAAGTACATCTGCGACTTTCCAAATATACATCTTTCACAAGTCTGAGATAATCCAGTGATTGATCCATTGTAAAATTGTTCGTCTCTATACAATGCTGCTTACCGCTCATCAGATTAACGACTTGCAGCTTAACAGGTATCGTACCAAAAGCTTTGTTACAAAAAACAACCGACATATGTGTAAACAGTGCAAGTGATGCCACACTGTCTTCCATGACAAATTTATAGATCATAACGGATTGTTGCGAGGCTTCCATCGCTTGAATGATCATGGATAATCCCATATCAAGCTCTTCGACCCACACATTCATGCTTTCAAATAAAAGGAGCGGCCATTCGCTTCGACTTTCGTTCGTCAGAATGTGATACAACTGATCTACGACTAGCTGCTTAACCTCGCTATAGAAGGTATCCGTCCCAAATTTTTGAACTTTATTCGTCCATTTTTTTTCGAACTCTTTCTTTAAAACACAACGCGTTCGAGCAGTCACAGGTAACGTATACCATGCGTTGATCGCATGATAGGCCGCGAATTGGGTAAGCTGCTGCCAATTCAGCTCCTCGGAGGTTGATCTATTATCTTTATGTGAAAGGGTGTGCAGCCATCGCTCTAACTGATAATCTGCAATGACCTCCAAGGTCCCGACGCCAATACCGCTTTCGCTATTATTCATCTCGCCCTCGCCCCCTCATGCTGCTGTTCACATCCGTCATCAATTGATAATCATTTTCATTTAGCTACACTATAACGAATGATAATGGTTCTCACTGACAATGTCAAGATGAACAAACATAATTTGAAGCCGTTTGACAAAATGTCAGAAAACGACAACGATTTTCGAGCGACATCGCATCCTAAATACGTTAATCTATGAAAAATGATTCATAGGAGGCGTACTAGGATGCAAAACTTACAAATCTGTGGATTGGGTTTTATCGTGCTATGTATTATGTACTATCTCGTCATCGATGTTTTCGAGAAGAGTAAACGCCTCAGACAGACTGCTTCAAACCTGCAAGAACCACTCACCGAAGCGGTTACCGTCGTTGTCAGCAGGGTTCCCTCTCCTATTCAGGAAGGTGTGTATCCCATGTATATCGACTGCAGTCGAAATGAACAATTTATCCCGCCACACTCGAATAATGCCTTAACCCCTGTGACCATATAAAATAAGCGCCCATCACGACAACGAGTGTTACGGCTGGAACGCCCCACATTGCCCAGCCGTGTTGCTCTGGACGCAACAATCCCAAGATTTCCCAAATGGATGTTACTAGTTTAAAACAGAAACTGGCCTCTCATCTGTGGGATGAAAGGCCAGTTTCTGTTTAGTATAGCGGATATTTCACACGTAAATCTTCACGGTGTAAGACGCTGGAATCGTGGCGGATATAATGACACACGTAGGAGCGGCGCCAGCGATCTTTACTGCGGTTTTTGTAGGAAGAGTGAATGAGCAGCTCATGGAAAAATAAAATATCACCTTTCTCCATGATGACTGGAATCTCATGTGCAAGATCGACACCCTCGGTTTCATCTGTCCAGCTTTCATGTTCCTCGAGATTCTTCACTTTCCCATGTGGCAGCAAGCCTAGCTTGTGTGTGCCAGGAATCACCCATAGGCAGCCGTTTTCTTCGTCTACCAGTTCCTCCAAAGCAATCCAAGCCGCAATCATCGATTTCGGGTCATCCTTGATATAGTAATAATCCTGGTGCGGCGCTTGCCCTGGGGAGCCCGGCTCCTTATAGAAGTACATACTTTGCACGCAAACAGCTTCATCGCCCATCATTTGCGCAAGTGCGCCCCGCACAATAGGGAGTTTCATCAACTGCTGCGAGAAACCGTCATGCTTATGCGGATTGAAAAGTCTGACGGAAAAGCGATCTTTATCATTCACTTGTGAGCCAGCCTTTTTGGGGAGAGCCCATTCGGGCATCTCATTCGAAGCTCGGATACTATGAATGTGTCCATTAAAGGCATCAATGAGATCCGCGCTGCATCCCTTTTTCAACAAATAATACCCATGCTCATGAAAAAATGCTAATTCTTTTTCCCCAATCGGTGTCAGACGATCCTTGAGTTGACTCTCCATTTCCATTTCCCCTTTCAAAATGAAAGCTCGCACTATATACTTAGCATACAGACGAACGCTGCTTTCGAACATGGCTGTGATTGACGACAATATATCTGCAATTGATATTTCTAGATAAAAAAGGACATTGATTAATTATGCCGTTACATAATAACATTCAATTACCGCGTATACACTACGCTGCTAGTGGAAGTATTGTATACCCGCCCGGCAGTCGTTTCGGCCCACGTATTCAGCCTGATCTTCAGCTAGTTTTGCTGCATAGCGGCTCCATGACTGTATATATTGATGATGTTCCACATGTTGTCCAGCCTGGGCAGGTGATCCTCCTGAAGCCGGGCCATCAAGAACAGTTTCTGTTCGCCAAAGAGCAAGAAACGTGGCATCGTTGGATTGCCGTGCGTGTTGATGAACTCTCGGATCATCAGCGGAATCAGCTGGAGCAACTACCGAATACACAAGCTATTAGCGAAGAAATGAATCGGATAACCGATATGCTCATTTCTTTAAGATTGCGATATGAGGCTGCCTCAGAACCACTTTGCAGTCTGGGACTGGCAGCCATTCAGCTATTTATTGCAGATTCGACAAGCAGCCAAACGCAGCATACACATCCTTCTGTTCTACATGCGAAGAAAATTATCGAACAGCAATTCCACGACCATCTCTCGCTGGAGGCAATTGCCGATGAAGTCGGGTTGTCTCCGGAGCATCTCGTTCGCTTGTTTCGTAAGCACGAAGGCATCACACCGATCAAATTCGTGTGGAATTATCGGATTCTGAGGGCCAACGAATTACTTGCGCAGACAGGCTTATCGATTGGCGAAATCGCTATGCGCTGCGGCTTCAAGAACTCGTTTCATTTTGCGCGTGTTTTCAAAAGCACAACAGGAACCACGCCGTCTGATTACCGGCACGGCAACTGGCGGGGGAAATGACAGGATTCTGAGCCTATTGCGGGGAACCCTTCACTTTAGGCTCGGATTACTTATCACGCTTCAATCCACGCTTTACTCATGAAAGCTAACACGATTTTGCTGCCCGCGGGCTTCTCGTAAGGCGTTGCAGGTTTTGCATTTCGTTACAGCCGCAAATTGAGAATGCCTTTGTGCATGGATTGGAACGGAGCCTCCCTTCCGGGTTGCTAGAGGTATCTTCCCAAATATCGGGGGATGACTTGCTCATACAGGTGAAGGATAATGGAATTGGCATGGATGAAATCAAGCTGCAACAGCTGCGAAATCGTCTCGCCCAGCCTTCAGACACACTGGATGAAACACATATTGGAATCAAAAATGTGCATAATCGTATCGTTTTCTATTTCGGAGATCCGTAAGTGATCGAGATCGATAGTCAGCTTGCGAAGGTACGACTGTAAGGATACGGATTCCTGCTCAGTAGGCAGAAACAGAGATAAATAAGAGGGGCCATGAGTGCCCCTATGAAGGAGACAACATGTTAGGACTTGCGATTTTACTTGCTTTTAATGGAATCGGCATCTGGCTCCAGACGAGCTTTCACATCCCGCTCCCAGGAAATGTGATTGGTTTAATTCTCTTTACCATCGCCTTGTTTACGAAGCTGGTTAAGCTTGAATGGGTTGAAACGACGGCCAATTGGTTTACGGGGCATATGATGTTGTTTTTTCTCCCTTTTGTCGTTGGGACCATGGCTTTCTTCCCCCTCATCGGGGCGAATTGGCTTTCCATCGGGGTTGGCGTCATAGGAAGTTCTGTGGCCGTCCTGATTGTAACTGGATTCATTACCTCTAAAATGCAGCGCCATGAGGAGAAAGGGCATCGGATTCATGCTGGTACACACGGGCAAAAATCTGCAGAAGGTGGGATGAAATGAACACCTCAACTTGGTTAATGAACCCGCTGTTTGGCATCGCTCTTAGTGTAGTAGCCTACACGGCTGCGCAACATATTCACAAGCGTTGGCGGTGGCTGCATCCGCTTTTTGTATGTTCAGGCTTGATCATCTGCATCCTGCTCAGCTTTCACATCCCCTATTCCGCCTATAAGGTGGGCGCGGATATGATTACCGTGCTGCTTGGGCCAGCAACTGTGGCTCTAGGTGTACCGCTATACAAGAATGCCGGCTTAATTAAAAAGCATATCACCGGCATATTGATCGCCGTTACGATTGGATCGTTGACCGGCATCGTCAGCGCCGCTGCCCTTGTCGGCTTCCTCGGCGGGAGCCGCGAGATTCTGCTCAGCATGCTGCCGAAATCCGTCAGCTCGCCTATCGCTCTAGAGATCTCACGCCATCTCGGCGGCTTGCCGGAATTAACGGCCGTACTGACCGTCCTCACTGGGCTATTCGGAAGCATGGTCGGCAGAAGGCTGCTGACGTGGCTCGGATTGCGAGACTCTCTATCGATCGGCATCGCTGTTGGGACTGCTGCACACGGGATTGGCACCGCACGACTCATCAAAGATTCAGAGGAAGAAGGCAGTATGAGCGGTTTCGCCATGGGGGCTGCCGGGATCATCACGTCAATTTTGTTTATACCGGTGTATTGGTGGTTTATGTAGTGGTTTTTGGCTGATATGATTTACGCGAAGGTGATCTCAATTTAATGGGAGGATCATAACTTTAGTAAAGACTTTTTTACGAGAGGATGATAGGTCCCCCTTGTTGTACTCACCTCATTTGATCACCCGGAAACTCCTACCAGAAATCCAAGAATTCCCGATGGTATCGTTATGTAGTCGAATCACGCCGGAGAATCTCTTTTTTATTCGGAATCACTTTCCCTATCCTGATGTGGATGCTCGTACGTGGAGGCTTCAGATCGAAGGATTAGTAAATCGACCTCTTCATTTATGTTATCAAGATCTTCTACACATGGATCTGGTTTCGTTACCCGTCACGCTCGAATGTGCGGGAGATAAGCGGTCTTTTTTTCATCCAAAAACACGTGGCGAGCAGTGGGAGTCAGGAGCCAGTAGTCATGCTATATGGACTGGCGTGCGTCTTGCAGATCTTTTAAATGCAGCTGGCATTCGAATGAATGCGGTTGAAGTGACCTTTGAGGGGATGGATACAGGGGTTAGGACGGATATGCCTGGGGTGATTGCTTATACCAGAAGTTTACCGATCCAAGATGCTCTGCATCCAGATGTGTTAATTGCGCTTTATATGAATGGAAAGCCATTACCCTACCGTCATGGGTACCCAGCACGATTGATCGTTCCAGGATGGTATGGCATGGCTTCGGTCAAATGGTTACACCGTATTTCGGTTATTGATGAGCCCTTTACAGGCCCTTTTCAAGCTGTGGATTACAAATACATCCTCAATCACCAATCCGCACATGATGATGAGCCAGTCACAACCATGCGTTTAAATTCCACGATTGCCCGTCCCTCCGATCAGGAAGTACTCACAAAAGGAGAACATTGGCTAGTCGGTACAGCGATCTCGGGCATTTATCCCGTTGTTCTTGTTGAAATCAGCACGGATAATGGGAATACTTGGAAGCCCGCTACGTGGCTGGATCCCCATGAAGCCTATTCTTGGCGACGTTGGTGCTTTAAATGGGAAGCGAAGCAATCGGGAACATTCAAAATTAGCGTTCGAGCATCGGATTCCCAAGGAAACACACAACCGGAAATGGCAGCTTGGAATGTAAAAGGCTATGGCTACAATACGATTGGGCACATACAAGTCTATGTCGATTGACGTGAAAAAAATATCAAATTAGCAAAGAGAGGGATATCCCCCTCTTTTTTGGCATTTTCTGCTACCTCTCTGAAGATGCCTCTGCTAATTTTTTGTTGTACAATGAAATAGTAAGTCTTATTAGGAGTCACGACTATATTCCTAGGTATGATTCAAGTCGTGATTATTTTTTTTGGGGGGAATTTGATATGTATGAAGGTAAAATAATTAAATTCTATCGAGAAACATCCCAATTAACACAAGAACAACTGGGGCGAGGTATTTGCTCGGATACGCATATTAGTAAAATAGAACGAGGATCCACGGAGTATTCTCCTGAAATTATTACGTTTCTATCCCAACGTCTTCAAATTGATATTTCACAAGAGGCCATTCGCCTTAAAAATATACGAACACGTCTTCATCATTGGCACGATGTGATTATTGAGCAGTTATTTGAGGATATGGATACACTTTATGAAGAGTTAGAGAAAGAACCACTTATACAGATCTCTGATTATCAACCACTTTACAATTTGCTAAAGGCTCGCTACTATCTGATGCATAACCAAGCTGATAAAGCTAATAAGATTATCAAGCATTTTCAGAAGGAGTTTCAACAATCCCCTCCTTATGAAACCAATTTATTCAAGCATGTACTGGGGATGTATTATATGGCAAAACAGGAGTATTCAAA
Organism: Paenibacillus sp. J22P51; assembly: GCF_059692215.1. Taxonomy (NCBI): domain Bacteria; kingdom Bacillati; phylum Bacillota; class Bacilli; order Caryophanales; family Paenibacillaceae; genus Paenibacillus; species Paenibacillus sp. J22P51. The sequence continues at coordinate 12,439 of NZ_JCAUAZ010000015.1, read as the reverse complement.
AGCCATTGATACGTTAACTGCCATTGTGCATGAGGATTACAATAATCCAGAGTATTACTATCATTTGGCCTCAGCCTACCATGCTATACAGTCACCCGTAATGGCCTACTTTTACGCTGAGAAATCGCTTGTTTTTTTCAAAGGAATCAATAGCTTTTTAAGAATTATAGATGCTGAAATGCTGATGCTAATTCAAGTCAAAGATGATAAAAGCCGTGACTTTAAAGAAACGATTCGACGGTTTGAAAAACTGCTTTTAAGCTGTGACATTTGTAGTGCACCGATTCGAAAGGCAAGAGTTCTACATAATTTGGCTTATGAGTACATGCGTAGAGAAAACTATGAACTAGCGAGTAAATACTATCAGCAGTCATTACAGTTAAAAGAAAAGAAAACAGGCACTTACCTGCTTTCTTTAGAGGGATATATTCGAAGTTGTTTTTATGGAGATCTGCTGCCTAGCGACGAATTACTCCAAATTACAAGAGACGGACTAGCTCTAGCTAAGAAGTTGAAGGAATCCTTCTACTTCCTTCTTCTTAATCTCCTTAACCTTTTAATCCAGAAAAAGGAATCCGAGTACCATCACTATCTATGTGATGTTGCTTTACCTAAGTTTAGGGAGTCGGGAAATACCTACCTAATTCAGAGTTCGGAGAAAGAATTGTTTGACTATTATTCCAAGACGAATCAATTTGATCACGCGATGGAGATCGCACGAATCATGATTAATAAAACATGAAGAACAAGTACTCCGAAGAGTACTTGTTCTTTTGCATTTATGCTGCTAATTCATTGGCTCAAGACCTAGTTCACGCAAGTATTCAACTAATCCTTTTTTCCCGTCTTTCTCTTTCAGCTTACCCTTGACATCAGGATCAATTCTTAGGAAGTTCTTTTCGATGAAACGAACATCCTTCTCATCCACGATGCCATCTTGGTTCAGATCCTCCTCTTTCTTGGAGGACTTGCCGTAAACTTTGGCCACTTTCTTGAGATCTTCAATGTCGATCATCCCATCACCATTCACATCTCCGGCGTAGCTGAGCGGTTGATCTGGCGCAAGCCACGGGTCTGTCCCTATAAGCTCGCCATCTTCCGTTTTACTCAATTGTACCGTTAATTTACTTTTCAAATGACCCGGAACCTCTACAATAATATCATAAGCTTTTGTAGAGACAGGGAGATCGTAAATGTAGAAAACTCCGCCTGGATCGATGATTCCTTCATATTTTTTTCCATCCGCTGCTTTCGCATACACTTTGGTTCCGATTTTGCTGAAATCCTTAGTCCAATCTAAGTATCCATACTCATCAAGAAATGCTTCCGCCCAAGTTGCCGATGCGATGGTCGAATGTTTCGGAATAATATTAAATCCATTGATTTGATTAAACACAGGCGCTTTAGTCGCTATCGTTTCTCCATCTTTCATATAGAAAAACTCTTCGATATTTTGTTCAATATTCATCGTATCTTTTTCCAAATACCACTTATCATCCGTTAATCTAAAAGTGACATCTAGGAAGGCAATGTCTCCATCAAATCCGTGAAAATTGTTTCCTGTTAGTGAGGCCCCGACTTTCACCATCTTTTTGGATTCGGTGTATACATCGTGATCACTTACGACCGCGTTATCCAATTTCACCTTCAGGCCTTTTTGGGCAGCCATCGCTTGGAAAGCAGGATTTACCTTAACGTTTACAAATTCAAAATGCTTATAATAGTCTACCGTATAGTTTCCTGAGATTAGCTTTTGAACATTGTTTAAGTTTAAGGTCATGGTGATCTCGTCACCCAAATATACTTTTTTCTTATTATATTTTGGTAAGACGTAATCTGATCCTGCTTTGATAAAGCCATAGTGCTGGAAATCTCTAACAAGGCGGCCGTTTGTGGCCATGTCAACCGGGAATAAATTCATCGTTAATGGATGTTCCGCGATGTCATCCTTGGTTACGCCGAACTTCACATCTCCGTTCGGTTTAACAGGGAATTCACCATCAGGATAGACATTCTGATTTTCATAATAATAGAGATGATTAGCAGATTGCGTAATGTTCGACGATGCTAGTGAATCAAGCGCTGCGTCATGTACGTTGGCATGTACCCACATAGCCTGATAGCTTTTACCGTCTATTTCTTCAACAGTGTACATATCATCACTTACTTCGTAGACACCCGGCGCATAGTCTAGGTACTTGAGTTCAGGCAGTGTATTATCCACAACAAACGGTTGTTCTTTGATAAAAGTGTGACCGTTCGCTTCCGTTGCGATCATTCTAATCTTATATGCACCTTCCGGTAAGTCGACGGAGTTCGGACTCATACTTGGATGAGCTGGATCTCCAGTAAAAGGATACACCCATCCGCCAACGGGATAAATATAAATTTCTTGGTCTAACGGGGCATTAACTGCATCAACAGTATGGCCATTAGCACTTCCCATAACATGTCCGTCTTTATCTGTTATGAGCACATTGATCGTTTGTATCATGCTATTCAATTTGAAAAACAATATTTTAGCTGGATCTTCTAAAAACGGGTGGCTCACTTCAGGCGGTTTCGTCATAATCGCCTGGTTACTTAATTGCATATAATCGATTCCCGGTTCAACAACACGAACCGCAAAAGGAATCCGATATTTCTCATTAGCTTGAGTTGGGTCCGCATTAACAATGTTAATATAACCTTCATATCTGCCTAATGCCGCATTAGCTGGAACCTGAATGCTCGCTACCAGATCGTTCATCTGCTTACCCGCGACACTGATAGTGCTTGGTACATTCACTGTAACACCATTTGCTGTAGCATTTGGAATACCTGGCTTCGCTGGTAAATATTCAACCGTGAGATGATATTGTTTAGCATCAGTACTTCTATTTTGAATAACCAGGTTTCTGCTCTCCTCAACTGCTATGTTCTCACGTTTAGAATGGTTCCCAAAAAATATGGATCCAGTTTGGTCTTCGATTTCAGCTCTAACGCCATCTACTTCGTTAATCGTCTTAGCAATTACTTTAATTGAAGTTGTCGCATTAACCGCTTCAACAACATCAACTTCTCCAGCACCCACTTCGTAAACCGAGTAATTTCCATTAAGGGCATCTGCGGTATTCATCAGTGCAACTTTCACATCAAATGGCGTATACGTAGGATTTTGTTGTAAAACAAGAGCTGCTATACCTGCCATATGCGGAGTTGCCATGGAAGTTCCAGAAATACGGGCATAAGCTGATGAATAATCGATCCCATCTTCAGGACTATTGATATACTCCGGATAGCTGGAATATACGGCTACACCTGGACCGATTACGTCCGGCTTAATGTCGTAATTCGTATTAACCGGCCCTCTTCCGCTAAAATCAGCCAAACGGTTGCCTTCCGTTACAATGGAGCTTAGAGATCCAAACGTAATCGTAGGCTTATCAAGCGATAATAAGAATTCACCATATGCCTTGGATAACCGGAAAGACGGTATAAATTTGGGACCTTGTCCAGTATAATGAGGGATTTCCCCATCGACATTGTTAAACAATACAACCGCTTCTGCTCCAGCTGCTCTAGCATTTACAACTTTCTCGTCCAGAGCATTCTCTCCCCGCCCAATCAAGGCTACCTTGCCTGAAAAGTCCTTACCTTCAAAGTCAGCGCTCATACCTAGTCCTGCGTATTGGATCGGGTATGTTTTTCCTGTTAAATCATCGAGGTTGTCACTGAAATTTTTGGCTAAAAGTTTCATATCTGGAAGCTGCGTGTAAACACTAGCGTATACGCTCGCCGAAACCGTTGGAATGGTCATGGAGAAATCGCTTGCTCCTACCGTAATACCAAGGGCAGTCGTTCCTGGAACAGTTACTGTTCTTTCATTCGGCCCTGAATTCCCTGCCGCTACAAGACAAACTACGCCTGAGAGTGTAGCGTTATTTATCGCGATGGCTTCTGGGGCTAATGGATCATTATATGTTGCGCCCAACGATAAATTAATGACTTGCATCCCGTCCTGAACAGATTTATCGATAGCTGCGATAATACCGCTTTCTGGTCCACTCCCGTAAGGTCCCAGCACTCGATAAGCATATAGATCAACTTCAGGAGCTACGCCTAAAGCGGGGGTAGCAACGTTATTCGTACCTTGACCAGCGATCGTTCCAGATACATGGGTTCCATGCGAAGTATAGTAGGTGGCTCCTTCAGGCTTTCCAACATCTACCCAATCCTTATACGTCGTTTCCATGGGATCAGCATCGTTATCGATGAAGTCCCACCCTTTAACGGTTGCAGGATCGATAGTCTTCGGATCAACGTTCTGTCGAGCTATATAACCTTTATAAACAGCCTTCAAATCGGGATGATTATAGTCGATTCCTGTATCGAGAACGCCTACTTTAACCCCTTTTCCTTTAATTCCTTTGCTATGAAGAACGTCGATTCCTTCTAAAGGAATACGATTGTCATCTGATTGTTGTTGGACTTGCTGATTAACTTGAGATGAAGATAATGCCACTTCTTTAGGATCAAGCTTTACGACATTATCTTTCCAAATTCGATTCACGACGCCTGATTTCAATAGCGCCTCAATTTCAGAACCTGGTAAGGTCATCGCTACACCATTAAATGCATAGTGATATTCTTTTGTAATCTTCAGCTTTTCTTCTCCAACGGCGAATGGAGTTACTCCCGGTGCAGATGTTGAACTTCCATTCATTTTTTGTATAAACTTTTTAAAAACCTCATGATCTTCTTCCGCATACTGCTGAGCCGCCGAAGGTGCAATATGAATGCCTTCTGCCGCTTGTTTGATCACTTCTACCTTTGCAGGTGCCTGCTTAAATTCAATAATCACGTTGGTTAATGCAGAACTCTTCAGATTAATTTCTGGAGAAATGACAGGACGTCCTACTTTTAATTCAGTTAGGGCTTTTCTTTGTACAGCCGAGAGACTTTTTAATAGACTCTCTGGATGCTGAGAAGGAGCACTAGCAAATACTTGGTAGGGAAGAAATGAAGATACAAGTAATAAACCAGTTAGTGCTTTTACTGTCATTTTGTTGAATTTTCTTATTCGCATGTCATCTCTCCTCACTATCTTTTTATTCTCATATATGAGTTTAATTAACTTGTGTACAATTAGTTTACATGCACTTCAAAATGACGTAAATGGGGGGAATTTGGGCCCTTTTTTAAGGTTTTCAGCTTGAAATCACCGTGTGATTTTCGTGCAAATACCATAAAACGCGAAAAAAACGCCCCTAGATGCTAGAGGCGCAAGCGATTGATAGATTTATGACGTGCTGACTAGGTCTCATTATTTTCAAGAAAACTTGAAGCGTTTCCTGAATTATTAATGCACATGGCTCGTAAACTGCTCACAATGTCAACAATTACCACAGTCATCCTTGTAAGCGATTTCAAATTAAACAATAAAAGCAGTGCCATGGAGCTCGCACCGCTTTTTATTCATACCATTATTCCACGTTGTGATACACTTGCTGTACATCCTCTAAATCTTCCAGAGCATCAATCATTTTATCAAATTGGACTTGTGCGTCATCCGATAAAGAGATGTTGTTCTGCGCAATCATCGTCAGCTCGGCAACCGTAAACTCCGTGATGCCCGCATTTTTCAAGCATTCTTGAACGGCATGGAACTGTTCTGGCTCCGCGTAAACCATGACCATCTCATCTTCTTCAAGAAGATCACGAACGTCTACATCCGCTTCCATTAAAATTTCCATGATTTCATCAATGCTCTTATTTTCAATACCGATCGCTGCTGTAGCATCGAACATGTACGCAACTGAACCTGTTACCCCCATATTACCGCCATTTTTACTAAATGCTGCACGCACGCTTGACGCGGTACGGTTTACGTTATTCGTTAGCGTGTCCACAATGACCATGGAACCATTAGGTCCAAAGCCTTCATAACGAAGCTCTTCATAAATTTCATCTGAGCTGCCTTTAGCTTTATTGATCGCACGATCAATGATCGCTTTCGGTACATTATACGTTTTGGCCCGTTCAAGGACGACCTTCAACGCACGATTCGATTCAGGGTCCGGTTCACCTTTCCGTGCTGCTACATAAATTTCAAGGCCGAACTTCGCGTAAACGCGACTCGTACTTGCATCATTAGAAGCTTTCTTCTCTTTTATGTTATTCCACTTACGTCCCACTATGGATCCCACTTTCTATTATGATTTCATTACCTATCATAACCTATTTTCACGTTAAATTAAAATGTTTCCATAGGCCCTGATGATCTAGTCATAATAGATAATAACAAACTTTGAGCGGAGTAGGAATATTTCAAAGGATTTTTATTTGAAGTGTCCCTTCGGCTTTTTGCCGCTCCATCTTTCGTCTACCTTCTCGTTTACCGACTGGTACCTCGCGTCAACACTGATCCGATACTGGCTGGTCGTATTCTCGAGTGAGCAGTGCAGCAAGAACATGCCGAAAATGAGTACATCCCCTGCTTGAAATTCTGTTGTTGCCCACTTACCTCCAAATTTCTCCGTGATGATTAGCGGATCATCCGTGTAATGGCCAACCCCATCGCGATCCGAATCTTTCGAACCGTAGGATTGCTTCAATTTCTCAAATCGATGCGAGCCCAGACAAATAGCCAGACCACCCATCTCATAGGAAACGTCGCCAAGCGGAGACCAGACAGTATAGACATTCTGCGTGCCTCTGCCCATATACACAATATCGTAGTGCGCCCCTGTGAAATCCCCTTTACCAACAGCACGAAGCCATTTGTAATGATACGTTAGCGACGGTTCACCAAGGAATTCATCAAAAAAACGCATGATATGCTCGCCATTTAATACGTTCAACAACGCAGGCAAGTCTTCATTGGTCCCACCCATGAAAATGGTTTTGCTGCCGTCCGCCATGACGCCTTCTTCAAGCTGCGTGTCCCGATCGAGCTTGCCCATTTGCGCCATTTTCTCCAAAATACTCGTACGAGCCTCCAGTACCTTAACTCGATTATGAAATCCGCGTATGAGTAAGTAACCGTCTTCTTCCATCCGCTCACGTAGCGCTTCAATATCATGGAAAATATCATTTGAGCTTCTAAGCTCCGTTAAATGCTCCCCATTCAGTTCTAATTCGCGGTTTCCTACTTTGACCATCATGTGTACATCCACTCCTCTTCAAACGTGTGATTGGTGTCTTATGATTTAAATGTAAGGGAATAACGCGAAATCATCCATGGATTGCCGTATGTATTTCATGTATAATTGTACATAATTATAATATTTTTCACGATAAACCCGTAATTTGCATGTATGTTGGAACAATTCTAGGTGGTGTATTATTCGTGTCCTTTATGAACATCCCGTATGGCTTACCTGATAAATCTGAAGTCCCTTCCTGCCAATTCAGCTCCATTTGGAAAGTACAGGCGAATGATGCCTATCACGTTACCCAGAGCAATGGTTTCGATGTACCTGGCGTATTTATTACCTATGAAGGAACAGGAAGGCTAACACAACATAATGCCTCCTACGAACTGCACACAGGTACTTATTTTATTGTTCAGGAGGGTGTTACTACTTCGTATCGCTGTCACGATAATGACTGGAAATTTTACTTTATTGATTTTAGTTCGATTGCTATGCCGCGCTTTCTACAACTTCCCATTGGTGAAGTCGTTTCTTCAGGTAAAGTAGGTGAGGCCTTACAAAAATGCGAACGCCTCATTGAAACGTTGATCGAACAGCCGATAGGCTGCGTATATGCCACAAACATCCTGCTGCAGGAAATCTTACTCCTCTTCTCCAAAGAACAGTCTGTTGCAACAATGCCCCAGCATAAAGAGCTGAACAAGATCATTCTCTATATCCACAAGCATTTAGACAAAGCCATTCGTGTTGAAGAACTTGTTCAATTGAGCGGTTTGGCACGAACGACCTTTTTCACGCGATTTCGCGCTATAACTGGCCTATCTCCAAGTGATTATATGTTGAAGCTCAAATTAGAGTCGGCCAAAGTGTCTCTTGAAACGACATCCTTATCCGTGAAAGAAATTGCAGCTAACCTGCAGTTCTATGATGAGTTTCATTTCTCCAAATTGTTTAAGCGGAAGTACGGCCTGTCCCCAAGCTCGTTACGTCATTCCCACAAGACAAATACCCTAATCTAGACAAAACTGACTTGTCTGATTAGGGCATCCATGCAACTCACCGTAGCTTGATCGCAATCGGGCAATCCTGATTCCACACATAGGTTTCTGTCTTATCAGGAGTTCTACATTTTATCATTACCCCATCGCCACATCGTGAAACGACTAAATCGAAGCAGGAATCGAATGCTCGGATAGATCGAAGCGCCATCGTCTCCCAAGCCTCAGGTAACCGCGGACAACATGTAAAAGTGTCAAGACCCGTGGGGATGATGCCAAATAATCCTTCAATGATCACTCGCGCGTATAACGCACTCTCTGCAGAAAGATGCCGTTGATTGCCTTCGGGAAAAGCTTCAACTGCGTAGGGCACATGATCGCCAAGCAATCGGTTACGAGAGTATTCGAGTAGTCGCGAAATCCCCTGCTCGGTTTCACCTGAATAGAGAATACCTCGCAGTGCATACAAGGTTGATCGATCCCAGTACGTGGTTTCTCCCGCTTGCGTGACAAGTCCGCCGTTCACCCATAATCGGGAAGATAACAAGGCTGCGATGGTCTGTTCCTTACGATCTAAGATATTCATCGTCAGCGGCACGCAGATCCACGAACGCAGAATGTCGTTCCCTTCGTAATACCGATAAGTCTCATACCCCTCAACGTTTGCACCAAAATGGGATTCAATCGCTTGCCGCAGCGCCACGGCTTCTTCCTCTAAACGTGAAGAGGTATCCGCTTTGGCTAATTCTCGTGCAAGCTGTGCCGAGGACAGAAGTGCACCATACGCGAGAGAGGATGTGAAAAGATTAGCGTCACCGCTGGGAAAGCGATTCTCCAGTTCATCCGAGTCGGATGCGATAACACTATCTTTGGTACGTTTCCGCCTGCAAAATGCCAAACACCATTCGATAGCAGGCCACAGCTCCTCCGCTAATCTATGACTGCCGCTTGCCAGCGCGAACCGTGCTGCACCATAGGCATACATCGCTGCATCGCCCCGATCTCCAGCACCTTCCCATATATCTACCCCTTCCGCAATAATGGAAGAAGGAATGGGATGATAGTCAGGCCCCATGAACGGCATATAGAGGCGATAGGCATTCAAGGAAGCCTCCATCGCATCCTTCTCTCCTAGAAAAGGAAAAAATGGCCCCGCATATTCCGCTTGATCGTTGGTCCAGACTGCAGCATAATAGGATCCACCTCCGGGGCAGTGCATCAAACCGCTCTTGGTGCGAAATACACTCTCCGCCGCGCGGATTTTGGCAAGATCAAACATCCGGTTCAAATGAGGCTCTGGCGTTTCAAGCTGCAAGGACGAACTCAGCTCCTTCAAGAATTGCCGCCGCTTTCCTTCCTCGTTTACGACGTCCAGACTTTCTTTGGGCTCTTGTATGGTCGCAGCACAAATCCAACCCATGAATTCCAGCGTCTCACCTGCTTCCAGCACCACGGATGCTGGCGCATTATGTCCTGCTTCCACCACATAAATCCCTTTGGTGCCTCTGCGATAATGTGATTTTGCTATCCGCTCTATCTCGAGCTGCACAGCGTCCTCCGTCAAGTTCTGAACTTGTACGCGTTCTAGCGCGTACGGTTTATCTCTCGCCGTAAATACAGTTCTACGTACAAGAACCCCTTGATCGGATACAGAGGCCAATTGCAGCATCCCGTCGAACGTAATTCTGAACAGCTTTTCCTGAACAGGTTGACCCCCAACACGCATACTCGGCATAAGCTCCTGTCCGAATTCCTCCATTAAACTGGCATGTGTATCATTCGGAATCGTACGCAGACGAGGCCACACCACTTTGCGTTTTAAAATAACGCCTCCTTCCGGATCTATGCCATACGTCACGATAAGGGAAACCTCTTTCCCGCTCATTTCTACATGATCCTGATGAGCAAGGTCTCCGAGTCGAATGTCCCAGACGATTCCGGCTACTTCGCCTAATTGCCAACGCATCCTTCCGCCCCCTTCCTGTTCTATTTAACCTTACTTCGATAGGATTGCTTCTATGACAACTTGGCTGGCAAGCGAGATTTAATGAGTGCGATTTTACCATTTTCCCAACTAACTCTTCCTCCTTCGGAACTCCGTTGGCGAAACACCATGGAATTGTGTGAATTGTTTGGAAAAATGATGGACCGACGAATAACCGAAATCCTCCGCAATGGCTGTTATGGAGCGATTGCTTTCCCACAAAGCTGCTTCCGCTTGCCTCATAATGGCTTTGGTCCAGTACGCTTTGGGCGAGATCCCTGTAGCCTGCTTGAATAGCTCATGAAATTGAGTTTTGCGAAGCCCACATTGGCTCATCCATTCATCATAACCTCGACTTGCATTCGCTTCCCTGTCCATGCGCTCGATGATCGGGATGATTCGGTAATCGATGAAGTGTGGCGTTGAAGCGATTTGTACAAGCGCAAGAAGGAATGCTTTGAGGAGATTGCTTACGATTAATTCGGAGTAGTCGTCACTTTTCCTCGATTGAGTCACAGCATGTATGAATAATTGACCAAGTGAAGCATCATGTTGGATGGGCGTCACGACAGGTAGCATGGCCAGCTCTGGACACGGGACAATAGGCGTTAGCAACTCACAATTAAAGTCAGACTCGTCCCAAAAGAGATGTTGACCACTTCTCAATTTATAATTCCAGAGATCACAATACAGATTGTAGGTGGCTAACGGTTGATCTGTATTGGCGTAAAAAGAGTGACCAACCTCAGGTGGAAAATAGATCAGATCACCTTTCTTCACAGGATATGTTTTCCCCTGGGCGGAAACCGTTCCTTTGCCACTGGCGACGAAATGAAAGGCATAGCAGTACCCGATCCTGCCTACCTCAGCTTGGTTTCGTTTAATTGGAAATTGATAATAATGGCCCACTCTTACATAGGGATTAATGGAAGATAAGGAAGTCATCGTAACCCTCACAATCGTTAGTAAATTTACGAAATGAATGAGCGGAAGAATTGATCAATAGACGAACACAGAAGCAAATACAACTACCACATGGAATGTTATTATTTTCTATATTACAACACATGTTGGAGGATGAGTAGGATGATCAAGCAAAATGGAAGCGGAAGTTTAACTACCGAGCAATCGCAGTTTTACGAGGAACAAGGCTATCTCATCATCCCTCATTTATTGTCGGAAGAGGACTTAGCCTCTGCTCGAGAAGCGATGAATGCGAAGGTTTCAATGATTGCGGATGAACTGTTCGCGGATGGACTTATCACGGATAAGCTTGAGGATCGGCCATTTCCAAATCGCTTAGCTGAGCTGTTTCAGGATTTGTCCGCCGAAAACTTCCTGAAATACGGCCGAAGCTGGCGAGACCGCATCCCTGGCTACTTCACCCTGATGAGCAACCCGAAAATTTTGGACGCGGTAGAATCGTTAATTGGCGGAGAGTTATTCTCTAACCCGGTATATAACGTACGCCCAAAGGTCCCGAAAGTAGCTGCTGGCGCAGTTCCTTGGCATCAAGATAAATCGTATTGGCCGGATGCAAACGCGAATCCCGTTATTACCGTATGGATCCCGCTTGTCGATGCGAATGAAGTGAATGGGTGCCTCCATATCAAGCCCCAGACACATCGCAAACGTGTGCTCAAGTGGCATCGTGAAACCTACACAGGAACAGGGTATACAGCACTCAAAGATAGTCAGCTTGGCAAAACGGAAACGGTAGCCCTGCCTGTACCCGCTGGAAGCGCGATTCTGTTCAACGATCGCTGTCTCCATATGTCCACCCCGAATATGTCCAATGAGGTTCGCTGGAGTGTTGATCTGCGTTATCAGCCTACAGATCAAGATCCCATGCTGCAGCATGGTGTAGGCTTTCTAGCGAGAAGCTACAAATATCCATCACGTGTAGCTACGCTTGAGGATTGGCTAGCTAGTAAGCCTGAGCACATGGATTAGTTTGAAGGTCCTTCAGGAACGACCTGAACGTTAGACAAGAAACAAGCTGAAGCGCAGCGCTTCAGCTTGTTTCTTGTCTATGGATGAACAGGGAAACCCGGCGCTAACTCTGGGGTTCACCCGTGTTGAGCATTAACTGGAAAACATACAGCTATTTCCGTGCAATTTCGCATTTTTACAACTTTAACTGGAAAATTGGACCTCTGTCAACTAAGTAGACACTCGCTAAGAGAATTAACCAACGACTCTGTAATAGTTTTTTTCAAATTGAACTGGTGAAAGGTAACCCAAAGAGCCATGGATCCTTTTACGATTGTAAAAAAGTTCAATGTACTCGAACATATCTTGTTGTGCTTGGGCTTTGGTCA